>CAYYPQ010000001.1:0-181360 GCA_964473615.1 uncultured Desulfobacteraceae bacterium
TGGAGATGAAGCGGCCGGATTTCCGCCGGCTTCGCTCCATGTAGTGGGGTCGGCGTGGTCGAAGATCTTGGAATCTTTTTAAATACGCCTCTTCAACCATCAGGGATTCCCGATGCTGTTCCAGGAAAAACCCCACCTTCGCGGCGGTAGTGGCGTTTTCCAAAAGCAATGCATATTCCACGACCTTATCCAGATTAAAATACTCAACGGTCTCTAGAGACCGCCATATTTCTTCCCAGCTCCCCGACAAATCGGGACGGTTCAGAACATCTACAAAGGTCCGTTCAAGTCCGGTGATGCATATCGTCATTCCCGAACGATCGACTTTCATCACGTCATAAGATTCCGCTTTCTTTCGCACAAGGGCCTGCGGAAATCTCACCCCTTTGAATGAATGAGCGCGAAAGGTGATGAGGGGCATAGATTTGCTGACGAGATAAGTGAAGTGTTCGTACACCGAATAGGCCTTTCCATGAGCCTCCAGCGCCGTATGATAGGCCAGAACAGCGTCTTTCGATATGCGGCCGGCAAGGAGAAATGGGTCTATAGAAAAATTTTCCGGCGATGCCCCGGGGGGAACAGATGCATAGAGCCCACGGCGGACCCGGACAATATTACCCGCTTTCACATGGTAGGCAAGGAGAGATTCCTGGGTTCTTACGTTATGGGTTCCATCGGAGGACAGGAAGCCGGCAAAGTCCTCGACGGTAAACACAGGGTGTGTGCGGAAAAAAGTCCTCAGCTTCATTATCGATCACTTTTGACAGTTATTCGCATAACACGCAATTCATTTACGTGTAAAAAATCATATTGTCAAGTATATTCTTGATGCCAGCCAAATTTAAACTTGATGCAGGTTGCCATAACACGCAATTTTTTTACGAATTATGGATAGAATCGTCAAGTAACTGTCGGGCTGACCGTAAAAGCGAGGCATTCAACACGGCCTCTCGCTCAATAGGGGAATTCTTAGAGATATCCATTGGAATATTGATTTGTGTATGTTCTTGTGCGAGTCGGAGGCCGCCAAATCCATTTGCCGACGTCCCGTCAGGTTTTCAAAGGGAGGCTGAGTCATCTGAATTGATGCAGACACAGACACGGTCAATTTCCGGTCCCCTTGCCCCGTGGACCTTTGGATATCTCCTATAGGGCCAGGATATCAGCCCGCCGAAAAACCCCTTGATTTGTCTGACATGACACAAATTTTCTGCCCGTTTTGGTCCCAAAGGCTTACGGTCAAAACAGTTTCAATTGCTCATGGGGGCTTTTCTTCGCCTTCCATCCACGCCTGTCCAAATCCTTACAAAGACCTCCCGGTATATCCTCAAGGAACGGCGATGGCCTCATATCAAGAACACGACCATTAAGCCCGCGACGTTTTACATGGGATAGGATAAGACGTGACCGGGCCCGTGTCATGCCCACGTATAAAAGGCGCCTCTCCTCCCCCTCGTCCATGTCTCCGAAAATGGAACAGGGTATAAGCCTGTCCTCACATCCAATGATAAAAACGACCGGCCACTCCAGACCCTTTGCCGAGTGAAGAGACATAAGGGCCACGCGATCACCGCGCAGCGAGGCATGATCGATCCCCCTTTCCAGGGAAAGGCTGTCCAGAAATCCCTCCATATCTCCTCTAAAATCCTCACCAATCCGCTTTAGCCTGCCAACGGCCCCGGCCGAATCATCAGAGGATAGGTCAAAATCATGAAACTCTATGGCCCGGTCAATCAGGTCTGGCAGTGACATGCCGGCAGAAAATTCATTCATTACATGTCTCTTTATCTCTGAGGCACTAGGGGTCAAGTCCGCATAGACTTTGGCATAGTAAGCACTTTCCGGGTATTGAAGGGTCTGGAAAAAACGCCAGAGGATATTGACTGGATGCAGGCAGATAAGAGGGGTTTCCCCTGAGCGTATATACGGGATTCCCGCCCTCTGGAGTGCCTCCTCCACCCTATCACCCTGCGAATTTAGACGGTAAAGCACGCCAATATCACCGAACCCCAGAGACTGTTCCCCCTCATGGGAAGAAACCCTGCCGCTGTCAAGAGAGAAATATGAAATGCCTCCAATGAGTCTCTCTGACTGTTCCACAATCATCTCCGCCTCTTCAGATGCGGTCCGGCAAGGAGCGAGAAAGATGGGCCCTCCCGCACCCGATTCACTTCTCAAAGGCCTTTCTTTCCTCATAAGGGCGGCCGATCCTTGAAGTATAGATTCCGTGGATCGATAATTCCTGGTCAGCGTAATCTTCTTTGCCCCGGGAAAATCTTGGACAAAGCGGTGAAAGTTTGTGACATCCGCTCCCCTGAACCCATATATGGCCTGATCCGGATCTCCAATGGCGCATATATTTCCTGAGCCGGCTCTAATGAGCCTTTTCAGGATTTCCACCTGAATAGCGTTGGTGTCCTGATACTCGTCCACAAATATCCATGGAAAACCCCGGCCAATGCCCTCGGACACAGCGGCATGATCCTGAAAGAGTCTTAATGTCTCCACTTCCAGGTCATCAAAGTCCAGCATGCCCATATCTTTCAATCGCCTCTGATATTCCTCGCAAAAAGGGATCAGATCATGTCCCAAACGAGGGCCCCCAGAATCCAAAACAAGTGCCTTCTTGAAAACAGGCAGGACCTTCAAAAAACGCCCAATAGGCGGCCTGCCTGCCCCTGATCCGGCAAGGACCTCCCCTGCAAGTCTTTGTGAATCCCATTCTGAGCAGAGTTTGAAATCAGAGGGCAGCGCGACCCTGTGCCCCTCCCTTCTGAGGATATCAGTACAAAAGGCATGAAATGTGGATACACGGATCTCTCCGCTCTCTGATTCCTGAAGCAGTCTGGAGATCCTTTGCTGCATCTCTTTGGCCGCCTTCCTGGTGAAGGTAAGGGCCAGGACATGGCCGGCTCCAGCCTGGCCGGACCGGATTAAATGGGCGATCCTATGTGTCAATGTCATGGTCTTTCCGGTCCCGGGGCCGGCCACGACGAGCAGATCGCCTCCCCGGCACAGGACCGCCGACTCTTGCTCGGCGTTTAATGGATCAAGAATAGGGTCTCCTGGTGAGACCTCATCCGAACTCAAAGGACCATGACTTCTCTTTGGCCTTTTTCTCTGCCGATGAGAAGAGGCCGGCTCGCTGGGGCACTTTGTTGCTTCTTTCTTGAACAGGGCCATCTGGCCGGTAATGGATTCTATTTCAGCGTTCTGAAATAACCGGATCTTTCCGTATTGGCCGTCATAACCCTCCTCGCAGATCACTTGATTCCGGCGCATCCTGCCTATGGCCTCGGCAAGGACAGGTCCACCCGCCGCCTCAATATCGGAAAGGGACGCATCCATCAGGATCTGAAGTTCAGGCCCCAGCTCTAAGAGGAGTTTTTCGTAGAATGACGTGACCTTCTTTGTTGAAGGACCACAGCTCAAGAGTTCTGAAAGGACCTCGGGCAAGGGAATGAGACTAAAAAAGTCCTTTGAAAGCTCGGGGGCATCGCGATCTGACAGATCATCTACCCGGTGAAGCACCCCAACGGTCAATCCCCGCCCACATACCGGGCATACCCCTTGAACCTCATCGGTCTCTTTTGGACCCATACTGATCCGGCATTTTCTGTGACCGTCGAAGTGATATTTGCCTTCCTGTGGGTATAATTCCACCGTCCCCATAAAACCCCTGCCGTCGGTCATGGCCTGAATCATCTTTTCGTAATCCAGGTCTGTCTCAAAGATATTGGCCTCTCGGCCCAATTTGGCGGGAGAATGCGCATCGGAATTAGAAACCAGGAGATACCTATCCAGGGCTGATAGACGCCGGTTCATGGGCGGGTCAGAGGACAAACCGGTCTCCAAGGCAAAAATATGATCCGTGAGATCTTCGAAGCACTCCTCAAGACTATCAAACCCGGATTTGGATCCAAACACGGAAAACCACGGGGTCCAGATATGGGCAGGGATAAAGAAGGCCCTTTCACTTGCCTCCAAGGTGATCTCCAGCAAATCCCTTGAGTCAAGACCAAGTATGGGCCTCCCATCAGAATGGATATTTCCTATGCGGTCCAACTTCTCATTCAGTTTGACCACGGACGCCATGTCGGGCATGAGTATCAGGTGGTGGACCTTTCTGGTCTTACCGTTTTTCTTGTAGATGCAGCTTATCTCACCTGAAAGCAAGAACCGGGTTGGATCGAGACAGGAAGAATAAACCTGACAATCCACAGATTTTTGCAGCTCGGGTCTTAATTGGTAGAGACCGTATTCTGCCTCTATAAGCTTGTCTTGAAGTTCTGAGACCCAGGTGGGATGGGTAAAATCGCCAGTGCCAATTACGGAAATCCCTTTTCTCTGTGCCCAGAGGGAAAGATGTTCGGGATCCAGCGTCTTGGATGTGGCCCGTGAAAAATGGGAATGAATGTGGAGATCAGCAATAAATTTCATGGGTCTCCCTCGGAAACTCGGCATCCTCCACCCTTTTTCTGGAATTTGCCCCTGCTTTATTGTTGATTGGAAAACTCCCTCTATGCGGGAGGCAGAGAAATCAGGCTATGCCGTACCAGAAATCAAGACTGTGAAGTGAACTAAAGTGAACTAAAGTTTTGGCATAAAATTCCTTAACTTTAGACACTTTAGACATTTTAGATCACTTTAGTCACTCAGGAGACACACGGATAAACAAGCCCCTTCTGGGGGCAAGCCAACGCCGGGCCCTCTGGACGCGGATTATTTACTACTGTATATTGTGTTTTTTTTTCTTGACATACAATATATACCAATATATAATCAACGACAAATATTGTCCAGTCTCATGTCAGACAACATCATGACCGGAGGTATTATGGACAACATACTCGTGATCGAAGATGAAGAAGGCATCCTCTTTTCCCTGCGTAAGGTCCTCACACACCTGGGTTACAAAGTGAAATGCGCCCACGACGGGCGGGAGGGGATACAAATATTCAACAATGGTTACGACTTCGACCTCGTTATTACGGGCATAAATATGCCCAAGATGAGCGGTAATGAGGTCGCCAGGTATATCAGAAATTCAGACAGATCAGACACGCCCATGGTGGCGATCAGCGGGTCTGCCGAAGACATCCACCGGAATTTATTTGACTTTTCACTCATGAAACCTTTCAGGCTCGAATCTCTAGTGGATGTAATCAAATCATTTACGCTAGACAGCTAAACCCCAAAGCGCGTCACGGAGCCCTGACGCCCTCAGAGTGCGCCGGTTTACAGCCTCAACAAACACACCCTCCGTTCCCCAAACTTCAACGCCCTGTCTCGCCCGCGTAATACCAGTGTAGATGAGTTCTCTCGTCAAGACTGGCGTGTCCCTGTCCGGAAGGAGAAGCACGGCCTTATCAAACTCTGATCCCTGGCTCTTATGGACTGTCATGGCATAGACGGTTTCATGTTCGGGCAACCTGATCGGCAGGAATTTGCGTGAGGTCCCATCCGGTGCAGGAAAGAAGGCGCGAAGTTCATGATCGGTTGCCGGATCAGGCAATATAACACCAATGTCACCATTAAAGAGTCCCATGGTATAGTCATTTCTTGTAATCAGCACCGGACGGCCCCTGTACCAGCGCTTCTCCGTGTCTATCAGCCTTTCCTCCTGCAGGACCTGTTCCGCTAAGTTATTCAGCGCCGTCACACCATAAGGGCCCTTTCTCAAGGCGCAGAGAATACGAACCCCTTCGAACAGATGAAACACCTCAATGGGATCTTCTGCCTCCAGGTACGGCCTATAACCATTGATAACCGTTTGCCTTAGCTTACCGGCCAGGACCTCACGTGTTGGCAGGGGGACCCACTTAATGTCTTGGTAGCCCCCTCCCTTCAGAAGATTTAGGGCCAAATCACCGTTTCCCTGGTTGACGGCCCGGCTCACCGCGCCGATGCCGCTATCTGTCCCGAAACGGTAGCTCTTATTGAGCTGTACCAAACAATCCTCAATCTTTTGTTCATAACTACCTTTTTCCGGTGTAAATGTTATGGCTTCCCCGGTGATTTCCTGAAATCTATCCGAGAAACGCTTAGAAAAGCCATGAATTCTCCCCGTATCGCAAATATCACCAAGCACGGCGCCCGCCTCCACCGATGACAATTGGTCCTTATCTCCCAGAAGTATCAGCCGAGCATGCGATGGCATGGCCTGTACCAGCTTCGACATAAGCGCCAGGTCCACCATTGAGGCCTCGTCAACTACTACCAGATCAACGGGGAGTGGGTCCTCTGCATTATGTTGGAAGTACGGCGAGCCGGGAATTGTGCCCAGCAGCCTGTGAATAGTGGAGGCCCGGGTCACGATGGCCTCCTTGATACGGTGCTCTAAAGGGAGTGATTCCTTCGCGTATTTAATAGCTTCCTCAAGACGAGCCGCGGCCTTGCCCGTAGGCGCGGCAAGGGCCACTCGCCCCCGATTGCCCCCGTTTTGTTGCATGATCAAGGCCAGTATCTTGGCTATTACCGTGGTTTTCCCGGTCCCGGGTCCCCCGGAGATCACACACAAAGATTTCACGACCGACATAAACGCGGCCACCTTCTGCCAGTCAGGCCCCTCACAGGGGGACCGTTCAAATAACCTCGAAAGCCCGTCAATCAACAACTGCCCATCTATATCTCCTATTTCCTTGGCCGCACGCGCCTTCAGGTCTTGGGCAAGCGAATTTTCATAATCCCAGTATCTGTAAAGATAAAGGCGCGATCGGTCATCCAATATCAGTGGGCAATATTCCCCCGGGCTGCCGACTACAACACTTGAGATGAGCTTTTCGCGCCACGCTGCCAACTCGGGGCAAATCAAGGTATGTGAGTTCGAATCATCGGTAACTAATGGCCTCCCCTCGATAGAAGAAAGGTCCAGACAGACATGTCCCTCTGAAACGGCACGGCTTACAAGGGCTGAGGCAAGAGAAAGCTCGGGAATCTCCTGCCCTGAAAGCCTGACCATAAGGCGGGCAAAATGGATATCAAGCTCAGAGAAAAAACCAGTGGTGAACAAGCGGTCAATGTCCTTTTCCTTCATCCAATTTTCGCTCACCAAAAAAACCTCGATGCAGTAATACGTTAGCCCTTTGAAACAAAGGTATTCTTAAGATTTTTTCAAAATCTATAAATTTTGACCTCCTGATTTCTTACGGAAAACAAGGTATAGGGGAATGCCAATTGAAATCAGAATTATACTGACAGCCTGTGGAATAGACAAGACATCTGGAATCACAAAGCCCCTGTAACTATCCCCTCGAAAAAATTCTACAATAAAGCGCCCTATTGGGTAAGCTATAAGGTAAAGTGCTAAGGTCTTTCCCGGGAAATAGGTTTTCCCCCTGAAGGCCAGATACAAGAAGATAGCACCGACCAAATTGGAAAAGGCCTGGTAAAGCTGTGTGGGATGGAGAGGCACTCCCAATGTCCCGGTCAGACAGTGAGGGTTCGTAAAAACCACCCCCCAGGGCAGATTTGTGGGTTTCCCCCAGCAACATCCAGCCAAAAAACAACCAATTCGTCCAAATACCTGCCCCAGCAGCAGGGATGGGGCCATAAGATCAAGATAGAGCAGGGGAGGCAGTCTGTGCCTTCGCATATACAGGTAACTGACTATTCCTGCAGAGATCAACCCACCGTAAAATGAAAAACCACCTTGCCAAAACTTTATTATATTAAGTGGGTGCAAGGCATATAAATCGAATTCTTCGAACAGGACGTGAAAAAGTCTCGCTCCAACAAGTGCTGATGCGGAAATATAAACGACCAAATTATAGACATGTTCTATGCTCTGCCCTTTCAATTTAGCCAGATGACACATCAAGAGATACCCAGCGATAAAACCTATGACGAGCATCATTCCATAAGAGGCAATGTAAATATGATAAACTTCATTTCGATATAAAAACGGATGCATAAGACCTCAATCGCTTGATAAACCGGTTATCACCCAAAGACCCTTACAGAGATTCTCTTTTATCACAGGCAACAATTTGAAACAATGTTTTCCTGGACAAGAGACAAATCTGCCGACACGCCGGGCCACCTTAGGCATATTGACTAAACAACCACACCCAGAGGACGTGGATATTTGGTCCTAATGAAACATCATGTTATCCGTTGACACCCAGGCCCCTTTCCACCTAGACTATTACACAAATAAGCGTAATGAGTTAGATGCCTCTAGAGACATAAAAAAAGGAGTTATTATTCATGAAACTGAACGGAACATCCCTTATCGGTTTACGGAATGGCGACAAGGCCGGCAAACCATTTTACGCGATCAATCCTGACACAACTGAAAAACTTGATCCCCCATATTATGCTGCCACTAGCGCACAGGTGAAACAGGCCGCAGATCTATCCTCCAGCGCCTTTGATATTTACAGTCGCAAATCGGGGAAAGAAAAAGGGGCATTCCTACGTCAGATCGCCGATAACATAGAAGACCTCGGAGACGATCTTGTTGATCGAGCAACCCGCGAAACAGGCCTGCCTGAGGCACGTATCATACTGGAGTCTGGCCGTACAACCGGCCAGCTTCGTCTTTTCGCCGAGTTAATCGAAGAGGGTTCCTGGGTGGAGGCCAGAATAGAACATGCAATGCCCGATCGTCAGCCCGTGCCCAAACCAGATCTGCGCATGATGATGCGCCCTTTGGGCCCAGTCGCCGTCTTTTGTTCCAGTAACTTTCCTATTGCATTTTCTGTCGCAGGGGGAGACACGGCCTCGGCGCTGGCCGGAGGCAACACGGTGATCGTGAAAGGACACCATGCACACCCGGGGACCGCCGAACTAATCGGCCGTGCTATAACCGAGGCCGTTAGGAAATCTGGCATGCCCGAGGGGACGTTTTCATTACTTTATGGCCCTGGCCAAGAGGTAGGAATTTCTCTGGTCAGAAACTCCAAGATAAAAGCGGTCGGGTTCACAGGATCCAGGTCGGGAGGTCTCTCTTTATGGAATGCCGCTACGTCAAGGCCTGAGCCCATACCGGTGTATGCGGAAATGAGCAGCATTAATCCTGTGTTCATTCTACCCGGCGCACTGCCCGGAGAAGGGGCAAGGATAGCCGAAGGACTTATGGCATCTGTAACCCTCGGTGTCGGACAATTTTGCACCAACCCCGGCATCGTTGTTCTTGAAAAAAATAAAGCATCTGAGAACTTTATGGGTCACTTTGCCGAATTGATGAAGCAGTGTCTACCGGGGTGCATGCTGACCGGTGACATCCATGCTGCCTATAAAAAGGGCGTGGCCGAAAAGATGGGGCACCAGGACGTAAAAACAATTGCCTACCAAGAAACTGACAAAAAGTCGGGCGGTTACCGCTCCGGAATAGCCGTGTTCCACTCTGATGCAAAATCCTTCCTTAAAAGACCGGAACTTAGCAAAGAGATTTTTGGCCCTTCCACTCACCTGATTACATATCAGACACACCGTGAACTGCTCAATATCGCCAAAGGCCTTGAAGGGCAATTGACTGCCACAGTACATGGCACAAGCTCAGACTTTGAGGCCAATGCCGACCTCATTGCCATCCTCGAACAAAAGGCCGGACGGCTCATCATCAACGGCTTTCCGACCGGTGTAGAAGTATGTCATGCCATGGTCCACGGAGGCCCTTATCCGGCCACAACAGACGGCCGTTCCACTTCCGTGGGCACCTATTCCATTTACCGGTTCACCCGACCTGTCTCGTATCAGGGCTTCCCGGACTCCCGACTCCCGGATGAACTTAAAGAGGCCAATTCCTTGGGTATCTGGCGAATGGTAGACGGGAAGCCGACCAGGGATCAGTCATGAGACTCTTTAGAAACGATTCAGGGTGGTGGATTGAGAATAATGGATTGTCTGCAGGCCTTGATAGTTTCGATTTTGACGAGTGGCTGGGCCATGAAAACCCTGCTGAGGAGATCCAAAGGCGTGCGAAGGCCCTCGTTTTCAACCCCGGCATTCCTGTGGCCGGGCGCCCCATGGGACAACAGGAAGTCTGGGCAGCGGGTGTGACCTATAAGCGCAGCCGCAGCGAACGAATTGATGAGAGTGATTTCTGTGCCAGGGCATATGATCATGTTTACCTGGCAGAGCGGCCTGAGATCTTCTTTAAGTCCAGTCCAGACCGATGTGTCGGTCCCGGGGATACCATGAGATTAAGGGCAGACGCCAAGTGGAACGTGCCCGAACCAGAACTGGTTGTCCTCGTCGGCTCAAACAAAAAAATTGTCGCCTATGCCTGCGGAAACGATTTGAGTTCCCGCGATATAGAAGGCGCAAACCTCCTCTATTTACCCCAGGCCAAAATCTGGGACACCAGTTGTGCAATAGGTCCGGCCCTCCTGCTTTCCAATCCTGACATGGACATCCTAAAAGAAAAGATCTCGCTTGAAATCCTACGAGATGGACAAACAGTCTTCAAGGGAAATACCGGGATCTCAGAGATGAATCGCGCCCTGGAAGAGCTGGTAGAATGGTTATTTCGGGATCAGACCTTTAAAAACGGCGTTTTTTTAATGACCGGAACAGGAATAGTACCGGACCCTGAGTTTACGCTACGTTCCGGTGATGAGATGCGCATCAACATCACCTCAATCGGCACGCTGGTCAATAAAATCGCGTAAGATCGCCTTCAAGAGTCTTTTAAGGGCTCTTGATCTAATCTCTCTCAAGTTTTACACCAGACGTTACCATGACACAGGACCAAAAGAGCAAGAAGATACGAGCAGATTGGATCCAAATCGATGCTCTCCAATGCGGAACGGGGTGGACGGAAAGAGATCTCAAGAATCCACAGATTTTGGTGGAAAGCGCCTATGGTGAAAGCCACCCGGGAAGTTTCCACCTGGACGCATTGGCCGAGGAGGTATCCATCGCTATCTATCAGGAAGGTGGAAAGCCAGCAAAGTTCTATGGAACAGACATATGTGACGGCTGGGCACAGATGCATGAGGGAATGAATTATATCCTCCCCTCCAGGGAAACCCTATGCGATCTGGTGGAAATTCACGGCCGCGTCATACCATGGGATGGGGTGGCCGTTATTTCATCCTGTGATAAATCCATTCCCGCCCACCTTATGGCCATATCCCGGTTGAATATCCCCGCAATTCACGTCCCCGGTGGTTCAAATCGCATTGGTCCCAATATGTCCCATAGTATCCTGCCTGGTGGGATAGCCACAAGAACAAAACGAGGCCAGGATTTTGACACCCAAATCAGAGATTACAGGCTCTCGGGCTGCCCGGGAACCGGTGCCTGTCAGTTTATGGGCACGGCCAGCACCATGCAATGCATGGCGGAGGCACTGGGATTGACCTTACCGGGCGCAGCCCTGACCCCGGCAAGTCTGTTCGATATCCGACGATTCGCGCGAAGGGCGGGGTGGCGGCTCATGGACCTGGCAAAAAAAGGGATCAGGCCATCTGATATTCTGACAGAGGCGGCCTTTGAAAATGCCATTAAGATCCATGCCGCAATATCCGGATCTACAAATGCACTGCTCCATCTGCCTGCCATTGCGCATGAAATTGGCCTGGCAATCGATGCAGAGTGGTTTGACCGTCTTCATAGACAAACCCCCTATTTGGTCGACATCCAACCTTCGGGAAGATTCCTGAGTGAATTGTTCTGGTACGCCGGAGGTGTCCCCCGTGTCCAGACACTACTTCGGGACATGCTGGATCTGGATGTAATGACGGTAACAGGGAAAACACTCGGAGACAATCTGAAACAAATTAAAAGGAAAGGTTTTTTCCGGAGGGGAGAGGGCTATCTGGGAAACTACGGGTTGAAGTTCGAAGAAGTGATCCATTCCCCGGACGAATGTGTTTGCTACGGATCAGTGGCCCTTTTAAAAGGAAATATTGCACCCGAAGGTGCGGTCATCAAATATTCGGCAGTCGAGCCAGATATGTTGGAACATGTAGGACCGGCCAGGGTTTTTGACTCGGAAGAGGATGCCTTATCTGCAATTATTGACCAAGATATAGAGCCCGGTTCCGTCATTGTCTTGCGCTATGAGGGACCTTGCGGCGGCGGGATGCCTGAAATCCTTGCAACCACTGAGGCATTGGTAACCAGCGCCTCGCTTCAAAAGACCGCCATCGTTACCGATGGCAGGTTTTCCGGTGCGACGCGGGGCCCTTGCATCGGCCATGTGTCACCGGAGGCCGCCCGGGGTGGTCCAATCGCCCTTGTTGAGGACGGGGACCTCATCCTTATAGATATCCCCAAAAGAAACCTCTCAATTGTGGGCCGCGGGAATAGACGAATGGGTACAGAAGCAGTCCAGTCCCTCCTGGAAAAACGCAGGAAAAGGTGGAAGGCCCCATCTCTCAACTACGGGCACGGCATACTTGAGCGTTATGCCGCCCATGTGGTCTCCGCCATGAAAGGCGCATACCTGGAGGTTGCGAAATGATATTTTACCAAGAGATAGACAGACGAATTTGTAACTGCTCAGGTAGATAGGCTGTAGGCATTTAGGGGAGATTATGCGTAATCATACGAAGCTCAGAGCGTTTGGGGTATTCTGATGAACATGACACTTCTGACTGTGAATCAAAAATTAAAACTAACAGCCTTTAGCCTGCGGCCTAACTGCCCTGAAAACTATCCTCCGGATTTCTTTGGTGGGGTTTTGATATGTTTATGCTTAAATATGCCCTGATACCTTTTCTACTGCCCCCTGGAATATTCATAACCTTATTGATCCTCTCCGGCCTATGGCTCCTAATCAAAAAAAACCGGGTCGCAGGCCTTGCTAATTGCATAATTGGCCTTTTCATGTGGTCCCTAACCACAACACCGGTCTCAAATGCCATGATGAGAAAACTCGAATCCTGTTTTAGTGTGCCGGCAAACCCACGGGGCGACGTGATCATACTCCTGGGCGGTGGAGTTTCAGATGGGGCGCCAGACCTCTCCGGCACCGGGGCACCATCGGAAAATATGCTCCCCAGGGTCGTCACCGCGGTAAGGCTTCAAGAGAAGCTGAAAATCCCGATCATTGTGTCAGGAGGCACTATCTTCAAACAGGTAAAGCCGGAAGCGCCTATTGTGAGGCGTTTCCTCGTCGATCTCGGCGTTCCTGCCGATAAAATCATAATGGAATACAAGAGCAGGAATACCCTGGAAAACGCCCTGTTTTCACGAGAGATTTGTCTAAAATCGGGATTTAGGAGTCCCATACTGGTCACGTCTGCCTACCATATGAAGCGCTCTGTAATGTGTTTCAAAAAGGCCGGTATTGAGGTTATGCCCTTTCCGGCGGGATTTAAGTCCTGGCCAGACAGGCGCTATGGATGGAATGACTACCTGCCGGGCCGGTTCAAAGACGCGGCCATTGCTACCAGGGAATACCTGGCTTTATTGGTTTTTCATTTGACATCAAATAGTTAAGGTAAGATAACGCCTTTTTTCCTGTGTGTTTTTCAAATGATTGTTGAGATTTTTTGTGCACCATTATTTTTTTTCTTTACTTTTTAGTTATATTGAATTATATTATAAGCGTGTTTTGATGGAGTAGTGTATCAATTTGTTGGGGAAGTTTCCATCTGTCGAGGTCCTAAGAGGGACCTTACTGGTAAACCGAGAAGGGATCATGAAAGAAATAAAGTTTCTAATTCTTATACTTGGTATAAGCGCGTGTGCATTTCTCCTGCTTTATCTGCCAGGAACAGCAGAGATGAGCGCAATGACGGATAACCAATTGGAGAAGCATTTCTTTACCACGTGGAATTTTGCCCTTACGACGGATACCGTAAAAGACATAACAAAAAGCAGCGAACAAAACAAGGCAGGCGAGTTGCTGGAGGAAACAGATGAAGACAGGCTTGACAATTACGTTCGAGACAAAGACACACCGAAGGTCAAGAAACAGACAAATAGCCCGCCGCGTGTCTATCAGTCGGAGGAAGTAGTTGACCATAACTCCACTAGGTCGGGCAGGGAACTCACTACCTATAATAATGATACTGATTATAATCAACACGAATACGAGGTCCATGTCTTGGGGCCCATGGGCAACTAAGCGGGGGACAGGGCTGATAATTACTTAATTTTTAAGATGTGACCCCAGTCCCTGTATATGCCGAATTGGTTGCCTTTTTCCGGATCCACCCCCCTCAGAAAAATATATATAACCCCCCCAAAATGCTTCTCGTAACTGTATCCAGGCAGACGCAATCGGAGATATTGATCCAGGGCCACAGTGTAAATAATGTATTGCAAGGTATAGTAATGTCTCCTCACGGCCGAAGCCATGGACTCTTGATCATAGTCCTCCACCCGACTCCCCAGAAAATTTGATTTCCAGTCCACCAGATAGAAACGGCCGCGCCACCTAAAAACCAGGTCCATAAAACCCTTCATAAAACCCCTGGTCGGAGCGAACTGAAGTCTCCCGATGGTCTCTGGAAAGTCTTCAAGGGCCTGGTGCCCCGTGTTTGCCGCAAATAGACCCTTAAGACTTTCGGGGGAAATTGTCTTTAGGGGGAAATAAAACTCCAGCTCGTTCAGGCGTTCTTTATTTGGTATACATGAAAGCCGAAGGTCTTTCGATTCAGGGTCCAGCGGTACGGTCAGGACCTTCATTATCATATCATAGATCGTATCCCTCCAATGGGGCTGGTAGCCGTATTCTTCCAATTTACTGGCAACCAAGCCTTCCGTGACTCCCCGGTCTGTTTCAGCAAAATCCACATGCTCCATGATGTCATGGAGAAATGTCCCTGCCTTTGCACCCCTTGGAAATGCAAAGATCCCCGTCAGGGTCTCTTCATCCTCCGTCAGATCAGAGCCACCGGTCGTCCCGAGAGCCATCAGCGGCGCGGCATCATGATCCGGAAGTTCTGTAACGGCCGGGGCCGCTGATACAAGGGACGAAAAACTGGAGACCTTCCAGTCTCTCTGGATGGCCACCCGGAGCCTGCGGCAGGACAGACTTTCCGTCTCTCCAAAACCGGTAAGGCAAACATCAGGCCTCTCTTCCGAAAGGCTCTTAAGACAGATTGTCCCCTTTGAATCATCTATAAATTTCTTTACCTCCCGAAGCAGATCTTGCCCGCTCAATTTTTGAAAACGGCTGGCGGTTGCCTCCACCGCCTTGTCCGGCCCACAGGAGGGTGGCCCGTGTAAAAGGTAGGCCAGGGCAGATGTCTCGGCGCCATTAATTCGCCCCCAGACCACATAACAACGATTTTTCGCCCTGGTCACGGCCACGTAAAGAAGGCGAAGGTTTTCTGCCAGGAGTTCTTGTTCTGCAAGGGCCTTGTGTGCAGCATTTTCTACAGATCCGAGATCCATCGTGAGTTCCAATTCATGATTCTTGTCATGAAACGTAATCTCATCATCCCTGATCGCTGACTTGTCCCAGATAAAAGGGCAAAAGACAACCGGGTATTCCAGCCCCTTGCTCTTGTGAACGGTGACAATCTTTACCGCGTCTTCATCACTTTCCAGACGCAGTTGATGTTCCTCGAGACGGGAAGAATTGGGATCCCTCTGATCGGAGAGCCATTTCAAGAGGCCTATTGACCCCCTATTTTTGTTTAATGACTCACGATGGAGCACCTCTGAGAGATGAAGCAGATTGGTAAGGCGACGTTCCCCGTCCGCAAACATCAAGAGACGTGTGCGGACCTTCTCCTTATTCATCATATGTCTGAACATCTGAATAAAACCGCTGGAGTGCCACAATCCATGATACTCCTTAAATCGGCATATCAGTAATTCCCATTTATCTTCCTCCAGGGTTAATCGCTCCAATTCTTCCCCTGTAACACCCAGCATATCAGTTGCGAGGGCTGCCCTTAAGAGGGCCTCATTCTCCGGTTCAATAATAGCGGCCAGCACACGTTCCATTTCCAGTGCCTCAAGCGAATCAAATATGTTGCCCGAACTGAAAAGGGTGCTCGGGATCTTGAGAGCCGCCAGGGCTTCCTGGATAAGTCGGGCATCTCGATTCCTCCGCACCAGAACGGCAATATGCCTCTCTTTAAGGGGGGTATCACCAATGAAGGCCTTCTTTTTGCGACCCAAGTCGACAAGCCTCAGGATTTCCGCACCAACCGCCCCTGGAATGATCTCTCTGGCGGCCTTCTTGGTAAGGGGTTTTGCAGGGGCACCGACAGCATTCAAAAGCCACAATTTTAAGGGGGCCTCTCTCTTTCCGTCAATACTGAGAAGTTCCAAACTCTTCTCGCTTCCAGGAGAGGCATTGGAATAGGGGATCTCCTCATACAGAAAGGGCCTATCATTACGAGAAAAAATGGTGTTTATTGATGTAATCAGGCCAGATTCTGATCTCCAGTTTTTCCGCAACGTGTATCTATCCGCGATACTGCCCGCGGCCTTTATATATGTAAATACATCGGCCCCGCGAAAGCCATATATTGCCTGCTTGGGATCACCAATCAGAAAAAGCAGGCCATCTTCGGTACCGAAGATAGTGGAAAAGATGTTGTGCTGGATTGGATCCGTATCCTGAAATTCATCAATCAGGGCGGCCTTATACTTTCCCCTCAACCCCTTTAGAAAGGCAGGCCCTCCTTTGAAATGTAGCGCCCGTTTTGTGTCCACCAAGAGGTCATCAAAAGAACGTACATTCAATCTTTGCTTTTTGGATGACAGCTCCAATTTCACATATCTAAAGATTTCACCCCTAAGAAATAAGGTGGCCCGTTCCATTTCCTGTTCCAAGGCCAGGGCCTTTTCCGCTATATCGTCACATATATGGAATATCTCATGATCAGGCGGTGCTTGTGCCTTCTTCATGGAAGCCGCAAGATGACTGAATGTCAATCTTTCAAATCCTTGGAAGAGTGGAAAAACGTTGCTCTTTGACGACACAAGACGGTCCAGATTCGCGAGCAATTCCGAAACCACCAAATGCCGTCTGGAATAGCCTTCTGGCTGGGGCGTAACCGTCCCGTAAAGACGTCCATTAATGCCAGCATCCATTAGTCTTTCCCTAACAGCATCCCTGCCTTTAGGCCAGGCATTCCTTAATGATTGGACCCTTTTCCTGAACGGTTCCAGGGTCTTTATCTCAAGCGTCTTGATTTCGGGAATAATTCTCAACCCGGGATGGACCAGGGCACCTTTCAATCGCCTCGAAAAAGAGGCGGGGGAGTAGCCTTTACTCAACAAGTAGTTGACGAACTCCGGATCTGCCCTGTATAGGTGCCTCCGCCAGAAGTCATGGACAGTCTCTTCTCTAAGGTTTTCCTCATCTGTGACAAGCTCAGTGTTAAAGGGGTAACCCGTCTCAAATGCATTCTCAAAAAGCGCCCGTTGACAAAAACCGTGCGTGGTAAAAATGGCGGCCTCATCAAAATCGCGAAGGGCCAGCCTGAGGTTCCTCAAAGGTCTATCCGGGTTATCATGCCTTTTCACTAAGGCGCGAAGAAACCGATCCTGGTGGTCGCCCCGCATAAATGCCTCTATACCCTCCCGCAATCTTTTTCTGATTCTATCCCTCAGTTCTTCTGTGGCGGCCTTGGTAAAGGTAACGACCAGGATCTTGTCTACTGAAAGGCCCTTCTCAAGGATGAGCCTTATGAACAGGGATGAAATTGTATAGGTCTTTCCCGTGCCTGCACCTGCCTCAATTAGGCTGGTCCCCCCTAAAGGGATATTTACTGGATCAAGCTCCCTATAACGGATCATCTTTTTACTCTTTTTGTAACTGTTCAGGTTGCTTAGGCTGTAGCATAAAATCTTCTCGGCCTGACTTTTGTGTGCCACCCACGGTTCACTTTACGATACTACAGCCTAAATGCCTTCAGCCTATCTACCTGAGTATTTACCTCTTTTTCTACATTCAAGAATCGGGGCAAAGACCTCAATGGCCAGGGCCCTGAAATCTGCATCAAGCGGATCAGAACCTCGAAAGCAGGCCTGAAAATAGTCATCCGATGCCTCTCCTCGGCTGAAATCATTTCCATACCATGTGTTTCCGGCATCTCGCATGGCTACCTCCTCGGACCTCCCTTTTCCAAAAAGGGCATCGGCATACTTAAGGGAGGATTCCGGGAAGAAATGAAGGGGCCTTCTTAGCCCCTGGAGATAAATCTCAAGAAGTCTCTCAAGAACCTCCTGCCCCCCTGTTATAGGGCCATAAAGCCAGGTTTCATCCCTCCCCAGCAAAACACTCTGGCGGGGATAATTCTCTGGGCCAAAACCATTGAGCAGGAGGTGGACAAGCCACAATCTTAAATGGTCTTTGGCCCTTAACCTTGCATATCTATATTGAACCAGGGCATCCGGATAAACCTTTCCTACCCGTGCTATCATGTTTACACCGGCAAGATGGAGATCCAGCTCAAGGGTCTCCAGGGGGGTTTCCCTGATCCAGGGCCCGGCAGAATTAATAAACTCTTCTACCCCCAATCGCGAACTCTCATAAACGCAATCCCCGATGGTACCGTGAGGAAGCTGGCCAGAGGCCTTTACAACAGGGGCAAATTTTCCCAGATCCCATCCCGACAGCCCTTTTTCCACAAGCCCTTGTTCTAGCTGATATCTCTCTAGTCCTTCAAGCACGAACGGCTCAGTTTCCTCCTGTCGGTCAGAAAAGGTCTTGAGCCGGATTCCCAGCCGCCCCTTGAGAAGGAACTTGGCCGGATTTGAAAAGAATCTGGAGAGGCCCTCCAGGTCAATCACCTTCCACTCCATTTGGGGTTCTGTCAGTCCTTTAGAAATCAGAGGTTCAGGAAGATTCCGGCTTCCAAGTGCGGCCCGGGCCGCATTGAGGTCTTCTTGTGAATAGCTAAAGGCCCTTTTTCGACCCCTAAAATAGGAAGGGCTAAAGGCCTGTAGGCGATGCCTTGTGACGACATTGTCCATAATGTCTTCACCCGGACCACTAAAACCCTGTCCAATATAGTCCAGAAGTTCGCTCACAACCACAGAAGGTGCGATTTTGCTATTATCCAGGGCACTTTGTCCCACGTAACTGATATAGAGGGTATCCCTGGCAGACAGGATAGCCTCAAGGAAGAGATATCTATCGTCCTTCCTGCGAGACCTATCCCCGGGTCTTGGATGTCTTGCCATCAAATCGAATCCAAGGCTTTTTGTCTGCCTTGGAAAGGCATCATTATTCATACCCACAAGGCAGATGACCTTGAAGGGAATGCTGCGCATGGGCAACATGGCACAGAACGTTACACCACCGGTTATAAAGCCAAATCCCAGACCCTTTTTCTCCAGATAGCCTGCCAGATACTCCTTTACGACCTCCAAATTAACCATCTCATCAAAGCCGGAGAGTTCTTCTAGTCTTTTCAGACCGTGAAGCGTGTTACGGATTATCTGAACCTCCCATTCTGCCTGGCCATCGGACAAAAAGAAGCGATCCAAGAGCCCCGTCAAGGTCATCGACCATTCGCTCAAGGACCTGGTCCCCCTCATACGGCTGACATAAGAGAAAAGGCCCTCAACAAACGACACAAATCTCCCCAAAATCGGGACATCACTTCCTTCCACGTGGTCATAGGGCAGGATACCCCTGAATAATCGCTCTCCCTTGCCTGGCATAGCATAACCGAGAAGGAGCCGATCCAGGCCAAAGCGCCAGGTGTTCTCTTTGCCGGGGGGAAGGCCCATTCTTTCACGGAATTTGGCATCGATTCCCCATCTGATACCTGTCTCGTTGACCCACCTTTTAATAAGAGGTAAATCCGCTTCCATCAAATCAAACCTCTGCTGTATTAGGGGACACTCGAGTATGGAAAACACTTCCGAGGTCCTAAATCGACCATCGCACAGGTCAAGAATTGCCAGAAAGGCCTCTGCCGCAGGGCTCTCCGCTATCAGGCTTCGATCTGCGACACTGAATGGAATCCTATTATGTTCATCTTCGGTAACGCCAAACACCGCTTGAATAAATGGACTATATGCCTCAATATCCGGGGTCATGATCAGGACATCTTTGGGCATCAGATCCGGATCTTTTTCAAACAACGCAAGTAAATTATCATACAAGACCTCCATTTCTCTCATAGAACTATGACATGAATGGACCTGGATCGACCTATCGTCCTCAGAAACCAATATCTTTTCTTCAGATCTTTCTCCTCTTTCGCGAAGATAGAGGATGTCCGAGTGGATGTATGAAAGCATGTCTTGTGGATCAATATCTTGAAAACATTCATGCACTTCGTATTCCAGGCCCGCAATCATAGAAAAAAAATCCCTTCCCAGGTGGCCCATGGAGGCCAAAAGGCTGTTACCCCTCTCAAGATGTAGCGTAGCAGGCTCACCCCCTTCCATGCCTTCCAATGTCATGAATCTCTTTAGTTCACGATCAGAAACGATATCGGCCCAGTATTCCCTGCATGGATTCATAAGAAACATGTTGACTTCTATTAATTGCGCTACTGCAGCGAAAAGCCCTATATGATAGGGAGGCAAGGTAGAGATGCCAAAGATAGAAATCCTCTGGGGTAGGTCCTTAGAAAGTTTGCCGCCGCTGTTTATATGATCCAGAAAGCCTCTCCGCAAGGCCGCCCGATGAAGACTCCCACACCCTCTGACCAAATGGCGCCAGAGAACCGCCTCCCAGCTTGCCCCTTTGCCCTCTTCCCACCCCAGAATCATCCCCGGGCGAAAGATAAGATATTGATCGAATATATGCGCTATCCTCTCCGAGAGCTGGAACCACTTCACACCCCTAAGCTTATCCCCGAAATAGTAACGAATGTCTTCAAAGCCTGGCATTTTTATGCAGGAGCGCAAAAGACCCATGATCCTCCACATCATTACCGTGGGTTCATAGGGTGTTTCCTCGGGGAGGTCTCTGAAGGCCCCAAAGAACTCATGGATAATGGCATTCGGGAAAGGGAATCTGACATTTGCACATATGCCGTGATGGCTGGCCAGCTCCATGCGCACCCACCGTTCCATGCCTTTGCTCTGGACCACGATGACCTCCTTAGCGAGGGGAGAGTCAAGGGGGGTGCTGAGGAGTTCTGCCAATTTCTGTGCAAGGATTTCTACCCTATTGCTGACATATACGTTAAGGCCGGCCAAGAATACCCTCCGGAGGCTGTGATGTTTTTCTAAATCGGCCTATCTTATAACACAAATTTATCCCTTTTTCCGCATTGACTGAAGGTTTCCGCAAAACTATATTTGTCCAATGTCTAATCCATCTGTCACTATTCACGAAATCCTGGGGCCTGATGGTCTGGTGGCCCACGCGCTTGAAGGCTTTGAATTTCGCCCCTCCCAGATGAAAATGGCCCTGCTTATTCAGGAGGCCCTCCAAAAAAAGGTTCCCGCCATGGTGGAGGCGGGGACGGGGACGGGAAAGACCTTTGGATATCTTCTCCCCCTTATCTTGAGCGGGAAAAAGGCGGTCGTTTCTACGGGCACCAAAAACCTTCAGGAACAGATCTATCTAAAGGACATACCCCTTTTGGAAGAAGCCACCGGCCTTGATATAGACGCAATGATCATGAAGGGAAGAAAGAACTACCTTTGTCTTCACAGATATCATCAATATTTTTCCCAGACCTCCCTGTTAAAGACAGGCCTGGAAAAAACAAGGCGGGACATAGAGAAATGGCTCAAAAAGACAGAATTTGCCGATCGGGCGGAGCTCTCCTGGCTGGGTGATGATGACATCTTATGGGATTCACTTTCGGCCTCCTCGGATCAATGCCTTGGTGGTAACTGCATGTTTTTGGATGATTGCTACCTCGGCAAGCTACGCGGTAAGGCGGCCAAGACCAGGATTATCATTGTCAACCATCATCTTTTCTTTGCCGACCTGAAGGTAAAAAAGGGGGGTTTCGGGGAAATTATACCCAGGTTTCAGGTGGCTGTTTTCGATGAAGCACACAATATTGAGGAAATCGCCACGTCCTATCTGGGAGAAAGTCTAAGCACCAGCCAGCTGGCGGAGTTGACCAGTGATCTGGAAAAACGAGCAATGGATATTAAGGATATAGACAAGGGAAGGCTGAAGAGAGAAATAAATGCCATCAGGACCGCATCAGAAGACTTGAAGACCTTCTTTCATAGCAGAGAAGACAAGGCCAGGCTTGAAGACGAAAGCCTTTTGGCCATTAGAGAGGGTCCTGCCCGTGAGATCAATCAAAGCCTTCAATATATCCAGACCAAAACAGATATAAAAGGTCTTGATCCCCCTGGTCTACAGGTATTGGTTGACAGGGCCGGGGAGCTGAAACAGTTGTTGGAACAGGTCTTCAAGATGAGAGATGCCGGTTGGCTCAACTGGTATGAAAAACGCAAGAAGAGCCTGGTGTTTCATGCATCGCCACTCGATATATCGGAACGAATGAACGAGTTGTTATATAAAAAGGTGCAGGCAGTGGTCTTTACCTCTGCCACCCTTTCAACAAATGGGACCTTTGACTATATGCGTTCGCGCATGGGTCTCCCTGAAGGCCTGATGGAAGGAATCTATCCCTCCCACTTTGACTTTCAGAACCAGACACTGATGTATATTCCAAGGGACCTGCCTGCGCCCACGGACCACAATTTTCCCTCAGAGGTCGCGAATAGGATAGAGGCTATATTGGAGGAGACGGGAGGGCGGGCATTGGTCCTATTTACAAGCTATTACAATTTGAACTATGTGAATCGCTTTTTGAAGGGTAAGATTCCCTATGCCATCCACAGACAGGGTGATGCGCCCCGATCGGTTCTGCTCGACTCGTTCAGGCGAGATATCCATTCAGTCTTGCTTGCCACAGGCTCCTTCTGGCAGGGTGTTGATGTACCTGGAGAGGCACTGAGTTGTCTGATCATAGATAAGCTGCCCTTTGATTCTCCCGGTGAGCCATTGGTCGCTGCCAGGATCGCCGCCATACGTGAACAAGGAGGTAATCCATTCATGGAATATCAAGTCCCTTCGGCCATTATATCGCTCAAACAAGGGCTGGGGAGACTTATAAGAAAAAATACTGATAAAGGTATATTGTCAGTACTGGATACCAGGATAATGACCAGCCGGTATGGCCATCTCTTCTTGGACAGTCTACCCAAGATGCCGATAAGTCATGACCTGTCCGATATCAGAGGGTTCTTCTGATACACAACCTCATATAGGATTTGGCGCTTTGCAAGTATAGCAGCATCCTGACAAAAGGAGAAACCGAATGCCCCCTAAACCATGGAAGGTAGTCACCAGCCGGCCGGACAAGTCATATCGCATCTTTACCCTTCGAATAGACAGGGCCGTTTCGCCACGCACCGGTCAGGAACACAGTTTTTTTGTCCTTGAGTCCCCATCCTGGATCAATGTGATTCCACTCACCCCTCAGAATGAGGTGGTTATGGTCCGTCAATACCGGCACGGCATAAGAGATGTCACCCTTGAGATACCCGGTGGACTTGTGGAAAGTTATGACAACCCAAGAGATGCGGCCAAAAGGGAGCTTTATGAAGAGACCGGATATATTGCCTCGAATATGGTTCTCCTGGGAAGCGTCCATCCCAATCCTGCCATACACAACAATCAATGTTTCACCTTTCTGGCAACAAATGTATCTCCCACCGGAGAGCAGCACCAGGATGAAAAGGAAGACATCGAGATAGTGCTTCGACCCATCTCCGAAATACCGCGCCTTATACGGGAGGGGGCCATTACCCACGCACTAGTACTGGCGGCGTTTTACAGATTTTTTATGGAATATAGGCCAGGCAGCTCGGTGAAACAGCCCGGTCTTTGATCGGAAAAGGAGGCCTATGGATCGACTATTCAATCCTAAGAGTGTTGCGCTGATCGGCGCTTCGGGAAACCCCAGGAAATGGGGGTTTATAATTCTACTCAATATCTTGAAAGGGAATTATGGAGGTGTTGTCTACCCGGTAAATCCAAACCAACAATCCATCCTCGGATACAGGTGTTATCCCGCTGTTGATGATATCCCGGGACCTGTGGACCTGGCCCTGATCACAACCCCGGCAAAGGTGGTAGCGACCCTTATTGACGAGTGTGGCGCAAAGGGCATACCCTTTGTTGTGGTTGTAACGTCTGACTTCAGCGAAACCGGACCACAAGGCGCAAAGCTGGAACGTGAGGTGCTAGAGAGTGCCCGCAGGCACGGCATACGCTTGGTGGGACCTAACTCGATGGGCATTTTCAGCTCAAAGACAAATCTACACGCGGAAATGCCACCAATGATGCCCTCGCGTGGTCCTGTTTCAATGTTTTCTCAAAGCGGAAATGTGGGAGTCCAGATGCTGGCCTGGGGAGCCAATGAAGGCGTTGGATTCGAAAAATTTGTGAGCAGCGGCAATGAAGCAGATCTGACCTGTGTGGATTACCTCCGCTACTTTGCGCAGGACAATGATACCCGTGTCATCTTGGGCTATCTTGAGGGTATTGAGCCCGGCTCAGATTTCCTTCCCACGGCCAGAGAGATTTCCAGGAAAAAGCCGGTCATCATTTTCAAGGGCGGGCGAACTAATGCTGGAGGAAAAGCCGCCGCCTCCCATACCGGGTCCATGGCAGGTTCAGCCATCATATTCAGGTCAGCATTTCGCCAGGCGGGGTTGTTACAGGTAAAAACAAGTCAGGCGCTCCTGGATTGTGCCAAGGCCTTTTCTAATTATCCATTACCCAGCGGAAACCGTGTGGGAATCATCACACGGGGCGGCGGATGGGGCGTCATAACCGCTGATGCCTGTGAGGAAAATGGCCTGGCAGTGCCCTCCTTGCCAGAGGGCTTGCTCAAAAAATTTGATAGGCTTCTCCCAAAATATTGGAGCCGCTCAAATCCCGTTGACCTGGTAGCCACTATAGCCTATGACCCATATTTAGAATGTCTGGAGATATTGGCCGAGTGGGAAGGCATAGACGCCATCATTGCCCTTGGAGCGGGAAGAAGGGTACAAAACTACCCCTATTCAAAAGAGGTAAAGGGACCGAAGGAACTCATGGATACCATTGCCATAGCATCAGAGGCGTTTCAGAGGCGTGCGGAAAGGCCGGATAAGATTTTGGCCGGTATAGAACAACTGGTAAGCACATCGGGGAAACCGATTATTGCTGTATCAATCGGCTCCGAGGCCTATCACAAGTCGATTCTGGAAAACCTGAAGGTAGTCTCTTACCCGACACCGGAAAGGGCCGTTCGGGCCCTCAAACAGATGTATAACTACCGGCGTTTCTTAGACTCATTGTAGCAGCAGTTTGGCAAAAGTACTATAAACAATTACGAAATAGACAGTTTTTTCAAGACTTACCCAAGACAGCCTGTAATTCCTCCTGTATATACTTGAGGTGGTCCAGCTCATCTCCCGTAATCCTTTCATGTGATGCAGCGGCCTTGACGCGTTTTCTGAGGGCCTTCAGTTCCTTTTCGAGATCAATTACGCCGTTCAGGATCTGGGCACTCATATCAAGTTCGGGTCTAAGGACCTCCGGAACCTCGGACGAAAGCTCCTTGGCTTTCAGGATGAGTCGTTCTTTCCAGAGTGGCACATGGGTCTCTAGGCCATAAATTTCCCCGATTTTTCCTGCCAACGCCTGACTGGATGCAGGTTCGCCATGGACCAGAAAAACACGGGGACGACTCTCAAAATGGCCCAGCCATTCCAGGAGATCTTTCTGGTCTGCATGGGCCGAAAAACCCCCAATAGTGAAGACCTTTGCCCGTACCGACACATTTTCCCTGAATATCTTCACACGCTTTGCCCCTTCCAAAATGCGCCTTCCTGTGGTGCCCCTGGCCTGGTATCCTACGATAACCAGGCTTGCTCCCGGCCGCCATAGATTATGTTTCAGGTGATGTTTGATGCGACCGGCTGTGCACATCCCGTTTCCGGCGATAATAATGGCTGATCCGGATTTCTCATTGATGGCCATGGATTCCCGGGTGGTGGAAGTTAACTTGAGATGGGGCATGTCAAAGGGATCATAGCCCTTATCCACAATGGCCTGCGCCTCTTCATCGTAATATTTCTTGTTCTTGCGGAAGATCTCCGTCGCCTTTATGGCGAGGGGACTATCAAGGTATATGGGGATATCCGGGATCAGCCCCTGCCTGTAGAACTCCCCCAGTACGTAAAGGATCTCCTGCGTCCTTTCGACAGCAAAAGCGGGGATGATGATTTTCTCGCCGTGAGCAGTGCTGTAACTTATGGCTTCCAATAACTCTGACTTGCTGTATTCGTAAGAGCGGTGCAGTCGATTGCCATAAGTTGACTCCAGGAAAAGATAGTCGGCGTCAAAAATTTCGTGCGGGTCTTTGACTATAAGCTGATTCTTTTTCCCTAGATCTCCGGAAAAGACAATCTTTAAGGACTCCTGATCCTCCTCCATCCACAGCTCCAGGATGGATGACCCAAGAATATGTCCGGCGTTTCGAAGCCGTGCCTTTACCCCCTGCTCGACATCGATTATCTGGTCCCTCCCCACTGGACTAAAAAGGTGAGAACTGGCCTCTGCATCTTCAGTAGTATAAAGGGGCATTACATCACCTCTGGACTGGCGCTTGTTCTTGCGCGACTGCCACTCTGCATCCATTTCCTGTATATGTGCCGAGTCCAGTAACAGGATATGGCAGAGTTCTGCCGTGGGGGGTGAAGTGATAATCCGCCCCTTAAATCCATCTTTTACCAGCTTCGGGATCCTCCCAGAATGATCGATATGGGCATGAGTCAGAAAGAGGATGTCGATTTTTGAAGGATCGAAGCCCCAATCGCCCCAGTTCCGTGCCTCCATCTGTCTTCCACCCTGGAAAAGACCACAGTCCACGAGGATCTTTTTGCCACCGGGACTTTCAACAAGATAACAGGACCCGGTAACTGAACCGGCAGCCCCCAAACAGGTAACCTTGATCATAGATAGCTCCTTTTGTTTATGATGGTCTGGTAAAAAAAATGACTCCTTATCTATATCAAAAGGGAGTCCACGACCCTCTCCAGATGTCTGACGGTGCTGCACTCTTTTACAAGATAGCAATACGGCATGTACTTCTTCATCTCGGAATCCCCAATACCCCAAAAAGAGGGTGGTTCAGGGTTGAGCCATATAATCCTCTTGCTCCTTTTCTGAATCAATTTCAGGAGATCTGTTTGAGGGTCGCCATGATTATTCCGGGCGTCCCCCAAGACGATAACCGTGGTCTTATTGGTGACCTGGCCGAGCCCATCTTCTTTGAAGTCCCTGAATGCCTGCCCATAGTCGGTCCTGCCCAACTGGATCCCGAGACCAGTGCCACTTTGTATCCTCTCCAGGGCCTCTTCAACCTGGTATTCCTCGAACACATGGCTAACCTCAACAAGATTGGAGCAGAAGATAAATGATCTGATTCTGGCCACTGCCTCGTTAAGGCTGTAAAGAAAGAGCAGCATAAAACGTGACACCGCTTCTACAGAACGACTTACATCAGAAAGTGCCACGATATCCGGCCTATCAATCTTTTTTGCCTTCCATCTGGGTTCAAAAAGGAGGCCTTGATAGGCAACGTTTTCTCTGAGGGTCTTCTTTAGATCAAGACAGCCTTTTTTTGAAGTCTTTCTTCTCCTTGAATGAATGTCGTTTAGACGTTTGACCATCTTCTTTATGATTTTATGCATGCGGTCAAAGTCTCGCTGCTCCAGGTTGGATAGTCTGACACCTCTCAGATACTTTTCTATGATCTTCTCTGTTGCGGATTCTGCAAACAGGCCAAACTGCTGCTCAACAAAAGCTCTCACATATTCGAAAAGGACATCCCTCGCCTCTTTCAACCCCTCTGCCTTTGCCAGAGATGACATATCGTCTTGCCTTGAGAGTCTCTGAATGTCACGATCCATGCCTTCCAACCCCATGCCCTTAAGGATCCGATGAATGTACAAATTCTTCTGTGTGAAAAATCTGATCCCGGCGATGTTTACCACCTGGGCAGCTTGTCTCATAGACATGGATAGGCCGGTACCGTCACCCGATATGACCATCCGGGATAGAGGGGAGTCCTCTTCGCTAAGCTCGGTGGTTTGAGATAAAGGAGGGCCGGCTTCAGGATCCGAAAAACCGTCTTGCGAAAAAAAGCGATCAAAACAAGAATCAAAGATCTCCTTCTCAATCCGTGACTTGGCCAGGGTGATAGAAAGGGAATCCTTTAATATTTGCCTCTGCTCATAGCCCACAAGGCTGGCCGCACGCATGGCATCCATACTTTCGGATAAAGAGATACGGACACCAGAGCGCCTAAGGGCATCAAACAAATTCTGTAGGACCTGCTCCATAACTATACCCTATAAGCCTCTAACGGCCCTATCAGCCATATCATGGAGGTGTTCCCTTACAACCTCGATGTCGTCCTCGAATTTTAAAAAGATATTGATTGTCTCTTTGATGATGTCAGGACTGAGGCTTGACGCATGAAGAAGCAAAAGCACCCTTGCCCAATCAATGGTTTCGCTTATGGACGGGACCTTTTTCAGGTCCAGCCCTCTTACCTGCTGGATAAAGGAGACTAGCTGACGCCGGAGGTCATCCGAAAGTTGGGGTACACGTACCTGTATTATCCGTCTTTCGAGCCTGGAATCAGGAAAAGGGATGAATAGATGCAGGCACCGGCGTTTAAGCGCCTCACTCATTTCTCTGGTGTTGTTACTGGTCAGGAACACAAATGGCTTGGTTATGGCCCCAATAGTACCGATCTCCGGGACAGACACCTGAAAATCAGACAGGATTTCAAGCAAGAAGGCCTCAAATTCTTGATCAGATTTATCCACCTCATCTATCAGTAAAACGGCGCCCTCTTCCTGTTGGAGCGCCTTCAACAATGGTCTGGGTTCAAGAAAATCGCTTGAAAAGAAGATATCGTCATGTTTGTGGAGCCTGGCCATGGATGCAGCAAGTCCTTCCGTACCTTCCAGAATATCATTCAACTTATCCTTGAGGATCTGGGTATACAGGAGCTGCTTACCGTACTTCCATTCATATAAGGCCTTTGATTCATCAAGTCCTTCATAACACTGAAGTCGTATAAGGGGTATCCCAAGATATTTGGAAGCGGTTTTTGCAAGCTCCGTCTTTCCCACTCCTGCGGGTCCTTCCACCAGAATAGGCTTTTCCAGGTGATACGCTAGATAGAGGGTGGTGGCAATCTGCTGGTTGCAGACATAACCAGATGCCTCGAATCCCCTCTGGATCTCTTCAATAGAATCAAGTTTTAGACCATTTTCCTCTCTCATAAAACTCCCCTCCGGAGAGTACTCTCTCTCCTAACTTTCTCTGCTTGATCTTTGCAACATTTTGGGCAATCTGTGTGCCCCGCCTTATGTCATGAGTGACATACTCAAATGAATCGTCGGGGATTACATGTGATTCATCGACAAGGCCCTTAAGGATTGCCTGTGCGTCTTTCGATAGCGCCCTGCCAGCGAGCAGGATAGGGAGAAACTCGGGATGGCTCTTATCACTATCCAACATACCGGCCGCCTCATAGGCCATAATCCTGAGCGTGTGGATTAGGGATTGGAACCGTCCCAGATCTTCTTTTAATTCATCTGAAATGGATATTTTTTGATCCCTGACGAGAGATGTCAAAACCTCCAACTGCCTTACCATACCACCGGCAACCGGACCCATCATCAGTGTATCTTCCAATTCTCTGAAGGGTTTTATCATATCTTCATAAGCGGTGTCCCTCTGTCCTAAGACGGCCGAGGGGGGCACAGAACAGTTTTCCAGCTTGATGCCGCAATGGGGTGACGGCCGCAAGAAATCCAGGTCCATCGGCCCTGTCAGGCTCAGACCCGGCGCGTCTTTTGGCACCAGAAAGGCCGTAATACGTTTCTTGCCATCATTCTCACCTGTAACGGCAAATACCACGAAAAGCTCTGCAATGGGGCCATTGGTCAAATATGCCTTTTCTCCATTAAGGATATAATAACCACCGCTAAAACGAGCACTCGTCTTCATGCGCCTGGGATGGGTCCCTGTACCCGGTTCAGAGGCGGCAAGACAGGCGGTTATCTGCCCCGTGGCCATTTTAGGAAGAAGCTCTGCTTTTTGATCCTTATTGCCAAAGCCCAAGACCAGGAAGCGTGCGACTGCATGGTGGATAAGCCAGGAGACAGCTAGTCCCAGGTTATGCCCCCGGGCCACGAGGGCCTCGCCCGCCACTGCCATTTCTAGATAATTTCCTCCGCCTCCCCCATGGTTTGCGGGGATACATAATCCCAGGAGATTTTCCCTGCCCATCTTTTCCCAGATATCAAAAGGGAAACCTTCAGCCCTTGAAAGCTCAGGCCTTGTCGCCACTTCTTGCGTTGCGAAACGCATAATTCTTTCTCTCAGTGAACACAATTTTTCATCAACTGCCATTGCCATAAAGTTTTCCCCGGAATTACTGCAAAAATTATTCACCATCAAGTTCAACCACAGACCTCTTTTACATGATTTCTGAGGTCCTTCATAAACTTGATGGCGTTTTTTTTCACCTTGTGAAGATAGACACTTTTTCCCACACCCATCTTGCTCCGGACGGTCTGAAAATAGATGACCCGGCATCCCTCTTGCCCTTTTTGGATCTTGTAATAACCCTCGGATGACTGGATCTCCGGCAACATGGGACCGTGTTGTTCATTCCCTATCAATTTAAAGGTGACTTCTTGCTTGTCTGGTTTTAGTGTGATCCTGTAAGTAGACTTCCTGCTAAAAAACCATCCGCTATAATGATAGCTCACCTCATACCAGTTATCTCCTTCCCTGAGAAGAACCACAGAGTCCGCACTGGTCATAATCTTCGCCTGATGTTTAAAATCATAAAGGACATGGATAAGACATGCGGGTTTACCCTGAGTAAGGAATTCTCCCCTGAATGAATAGCTGGCCTCGTCTTGAGAGAACTCGTAGCTAATCTCACCAGCTTTTTCATCTTTTGGGTAGCAATTGTCATTAAAGAGAAAAGCGCAAGACAACAGGAAAACCACCAAAAATAATCCCTTATGTATGTTTGAGAGTCTTCGAATCAAAATCATACCCCTATTATTTTGGCCTTTCATGCACTACATCCATGAGCCCTATTCCTGGCCTTCCCACAACCTTTTTTCGGTATTTTTCCTCTCCTATTATAAGTCATCCAGGCCGAGCCTGTTGAGCGCTTGTGACGTGGGCACCCCTGTCTTTCTGTCCCATCCCCATTCATCGTAATAGTCTTCAACCATCTTTTCCGTTTCTTGAGATGTTAACGGCCTCTCTGTGACATACTCTTTGAATCCTGGTGATTGAAACCATTTCTCGGGGAGGACCTCTTTGTATTGCCTCTTGAACCCATCTTTGAGGTTGGCCATCCTCAAGAGTGTCCACACCCGTTCTGCCCGCTGCCTGAGCCCGGGCAAATCTGTTGTAACCCCTGTCACGGCCTCATAGAACTCTGCACACAGCGATGCATCATAGAACCTGTTGACCTGGGCCCTGGCACATATGCCCAGTGCCCCGAGGATACTGAACCAGCAATGTGAATACTTGAGAAGCCTCCCAACATTCAGGGCCCGTTCCTCGGACGAAGGATCTCCCCCGGAAAGTATACGTTCGATAGCATCCTGGGGGGCACCCATTCTGGTTAAATGGCGTGGAAACACCTCGAGCGGTCTTCTGGCAAAATAGGTGGGCGAACCACCGGAGCCCACGTGGGGACCACGAGGATCGAGGACCTGGCCCAGCTCCATTGTCCCAAAGAGATCCCATGGCAGGGCGGAGCCGGGTCCGGCATAGGGATGCATACCCTTGACAAGTGCCGGGGCATATTTTCTGGCCTCTTCTCCGAATTCCATTATAATTGCCTCAAACCCACGGGCCAGAATATCGCCCAGACCCTCCCTGAAGGCTATTTTCCCGGCCCACGCACCCATGGACTCAAGAGAATCGATACGTATCTCCGTTTCTATGCCATCCCTGGGGATATGGCCATGATCCACCAAGGCCCGTGCAAAGGCCATCACACCGAAAAACTCAAACATATCCATACCATACTCGTCGAGGGTGGAGATCAGTTTGATCGACTCACGATAGTCCTTGAATCCATAAATCATAGGTGTGCACAGGTTCATCACAGAACTGGAACACGCCACCAGTCCCTTATACTCGCCATCTGGAATCTCCACTATATCCTTACACCCAATGGGGCAAGACACGCAGGCCACCCGCCTTTTCTTGATACTGCTATAGGTCTCCTTGGGAATAAAGGGAAAAGTCTTTATCAGCCCGAGTTCCTGCCACTCTTTCAGATAGGGATACTCGCGGATCTTTTGGAGAAAGGCCCTGTTAAGGGCCTTGAATTCTTTCGGATGTGAGACAGTGATCCCCCTGCTGCCCTTGACAACGACGGCCTTGAGGTTCTTGGACCCCATTACGGCCCCGAATCCGCCCCTTCCCATGGTGGCAATACGCTCGATATAGGCCATCGAGAAAGTGACCTGATTTTCACCCGCCTGACCGATGGACAAAATGCCCGCGGGCCTCCCCAAAGAACCCCAAATTGCCTCGCATGTCTCTTCGACTCCCTTGCCCCATAATGGGCCCGCGTCGAGGATCTCCACGTCATCATCGATGATTTTCAAATAGACGGGCCTGTCCGCCTTTCCCTCGATCACCACATGGTCGTATCCGGCATTCTTTAGCATACAGCCAAAGTTGACCCCTCCTGCACCGCACCAGCCGATGGTCCCGCTCGTCGGCAGCTTTGAAACAGAATAGACCCTGGATGTGGATGGGAGCCCGGTACCCACAAAAGGTCCTGCTCCCAGGACAATAGGGTTCTCCGGAGAAAGGGCGTCGGCACCCGGCCTGAACGTGTCGAAAAAGATCTTCACAGTAAGGCCCAGGCCACCCACGAATTTTTCGGCAGAAACATAATCCAATGGCCCTTTTCTTATCTCCCTGTTGGTCAGATCAACGTAAAGGATTCTTCCGGCAAAACCACCCATCATCTTTCACTCTCCTTTGGCGTCTTTCGTAATGCATCAAAAAAACAGTTATCCGCACACACACCGCATTCATTGCATTCATCAGTAAAACTAATCAAGCAATCCACGCCCGACAACTCTACGCGGATCCTCGCCTTGGCGGGGTTATAGGCCTTGGTGTATAACTCCGAGCAGGCGAGTTGACACCTCAGGCAGCCAGTGCAATTGTCTGTCAAAATCTCTATGTCATAATTATTACTCATACATTCTCCTCCGAGGCGGGCCAGCATTTCCTGTCCTTCGCTCGTCCTCTATCCTGACAGGAGCTTCCTCTTTGATGTGGAACAGGGTGTGGCCTTCTATCGACATCTACCGAAAGGGGAACTGGCAGTGCTCCCAAAATGTGGTCACAACACCTATGAACACCGGCCCGATGAATATGTCCGCCATACGCTCAGCTTCCTGAAAAGGCACTTCAATGTGGCCCCATCCTATCCTCGTTAGGCGCTCAATAGAGGGCATTTCCACATAGGTCTATTCATCGGGTGTTTGCACCATGCGTCTTTTATTGCCCTCTTTTTTACCCCTTTTAAAGGGTACTACCTTTTTTTCGCCACAATGCCCCGGGACCTCGGCCCAGACATTCCACTAATTCGGCCTTTTGCAGGTTCCTCAGTACTTTTCGTACCATATCCCGGCTAACCCCCATGCAGGTACGTTCAAGTTCATGAAATGTGTCGGGACTTTTCAACATTAATACCTTCAATACGGTTTGAAGAAATAGCACTCTCAATCAGGGCATGCTCGCGAAGAATCCTCAGTTTCTGAGGCGATTGATGAGTGAACAATTCCTGTTTGCCTTGAGCTTTACTCAAGTCGGCAATATACCAACTGGTAATGGTGGGAATTGTGGATGGCTCCGTAGAAAATTGTCGCAATGTCATCATAATGATTTCTTTCAGTGTTCGTGCATAAAATCGGTGATCAAATCCTATCGAACGCAGAATTCCTTTGGCCGTTCCTTTTTGCTCGTCGGCAAATTCAACCACAATCTCGGGCTTGGGCAACATACTCTTTGGAATTACCAAACCATTTGGAAGCTCAACCAATGTCAATGCATCTGAGATTTCAGGGCTGCAATAACCTTGAGCGCCATTTTTTCCCCCTTTAGACAGTTTAATATGATAATTTACATTAATTTATCAGAACTCTTCATACCATCTTTATGTTCACTTTACAATTTTAACTAGCCTGGACTTGACTCCCCTCCAGCCCCATTCGCAAAAACGATAATGGATTTAAGCCTTTTCCCTTTCCGATGCCTTTTGTTCCCGGCAAATCCGTAGATGTTGCCGCCATCAGCCCACAAAGCACATCAAACCTACTCATACCCTCCTTAATGAGGTTCGGCCTATCATTTATTTCGTGTCTTCGAAGTTTTCTCTTGCGTTTAGGGCTCAGGCTGCCATACATTGCGGCTTTTTCCTTTACCTCAAACCCAATCTTCTTGCGTGGCTTCTCAGGCGGCGTCATGAGTTGGCGAATAGCTTCAAAGACAATCTTAAACTGTTCATCATATTTCTTTTCCATTTGTCTCAGCTTACGGGCAAGCTCCACGTTAAAAGCCAGCATTTCGCGGAGTTGCACGAAGGCACGCATTATGGCTATGTTGACTTCTATTGCCCTCTCACTTCTCAAAACGCTTGAAAGCATGGCTACACTTTGCTCGGTGAAAGCGTGAACCCGTTTTGCGCTTTTAATATCGGAGGATCTCACAATTTGTGATATCCTCATAATCTCATCTCGGGTCAAAGCAAACATAAAATCTTCTGGGAAACGATTGATATTTCTCCCGACAGCTTGATTAAGTACTCTTGTTTAAACCGCATAGAGGTTCGCTAAGTCTCTGTCCAAAATAACTTTCTGACCGCGGATGAGCACAATCGGCTGCTTAATTCTCTCAACAGGAATCATAATGCCGCTTTTATCTATTATAATAGCGCAAGCTGCTCTGTGGCTTTTCCGGCGCACCTCTCCTATGAGTCGATTTCTATCCTCTATAATGAGGTAAGGCAAGGCATCAAGAACGGATTTCTGGGCCCGGGCTCGGAGCCTTGGGAAATGACATTTGCACTATGGGCGGTAATTGAAGGACTAATATTTATCCATAAAAGAGGGTACCTGGATATGTATGGGTTGAAATTGAGGCAAATCTTTGAGAGACAGCTTCCGCTTGTGGTTAAAGGCATCAGTGGAGGATAGAGAATTTTCCAAAAAAGGAGGAACGCAAATGGCCATACTACGAGAATTGCTAGGCGCGAGAGACAAGAAGTGGGAGACGATTCCATACGTCGAATATCAGCATCGGATTCAACGGGCCAAAGAACTGCTGGCCGGGCATCAAATGGATGCCATGATTCTATTTTCGCCGACAAATTGGTGGTATTATGGAGGCTGGACAGATGTGGCACAGATGCATAACGGGGTTTGGCGCTCGTGTATGGTAATCTCTCAAGATCACGATCCGGTGATTGTCGGGCATGGTGCCTTTGCCTGGCAGATAGCGCTTACCACGTATATCGATGACCTTCGGTTCTGGCACAAGACAGAAAGCGGGAAACTGCTAGGGGAAGTCGTCTTCGGTCAACAGGTGGCTGACGATTTCTGGAAGCTGCTTGACGACACACTTAAGGATCTCAAACTCAATTCCAGTGTAATAGGCATTGAAAAGGGGACAGATATCGATACGTATCTGTCTTTTGATGAATACGACCGCCTCAAGGAACGGATTCCGGAAGCAAAAATCGTGGGCGCAGACGACGTCATTTGGGAACAGAGAAGTGTAAAGAGCCCATATGAGATCGATATTATTAGGGAAGGATGCAAAAGGGCCTGTCGGGTGCTCAAGGCCGCATTTGAAAAAATCCAGCCCGGTGTCAATGAGCTGGATGTCCACCGGACATTCTGGAAGGCCTCCGCCGATGAAGGGCTCCTCGGGAGCCCCAACCTTTCAACATGGCTATGCTGGACAAGCAATGCGGCCGAAATGGGAGGCGCATTCCGCTGGATTACCGGACCTGTAGACCGAATAATCCAGCCCGGTGACATGGGCATCAGTGACTGCGGACCGACTTACAAGGGGTATCAAATGGATTTTCAACGGACCTTCTATGTGGGAGAGCCACCACAGCAAGAAATCGACCTGAGTAAAATAGCCATGCAGGCGGAACAGGGCACTATCGATGCGTTAAGGCCCGGCGTTACATTGGGAGGGGTGTATGATGTCTCCCTTGAGACCTTAAAGAAACTGGACCCCATGCAGGATCACATCATCACCTTCGTGGGTCACAGTATGGGATTTGCCAATCATGAACCGCCGTGGATCATCCAGGGCGAACCAACGGTCGTTAAGGACGGCATGGTCTTCTGCGTGGAGATAGGTGCCTGGGATCTTGAAATGCAGCTTGTCGGAGCCATGCCGGAGGACATCATTTTGGTAACCAGGGATGGAAATGAGAATCTCACCGCTGATTTTCCCCGTGAACTGTGGGTGGCCAAATAAACCGCTAAAAGGACTTATTCATAATATCAGCTCGCAATCAATGGAATTTCGGGCCGGCAATCCCATTCTTGAAAAGGCCGGCAGTCATGCCGGCAAGGATCTTCATATGGGCGCAAACATCTTGCCTGTTTCTGCCTGGGTAATCCCTGAATGTAATAAGGATGCCATTGAGGGCCGAAAAAAAACAGTGGGCAAGCAGTCTGGTGTCTTTTTCGGCCCCTAATTTCTTGAAGATTTCCTCAAATTTATCCAGTAGAGGTCGGACCATCGCATTAAGCCTTTCTACCCTTGCCGAGCTGAGCTCACCGTGGAGCATAAAGTGGCTCATCATCTTGAAGTAGTGATCCTTCCTTGAGAGAAAGTCCACGAAGAGTTCTGCCACTTTTACTATGGCCTCCTCAGGATCCTGGTTATCACTGGCATGGATCGATTCCAAGAACTCCGTTATACCCCTCACAAAGGCCTCTACAAACAGGGCCTGCTTGTCGGGAAAATAGCGATAGATCGTGGCATGGGAAATAGCCGCCTCTCCGGCTATATCACGCATACTGACCTGGTTGAATGGTTTAGACGCAAACACTGTCTCGGCCGCATCGATAATTACCTGCTGTTTGGCTAGTCGGGCCTGCAACTTGAGGGATGCGAATGTCGTCTTATTGGCCATAGATTTTCTAATCCCCAAATCCCCGGCGGGAAGAAAAGGGCCTCCTCCAATAGATGTAACGGGAAAAACTCTACATCAATGCCGGTTTTCAACCTCTATCCGGGCCACATCCTGATAGGCATGAAACAGCCTGGCACAGAAATCGTCCCACTTCAGACAAACCCGCACGGTTTCCTCATTCATTTCAGTGAGGCTTGAATACGAGACCAGATCAGAAATTTCCTCCGAAAACTCATTTATGGTCCCCTGGTCTGCACCAATGAGGATGTTCTCAACGAATTCAGATGGCCTGTACCATTCATTCACCCTCTGCAAATCCCTGTGTATCTGGGCGAGCAAGACATTTCGAGGACCCTCCCAGAGTTCATTCACTGCGGCATCGCGATATAGCCGTGGCAGGCTGGAAAAGTCTTCTATGACGCCGTGTCCTCCAAAGATGGATATGGCGGTTCGCAATACATCCACTGAATCCCACGAGGCCGCGATTTTTTGAAGCATCACCAACTCGCGAACGCCAAAACGCTTCTTTTTCATAGCTTCCGGCTCGTCGTGGAACATTCCTCCTTTAAGCCCTCCCTTTAGCTGGAGAAAATCCTTGTATAGCTTAAAGGCGCCGGCGGTTGTCCTCTTCGCGGAATTTTCAATTGCTCTAAGTTGTGCCTCAACCATTGGAAAACGGCCTATGGTCAACCCAAAGGCCTCCCGTAGCTCGCTGTATTTTCTCGCCTCTCGAACTGCCCGCGTCATTGTTGCAGCGCCTGACAGACCGACTGTGAGCCGGGAATAGGTCAATACAATCCCTACCACGTTGGCCAGCCCCCTCTCCAGTGGGCCAACAGGGTACGCAACTGCGCCGTTGCAGGAAATTTCAGCCGTGGTCAGTTCACTTGTTCCCACCTTCCATTTAATCCGGTCGATGGTGAATCCGTTTCGAATCTCCTTTTCCTTGTCCCCGGGCAGCCAGGAGGGGACCACAAACAGACCCACCTTTTCTGAACCGATCGGCTTGGCCGTCACCACAGCATAATCGGCATGAGTGGCGGAGCAAAAGAATTTTGTACCATAAAGCCGCCAGGTATCGCCTTCTTTCACTGCCTCCAGGACATTGGCAGGCACGTCTGAACCTCCTTGGATTTCTGAGAGGTATTGCGCACCGATAGCAAAGTTCCCATCGATTCCTTCTTTACAATGAAGGAGAATCTGCTTGAGTTCCGGTGTGTCGGCAAAGTCCTCCAGGATAGCCACCAATCCTTCCGTACAGGTGACCGGGCAGGCTATACAGGCCTCACCGTTTTGGTAAATGAGAAACATTTTGATGAGTTTCTCCCACTTGGGAGTTTTACTGGAAAATAGGCCTTCGGAGAAAACCTCCTTTTCCATGATCCTGCTTTCCATAGGCCTTTCAATCCTATCTATGCGGTGGTTGTGAGCATCAAATGGGGTTATATAAGGCCTCCTATCGGGCCAAGCAATAGTATCGGCCATATCTCTCCAGCGAAATGAGACCTTAGGAGAAAATTCCCTTGCCGCCTGGTCTACCTGTTTCCAGTCCTCTCCCGTATAGGTCTTAATAACGGCCTGGATAAAAGCATCATCGGAGTAATAATCTACCTTTTCTCGCCATGCGAGAAATTCATCAAAATTGTATGGGTTATTCTTGTCAGGAAATGACATTTTTTCCCTCCTTTTGGGTAAAGAATTGTGAATAATACCATTGGTAATAATTATAACCAATGGTTACAGATATTGTCAAGATATTTTTGTGGCATACATAAACGACATCTTCGGCAAAATGGCACTGTTGACATCCCTGTGCCGTTTTGATAAGAATGGCATATATGCGCTAACATACTGCTTTGATTAATTTTTTTGCCCTCTTGCGCAAGCCGTTGATATATCGTCATTTTCTTTGGTGGGTTCCTGATGTTTCTAATAATTTAGATGACATAGAATGAGCCATATATGTAGTAATTAAAAAGAGGAGGAGACAATGGATTTTAGTTTTTCATCCGAAGAGCAAAAATTGTTGGAGGACGTAAGGGCCTTCTTAAAGTCTGAGGCAACCCCTGAATTGCTCTCTGAGACCCATGAACTGGGATTTATTTATGGAGGAAAGGAGGGGCGTAAGTTTATCAAAAAATTTGCTGCAAATGGTTGGCTCACGCCTAACTGGCCCGAAGAATTTGGTGGACTGGGGACCGCTTCGACCGTATCTTTTGCCATAAAAGAAGAGATGGCCCTTGCAGGTGTCCCGTTGATCTTTGTGGCCGCCCACATGGCCGGTCCTACTATCATCCATTTTGGCAGCGAAGAGATGAAAAAGGAGTGGCTGCTGCCCATAGCACGGGGAGAGGTCGAATTTTGCCTTGGATATACAGAGCCCCAGGCAGGATCTGATCTTTCGGCCATAAGCATCCGTGCCGTTGATAAAGGTGATCATTTTTTGCTCAATGGCCAGAAGACCTTTAACACACATGCCCACGTTGCCGACTATCACTGGCTGGGCACCTTGACCGATCCCGAGGCCAAGAGATACCAGGGGATGTCAATTATGATCGTAGATCTGAAAAGCCCCGGCATCACAATCCGCCCGCTGATAACCATGGCCGGATGGCAGACAAACGAGGTCTTTTACGACGATGTCACAGTGCCCAAGAAAAATCTTGTTGGTGACCCGAATATGGGGTTCTATTATCTTATGCACGCACTCGATTTCGAAAGGATGTTTCCACTAGCTGCCTACCGCAGGATATTTGACCAGATTGTTGGCTATGCGAAAGATACTGTTATAAATGGGCAATCACTCTCCAAACAACCCCTTGTTCGGCAAAAACTCGCCCAGATTACGATTGAATTGGAGGCCAACAAGCACCTCTATTACCGGCTGGCGCACATGCTGGACAGCGGTCAGGTCCCGAACTATCAGGCCTCCATGCAGAAATTGTTTGCCACGGAAGTGGCCCAGCACATCACGAACACAGGGATGGAGATCCTGGGCCTGTTCGGTCAGCTCAAGAAAGGATCAAAATGGGCCGTACTTGGAGGGCTCATGGAGCATCACTACCGCTCGAGTGTGGTAGAGACGATATATGCAGGGACATCTGAGATACAGAGAAACATCATTGCCCTTAGAGGGCTTGAACTGCCGCGCAAATAGAAGGGGAAATTAGAAATGGACTATGATCTGAACGAAGAACAGAACATGCTTAAAGAATCGGCACATAAGTTCCTTGCCAATGAATGCCCCGGTGACTTCGTAAGGGAAATGGCAGAGGATAAAAAAGGCTTCACCGACGATATATGGCAAAAGATGACCGAAGTAGGCTGGTTGGGCCTCTTGATTCCAGAAGAATACGGGGGTTCCGGAATGGATTTCCTCTTTCTGGCAATCCTCCTCTCAGAGATGGGGGCCTTCTGCCTGCCCGGTCCGTTTTTCTCTACCGCGGTTCTTGGCGGCCTCACACTCCTGGAGACAGCAGACAAGGCACAGAAGGAGGAAATACTCCCCGACTTGGCCGCGGGAAACCGTATTATGACCCTGGCATGGATAGAGCAAGACGGCACCTATAACCACCAAGGGGTCAAGGTCGTGGCAGAAACTCAGGCCGATAATTATGTCCTTTCCGGGACAAAAATCTTTGTGCCTGATGCCCACGTGGCTGACACCATTATCTGTGTGGCCAGGGAAAAGGGCTCCACAACCGGAGTTGACCTGCTCCTGGTCGATGCGAAAAGCCCTGGAGTAAGTATTACCTTATTGGACACCATGGCAGGAGATAAACAATGTGAGGTCGTCTTTGACGGGGTTGAAATACCAAAGGGCAACCTCCTTGGTGGACCCAATCAGGGATGGCCCGTGTTAAAAAGGATTTTGCAGATGTCTGGTGTTGCAAAGTGCGCCGAGATGATCGGAGGGGCACAAAAGGTCACAGACATGGCAATTGATTACGTCAAGATTCGAACTCAATTCGGCCGTCCTGTAGGCGCCTTTCAGGCCGTCCAGCACCACTGTGCGAATATGCTCACCTATTCTGACACAATCAAATACATGACATACAGCACAGCCTGGAGAATAGCGGCCGGGCTTCCGTTCGAAAAGGAGGCATCAATGTGCAAGGCCTGGGTGAGCGACTCCTACCGCAGGCTTGTGGCCCTAGGCCACCAGGTCTTTGGCGGTATTGGCTTTATGGAAGAGCACGACCTCCAGCTATATTTCAAACGGGCCAAGGCAGCGGAACAGATGTTTGGAGATGCGGATTTTCACCGGGAGATGGTAGCCCAAAAAATGGGACTATAATTAGGTTCAAACTAGCCAACCCTCAACCGTGAACCTGACAACCTGAGTAGTTACGATTTGCACTTCATGTCGCGCTAAAAGGAGATAATGGATGAAGCCCGTAAATTATGTGGCAGGCCTTAATAATTGGTATCAAGGCATGGGGTTTCCACCATACAAGTGGTCTGAATTCGACTCAAGTCCCTGGACTCCATTTAAAAAACCCCTGGACAGGGCATGTCTTGCATTAATCAGTTCAGCGGGTATATCCAGGGATGACCAGGAACCGTTTGATCCATGGTCCGTCAATGACCTGAGCTTCAGACGGATCCCAATAAATACACCATTTGAAAGGCTCAGACTTCATGACAACTACTTCGACCACAGAGATGCACTCAAGGACTTTAACTGTATTTTTCCTGCGCAGAGGCTAATGGAGTTTGTAGACCAGGGACATATTGGGCGTCTTGCAGCTACCGCTATTACCCTCGGCATGGGCCGGCTTTATAAACGGACGGCATTACAAAACGAGACCGTTCCCACAATAGTGGAGGTATTGAAAGGAGAGGGGGTGGATGCCGCCGTGCTCATGCCGGCCTGACCCTTGGATCATCAGTCGGTCGGACTGATAGCGCGCAAGATAGAAGAGGCCGGAATTCCCACAATATATCTGGGGGGCTGCCGACACATGATGGCCCAGGTCAAAGCCCCTCGCAGTGTATTCCTTAACTTTCCCCTTGGCCATGGGTGTGGCAGGCCGCATGACGCATTCATGCAGACCCAGATCCTGAAAGATGCCTTAAATGTATTGGTTACGGCCAAAAACCCGGGTGATATTGTGGACCTGCCCTACCAATGGGACAGGCCATTTGACTTTCCGGGCTTTTTGGAAGACATCCAGGACATGGTAAAAGAAGAGGACGGCACCCTTCAAGAATGGAAGCCAAAGGAGTAGAACCAATCTTATCAAATCGAAGCATGCGCTGGAGCACAATCCGGAGGGATCAATGGGAGATCGCAAAAAAAAGATAGGCACGGTACGTCTTCAAAACCTGAGCTATGCACACAAACAGTGCGCGACCCTTAGGGCGGCAATTGAACTGGATTTATTTACCAAGGTATCTCATGGGGCCTCAAATATCTCCCAAATTGCCACTGCCCTGGACATGAGCGAACTCAACGCAGAAAGGCTTGTAGTGGCCTGTAGCGCCATTGAGCTCCTTGAAAAAGAGGAGGACGACTACCGAAACGCCCCGGATGTTGAACGGTTTCTGGTAAAGGATAAAGTGACATATATTGGCCCGTGGTTGCTATTTAACGGATTTGACTTTGAACGCTGGAAAGACCTTGCTGATATCCTAAAATCAGACTCCCCACCAAAGGTGCTCGGCCTCTATGAAAGCCTGACCGAGGATATAGCCAAGATATATCATGAGGCCACATATGCTGTAGGTCTAGGGGCCGGCATGCTATTCGCGAGGGACGTTGATCTGAGCAAACGATCATTGATACTCGACCTGGGTGGTGGCTCAGGTGCTTACTGTATCGCTGCTATTCAGAGATACCCCCACCTAAAGGCAATTGTGTTTGATTTCGAGCCGGTTTGCAAGGTAGCGCAGGAATTCATAGCCCAGTGGGGAATGCAGGATCAAATCTCCACCCTGCCTGGAGATTTTACTCGCGATCCCCTGCCCTCTGGCGCGGATGTAATAATCATGGCAAGCAACCTGCCACAATACAACCAAGAGGTCCTAAAAAGGGTATTGAGTAAGGCCTATAGTGTACTGACCCCTGGGGGCGAATACCATGTGGTGGGGGAGACCTTGAACGATGATAAGCGCGGCCCTCTCGGTCCGGCACTGTGGGGTATCCATGAGGCCTTATTCGGGAGCGAGGGCAGGGCCCATTCAGAAAAAGAGGTGAAAGGATATCTGGAAGAGGCCGGGTTTATTGACGTTGAGGTCCACCCGTTCGTTCCCGGATCACTGACCCGGATAACGGGCAGGAGGGGGTAGAAAATGGAAACAGAAATGACAAAGCTGATGGGAATCAAGTATCCGATCATCCAGGCATCCATGGCCTGGATAACGGATGCCGGGCTTGCCGCGGCCGTTTCCCAGGCAGGTGGTCTGGGCACTATTGGTCCTAATGCGGGGTGTAAGACTGTAACGCGAGATGTCGCTGAAACAGGAGAACGTTTGAGAGAACAGATCAAGAAATGCAGGAAACTCACAGATAAACCCTTTGCCGTAAATTTTGTGGTCGGTATGATGGGTTGGGATCGTGACTTCAGTGATAGATGTGTCGAGATAGGAATAGAAGAGCATGTGCCGGTCGCCATAGTCTCACAGGGCAACCCGATGGTCTACACCAAGAGGTTGAAGGATGCGGGTATGAAGGTAATTCATGTATGCTCAACTGTCCGGCACGTCAAGAAGGCCGAAGATGTGGGGGCGGACGCCGTTGTCGCCTCCGGGACAGAAGGCGGGGGCCATAGCGGTTTTGACCAGATTACCACCCTGTGCCTTGTCCCACAGGCCGTAGATGCCGTCAACATTCCGGTCATAGCCGGAGGCGGGATCGTAGATGCACGCGGTCTCTTGGGAGCGCTCTCTCTAGGGGCGGAGGGCATCTACATGGGGACCCGCTTCATGGCCACAAAGGAGTGCCCCGCCCATCCAAATGTAAAACAAGCGATCCTAAAGGCAACGGATACAAGCACGTTTGCGATGAGGCACGGGAGCCCTGTCCCCGTAAGGGATGAAAGATTGGGGAACAGGGGCTTTGTCGAGGAACGCCGCGGTTCCATCAGAATTCTCTTAAATGAATTTGCGATAGAATTAGTGGCGAAAAAGGGGGGAACAATGACCTTTGAGGAGGCCTTGAATGCCCCGGGGCCATCCGAGGAAAACCCCGAGAGTAATCGAACGGTCTCAGCCTTTGTACTCGGTAATCTCGAAAACAATACTATTACTGCCGGCCAGGGTTCAGGTATGATAAATGATGTTCCTACCTGTAGAGACCTCATCGAAAAAATGGTGGATGAAGCAGGGTCAATACTTGATAGGCTGAACACTATTTGCAGGCATTAACACCGTCTACTATCTGCTGTCAATGGCCCTCGCAATATTTTTTACCATCATGCCCACGACCATGCCCACGACCTCACGGGGAAGGAAGTAGTCGGGCGCCTCTTTTATAAACATCTCGGTGATCTCTTCGGTGCTCTTGTTCACATCCCCGCTTCGCCTGTAAGATTCCTCCAGCATAGCACGCATCTTTTTGGCCGCTTCGATGGAATTGGGCAAAAAACTGCGCGCATCTTCGTCAACAGAGGCACCATAATGCTCGCCCATCACGACATCCACATCGTATCTGGCCATCTTTTGCAGGCTCTTTTCATACAGATCAAAATTGGAATTCCCAGCCGAAAAGATGTAGTCCTTGTACTTGATCCCTGCGGCGTCAGAGGCAAACAATGCCTTTTCCTGAGGCATATACAATGCTATTGAGCAGGACGAATGGCCCGGCACCTCGATTACCTCCAGGGTGAGACTGCCACACTCAATCACATCGCCTTCTCCTACCTCCTCTTCCACGTCAATCTTCGTGAAAGCGAGGCCGAGCTCTTTTGCCTTCTCTTCGAGGCCTGCCCTTGCGGTGGTGGCCTGGTTGAGGAGGGCAATATTCTGACAGACCCTGGGGTCGGAGAGGAGCTGCTTTGCGCGTGCAGACGCGGTGACAACCGCCCATGGCCACCGTTCTTTGAGATAGGGGATGATACCACAATGATCGAAATGGGAATGGAGGATGATGAGCCGTCTGATCTTTTTCTCATCGATTCCGAACTCCTCCATCTGCTTTAGTATATCCGGCACTATGAACTCCATGCCTCCGCCGATCATCACACTCTCGTCTCCACCGTCTACGATATAGACACAGGACTCCATACGTCCCAGAAGCGTTATGCCCTGTGTAATCTTACCAGGTTCGGTAATAACCATATTGAAACTCCTTTCTCGGATATATTCATGCCGGACACTCAGGCCCAAAGAAGATCAAGATCCAAGTAGAATTTGATTTCTCAGGGAACGTGACTCTCCCGCTGCAATAATTCTTATGGCCGGTTTACCACGAACAGGGCACTTGTACTCACAAATGCCGCACCCGACGCATCTCTTGAGATCAACATACGGCAATTTCACACTGAAGCCTTTCCCGTCAGGCCCCTGTACAATATCATCACGAAGGTATATGGCCTTTGGAGAAGTGGGGCAGTGTTCTTCACAGACAATGCAGGGCGCATTCCCTGACCAAGGCAGGCACCTCCCCCTATCCACATATGCCGATCCTATCCTTATGGGTCGCTCAATCTTCTCCTTGGCCGACACCTTCATTATGGCCCCGGTTGGGCAGACACTTCCACATAGGGTACACGTATACTCGCAGTAGCCTTGAATCATGACAAGGTGAGGCGTCCAGAACCCCGCCATACCCGCCTCTGTAATTGCAGGGTTGATAGCGTTTGTAGGGCATGCCTTCATGCACAACCCACACCGCTGACAAAGCCTCAGGAAATCCCCTTCCGGTAAAGAGCCTGGCGGCCTGATCAGGCGTGCATCTGATACCTTATTCACCCGCCCATCAAGCCTGCCCAGGAAAGGTAAAGAGATGCCAGCAACAAGGCCTCCCAACACCGCACGCCGGCCCATATCAGGGGCCTTATTCACTCCAGGGGACCATCTGAACTTAAATGAAAGGGCATCTTCAGGACAGGAGTCGAAACAGTTAAGGCATACCAGGCATTCTGCGTTTTCCCATTCCTGGCCGGGCATAGGGGATGCTGCCCCCTGGCATTTCTTTGTGCACAATTTGCAGTCCGTGCATTTTTTTGTGTCCTTTACCAGCCTCAGCAAACTGAACCTGGAAAAGATGCCCAAGAGTGCGCCAAGGGGGCAAAGCGTGCGACACCAGAAACGGGGCCTGATGCGGTTTAGAAATAAGATGACCAGAAAAAACAGCCCGATGAACCATGCCATCCGGTAGGCCTGATATCCATAACCGAAGACGGGAGATACAAAGATCTCCGCACTATAACTGAAGAGGTTAAGAAGCTTGATGTCACTATTGGCCATCGCATCAAAAAGCGATTTAATTCCGGTGCCAATGCCCGGTAAAACGGCCAGGCCCAAGGAGCGAAAGAGCAAAGATATGGGATCCATCAATCCAGTAAGATTGATACCCATTATGGCCCCCAGGAGCAGAGTTATGAGCAGGAAATATTTAATCCTCTGGCTCGGGGCCTTTCGATTTGCCCGTATCATTCGCTCCCCTTTGAGGGCAGGTCTGAACCAGCTTATCAAGTGATTAATGGTGCCAAAGGGGCAGATAAAACCGCAGAAAACCCTGCCGAATAACAGGGTAATCAAAAGGAGCCCAATTGCCCACCAGAATCCTTTAATCAGGTGGTATCCAGATAGCAGGGAGGTAAGCCATATAAGGGGATCAAGTTGGAAGAAAAAGGTTATTGGGTGAGCTAACCTGATGTCCTGTTCAGTGCTGAAGGCCACGGAATAATCCAGATAGACGTCCTGGGGAAGGTGCGTTTCAACCAAAAGAAAGACGAACAATAACAAGAAAAAAGTCTGGCTGATTCTCCTAATCCAAAGCAGGAGCCTTGAACTCATAGGAGCACCCTCTTTTGATTCAACTTGTCAAGATCATAGGTGCCGAGACCCCATTTCTGACCAAGACTGATAAAACCTATGTCCTTCGGATTATATCCAAACAGCACGGTAGCGGCCATGGCATCGGCAGCCACAGGGTCATCACTTAGGATCAAGGTGTTCTTGGCAACAACGTCAGAAGGGCTTCCTCCGGATGGGCCATTCCTGATCATGATCCTTGTGGCGTCAATCATAGTAACGTTAGGACGAAAAAACTGGGCGAGATCCACAATACTCTGGTGAATATCCTGATGAAGGGCGTTCCTTCTTCCACCAACGCCACCAATCCAGCTTTTCATTCCCAGGGTTAGACCGCTTAGCCCGTGAACCTTAGCTATAGGCAGGTTGATCACCTTGTCGGCCTCCACCAAAGGCACAAAGACCGGCCAGACATCGAGGCGATGGCCGCGTATTTTCATGTCCCTGAGAAGTGATGACCTGGGATAAATAAGCTCCGCACCGGTCTTTTTAGCCACAATCCCTACCCCTGTGAGTGCAAAACAGCGGCTGGCATAGTGGATCGTATTATCGGCAATTCTGACCTTTTTTGCACCGGCCTCTTGGCAGAGTTCAATCACTCCTTCCAAGACCTCTGGATTTGTCGTGGCCGCCAGTTGGGGCCTCCTGGCCCAGGAGACATTAGGCTTAATTGCTACCACATCCCCCTTTGAAATAAATTTTTGTATTCCCCCAGCGGCATCGAAAACATTCCTTACCAATAGTTTCACGGAATAATTTTCTTTTTGTCCAACCCCCTCTACAATAAAACCGCCGCTTTTTTGCCCGGCCCAGGCCAAACGGGGTATTTGAATGGGCCATGTCGCAAACCCGGTAAGAGCGAGACCTCCGGATAATTGAGATAGTCTCTTAAGAAATCCCCTCCGGGTAATGAATTGTCTGCTATCCATGATTTACACCTCACCTCAACTATAATTTCAGGTCCAGTGTGGACCCCCGTGGTTCATTTCAACAGCCCCACGGAAAAGGCCAGCACGAATTGGCCGATGTAATACATTGGCAGGCCAATGAGTCGATTCAAAAATTCTCTCTTTAAGAAACGGTCCCGGGCCACGAACAGATCTGAAAAGTAAAAGCTTAAGGCCCCGACAAAGACCATTATCCGTCCCAAGACACGTAGGTTGGAATCGCCTAGAACCGACCACGCTCCAGAGAGCATAATGGTGATGACGATCACATAGGCCAAGACCGGCAAATTCATGGACGCCAGATGGGGCCTGAGCCAGAGATACACCCCGGCGCTGAAGACCAAAATTATTGAAGTGCCCAACCACATCCATTCGTTTGAATTGGATATGGAGAAAAAGGCAATGATATAGAAAATATGCCCGAATAAGAAAGATATCAGCCCTAGAAGGAACATCTTTTCTTGAGAAAAGGCCAGGCAGATATCCCCTGCCAGGCATAATACCAATCCCGCAAAAAGAAAATGATAGTACCTGGAGATCAGATGCGGCTGGAGCAAAACCGCCAGGACAAAAAAGGACGAAAGGCATGTCTTGGTGACCAGCCGGCCCCTTTGATTTTCCCTGTTTTCATAATAGAGGAGCCCAGCCAAAAGGACTGCCGCCAGGATGATGATAATAACATTCAACATGATTCTGCAAAAATATCGTTATACGGTTGAGCTGTCAAGTAATTCCAAAGACTTGCTACTACCTTGAAAAATAACCGATAAAATTTTACACTAAATAAAAAATCTGGGTCCAGAGTGCCTAAAGTGACCTAAAATGCCTAAAGTGTCTAAAGTTAAGGAATTTTATGTCATTTTACTGAATAGAAGAGCAAAGCTCTGCATTAACTTTAGCTCACTTTAGTTCACTTCGAACTTTAGTTCACTTCATGACCTTGATTTCTGGTACGGCATAGCCTGATTTCTCTGACCCCCGCATAGCGGGACTTTCCCAATTAACGATGAAAATATCAGTCTTGTCCAAAATAGTTTTTTTGAGTAGCTTGATGGCCGTTGTTCCAAGCAGAGTGATATGATTATTTCCGCATACCAGCCATACTTTGCCCCTTTCCCAGGCTTTTTTTCTAAGGCCCTTAGTTCAGATATCCTTGTCCTCATGGATTCGGTACAGTTTCCCCACGGTACCACGTGGCTTACAAGAAACAGATTCAAGAATGACCAGGGGACCTTCTGGCTCACTATACCGGTATGGAAAAAGGGGCTGGGTCTTCAAAGGATCAATGATGTCAGGATTTGCCACGAGGGTCGTTGGGCCAGGAAGCATTTGGCGGGCCTGAAGGCCGCATACTCAAAGTCGCCCTTTCTTGAAGACCACCTCACCTTTTGGGAAAAAATCTTTTCCGACAAAATTGAAAGACTGATCGACATAAATTTGAGAATCATCCGCCATCTCATGGAATACCTACAAATTCCCACAAGGATACAATTGCTCTCTGAACTGGCCATCGAGGCAAATGAGCCTCAACTCTCCCTTAAGGTCTGCCAAGAGCTTGGCGCTTCCCATTTCTTGGCCCAGGCCGGTGCAAAAAAATATCTTGATAAAGAAGGATTTCAAAAGGCAGGCATAAAACTCAACTTCTTCAACCCTCGCCCCCCCGTCTATCCACAATTATGGGGGCCTTTTATCCCAAATCTATCTGCCTTTGACATGATCTTTAACTGTGGCCCCAAGGGACATGATATACTCAAAAAAGGTAACGGAGAAGTCAGCCTTGTATAATACAGAGATAAAACATAAAAGAAGATCTGCCTGGGAACAGATCCTCTCTCAAAGCATTACCACCCCACACGCCCTATCGCGTTTTTTTGAAATCGATGAGCCGACGACTAAAAAGGTCGTTTCCCGATATCCCATGCGAATCAACCCCTATTATCTGGGCCTGATCAAAAGGAGTGAAGATCCCTTATACAAACAGTGTGTCCCTGACCTTAGCGAGATAACAGACGAAAACGGGCTAGAAGACCCTTTAAATGAAGAGGGCCTTTCCCCTTTACCGGGCCTTACCCACAGGTACCCGGATAGGGTCCTCTTCCTCATATCATCTAAGTGCGCCATGTATTGCAGGTTTTGCAACCGAAAGAGGAAGGTGGGAAGGTCCTCTATGGTGACGAGAGAAACCATAAGGGAAGGGATCTCGTATATCAGGGGCCATGCCGAGATTCGAGACGTCCTCCTCTCCGGAGGCGATCCCCTTCTCCTCGAAGACCACGAGCTTCATATGATCTTGAAGGCAATACGCTCCATCGCCCATGTGGAGATCATACGCATTGGCACTAGGATCCCCTGCACCCTCCCCCAGAGGATTACTCCTCAACTTACACAGATCTTAAAAGACTTTCATCCCCTTTATATCCACACCCATTTCAACCATCCATCTGAAATTACTCCTCAGGCCTCTCTCGCATGTAAGAGGCTTGCTGATGCAGGGCTGCCTATTGGCTGTCAGACCGTCCTTCTGAAGGGCGTCAATGATGATCCCGTCATAATAAAAGAACTGATGCAGAAACTCCTTACAATTCGTGTCCGTCCTTACTACCTGTTCCAGGCAGACCTGGCAAGAGGCACATCACATTTCTGGACCCCCCTTGCCAAGGGGCTGGAGATTATGGCCAGTTTACTGGGTCATACTTCCGGTCTTTGCGTCCCCCATTTTGCAATCGACCTGCCGGGTGGTGGTGGAAAGATCCTCCTCCTCCCGGAATATGTCATGGGAGAAAACGGAAACGACCTCTTGATAAAGAATTACGAGGGGAAGGAATTCAGGTTCCCATTTAGTGGCATCCTTGATGAAAGACACGAATAACAAGAAAAGGCCTCTTATCTCAATAGCAAACGATTTTTTTGGCTATCTGGGAAAACACCTGCCCCAACAGTGTGCCAGCGACGAATTCTACTTCCTTCCCCGATCCGAGGCCGCTATCCGGCATCTAAATCACCTGGATGATCTTACCCCGGAAAGGATTCAGGACCATATCCTTTATGTTCAAGACCTCTTAAATGAAATCTCTCCAAGCGAACCATGTGACCTCGAAGAAGAAATAGATTATAAGCTCCTAAAGCAAAGCATGGAGAGTTTTGTCAGAGAGTATGACGTTGCGAAGTCGTGGCGAAAAGATCCCACCCTTTATGTCAAGATCCCCCTTTTTGCCACGGATCATGTTATTTCCCAGTTTGGTAGTTCTCCGGGCAGGATAAAGGCTGATCTCTCTTCCATCCTCGGTCAAACCACTTCATTTCTCCGTGTGGGCATAAAAAACCTCTGTTCGCCTTCAGAGATTTCTCTCCGGATCGCTGTTAATATGACCCAGGACGCGATTAATTTTTACGAGCACGATATCTGCGCATTTATTAACAAGAAGATGGGGGAAGACCGGGTGCTTTCTTCTATAATCCTTGAGGCATTGGCGGCATGGAAGCAATACAAAAAGGAATTGGTTCGATTAAGCCCCGGGAAGACCTTTGCCATCGGGGAGGATGCCCTCAAAAAAATCCTTGGTACAAGCCTATCCCTTCCCAAATCTCCTCAAGAAATCCTGGAGATCGCTCGATACGCCTTTCATAAGACTCAAGAAAAGCTGGATGCATTGGCCAAGAAGATAGACACGCACAAGCCCTGGACAAAAATTATTCATGAAAACCTTCCTTCAATATCATCCTCTAAAGAATTCATGGAGTTATTTCAGAAGGAAGTACAAGAGCTCAGGCGTTTTTTTTACACGCGAGGAATTATTACGTTTCCCCCTGGAGAACAGGTTATGGTATTACAAACCCCGTTCTACCTCCAATCCCTCAGGGCAACCGCATCTTATAAGGCCCCCTTAACCGGAAACACCAAGGTACACGGGGTATTTTACCTTACCCCCGGTAAAGAAGACCTCGCCCTAGTCTCCACTCATTGTCCTTATGTGTCGGCCCACGAAACCTATCCAGGCCACCACATCTTGGACCATCTCAGAATACATTATTCCAACCCCATCCGGCGACAGATCGAATCTCCAATCTTTTATGAGGGATGGGCCTGCTATGCGGAACAACTTCTAGATGAGTTCGGGTACATCCACGACCCGCGCCGGCAGCTCATCGGGCTGAAACGCTTGCTCTGGCGCGCCCTCCGAGCAGAACTTGACGTGGAACTTCAGACAGGCAAGATCACATTGGATACGGCAGCCGAAAGGATTGAGGCACTCGGATTTTCCCCCAAAAGGGCCCGCCGTCAGGCCCAAAGGTTCTGCCTCACACCCGGATATCAGTTGTGCTATTTTATGGGAATGCATGAAATCATCAGATTGCGTAAACAATTCTCTCCGCGGTTAGGGCCAAGGACATTCCACGACATATTACTTGGTGGAGGAGAGATCCCATTCCATCTCCTTGAGAAAAGATTGGATGCCTGTACCGGACGTCGCTGAAGTTGAGGCATTATTTGATATTTACGATGGCACATCAGGGTTACAAAAAGGTTTGAAGTCACTCTTGCCCAAAAACGGTTTTTTTTGGACAGCCTTTTATGTTAGGGTTTGGCTGAAATAGTAGTAACTACTCAGGTGGATAGACTGAAGGTAGAAGGCTGAAGGAAAATTTGAGTAGGCTGAAAGGGAAGCTGTCTTGGTTTACTCATTGAAAATACTTCCTCCTTCAGTCTTCAACCTAAAAACCTGGCTAGTCCCGCACGGTATGCGAAGAGTTTTGGCGTTAGGAATCAGTCCGTGTCAAAGGGCCTTTGAATAGCACGTCATTAACTCTGAACCCTTGAACCCTGAACCTTAATATATGCACTATGAAAAACGTTGAAGGATATCACGCGGAATGGAATCTTGGTTGCCCCGGCGGCTGGGAATATCAAAGAATGGCCCAAGAACGGGGAAAACTGGGCTGGAAGCGTATCAAACAGCTATCCGGCATAGACATAGAATTAGACTTTGATCACCCCGTTTTAAATCCGGTCCCCTCTTTTGCAAATATGCTCCTCCGTGCCCACCACGCGAGATTCAATCGCCAGAAGGCATTTGTTCTCCTTGTGGCCGAAAAGGAGACCCTGGATAAGGTCACGGAGAATATCAATTTGGTGGAATACCTCAATGGGATTGACGGTGTAAAGGCCGCCCTAACCTGTCCTGAGGAGGTGGAGAGAACCGGGGATGACATCACCTTCATGGGGCAGAGGGTAACCGTCATATTCCTGGATATTAACAATGATGTGCTTCTAAAAATAGGAGCGAGGCATAATATCAATGCCATGTTGACTGCGATCAGAAAAGGTATCGTGGTCAATCCGAGGGGCATGGAGCCCCTTGGTGCCAAGGGAATATTTGAGGCCGTGACAGGAGAGCTGGGCACGCTCCTATCCTCTTCCACAGTAATGCATACCCCCTGGACCCGCCTTTTTTACCCCAGGGCAACCAAGGGCCCGAATGGGGCGCCTATCTCCGATCTGGTGGAATGGACACGGGACCACTGGGAAGACATCATACTTAAACCAGTCTATGGTTATTCCGGCAAGGGCATCTTTGTTGGTCCCCAACGAAGTGGCTCCCGGGATGAAGATATCCAGAAGGCCTTGGATGGAGAACCCTATATAGTCCAATCTTTTGTGACAAAAGGCCTTTGGGCCGAGGAATACCCATGGCCGGACATGAAAAAAAAGGAGGTCATCCTAAAAAGATGGCAGACAGATTTTCGATGTCTCATCGACGATACGGGTTTGATCGGATTCCTGGCCCGCTTCGGCGGCATACCTACCAACGTGGGTGCAGGGGGTGGCAACCAGAGCATAGCCATACTTGAAACGGACATTCCTGTCAAAGAGGCAGTATTCCGAATAAACGACGCGATCATTGGTCTGGGATTTGCCGCAGTGATGGAGATACAAAAAAAGGTCGATGAAAAGGGGCTGGAATTGGGACACACCTATCTTGAGGGCCCAACCCCTACTACCCTTAGGCCCAGGATCATCACCCAGGACCAGCGGGCCTATTTGCAAGAATACAGTTCAAAACTCTGGATCGATCTGGTAAGACTTGAGAAAATGTGGCGGGAAAAACGGTTGGCGCATGTGATTCGGATGGGCGCGGGTGAGGAGGAAATTGCGCGCATGCAGCCCTGGGGAGGTTCACCGGCCTTGATTGCCTCGGATGGGCTATTCAGCTTCGGGGCAAATCTCCGGGACCAATTTGATGGAGAACTCGATGAAGACAGTTAAAGGCTATCATGGCGAATGGAATATGGGCAGTCCTGGGGGCTGGGAATATCAAAGGATCGCGCAACTTTTGGGGAAGATGGCATGGGGGTTGATTCTGGAAAATGTTGAGGTGGGAGTTGATATTGATTTTATACATCCCCAGATAAATGCAGTGCCCGGGTTCGCCCGAATGATCTTGAGGGCACATGAAAAGTGCCATGGAAAGAATTCCGTGCACGCCGTGCTGCTTGCTGAGACAGAGACCCTGGACGTGGTGTTGGAAAACAAGAACTTTGTGGACTACCTAAGTTGCCTGGATGGTGTCAGGGCCACCTTGGCCGGTCCAGGCCATCTTTCGCTCAGAAATGGAAAGGTTTATTGCAGGGGAGAAGAAGCCACCGTTATCTTCATGGATTTTAACATGAATGTCCTGGTCAAGATCGGAAAAGACATGGATATCAGGCCTATCAAAGAGGCCATTGCCCAAGGCATTCTGGTGAACCCCCGTGGAATGGAACCCCTGGGGGCCAAAGGCCTATTTGAAGTCATAACGGACAATGCCCCGCGGGATTTAACCGATGAGACAGTAATGCATACCCCCTGGACCCGGCAATTCTACGCGCGAAGTACCTCCGGTCCAAAGGGGGAATCAATTGAGGATCTGGTTGCCTGGACCGAGGCCCATTGGCGAAACCTGGTGCTTAAGCCCGCTCATGGGTATTCAGGACATGGCATCTTCGTGGGTTACAAGGAGAGAGACCCAAAAAAGCGCATCCAAACCGCCCTTGATGCAAACGATTACATCGTCCAGCAACTCGTTCCCCTGGCCCTATGGTCCGAACAAAGCCCCTGGCCCTCGCGGGAAAAACGAAGGCTGTATCTAAGAGACTGGCAGACGGATTTTCGGTGTTTTATAACAGACGAGGGCCTTCAGGGATTCCTTGCCCGTTTTGGTGGCGTTCCCACAAATGTAGGTTCAGGCGGGGGAATCCAGCCGATTGCCATTTTAAAGGATGATATCCCGGTTCCCATGGCCGTGGACAAGATTAATCATTCTTTGTCTAAACTAGGTTACAAGGCCTTTGTCCAGATCCAGGATGAGGTGAACCAAAAGGCAATTGAGATGGGCTTCACCTATCTCCTGGGGCCTATCAAGATTGCCTTGAGACCTAGGTTATTGACTGTTATGCACATAGCCGAACTCAGCCAATACGCCTTAAATCTGTGGCAAGATGCCGTCAAACTGGAAAGACTCTGGCGTAAAGACCAGCTGGACGATGTGGTGCATCTAGGACAACAAGAAAAAGAATTGGCCCTAAGTCAACCCTGGGAAGGGAGCCCGGCCCTGATGGTCTCTGATGGCCTCTTCAGCTTTGGTGCCGACTTGATGAAAGAGGATTAGCAAGTGGTCAAAATTGATCCTGACTGGTGGAAGACCCTCTTTGATGAAACATATCTGACTACTGATGCCCGATCCGTATGCGATGAAAAATTGACATCCAGGGAAGTAGATTTTCTGGAAGAGGTATTAAAGCCGGGCAAATCCTGGCCTGTGCTGGATCTCTGCGGTGGTCAGGGACGCCACTCCCTCGAGCTTTCTCGCCGTGGATTTCAAGACGTAACAGTGTTGGATTACTCCGACACCCTTATAGGTATTGGAAGGCAAAAGGCCAAAGAAGAAGGCCTTAATACCCGCTTTGTCCAAGACGATGCCCGCGCAACAGGGTTGCCGAGTCAGAGATTCAGGGTCATTATCGTGATGGCCAGTTCTCTGGGCTATTTTGCCGATGAAAGCCAAGATAATAAGATCCTCTGCGAGGCATTCCGATTGCTCATGCAACAGGGGAAACTCTTTTTGGATCTCCCTGACAGGGAATATGTGCTGCGAGATTTTGTTCCCCAATCCTGGCACGAAGCAAATGATGAGATCGTGGTCTGCCGTCAAAGGAGACTGGACGATGATGTCATCTACAGCCGGGAGATGGTCATCTCCAAGATGAAGGGCCTTATCCGGGACGCGACTTACTGCACACGCCTCTATAGTCCGGAGAAAATTACAACAATGTTGAAGGCGGCCGGTTTTCATTCGGTCACTTTCCAAAAGGACTTCGTCTCAAATGAAAGACAAGGGGAGTATGGGCTGATGACCAATCGTATGATCGCAATTGCTGAAAAGATAACAATTTAGATGTTTGAAAATGCGACCAAATTTTTTAAGGAGGGCTCCTAAGTAACTTCAAATATATTGTGAACCAAAAGCCTCTGGGGTCATTTGCTAAACTGATACGTCACTTCGTATTGGCTTAATAAATGGGGGTCAATCACCGAGGGTGAATAGGCCAGGGCCGGCAGTGGGACCTTTTTGAAGCCAAAAAACAAGACAGACGTATCATTACTACCCACTGTCATAACTATCATCGCGCGGCGATATGCGTTTGGAATTTTCTAACAACAAAGTCTATGTTGGAACCACACTACGAGCCTAAGATCTGATACCCAGACGCCGCCCCTGTAAATGCCTCAGACAGAAAAGAGGCGGAAAAAAAGGCCCCTCTGCCGGAGCTGGCCTTCTATTACCATAGCAACCTTCAATTATTGAGCTGTTGCGTCACTTCGAACCCTGGCCCAGACTTGGTTTATTCGTCCCTTTTCGTAAAACTTACGGACGTAGTATCCCGCACGGTCGTGTCTAGAATGCTCATCAGGGCGCACCAGGGCGGGCTTTAGTACAATTTAGGCGCTTTTCCGGTTCATCCCGGTTTGGCATATGTCTGTTTCAAAAGGCAAAGGGGTTGCCCTAAAACAAGTAAAGGGGCCAGTTTCGCTTAGGGTTTCTGAGACTTTGTCTTGGGAGGAATCGTTGTCTCTGAAGGTCAATGAGATCTTTTACAGTATCCAGGGAGAGTCTTCCTATGCCGGTCGACCCTGTGTCTTTGTCAGGCTGGCCGGGTGTAACCTCAGGTGCTCTTACTGTGACACAAAATACGCCTACCATGAGGGCGACCAGATAGAGGTCCCGGAAATTGTCCGGCGTGTCGTATTTCACCAATGTCCTTTGGTCGAGGTCACGGGTGGAGAGCCCTTGATCCAAAAAGAGACGCCGGAACTCGTCAAGCGCTTACTCAATAAGGGTCTTCACGTCCTGATGGAAACAAACGGGAGCCAGGACATCAGTCTGGTCGATGAACGCTGCGTGAGGATTGTTGATATCAAATGCCCATCCAGTGGTGAGCATGAGAAAAATGACCTTAAAAATACAGGCCGGCTGAGGGATAAAGACGAGGTAAAATTCGTTATTGGTAATAGGGAGGATTACGAGTATGCAAAGGGCATACTAAATCTCTTGGACATCAACCCATACAGAATGAACCCGGTCCACCTTTCGCCGGTCTTTGGAAAGATGGCCCCCAGGATACTGGCCGAATGGATACTGGAAGACCATCTGGACGTGAGGCTTAATTTACAGATCAATAAAATCATCTGGGGCCCTGAAGAAAAGGGGGTTTAGGCCAAGGCATGCCATTGGGAAACAACAGGAAGGCCGTAGTTCTCCTGAGCGGTGGGATCGATTCTGCCACTGCCATGGCTATTGCCAGATCGGAGGGTTATGAGATCTATTGCCTCAGTTTCCGCTATGGTCAGCGCCACGCCCTGGAGATAGAGTCCGCAAAGGGGGTAGCGAATGCCTTGGGTGCCAGGGAACACCTGGTCCTCGACATTGATCTTACCATAATTGGCGGTTCAGCGCTTACAGATAACATCAAAGTGCCAAAAGGTCGTGATGATCAAGAAATGCGGCAGGAAATTCCAGTCACTTATGTGCCGGCGCGCAATACAATATTTCTCTCTTATGCCCTGGCCTGGTCAGAGGTCCTGGGCGCGCCAGATATCTTTATAGGTGTGAATTCCATCGACTACAGCGGCTATCCGGATTGCAGGCCAGAATACATTAAGGCGTTCGAGCGTATGGCGAACCTTGCCACCAAGGCATCCGTGGAGGGCAAGACAAAAATCAGAATCAGGGCACCTCTCATCCATATGACCAAGGCAGATATTATTCAAAGAGGCATTGAGCTTGGTGTTGATTACGGCATAACACACAGTTGTTACGACCCTTCACCGGATGGCAGGGCCTGTGGACAGTGTGATAGCTGCCTTATCAGAAAAAAGGGATTTGCGGAGGCTGGTGTCCAGGATCCAACGAGGTATGGAAGTGATTTATAGCGTTGAGTACCAGGTGATATAGAGGGGCACCATTTCGGATCTTTTAGTCACCGGTATTGATGCTTTTCGATAGGCGCTTGATCAAGGTCATGATGAAATTCTTTAAGAAGAGCAGTTGCATGGATTCTGAAGACCTCTCCAGTAAGGTAGGGCTGATCTTCATTAAAACGCAATTGCTGTCCGCCAATACCGTTGCAGCACGAACCTGACCACTCAAGGAGGCCATCTCTCCAAAACATTCTCCCCTGCCTATCGTGGCGATTTTTCTGTCATTCTTCTGGACAGCAACCTCTCCGCTGAGGATAATAAAAAATGAATCGTCAATCTCTCCCTCAGTTACAATAACATCCCCCATGCGAGCGTTTATTATATTGCTCGCCTTTAGTATCTCTTTGACTTGATCTTTACTGAAATTTTCAAAAAAGGAAATATTGTACACATAATCGATGATATCATCGACCTCGGCCCTCTTGGTTGACCCTTTTAGACCCCTTAAGGCCATCCTCAAATCGTAGGCAAAATCACCGCACGTCTGGTACCGTTGGCTAAGATCCTTAGAAAGCGCCTTCTCTGTAATTTTCTCTAATATTTCGGGGAGTTCTCCGCGTATCTTTCTCATGGAGACCGGCGCTTCACTGGCGACCTTATACATAACAGTAAAATCGTTGTCCCCCGAGAAGGCCTTTTCACCTGTAAGAAGCTCATACAAGACACAACCCAGGGAAAACACATCGCTTTTATTGTCAACGGGCCTCTCTTTCACCTGCTCAGGGGACATGTAGCTGGGAGATCCGATAAGACCCGTTGATGCCGTCTGTTCAGATCTTATCTGGGCTATACCAAAATCAGTTATTTTTATCTGACCCGACTTATCGATCATGATATTTGACGGCTTTATGTCTCTGTGGATCACCCCTTTCTTGTGGGCATAATCGAGGGCCTTGCAGGCCATAAACACTATTTCAACCACATTAGTGATAGGTAATAGATAATCCCTGTAACAGAACTTGTTAAGAGTGGGGCCCTCTATATATTCCATGGTCATGTAACAAAAATCCTTGTACATGCCGGCATCATAAATAGCCACTATGTTGGGATGCAGGAGCCTTCCCGCAGACTGGGCCTCGATAAAAAACCTCTCACGATATTTGTCGGCCCTTTCTCCCACGACATCGGCGGCAGGCCGGGAAATCTTAATGCTCACATTCCTCTTGATATAGGGGTCCCTACCCAGATAGACCACTCCCATGCTGCCCTGGCCCAGTTTTTCTATTATCTCATAACGCCCAACAGTCCTGACATCTGAGAGGTCAATAAGAAATTTATTATCAACAGGGCCCGAGCCTCCGTCTTTCCCGGTAAACTTTTGCTTCAGCCAGGTCGTCAAACCAACCCTCTCGGCTTCGGCCTCTCTATCTGTTCCCTTCTCTGCCAAACACCTTCCCTCGCCTATTATTCGAGTATGGTCTTATGCCTATCCCATTTATAGATTCCAGGTCAAATCATTACGAATGTCCAACAATCCTGCCTATGCAAGCATTCCACCATCACAGATTATGTACGTCCCAGTGGTAAAAGAGGCGGCATCAGATACAAGATAAAGGACCGCACCCGCCATCTCGATAGGTTTCGAGTGTCTGCCCAAAGGGATACGTTTTACCGCATAATCGTAGAACATCTCGTTTTCCATGATTGCCTTGGCAAAGTTGGTATCAGTAAGGCCTGGGAGTAAGGCATTCACCCGTATATTCTTGTCTGCAAGCTCCTTGGCAAAGGCCTTTGTCATAGCAATAACGCCTGCCTTAGTAATAGAGTACACCCCTTGCATAAGCGCCGGGCGTATACCATTAACAGACGCGACATTGACAATTGCACCTCCCCCGCTCTCTATCATCAGACCTGCCGCATGTTTTGTCATAAAAAAAGGGCCCTTAAGATTAACTTCGTTCGTCTTATCCCATACCCCCTCATCAACCCCCAGCATATCACCAAAATAGGGGTTTGTAGCGGCGTTATTGACAAGTATGTCAAGTCTCCCGAACCGGTCCCTTACCTCCTTGAAAAGTGCCTCTATCTGATCCAAATGCCCCATATGGCACGCGATGGCCTCTGCCTTGCCGCCGTTTTTCTTTATCTTGTCCGCCACCTCACGGAGGGCCTCTATCTTCCTGCTAACGAGTATACAATGGGCGTCGTATCCAGCCAATGTTACTGAAATGGCCTCGCCTATACCCCTACTGGCACCCGTAATAAGTGCAATTTTTCCGTTGAGCGAAAAGTTGACCATATCTGAACCTCCTTTATTGGTTGGGCCTAATCACTGCCCTGCAAAAATTCCTTTGCCCCTGTCCCGAAAAAAGGAAAATTTATGGGGCCAAGGTCTCTAAGTTACAAAATTTCTACTATATAATATCGAAAAAGGTCAAGTTCCTTTGCTGTCAGGCCACTAGGACATTGTTCCTTGACATTTTCTGACCGATTTTATAGTAGTCCATACAGGGCTGGAATTCTTTGGCTCATCCTGGTTCATGTGTTGACTTTTTCAGCTTTTCAATCAATTCATTCGGCACACTCGCCCACCAGCCCAGAGAATAATTGAAGATGGAAATCATAGATTACAAATTAGATGAAAAGGTAGCCGTTCTTACTATGAACGATGGCGAAAACCGTTTCAATCCAAATTTTTTGCGCCGGCTGCTCGCTGTCTTGGATGAAATCGAGGGTGGGACCGACGCTAACGCTCTAATCGTCACCTCGTCTCACGAAAAGATCTTCTCAAACGGGATAGACCTGGATTGGCTGGTCTCTGTTATTAAGAAGGACGATGAGGAGACGGTAACCGACTTCTTATATACAATGAACAAAGTCTTCAGACGGATATTACTTTATCCCATGCCCACCATTGCAGCAATATCGGGACACGCCTTCGCAGGAGGAGCCATAGTGAGTTGCGCATTTGACTTTCGCTTTATGCGTTCTGACAGGGGCTTCTTTTGTTTCCCTGAGGTTGACCTTGGCATACCCTTTCTTCCTGGGATGGTCGCCCTGATCAAAAAGGCCATCCCCGCGTACAAATTCGAAGAAATGCAGTATACCGGAAAGCGGATCACTGCCGAGGAGTGTGAAACGCACCACATTGTCCTAAAGGCCTGTCATATCGATGACTTGATGAATAAGGCCCTGGACTTTGCAAAAAGTCTAAACAAACGCAGGGAGATCATCGCTGAGATGAAAAAGAGGATGTATAGAGATATCATCCGTACCTTTGACGAAGAAGATCCGCCGGCAATCGAGTCTGGTTTTTATCATGTATGAGGGTGCTCATGACACCCAATACCGCTTATATCGAAACATAGAAACTACTGAAGGAGGACAAAGATGCTAAACCAAAGAGACGTAAGGCCCGAGCTCGAGCAACAAGGGTTTAGGAACGTGGGAAACATCTACTGGAATCCTTCCACATCACATCTTTACGAAGAGATTGTCAGAAGACAGGAAGGGAACATAGCCCATCTCGGTCCTGTGGTGGTAAGAACCGGCCACCACAAGGGGCGATCCCCTGATGATAGGTTCATCGTCAAAGAGCCCTCCAGCGAGGGCAAGGTCTGGTGGGGCAATGTAAACAAAGGGATTGAGGAAGATAGATTCACGAACCTTTTCTATAGACTGCATGCATATTTCCAAAACAAGGACCTATTCGTCCAGGATTGCTATGCAGGTGCAGATCTCGATTACCGTATTCCAATCAGGGTCATAACAGAAACGGCCTGGCACAACCTGTTTTCTCGGAACATGTTCATCCAAATAAAGGGCCCTGAAGAGATCCAGAATCATCAACCGGAATTTACCGTTATCAATGTGCCCAGGTTTCACGCCATTCCTGAGCTAGATGGGACGAGTTCAGAGGCATTCATCCTTCTCCATTTAGGCAAAAAACTCGTCCTCATTGGAGGAACAAGCTATGCCGGTGAGATAAAAAAATCTGTCTTCACCATGCTCAATTACGTGTTCCCGCAGGAATCGGTGCTATCTATGCATTGTTCTGCCAACGTTGGAGAGAAGGACGATACCGCCATATTCTTTGGCCTTTCCGGCACAGGCAAGACAACCCTTTCGGCAGATCCTAACCGCAGGTTGATAGGAGATGACGAGCACGGTTGGAGCGACCAAGGCGTTTTTAACTTTGAAGGGGGATGTTACGCCAAGGTGATAAGGCTTTCAGAGGAAGCGGAACCGGAGATCTATGAGTGTACAAGGCGCTTCGGCACCATCCTGGAAAATGTTAGCTTTGACCATAATTCAAGGCGGGTAGACCTGGACGACGCCTCTCTTACTGAAAACACACGGGCGGCCTACCCCATATCCCACATCCCCAGCGCCATTCGTGAAGGAGTTTGTGCGCACCCAAGAAACGTAATTATGCTCACATGTGATGCCTTTGGTGTCATGCCCCCCCTCGCGAAGCTTACGCCGCAGCAGGCCGTCTACCATTTTTTGAGTGGTTATACGGCCAAGGTCGCAGGGACAGAGGAGGGAGTCCAAGAACCTCAAGCCACCTTTAGTGCCTGTTTCGGAGCGCCATTTATGGCCCTCCCACCAGCCGTTTACGCCAAATTGCTTATGAAAAAGGTCCAGCAACATAATGCAACATGCTGGCTCCTGAACACCGGTTGGGTGGGCGACCCCTATGGAGAGACCGACAGGATAAAAATTGCCTATTCTCGAGCCCTTATCAAGAACATCTTAGACGGCACGTTGGATGGAGAAGAATTCGAAAGGGATCCATTGTTCGGTTTTATGATCCCCAGGGCGTGCACGGGAGTCCCGTCAGAGATTCTAAACCCGAGGAATTTTACCACTGATAAACAACGCTATGAGGATCGGGCGAAGAAATTGGCACATGACTTTAGGAAAAATTTCGAGCAGTTTTAGGCATCAGCTCTGGAATTTTACCCACCTGACAACTCACGCCACAAAGTGAACTCCCTTGGAGGTAACAGATGAAAGTAGCCAGGGTCTCTGAGATGAGAGAACTGGACAAGACCGCCGTACAAGAGTTTGGTATAAGGGAAGAAATCCTTATGGAGAACGCGGGCCTGGCCACCAGTTTTGTCATCTCAACACAATTTGGCATTAGAGGCAAAAAATTTATCGTCCTATGCGGCATTGGGAATAATGGGGGCGATGGACTGGTTATCGCGAGAAAAATCCATTCAAACGGAGGAGATGTCAGTGTCTTCATTTTGGGTGACAGGACTAGATTCAGGGGTGTGGCAAGAATGAATCTCGACATCATGTCTAGGATCTCCATAGAGATCCAAGAAGTCAAATCCATTAAGGAGCTGAAAACCCCTGTCTCCCACTGCGATGCAGTTGTGGATGCAATCTTTGGGACAGGCCTTGTACGTGATGTCGAGGGAATTCAACGTGAGGTCATTGAGTTGGTTAATGCATCTGGAAAAACCGTGTTTAGTGTTGATATACCCTCTGGCGTGAACGGAAATTTGGGCAAAATAATGGGGTCAGCCATAAGGGCGGATTACACGGTGACATTTGGCCTTCCAAAAATAGGGAACATGCTTTTCCCAGGATATGAGCTATGCGGAAAATTATATGTAACACATATATCCTTCCCGCCTTCAATGTATGATGTAGATTCTATGAGGATAGAGATAAATGACCCACCAAAGCTTCCCTACAGGAAAAGAGACGGCCACAAAGGTGATTTTGGCAAGGTCCTATTTATTGCAGGTGCCTCCACATACTTTGGGGCGCCTTATTTCTCGGCCTTATCTTTTCTGAAGTCAGGAGGAGGGTTTTCCTGGCTTGCCGCGCCTGTATCCATTACTCCCTTTATTGCCAACAAAGGGAGTGAGATTGTTTTTATGCCTCAGAAGGAAACCGGTGGAGGAAGTATAGGCCTTGCAAATAGAGACGCGTTATTGCAGTTATCTGAGAGAATGGATATGGTAGTCCTTGGTCCCGGGCTTTCTCTGGACAAAGAATCCCAGCAACTGGCAAGGGACCTGGCAAGGGAAATCAAGAAACCTATGATCATAGACGGTGACGGTATTACTGCCCTCTGTAAAGATCTACAGATAATAAAAGAACGGGGAGCGGAGACTATCCTCACTCCCCATCTAGGCGAGATGTCTAGAATGACAAAAATTGACGTCAGGGAAATACAAGCCCAAATAATTGATATCCTCCAACAGACAGCCATGGAACTCAATTCAATCATCATCTTAAAGGGTGCACACTCACTGATTGGGTATCCCGACCAAAGGGTTTTTATCAACTTGACTGGGAACCCTGGTATGGCAACAGCGGGCTCAGGTGACGTACTAACTGGTACAATTGCCGCCATGTTCGGAATGGGCTTGTCCTTACAGGACGCGGCCAAAAAAGGTGTGTTTATTCACGGTTTCTCCGGAGACCTGGCAGCCCTGGACAACGGAGAGGATGGAATAACGGCCCAGGATATACTCGATTACCTGCCTCGTGCGGTGAAGATGGACAGAGAAGGGCTCAACGAATCCTTTAGACACCGTTATCTGGGCTTCGATGTCATATGAAAAGACAAATGTCAGACATCAAGGTCTGCGTAAAAGGCGGCGGTGACATCGCCTCCGGTGTGACGTGGAGGCTCCATCATTCCGGCTTTAGGGTATTTATAACAGAAATCGGTCAACCCACTACCGTAAGGCGCGGTGTCGCTTTCTCAGAGGCCGTGTATAACGGTAATACTGTTGTAGAAGGCCTGGAGGCAGTTCTTGTACAACAGGCCGTTGATGCCTATGCCCAATGGGAACAGGGAAAAATACCTGTTTTTGTGGACCCAGATTGTGACGCCAGGCACCAAATAAGACCTGATGTAATTGTTGATGCCATACTTGCCAAGAAAAACACAGGAACCACTATAAGGGATGCCCCCCTTGTCATAGGCCTTGGTCCCGACTTTGAGGCTGGAAGGGACGTCAATTTTGTGGTGGAGACAAACCGGGGCCACTGGCTTGGGAGGCTGCTCTTGACAGGAGCGGCAGAACCTGACACGCATGAGCCCTCGCCGGTCCTTGGAATTACCAACGATAGGGTCATCAGGGCACCTGCCGACGGTCAATGGAAAAACAAACTAGACATTGGACGCCCAGTAAGAAAAGGAGATTTAGTTGGCTCGGTATCCGGTGTGCCTGTAAACGCCCTTATCGATGGCATTTTGCGAGGCATGATTCACCCCGGAATCAATGTGAAAGCTGGGCTCAAGATCGGAGACATAGATCCTAGAGGCAGGAAAGAATACTGCTATTTCATGTCAGACAAGGCCTTAGCCATTGCCGGGGGCGTACTTGAGGGCATCTTGATTGGGTCACATACATGCCTGCCCTGAAATAGCGCGGAAGCCAGAGGGGTGAAAAAAGCTAAGGCCGCTGGCTGAAGTCTTACTATATTTACATGGATATATCCCTAAATAGAGATGAGGATAGTCGCATTAGCTGATACGCATAACCTACACCGCGGGCTCTCAATTCCAGACGGTGATATCCTAATTCACGCTGGAGATATTACCGCGGGAGGCACACTAAGAGAATTGGCGGATTTCGCTGCGTATTTTGATTCGTTGCCACACAGACATAAGATAATCGTGGCAGGCAACCACGATTTTTGTTTTGAACAAAACCGCGAAAAGAGTGTCTTGAAGTTTAAAAACTGTATTTATTTGCAAGACCAGTCGATAACTATTGAAGGAGTAAAGTTTTATGGTAGCCCATGGCAGCCATGGTTCCTTGACTGGGCATTTAATCTGGATCGCGGTCCCGAAATGAGAGAAAAATGGGATCTTATTCCACCGGATACGGATGTCCTTATTACCCATGGCCCGCCTTTTGGCGTCAGAGACAAGGCATACGGTGAACATTTAGGTTGCCAGGATCTTCTTGAGGCATTGGAAAGAGTAAGGCCCAGCGTTCATATCTTCGGCCACATCCATGAGGGTGCGGGAATTACCTCCAACAAGAATATTATATTTATTAATGCCAGCTCATGTAATGGAAATTATGAATTGGTGAATGCGCCGATAGTGTACGACTACGACTGTTAGAAAACACACTGGGTAACACTTTGGCAACCGTCACCGAAGCTGGGCCTGGTTCATTTGTTAAAGTGCTACAATCTTACAAGCCTCTTAATTCTTGAGTTATGACCGCAAAGGTAAAAATTGAAGAATCGCCTAATTATTAGTCTCGGGACCAAAATTTTGAGACTATGGTTCTCCACCTGTAGGATAAAAATCATTGGCCAGGACCTTCATGAGCGTTATGTAACCTCGGAAGGAGGGGCCGTGGGAGCAACATGGCATAGGGGGGCAATCTTTTTGGTCTGGTTTTTTCGTAATATTCATCCTATGATAATGTTCAGCCGGTCAAAGGACGGGGAACTCTTTGCTAGATTTGCCGAGAAGATAGGCGTAATTCCCATTCGTGGATCCTCCAGCCGCGGAGGGGACGCCGCATTAAGGAGTATGATAAAGTTTTTGTCCGGGCCTGGTGTTCGGAAGGCCGCAACTGTTCTTGATGGCCCTACAGGGCCACGTTGTATTGCAAAAAAAGGGATGATCGCCTTGGCAATGGAGGCAGGCGTACCGCTTCTCCCTATCATGGTCTCTGCTTACCCCGCTATTACCCTTAAAAAGACCTGGGACAAGACCATGATACCCCTGCCATTTAGCAGGGTCGTGGTGATGTACAGAAGGCCCTGGCATATTCCGAAGGATCTAGACAGCGAGCAGCTGGAGGTATTGCGGGAAGACGTTGAAGAAACTTTGAATAAAATGATGCAAGAGTTAGATAGGAAAACGGGTTACAAAGGTGGATAGACACCTTGTTGAGACTGAAGGTGGACAAGCCTTGGTCTTCCACTACCATAGTTACCCTCAATTATTGAGCTATTACAATTTAACTTAGGAGGCAAGAAAATGATAGTTCTGGTTGCTATATTAGAGGCAAGAGAAGGAAGAGAAAGTGATATGGAGAGTGCCCTTATGGGTGTAATCCCAGACGTCGAATCAGAGGAGGGGACCTTGGCATATGTGCTCCACCGGGCACAGAACAAACCAGGAAAATTTTTTGTCTATGAAAGGTATAGAGATGATGCGGCCTTGGCGCAACACAGTTCCGCTCCGTATATTAAAGAGCTATTTGAAAAGGTAACTCCCTTGCTGGCAGGTGCCCCCACTATTGAAATGTATGATGAGATAGGTGCCAAGAAATAAGACGGGGAAATGCCTGTTGCCGAAGGTATTGACCTGGCTTAAAGCCTTACTGGCCCTATCCTTCGGAGCTTTTGAGCTTGACGGAATCAAGGAGGATATAGAACCTTCGAACCCTTACGAAAAATAAACAGGAGGTAATGCCATGACAGAATCTGCAAGACAGGCGCTTTCCATTTTGAGAGACACGTCACAGTTTCAGTGGTACGTTGTTACATTCCTGCTGGTTGTGATCTACATCTACCATGCAGAGGCCCGGAAAAAGAATTGGAATGTGATATTTGCCGGATTGGCGCTATGGGGATGCGACTGGTTTAACGAGATCTGTAATTCCCTTATCTTTCACTTCACCGAATATGCGCCTCTATGGGGCACCCCAGGGAAAACAGCATACCTGATCCTGATCGGTCTGAATATTGAAATTACTTTCATGTTTCTCATAATGGGGGTGGCATGTTCAATCATTCTTCCCGAGGACAAGAAAACAAAAATCATTGGGATCCCTAACCGCCTCTTCTTCGCCATATTTTTTGCCACCCTTTCCGTGTTCATAGAAATAATTTTAAACCACGTCGGGGCCCTTACATGGGATTATTCATGGTGGCGTGCCACGAGTCCATGGCTGATCTGGGTGTTTGGCTACTTTTACTTTTTTGTGGTTTCCTACTGGGTACACGACATGAAATCTGTAAAGAACCAGGCTATTACCGTTGGATGCATCCTAGGCCTTGATCTTATATGCATTGTCCTGTTCGGCCCTATCCTGAAATGGATTTAGGGGGTACTAATTTCCAAGTCCCGCTCAATAATCTTGGCCGCAAGAGGCGACAACCCAAAATTGTCGCCTCTTGCTCCCTGTGGAGCCCCACAGGCAAACCCATCACACCTTCTGGCAGGCAAGCTCGCGGCTTTCTGCGGTCGGGGCAAACCTTTCTCCTCATCTTACAGACATTATTAATGCCCTTTTCCTTGACTTATGAAAAATCCTTCTGCTAATAATCAACTCCAGTCCAATAAGGAGCAAGAGCTCAATAATTGGGAGTAACTATGGTAGTAGAAGGCCAGCCCTGGCCTATTCACCCTTTGGTGATTAACCCCCGTTTATTGAGAAGTTACAATAAGGATCATTAGAGGGCCATAGTCTTGAACAGGTTCGAGGCATATTTTGGTGAATGGGTAGTTAGACACAGATGGTGGATCATTTTCTTTACCCTCGCAATTGTTTTCACTATTGGAAGCGGCGTAAGGTTCCTTGGCTTCAACAACGATGCCCGTGTCTTCTTCAGCAAAGAAAACCCTTATTTCCAGGCCCTGGAGGCCCTTGAAAACACCTATGCCAAAAATGATACCGTCCTTTTTGTCCTTGCCCCAAAAGATCACAATGTTTTCACCCGAAAGACACTCGCCGCAGTAGAAAAGCTGACCAGGGACTGCTGGCAAATACCATATTCAAGCCGGGTCGACTCAATAACCAATTTTCAGCATACCCACGGTGCAGGTGATGAACTTATAGTGAAAGATTTGGTCCAGGACGCATATAAGCTATCGAATAGAGAGATTAAACGGATAAAAAAGATAGCTCTATCCGAACCCCTCCTTCTTAACCGCCTGATTTCACCTTCAGGTCATGTGACAGCAGTGAACGTCATAGTTATCCAGCCCGGAAAATCCAGGAGTGAGTCACGGGAGGTAGCAAAATTCGCCCGTAAAATGGTTGACAGTTTCCGGCGAAACCACCCTGAAATAGATATACACCTTACCGGGGGGGTAATGATGGATGACGCCTTTGGCGAGGTCGTCATGGATGATATGTCTACCCTGGGGCCTATTATGTATCTTACACTGTTTGGCATGATGGGCCTGTTGTTGCGTTCCGTTACGGGAACATTTGTAACTCTTCTCCTCATTGCGTTTTCGGCGATTACTGGTCTGGGATTCGCCGGATGGAGAGGCATATTATTGAATCCTACCTCAGCTACCTCACCCACGATCATCCTGACCTTGGGTGTGGCTGACAGCGTACATATACTGGTTACAATGTTCCACCAGATGCGACAAGGTAAGGCCAAAAATGATGCCATTGCGGAATCCATGCGCATCAACCTGCAACCTGTTTTTCTCACAAGTATAACCACGGTGATTGGGTTTTTGAGCATGAACTTTTCCGATGCCCCACCATTTCGCGATCTAGGCAATATCGTCGCAGTGGGTGTGACAGGGGCGTTTTTCTATTCCATATTTTTTCTACCCGCTATTATGGCAGTCCTTCCAGTTAGAGTGAAGCCAAGGACCACTGCAAGACGTCAAGCCTTTGTGGGCTTTTCAAGCTTTGTCATCAAGAGACGTACGCCTTTGTTAGGGGGCATCTTGATTCTATTGGTGGTGTTAGGCGCTGGGGTTTTCCGGATCGAGTTGAATGACAATTTCATAAAGTTTTACAGCAGGCGTTATGAAATCCGCAGGGCCACCGACTTTGTGGATAAAAACCTTACCGGGCTACCGACAATAGAATACTCTTTGAACTCGGGCGAGCCTGGTGGAATCAACGACCCCAAATATCTGGCTACGGTGGAGAGATTTGCCAATTGGTATCGAAAACAACCCCAAGTCGTCCATGTGGATGTCATCACCGATATAATGAAACGGCTAAATAAGAACATGCATGGCGATGACGTAGCCTTCTACCGCATCCCGGAGCGGAGAGACCTGGCAGCACAATACCTGCTCCTATATGAGATGTCGCTCCCGTTCGGTCATGATCTCAACAATAAGATCAACGTGGACAAATCAGCAACACGAATGATAGTGGCCTTGAAAAACGGCTCGTCAAAATTCATCATCGACACGGATAAGAGGGCGCGCGACTGGCTCACACACAACGCACCCAAGAGCATGTTTACCTATGGCTCGAGCATGTCCATTATATTTGCCCATATATCTCAGCGGAACATACACAGCATGCTGCGGGGCTCCTTTTTTGCCCTGGCACTGATTTCTCTTATCATGATCGTCGCTCTCCGTAATATCAAGCTGGGCCTCTTGAGCCTGATCCCGAACTTGACCCCGGCTCTCATGGCCTTTGGTATATGGGGTATAATTGTGGGTCGGGTAGGCGTGGCCCTGTCGGTGGTAGCAACCTCGACCCTTGGGATTGTGGTAGACGATACCGTACACTTTATGAGCAAATACCTCCGTGCCCGCCGTGAATTTGGCATGGACACATTCGATGCAGTCCGCTATTCTTTCACCACCGTGGGACCCGCCATGCTGGTAACAACGGTAATCCTGGTTGCAGGCTTTACAATTCTCTCTTTTTCAGGTTTTAGGCCCAACTTTGAAACAGGGATTATGATGGCTATAACCTTGACGCTGGCACTGGGCCTAGACTTTTTGCTCCTGCCAACATTACTTATGAAAGCGGAGGGTTAGGCAATGAAAGGGCTACAAGTATGCATTACTATATTTCTTTTCCTTCTGCCTTCGATGGCAGTGGCCAAAACACCCCAGGAAAAGGGCCTGGCCATTGCAGAAGAGGCCGATAGTCGTGACACAGGATTCCAGGACTCTGTTGCCAACATGCTTATGATCCTCAAGAACAGGCATGGACAGAAAAGCGAGCGGAAAATGCGTATGCGAACCATGCAAGTGAAAGGGGATGGAGATAAGAGCCTGTGTATATTTGATAACCCCAGGGATGTGAAGGGGACGGCCCTTTTGACATACAGCCACAAGTTCCGTGATGATGAGCAGTGGCTTTACCTGCCCGCCTTAAAAAGAGTAAAAAGGATAAGCTCCCGCAACAAATCTGGGTCCTTTATGGGCAGCGAGTTCGCCTATGAAGACATATCCAGCCAGGAAGTAGAAAAATATACCTACAAATGGATCCGTGATGAAGTATATGATGGCCAGGAATGCTTCGTAATCGAACGTTACCCAGTGGACAAGAAAAATTCCGGGTATACACGTCAGGTGGTCTGGAGAGATAAAAACGAATATAGAGTATTGAAAATAGAATATTATGACCGTAAGAACTCCCTCCTAAAGACCCTTACTTGTAATGGTTATCACAAGTACCCGGGCAGATTCTGGCGTGCCGATGAGATAGACATGGTCAACCACCAAAACGGAAAGAGCACTAAATTAATCTGGTCCAACTACAAATTCCGTGTTGGCCTCATAAAAAAGGATTTTAACAAGAACAGCCTTAAAAGAGCCAGATGAGAGTGTCGCTTGCCACGATTATCTCGTTTTATTTCTTTTCTGCCATCTTATTCAGTGGAATTCCTGAAGCCATGTGCCAGCGCCCCCAGGCGTATGATGAATCTTTAAAGGTAAATACCAGACTTTCTTCATCTGAGAATAAGCCCGCCCTTGTAACTGTAAAGGACATGCGGTATCGATCGTTTCGTGATCACACCCGTGTTGTAGTTGACCTGGCAGGTCCAGTTAAGTATAAGGAACACCTCCTCAAACCCGACCCCGAACTGAAGACACCCCAAAGGCTATATCTGGACCTCAATAGTAGCCACATCAGCCCTAAAATTCACAGCCCCATAGAGATAAAGGACGGCCTGCTTCAAGAGGCCAGACTTGGCCAGCACACAAAAGATACCGTGCGCATAGTCCTCGATATGGGACAAACGGGAGGTTATAAGGTCTTTCATCTCTATGATCCATTCCGAATCGTGGTTGACGTGCAAAGGCCTGAAAAAATTACTATCCATGGACGTTCACCACGGTTGGTTCAAAAGACGATCAAGACAGAAAAACGAGGCGTCACAAAGTTCTTGACAGATTCACTGGCTCCCACAAGACTTGAGTTCTCTGGATATGTGGCATCACAAGGAAGACTTTTTTTCAACGATGCCCTTTTTGCTGGACAGAAGAGAAACGATGGGTCCTTCTCCCTTCAGCCTGAATTTTATTGCGAGTGGGAAGGCGGTTCCAGCGTTACCCTTGTCCCGTTTGCAAGACTCGACAGCCCGGACCCTGAGCGTTCACATTTTGACGTGCGTGAATTGAATTATCTGTATGTTGGTGACTCCTGGGAGCTTCTTTTTGGAGTGGGAAAGGTATTTTGGGGTGTGGCCGAGTTTACACATCTTGTTGACATCATCAATCAGACCGACGCAGTAGAGGACATCGACGGTGAGGACAAACTCGGCCAGCCCATGATACACCTTTCCATCCCCAGGGATTGGGGAATTGTGGATGTTTTCGTATTGCCATATTTTCGTGAGCGAACCTATCCAGGTAAAAAGGGGCGCCTGCGTACAGGTCTCAGGATAGACACAGGCCAGGCCAGGTTTGAAAGCTCTCGTAAAACGCACCATATGGATTTTGCCATAAGGTATAGTGATACAATCGGTAATCTGGATATCGGCATATATAATTTCAATGGAACCAGCCGCGAACCCACACTACTTATGGGGTTCGACAATCTCGAACCCGTTCTCATCCCCTATTACGAACAGATCAACCAGACAGGCCTGGATGCAGAGCTTGTTGAGGGCGAATGGCTCTTGAAACTAGAGGCCATCTATCGTGCTGGCCAGAAGAATCTTTATGGCAGGGAAGAGGAGGATTTTTTTGGAAGTGTGGGAGGTTTTGAGTATACCTTTGTCCGTCTGGCAGGCACGTATATGGATTTGGGTGTGCTTGGCGAATGGGCATATGATGAACGCGGTGACGATGCAACTACGCCTTCTCAAAATGATGTCATGTTCGGCCTCCGCTTGACAGTAAATGACCCTGCCAGCACATCGGTTTTGGCCGGTGTGAGTCAGGACCTGGACAACTCTTCACGCCTCTTTAGCATTGAGGCAAGCCGACGCTTTGGCGATCACTGGAAGCTGTCCCTGGAAGGAAGGGGCTTTTTTGATGTACCCCAAGACGCTCCGCTCTTATACAGCTTGCGTGACGATGATTATATTCAGCTCGAACTCGCCTATTATTTTTGAGGGCAGCAGTAAATCACACCTGCAATCGCTTGAAAGTTGCCATAGATTGACACACACCACTCCTTCCCCTATACTCTACCCGTTAAAACCAAAGTCTATCTCTCATTTACCAGGCCCAGGTAGAAAGGAAATTCTCTCATGCCATCTATGACTGCAGGACAGATTCTGGTAAAATGCCTTCAAAGCGCATCTGTAAAAAGGGTCTCGGGTGTAATAGGGACATCCCTACTGGGGCTTTTCGATGCCCTTTATGACGCCAGGGATTCCTTGAGATACATCTCTTGCAGGCATGAGCAGGTTGCGGCGAGCATGGCAGATGTGGAAGGAAGGCTCACAGGAAGACCGGGAGTTGCTGTAGTTCATGCAGGGCCTGGAGCGCTCAATGCCATGATTTCCGTGGCCAATGCTGCAAAAGACGCGTCCCCCATGATTCTCATCACGGGGGCAGTGAAAAGGAAACTCCGTGGTACAGGGGGCATGCTGGAAGTCGATCACCGAACCGCATTCAAACCATTTTGTAAGGCGGTCTTCACCGTGGAAACGGCTGATGATATGGCGTCGGCAGTGGCGAAGGCATTCAGCCTTAGCCTCAAAGGAGACAAGGGGCCTTGTGTTATTGAGGTTCCGGAGGACCTCTGGTTCGAGAAGACTGAGGCCCCATCGCAATTCGGTTCTATTGTCCCGCCGGCTCCTCAAGTAGTCGATGCCATCAAGGTGAAAGAGATCCTTTCCGCACTCAAAAATGCCCGGTTACCCCTGATGCTATCTGGCGGAGGGGTTGCGTACTCCGGGTCACATAAAGTCCTCGTGAAGTTGGCGGAAAGGCTTGGATGCCCCGTCATAACCACCGGGAATGGCAGAGGCACTATCCCCGAAGACCACCCACTATGTCTCGGGAGAGTGGGTTTTGGAGGAAGCAGCATCGTCGCCGACAAGGCCTTAAAAACCGCTGACATGGTCCTGTGCCTTGGGTGTTCACTCTCTGATGTGACAACCTATGAGTTTACATGGCTCCCTTCCGGAAGGGTCGTGGCGATAACCCTGGAAGATATCCCTGCGGAAAGGCTTTCTTACATGGATGAGGTGATAACCTGCGATGTCGCCGATTTCTTAGAAAAGGCCTGCCAGGTTATAGACGACAACAATATGCCCATAAAAAACACCTGGGACGATATCCTGGCCGAGTCCAGGAAGGAATGGCGGGATATGGTCAGCACCAACCTCAAAGAAGGGAAGACCTTGCGTCCCGGCCTCGTCTGCCAAAAACTGGCCCGCCTCATTCCAGATGACACCATCATCTCAGTTGGATCCGGCATGCATGTCCTATATCCCATGGTCTTTATTCCATCTACGAGGCCCCTCTCCTATCTATCGAGCGGTAACTTCGGGGCGATGGGATTTGGCATGGCAGCCGGCCTTGCGGCCAAGTTGATATATCCCAAAAAGACGGTCATCTCGATCCTTGGCGACGGCGATTTTATGATGACAGTTCAGGACATGGAGACGGCCATCCGCGAGTGCATTCCCTTAAAAATCATAGTAATCAATGACATGTCGTACAGGGTCCTGAGAATGCGTCAGGAGATACAGCTAAATGGCAGGGTCTATGGGACCCTCCACGGTAACCCTGATTTTAGGTCTTTGGCGGAATCATTCGGTGCTGCGGGCTTCTGCCTGGAAGGTCCAGAGGATATTGATGATGTCCTGCAGGCCTTCTTGTCTGAGGACGGACCGGCGCTAATCGATGTGAAGGCAGATCCCGAGGATATACCTCCAACCAATCTGGAGGCCGCCCTCGGGATGAGTATATTTTGATTGGAGCCCGGAAGAACCGGCCTCCGGCCCGGAGGGAACAAGGAAAAGACATCGGCATTCGGTTGGCATTTTCAAACACCTAAAGTATTACGAGAACTCTATGTATAGTTCGGCATCAATAATCTGGGGTTTATTGTTTGGCTCAATCGGTTTGGGGTATTTTGTGTACGGGAAAAAACAAAAACGAGGCGTTCCACTCCTCTCCGGTATTGCCTTATGCACCTTTCCATATTTTATCTCCAACATATTTCTAATCATTCTTGTTGGCATTGCTCTGATGGCCTTGCCGTACTTCATAAAATACTGAGCCCCAAAGATGATGTATCTATCTATTACTGATATCCATCATCGCCAGATGGAAAACCCGCTCTATTGGATTTGACATTCGGCCTTAATATGGTAGTTTAAAAAGTCCTCTGGGCCATTTTCACTGAGACAAATTATGGAAGTATTGCGTAACATACCCTTTGAAATAACACCAATCCAGATCATTGAGCTACTGGGTTCCACCAAGAAGAACACGTTACTTGAGGGGACCATTCAAAATTTGCTCAAATTAGTTGGGCCCATCGCTAATCCCAAGGCCCTCTATAAGATTGCCTACGTGGATCATATAGATGAGGTCTCCGTAGAAATAGATGGCGTCCCTTTTACAAGCAAAATCCTTGGAAAAAACCTTAAGAGCGTAGGCCGGGTCTTCCCTTACGTCGTAACCTGTGGAAAAGAACTAGACTCAATCCAGCCGTCCACTAAAGATATAATGAAACAATTCTGTTTTGACACGATTAAAGAGATGATCCTTTTCTCCGCCCACGTGCATCTGGAAAAACATCTGAAAGAAAAATATGCTGTTACACAGCTTTCACACATGAATCCAGGATCCTTGGATGACTGGCCAATGGAGCAACAGGAGCCACTCTTCTCGATATTGGGCAATGTTGAGACCCTGATAGGTGTGACATTACGAGATAGTTATCTGATGGACCCTGTCAAGTCTGTCTCCGGTATCTACTTCCCCACGGAAATCCATTTTGAGAGCTGCATGCTGTGTCCACGACAAGATTGCAGCCATAGAAGATCAAAATTCGATCCAGGTCTGGCAAGTGAATATAGAATTATAGAGCGGTCTTGAAATCTTGTCCATGCGTGAGAATAACGGAATATGTGTTATCGGTGAGGTAAATGAACGGGGGATGATATCTCGCATCAGTCTCGAGATTTTGGGACTTGGAAGACAACTTGCCGATGATTTATCCGTAGAATTGTCTGCCATTTTCATTGGGGCCGATGTCAAGAAGAATGCCCAAGAATCCATCTGTTTTGGTTCGGATCGGGCATATGCACTGGAGGTCCCTTCTCTTTCTGGCTATAATCCCGATTTATATTTGCGGATTCTTAAAGATTTATTTGAAGATTTCAGTCCAATGACACTCTTGGCAGGCCATACCGCCCTGGGCCAGGACCTCCTTCCCCGGCTGGCAGCACGATTTCAATCCCAGGTAACCATGGATTGTGTTCATCTTGCCCTTGCCCCGGGAACCCGTACACTATTGATGACCAAGCCCATCTTTGGGGGCAATGCCCTGGCAGTGTTCAGTTGCAAATCGCTGCCTCAAATGGCGACAATCAGGATAAGGGTGGGAGAAATTCCTGACCGTATTGCAGACAGAGATGGTGAGGTTATTATGTTGCAGCACAGACCAAACCAGGATTCGTCCAGGACAAGTGCCATTAGAACGGTCTATGAAAGTCACAGGGGTATCAAACTTGAGGACGCCAGGGTGGTGGTCTCAGGAGGTAGGGGTATTGGGGGTTCTGAAGGTTTCGACCAGCTTCGTGCGTTGGCTCGACTTCTTGGCGGCACTATTGGAGCAAGCAGGCCCCCCTGTGATATGGGATGGATCTCATCGTCATCTCAAGTCGGCCTCACAGGAAAATCAGTCGCCCCCGATCTATATCTGGCCATAGGGATATCTGGAACGATGCAACACCTGACCGGCATTTCCGAATCAAGGCATGTGGTGGCCATAAACAGGGATGAAGATGCAAACATTTTCAGATGTGCCGACTATGGTGTGGTCGGCGATTATAAGGAAATCCTCCCTTCCCTGATTTTCAAACTCAAAGAACACCTGGGTGATTCGATTTAGGGTGTAAGCAAAATGCACGGACTCAATATCATTGTCTGTCTCAAGCAGGTTCCGGACACGGAATCTCCTTCATCCTGTTATCGCATAGATTCCGGTGCCCGCCGAGTAACCCCTATTGGCATTCCTCCCGTTATTAGTCCTTTCGATGAAAATGCCCTTGAGGCCGGGCTTCAGCTTAGGGAGTCACACGGAGCCAAGTTGACAGCCATCAGTGTAGGATATAGACTTTCAAAGGCGGTGCTAATGAAGGCTACATCTGCTGGCGCAGATGAGCTGGTTCTTTTGGATGATGCTGCTTTTGCCCCTGAAAATCTTGACGGTTACGGAACAGCCCTTGTCTTAGCTGAAGCCATTAGAAAAATCGGCAAGCACGATCTTATATTAACCGGGAGACAGGCCGCTGACACCAACGCGGGCGTTGTCGGCCTCTATCTATCCGAAATACTGGGAACCCCCGCCGTTTCCTTTGCCCAAAAGATTTCCCTCGACAGTAACAAGATCATCATCGAGAGGGTCATTCCAGACGGTTACGAGGTAATCGAAACAAGTATGCCATCAGTTATAACCGTGAGTTCAGAAATCGGGGAACTACGAAGCCTGCGCTTAAAGGACATCCTGGACGCAAAGAATAAGCCTTTGCTCAAGTGGCACGCAGAGGATATTCAACTGAAGGAACAAATAAGAAAAAAACTAGTTATGGAAGAATTGTTTGAACCTACAAGAGAAAGAGACTGCTGTTTCATAAGAGGCAAATCACCAGCGGAGTCTGGGGAAATGCTGGCAGTTAGGCTCTTAGAAGATGGGATACTGTGAAATGGGCGGGTCCCCTTGGTGTTATTAAAGAATGAAGGCGGTATAATGATGGAAAGAGAAAAACTTGTCGATCTGCTTGGTGAACAAAGCGTTTCATACGATCCGGAGACACTAAAAAAATATTCTCAGGACCACAGTCTTGCTCCTTCTCGAGAACCCTCTTGCATAGTAAGGCCCGGCAGCCTGGAACAGGTTCAAGATATCATAAGGCTGGCCGGCGAGACAAACACTCCACTCATTCCGGTGAGTTCCGGCGAACCCCATTTCCACGGTGATACCGTTCCCGTGCTGGGCGGTGTGATAATGGATATGTCAGGCATGAACAAGATTCGGATGATTGATCGTAAAGATCGTGTCGCCATGGTCGAGCCCGGGGTGCGATTTACTGATTTGCAGGCAGAATTGAAAAAAGAGGGCCTCAGGCTCCCCATGCCCTTATGTCCGCGTGTAACCAAATCAGTCGCCGGGAGCTGTTTGGAACGAGAGCCCCACATAATCCCTAAGTATCACCTTGATCACTCTGATCCCCTCCTCTGCAATGAGGTAGTTTTCGGGACCGGGGATACCTTCAGGACAGGTGAAGCCGCTGGCCCCGGAACACTTGAAGAACAACAACAATCCGGCCGACGCCAGAAGATCTCTATGGGAATACAGATGAATATCAACAGAATTCTACAAGGTGCCCAGGGGACCCTCGGGGTGGTCACCTGGTCCACTGTGAAATGTGAATTGCTTCCCTTGCTTCAAAAACCTTTCCTGGTGCCAAGCGATGATTTACAGCGGTTGCTCGAGCTGGCCCACTGGCTAGTCAGGCTCCGACTCGGAGATGAACTGTTCATCCTCAATTGGAATAATCTTGCCGCCCTTGTGGGTAGATCCAACGACGAACCAAATGCCATCATGAAAGATTACCCCGAGTGGACCCTCTTTTTCTGCCTGTCGGGCGGTGAATTTTTTCCAGAGGACCGCGTAAAGCAACAAGAAAAGGACATTAGTATAATTGCCAAGAATTTAGGCATTCCGCTATATGAGACATTTTGCAATCTCTCGGCAAAGGAGGTCCTTAAACTAGTCAGCAGCCCTTCGCCCGAGCCTTACTGGAAACTGAGGCCCAGAGGAGGATGCCAGGATATCCCCTTCATCACCTCTTTTCATAAGGTTCCGGAAATGGTCGATGTCATAAAGCAGGAGGTCTTGAAAAGGAACTTTCCCCTTTCCAGTTTGGGCCTGTATATTCAGCCGGTCTGCCAGGGCCATGGACACCACTGCGAGTTCTGCCTGTTTTATGATCCTTCCAGTCCAGAGCAAAGGGGTAAGATAAAGGACCTCTATCTCTCAGCAGGTAAGGCCCTAATGGATAAAGGGGCATTCTTTTCTCGACCATACGACATTCTAACAGAAAGTGTCTATAACCGCGACGGTGCATCAAGAGACGCCCTTCGGAAGATTAAGAGGATATTTGATCCGAATAATATCTTAAACCCCGGTAAGCTTTGTTTCTAGGAGATCCCTGAGATGGCATTACATGATTATGAGAAATCGATGAATTACTGTATTCGATGTTCCCACTGCAAATGGATACCCTTGAATAAGATAAAATCCAAGAGGTTCTCGGGAAACTGCCCCGCCGTATCAAGATACAACTTTCATTCCTATTCCGGTGGTGGCAGGGTAGCCCTCGCATATTCTATTTTCCTGGGCAGAACTCAGATCTCAAGTGAAATCCTGGAAACGATCTACCGCTGCCAATTATGCGGATCGTGCCAGGTAGCGTGTCACCTCATTGGGGAGATATGCGAACCTCTGGAGATCGCGCGAGAACTGAGGTTCAAGTGTGTTGAGGACGGCGAATTGCTTCCAGAGCACATGCTGATGATCGAAGGAATGCGAAAAGAAGACAATCCTTTTGGCGAGCCCAAGGCAAAGCGGGGTGACTGGGCCGACGGTCTTGGCCTGAAAAATATCAATAACGAGAAAGCCGATATAATATTTCACGCTGGATGCATGTTTAGCTACGATCAAGACCTAAGGGATGTCGTGCGTGGCGCCGCTACCCTCTTGCTCCAGGCAGGGCTGGATGTCGGGATCGCCGGACATGAAGAGGCCTGCTGTGGGGGAAGGGCATTTGATGTGGGTTATCGAGGCCAAATGGAAAATTATGCGGATGACATCATTGCGCGGATCAAGGCGGCCGGCGCCACCAAACTGGTAACTCCATGTGCCGACTGCTACAGTGCATTTAAACAATTCTATCCCATGATTCGAAAGGAGTTGGATATTGAGATATTGCACACCACTGAATATTTCGCCCAATTGATCAGAGAAGGAAGACTCAGGCCCAAGGATCGCGGATCGCTCACAGTGACCTATCACGACCCATGTCACCTCGGACGACTAGGCGAAACCTATGTCCCATGGGAAGGCAAATGGAAAAAGGTGTTGGGTCAGGTAAACATTCCTGAACCACCAAAGCAGATCCGGCGAGGCACTGGTGGCGTTTATGAACCACCCAGGGAAATACTCCGGAGCATTCCCGGCATCAAGCTAGTGGAGATGGAGAGAATCCGTGAGTATAGCTGGTGCTGTGGCGCCGGAGGCGGAGTCAAAGAGGCCTACGAGGACTTTTCTGAGTGGACCGCCCGCGAAAGGATAGAGGAGGCAAAATCAGTGGGAGCCGAGGCCCTTGTAACCACCTGTGGATGGTGCGAACGAAATTTTAGAGACGCACTAATAGATACAGCCGATGACTTCAAGATATTTGATATCACAGAACTTCTTATGGGAGATTAGACATGGATAAAAACGCATATAAAATGCTTGAAAGTATCCTCGGGCCGGATAACGTCTCCCGAGATCCGGGTGTGCTGGACGCGTATACCTATCAATGGATGGGAGAAATGACAGGGAACGATGTCACGCGTTTTGGTCCCTTTCGCCCGGCCTGCGTGACCCTGCCATCAACGACACAAGAAGTCCAGTCAATTGTAAGGGTATGCAATAGATATGGCTTGAAGTTCAAGGCCCAATCCACTGGATGGGGCTTATATGCCAGCCCGGGTGAGGAACGGGTTGTCCAGATAGACCTCAGAAGAATGAACAGGCTTATTGAAATCAATGAGAGGGATATGTACGCCGTGGTAGAGCCGTACGTGATCTGGGCACAGCTTCAGGTAGAGGCGATGAGAAAGGGATTGAATTGTGTCACCATTGGCGCAGGTAGTTGCACCTCCGCCCTGGCCAATTGCACTTCTATGATGGGGGTGGCGAACAATAATGTTTCAATGGGATACAATGAGCGCAATGTGCTGGGGGTCGAATGGGTCCTGCCCGACGGAGAGATTGTCAGGCTTGGCTCTCTTGGTTCGGGAGGGGGATGGATATCCGGTGATGGCCCCGGACCATCACTCAGGGGAATCATGAGGGGAACCCTCGGTGCATTAGGCGGTCTGGGTGTTTTCACCAAATGTGCCGTTCGCCTTTACCACTGGGGTGGGCCCCCAGATCTGCCCAGCAAAAACATTGTCAGCATGGATGAGAGACTTCTTGAGTACCCCGAAAACATTAGGCTTGCTGCCCCCTATTTCGAAAACCGCATAAATTTTGAGGAGGCCCTGGCAAAGGTAGGTGAGGCAGAAATCGCTTATGCTGTAGGCCTGGTCGAGCGTGGCTTAATGACGCTGGGTCTGGGAAAAGAAAACCTCGAATCGGTTGAACTACGCAAGACCTTGCTACCAAGCCTTCCAAAGCACATTTTCGTCCTTCTCCTGATAGCCAATAGCCCGCGCGAGATGGAATACCAAGAAAAAGTGCTTGAACAAATCCTTGAACAAACTGGCGGCAAGAGGTTCGAGATGGTCGAAGAACCTGGCTTCAGAGACATCATCACCTTACTGCTTGTGAAGGGTGGGAGTGCACCTGCCAGAGGAGTATTTTCACCGACTGGCTCCTTCAGCCCAATACTGTGCGGGTTCTTTGGCACACGGAGAACCCTCACCAAGGCAATGGACGACTCGGAAGAAATAAAAAAGAGATATGTAAAATCTGGTCTCCTGGCAGACGATATGGGCGAGGGAGGCTGGGGCCCTCTGGTCATCGATCATGGCCACATGGAGTATTTTGAGAATGAGACCCTTTTCGATCCAAATGTGCCGGAATCAATCAAGGCCCTTGTAGATTTAACCGAGGAAACCAATACGTCCCTGGCCGAAAAAAACCTGGTGATTCCATTCCTCAGTCAGATAAAGGCCGCCCGTTCCAAGGGTCTCCCCGTGCACGATGCTATCGTGCCATACATGAACAGCGATCACCGGATCTGGCAACGAAAATTCAAACAGGCATTCGACCCCAATGATGCCGCTGATTCTTGCAACTATATAGACTGGGAAGAAAAATCCTGAACCAAAAATATGTGCAATATGTACCACAACCTGATCTCATTGCTGCCCAAAATAAATTCAAATCTGTAACTGCTCTGGTTGTATGGTTCACAGTTCAGGGTTCAGAGTTAGTGGCCCAGGATATTAGTTTGGCACTTTGACACGACAGATTCCTAACACCAAAACTCTTCGCGTACTGTGTGGGACTAGCCATGTATTAGGTTGAAGACTGAAGGAGGAAGTATTTTCAATGAGTAAACCAATACAGCTTCCCTTTCAGCTTACTCAAATGGTGGGAGATTGTGCTTTGATGATTTTGCATCATTTTTTCCTTCTGCCTTCTACCTTCAGTCTATGGACCTGAGTAGTTACTACTGTTTCAGCCAAACCCGAACGCAAAACACTGTGCAACAAAAACCGTTTTTGCACAAGCGTGACTTGGTTTATAAAATTAAAAGGAGGAACACATAAATGTCCGAGCGTTTGATTGACAGGCTGAGCAAGGACCAGATAGAGGCAATCCTCGACGCCTTGCCTATTGAATTCATTTTTGTGGATGAAAAAGACCGCCTTCAATATTACAACAAGGCAAAAAAGCGAACACAAGAAGGCGCCGACAATATACTGGGCAAAGACATACGTAAATGTCATAAACCTGAAAGCCAGCCCCGGACAGACAAAATGCTGGATGACTTTAAAGATGGCGAAAGGGATGAGGACGAATTCTGGATCGAAGGCCTGGGTACGAAGCTCTTGAACAGGTTCCTGGCCGTCAGAGACGAATCAGGCAACTACATGGGATGTATAGAATACCTTTTAGATTTCACCGCCTTGGAGCAATTGGCAGAGGACAAAAAGGACTCGTACACCTTTGTCCCGAAGCCCCGCGCGCCCCAGAAATTGCAGGATATCCACTAAGACAAAGGACCATCTCGAAACCCAAATCTTTCTAAGGGCACCGCAAGAATGGATCTTACCGACAACTGTGCAATAGTGACAGGCGGCTCGAGCGGAATCGGAAAGGCCATAGCCAATCAACTGGCCCGACGCGGGGCAAATGTGTTTCTGATTGCACGCAGGGAGAGGGCTTTGCAATCCGCGGTAGCCGAAATGAAGGGAGCCGCTGGAACGGTTTCTCAGCGTTTTGGTTTTTGCTGCGCGGACGTCACGGATCTAGATACATTGAAAAAAGCCGTAAAAATGGCCCAAGCCGAATGCGGGCCTGCCATGCTCCTCGTAAACTCGGCAGGCCTGTCAAACCCAGGGTATGCAGAGAAACTCTCAATTTCCGGCATGGAAACCGAAATAAGGGTCAATTACCTGGGAACTGTGTATATGATCAAGCTGTTATTACAGGGAATGATAGAGAGACGAAAAGGCTGGATCTTGAACATTTCTAGTCTGGCAGGACTCAAGGGCATCTTCGGCTTTACAGGATACTGCGGTTCCAAGTTTGCGGTCATTGGCTTCAGCGAGGCACTTCGGAGCGAGGTCCGCCCTTACAATGTGAAAGTCTCTGTGTTGTGCCCCCCGGACGTAGATACCCCAATGTTAAGAAAGGAAAACAAGGTGAAGCCACTCGAAGCCCTGAGAATTTCCGAAACAGCAAAGATGATGGAGGCTGATAAAGTGGCAATTGCCGCGATCCGGGGATTGGATAGGGGGACATTCATCATCATACCTAATCTTTCCGGCAAATTGCTCAGGATTGTCAATGCCCTCACGCCATCGTTGGTCGACAGGTACCTCAACAGAATCGTTGACAAAGTACGAAAGGAACGGGGGCTCTAAAGTTTTTTTTGTTCCTGGGATGGCAACAACCCAAAACGCCATAGACTCTCTCTAATGGCCCCCATTGCCGGACAATCAGGAATCTCCAGTATGCTTCTCCCCTCAATATCAAAACTGCGAATAACATCATCTTCAGGGATCCATCCCTGGCAATTGAGTTCCGGCATAATGGACAATCTATCTTTTTCTTCTTCACTTCGAATTCTATTCAGAATCAGCCCCGCCTTTTGATAGGCAATCGCCTTGTCGGAAACCGCCTTAATGGTCTGTGCCACATGAAGCCCTTTGGCAGAGGTATCTGAAACCAGTATCAGATGGCTAACTCTTTCCATCACTCGTCTGTTGATCTGTTCGACTCCTGCCTCGCCGTCAATGATAACGTAATCAAAACTGCTTGCTATGGAAGCCATGATATCCTTAAGCAAACTGTTCACCTGACAGTAGCATCCTTCTTTTTCAGGCCTGCCGATGGCCAGAAAGGCAAGGCCGTGTTGTTCCTCAATCGCATCAAATACCTCGTAATCGAGGCGGGTGATTACCTCCTCTCTGTCCCCACCTTCACCCTTCTGGACACGGCCAATCAGGTCATTGCGAATATCATCAATCGATTTCCTGACCTGCACCCCCAAAGATATAGCCAGTCCTACTGCAGGATCAGCGTCAATGGCAAGGACTTTTTGTCCGCCATTGTCTATCAAGATCTTTGTCATTGCCGCACTGATAGATGTTTTTCCAACTCCGCCTTTGCCACATACCGCAATGATCTTTGTCTTCTCAAGGCCTGCATTAGCCATTTTGTGTCATCCTTCTCTTGACCAGGGCATCTCTCATGGAACGGAGTGCGGTCACATCACTGCACACATCAATATATTCACAGGTATCACAGTCAAATGACATCTCTTCAGCCATCTTGTTCATTGCATTTATAATACCCGCCGCCTGCGTTCCGATACCTTTTAACGAGAGCACATCCTCTGGGCTGGAGGTCACAAAAATAACTTCCACAGTGCTGACATACTGCTTCTCTCTCAATCTTTCGATCAACGCGCTGCCCAAAATCACAAATGAAAGGCCATTTCTTATCGCCTCCCAGCTCACCCTGCTCCATTCCCTCTGATATTGGGAAACTGCTCGCATCATATAGCCCTTCAGGTCCATATCGTATCGTATACCTTCAAGTTCCCTGTAGCGATCGTATGCATTGTCTGCATTAAAAAGACTGCCGCCTATGAAAACTATTTTCCCAAAGGGGAGTCTTTTTCCCACGCTTTCCTGTAAATCCGGACCCACAAGAGTTATTCGGCTGTCCTTTATCTTGTCTGAATCATTTGTCCAAAGCAAGAGTGAAATAGACTCATCTCTTGGATTGCCGAGCTCCACAGCAGTATCCCCTGCAAGTACCAGATTCCGGTTATTACCGGAGGGCCATTCGATATTCCTGGCATATGACATTTCCCTTGTCTTGCCAGCCGCTCTCATCTGGTGGAGATAATCTCTTATTTCATCAAATTGCCTGTCAAATAATTCCATGCCCTTTATCCTGTTTGAACAAGCTCCTTGGCAAAAAGGGCCGCGCCAAGCGCGCCGTTAATCTGCGGGTCCACATTATCCAGGGCCTTCAGTGAGAGTCTAAGTCCTTCAGCCAGTGCATCAAAGACACCCCTGTTCTTGGCTACCCCGCCTGTCATCACTACATCTTGCTCGACCCCTATGCTTTTGGCAAGGGAGGCCACCCTGTTTGCCATGGCATGGTGCAATCCGTTGACAATATCACATCTATTCTTGCCTGCATTGATCAAGGAGACGACCTCTGTCTCGGCAAAAATCACACACTGATTGGAAATGGCTATTCTTTCTCTCGACTGCCCACCAATGTCTCCCATATCCTCAAGCCTTATCTCCAGGGCATCTGCCATCACCTCCAAAAAGCGGCCCGTGCCTGAGGCGCATTTGTCATTGTATATATACCGTATCACTTTCCCGTTCTCGTCTATCCGTATGGCCTTGGCGTCTTGTCCGCCGATGTCGATCACCATGCGCACCGAAGACATATTCCACCATGCGCCCTTAGCATGGCAGGAAACCTCCGATTCCACATGCTGCGCGAACGGAATCAGATCCTTGCCATACCCCGTTCCCACGACATAACGAATATCCCCCATTGAAATACCTGCCTCCCTAAGCGCGAGATTCATGACCTCTTGTGCTGATTCAGACGGTCTTGTCTTGGACCGGATAACAGATTCTGACATGACTTTTCCATCGTCCATTATCACGGCCTTCGCTGTCAATGAACCCACATCACACCCTGCAACAATCATTTCACCTTCCCCCGTTTAACTTTTCCTCTGAGATCAAGGCCGCTCCTATTGCACCGGCAATCTGGGGATCGGCCTTTCTGGCTATTTTTATACGAATTCCAAGTATTTTGCCCAATGTGGTTACAACACCTACATTCTTGGCTACACCACCAGTCATGCAAATATCTTTTTCCACCTTGATCGTATTGGCCAGGATAGCCACCCGATTGGCCATGGCCGCATTGATGCCCGCACCGATATCTTCCACCAAATAGCCAGAGTTAAGATGTTTGATGACATCTGCCTGTGCCCAGACCGTGCACGTGGAAGCAAGCGTCACAGGGGCCGTGGCCTTTGCCGAATGCCTACCCAGTTCATCCAGCCCTATGCCCAAAACCCGGGCCATTACCTCAAGGAAACGGCCGGTCCCGGCCGCGCATTTATCATTGGTAACAAATTTTAGAACCTTGCCGGTTTCATCGATTTTCATTGCCTTACAGTCCTGTCCCCCTATGTCTATGACTGTTCTGGCAGAAGGGACCAGCCAGCGGGCCCCCTTGGCATGACAGGAAATCTCTGACACAGTATCTTTCACAAAGGAAATTTCATTTCGGCCGTATCCGGTTCCAACGCAATATGTAATATCAGACATGGCTAATTTCGCCCTGGAAAGGGCCTCCTCCATAGCCTTTTGAGCTGAGTCTTGAGGCCTTGCCTTGGACTTTATGACATGGGCGCCAATTATCCTGTGGTTCCTCATAACGACCACCTTTGATGTCAATGAGCCCACATCGCATCCTGCGACAATTTTCATAACAACCCCCTAACCTTAAAAAATTCTTCCAGCCGCGCGGCCGTTGCCTCCCACGATTCCACCCGGCCGTCAAAGGCATCACAGTACATGATATGCGTGGGATACCCGTGTTTCTCCATCTCCCTTGCAAAAGGCTTGATCATCCCCCACGTATTCCTGCAACCGGGTGTGCCGTTATATATCATGCAATCGACCTGAAAGACCTTGGCCAGGGCAAGAGATTCTTCTAGCCACATGTTAGGCCGATCATAGGGTCCGCGTATGGATCTTACCATTGGCATCCTGGCGTTCATCTGGGCTATACTGTCCAACATTGTATCCATGTTAGTCGTATCAACACTATAAGTAGACCCTTCAAGGCCCCCAATATAACAACCATTATCTCGGAAATTTCGGGACAGAATCCCTCCCATATGGGCTATCCCATGGGCGTCGAGCCAATCCCAGAAATCCAGGTTCAGTGCATAATGATCTATATAGCAAAGGAACGCCCGGACTTTTTCTTTGCCGGACTTCAATCCTGAAAGCCCTGCTTTCGCTTTATCACGGGCCGACTCAACCATATCCTCAAGGAGCCGGGTGTAGTCGGGCCAACCGGAAAAGATGAACCGCCCTCCATAGTTGAACAGGTTGTAGACGGTGGGAACAGGGGTAGGAACCAGGCGAAGCATATCTTCAAGATCAGCGATAAGGGCGTCCTGTTTATCAATCTCTTCAAGGACCTCCCTCAGTCTGTCCTCACTAAGGGTATTCCCGGAGTGCTTTTCCATAAACCGGACCATTTCACGGTAATCCTCGAGGTGATAGGTATTGCTTCTTTCTTCACCCAGGATCTGCGGATAGTTGAGCTGGTATAAAGGCCTATCAAGGTATGCGGCGGCAAAGGCATAGGCGTTTGCATTGGTATCACATACCCCCGGCGTATCACACACAATGAAATCGATCTCCTCTCCCAGTCCCGCCAGATAAGCACCCAGAGCACCCCTTTGGGCCGAACATGACGTTTCAGTAAATCCTAGCTCGCAGCCGTAATCTAGATAATCAAAGGCCCCGCGTCTCCACATCATTCCGGCCAGGGCAGTGATTACTTCCAAAGTGACCGGGATCACGTCCAGGGCGTAACATATAGATGGAGAGAAACAAAAGGTGGTAACGGCAATCTTTCTCCCCTCATCATGGGCCGTAAGCAAATTACGAAAATATTTGCTGAGTATCTTTAGAAATGTGCTTCCTGGGCGCCCCTCTCCCAATATCGATTTGGTCATGCCTGCAAAATAGGGGACATATCTATTCATGCGGTCAACCTCTTTTTCGGTCCCGTCAGCGACCTTGGAACCGACATCCATAAGCGCACCCAACATCCAGTCAAAATTATATTCCTGTATCTCAGGTCTCATACCGTCCTCCCCATGTTTTACAATCCCTCCTGTTTCGCTTATCACCCAAGTGCTCGCTCAGATCTCTATGGACTGTATCAGTACCGATCAGGACATGCGCTCCAGAAACGCGTCAAGTCGCATCTTGACCCTGCCGGTCTCGACCAAGGGGCCATACTCACGCTCCAGCTTAAGGCAAGGCATGCCGATGGCCTCGAGGTCGCGCTCGAAAAGCCCGTTCTCAGATCCATGCAGATCACAAAACCTTATGTTCTGCATCACTACACCCTCCACATTGGCGCGCTCAATGATCTCCTTCAATGCCCTCAGACGTGCCTTGTATTTTCCAAACATCCGAGGGCAAGTAGATTCTCCAAGATAACCCCTCGCAAGGGCCTCAATTGGATCCCCATCTTCTGAAATTTCATTTCCTTCGTACCGCACGCCAAAGCAGAGATTCTCGGCCACGACTACTGCCTGGGTGCTATCTTCGATCAACTTGATGAGCTCGATATCATCACTAATGCTGCCAATTACCATGAGTCGTTTTTTGCCCCGCTGATTCGGACCAGGATGTTTATTCAAACCTTCGATCAATTCCCCAAGACGCATGGTGTATTCCTCACGGGGCATTACGGTCCCAGCCACTGTAACGGCAAAGGCGTCTGTTCCTGAAATCGGAACATCCCGTGAAGACCTCAAATCTTCTATCTGCTTAAGTAGACGGCGTGCCCTATTGTATACACGGATCGATTCCTGGAGCTTGTCCTTTGTGATAGAGACCCCAAAATGGTCCTCAACAGAGGATATCAGATTCTTGATCTCTTGAATAAACCAGTTCATTCCATGGGGTGCAGTCTTGTGGGGCACATCAAAATAGTAAAAATACCCCGGCACAATACCTTCATAGTCTTCACCGGCCTTTCGCCAGCAATCATCGAGCCTGCGCATGGAATCACATCCCGGCGTAATAATTGCCCCATCAAGAAAAGAGAATTTGCCCTCTCCAGCCAATTGAAGTATGCACTTGGGAAAAGAACATATATAAGGACCAAAATACGCATCACCGATCTCCATGCTCCGTGTCTCGATTCCCCTGAGGCGTACCGGCAAGAGCCCCACGGCATGGAAGATCTCTGCCGGAACGTACGAGCATGAATATCCCACCACTTTCCTACCGCTTGCCTTCCAATCAATGATCGGTTGGCTCGCAACTCGGGTTGCGGCATCATAGAAGATCTCCTTCACGACAACACCTCCTCCCCCATGAGCAATGAACGAAGTCTTTCACGTGCCGCGGCAGCGTCCTCCTCATATTCGTCATCTTCAGGGGAAAGCACATCGCAAAGACCGTTGACCAGCCGCGGCACAATGACCCTGCCAAGTGGGCGAAAGGCTGCAGCCATGTCCCCCACCACGCCATCTAGAGCATCCCTAAGTATATAAAGATCCAGGGTGTCGACAAACTGCACCGCCAGCGTAGAGAACAAATCCGGTTTGAGATCGCGAATACGATTTGCTAACAAGGCCATAAGGTTGACTATTTCCGCCATATCCTGGACATCCGTATCTGAAAAACCCTGTCCCGCTGCCTCAGCCATCTCTTCATCGGGGAGCTCTTCGAGGGCCTCCATCTGGTAACGCGCTGATCTTATCCGGGGATTTTTGATAGCTCCGTAATGACGGAGAGGATAAAGCAATTGGTAAGAATCGTTTTTAGATGCATCGATGAGTGCGTTTTTTACGGCCTCCTTATCCTCAGCCAGAGCGATACGGGCCTTTCCCAATATCTTGCCGTCTATAACGCTGAGAGCGTCTTCCAAAAACCTTGACAGGTCGTGGGGAAACTGAGGGGCCCCGGGTTCACCGATAAGGGCACTTCCCGTGTGAACCTTTCTCAAAAGCTCGGCCAGTTCATTTATGCATCGTCCCAGGGTCTGACCGTCTATCTCCCTAAAGAGAGAAAGTAAGATATCGGCGATGAGATCAGGTGAGTTTTGATTGAACCTATGGGTCGATTCCTCAAGGAATAGGACAAGGAAATTGACAATATCCGGCAGAAACGAAAGCACCATCACCACCTTTGCAGGATAGGCCCACATCACATCATTGACCATCTTCACAAGGGCAATTATATCCCTTGAAGAATTATCCATGAAATCCCTGAGCTCGCCAAAATCTGTTTTTTCGACCCATCTTCTAAAACCCGGCCCCAGGAAACGTGCCAGAAACTCGGGGTCCTTTTTATGTATCTCGTTGATCACGCGGGCATAAATAGTCAGCAATTCACCTGTCCGGCCGTCTCCAAGACCCGATAGAAACGTGCCCAAAAGTCCTTCTTTGTCCTCAACGGTCATCTTTTCCAGTGTCTCCGACACAGATCGTAACGAGCCAAATACACCGCCTATGACCCTTGGCAGCACATCAAGGAGGAGTTGAACATCCGCTGGTTTCCCATCCTCACTCTGAGACAAACCCTTGCGGATACTCTTGCCGACCGGCCGAATTATCATTCGTTTGAAAGGACTCCTTCCGGCCCATATACGGACCACCTCCGGAACCATTGTCCCTAAAACATGGCGGGCCTCTTTGGTCTGGAGGATATCCCTTAAAACCGCAAGGAGAGGGCCTTCCTGTTGGACGCCCTTAATGACTTGATCGGACGGTATCCCTTTCATCGAATGTCTACCTCCCGGCTATAATTAAAACTCGAAAAAAGTACTTCTAACAAGAAATCAGTCCCTCTGCGGCAGGACCCATCTTTTTCATCTGCCCTTCGCAATTTTCAGCGCAAATGCCTTTTCATTACGCGCGTATTCCCTAATGACCTTGTCGGCCATCTCAATATCACCCGCCAAGATGTACCGGGTCGCCCGTTGGAAAAACCTGACATTTGTTTTCAGTTCATCCGCACGGAATGAAAGAGATGCAAACTGAATGCGCCGTGTGCTCGGCCACATGTCAGATAGGATTTGCTCGAGCAGTGGATTTCCGGCCGCCTTCATGCCAATAGCGGCATAATCAAAAATGCCGTTAAAGTATCCGATCACATCTCTTTGTTTTGCGCATTTTTCGATCTTTTTCAGGCAAACACCTATGTTGTTGAAGTCTTCCTCTCTGGCCCTTTCAACCGCCTTTCTGGCTACAAGGGCGAATAGTTCTTCAAGGACATCATAAAACCACTCGATATGTGAGGCGGATATCTCCGTGACCTTTGCGCCCTTGCGAGGGATCAGTTCCACCAGCCTGTTCCTTTCCAGGATGCGAAGGGCCTCCCGGATGGGACTCCGGCTTACTCCCAGCTCTCCAGCGATCTTTGACTCGAATATCCTTTCACCGGGCTTCAGTTCGTTCTGGATGATCCTCTCAGTAATAACTCGTGTGATCTGCTCTGATAAATTTTCAGCCGCCCTAAATTCCATATTTCCCCTGATTATGAATTACCGCATAAAGAAGCCGCTCCTTACGCGTACCTGGCAGTATCTGTCAGGCCCTAGAATTGCATACTGTCGATTGTCGACAATATCTTTTTCATCACCTTTTGTCAACCAAAAAAATGAAAATGAGGATGCATTATCCTACAATAAATATTATAAATAAATTTTGAGGGCAGGAATATGATATTAACGATCGAGGAATTAAAAAAGGATAGAGAGCTTATCAACGCCATTGACTGGGAAATGACGCCAGAAATGGCTGTGCGTGTTTATTTGGAGTGGGGAAACATTTATGCTCGCGGGGATAGGCACGTAATCCGCTCTAAAAACGATTACACAGTTTATTTTGTGGTGAACTGCTGGTCAAGGCCCTATTACATTTACCTGATCAAAAGGAACTCTGAAGAAGCAGTCGAGCTGGCAAGGCTTGAATTACCAAAAAGATTTGAAAAGCCAATATGTGAACTTAAGGGTGTCTATGCCCTTGAAGGTGAATTAGAAAAATGGTTGAAAAGTCAGTTAAACATTGATTGATAAATGACTAACGCAAAAAAATTTAAACGGGAAAACAGGTAGAGAACAAAGGCTTGGTCTTGGCCAAAAATTGAATCCGTGACACATAGAAATAGATACCTGCTGGTAGGTAAAAAACGTCTGGAAATCGCCTGGCATGGTCCTTCCCCAGAGGAAGCCCCAACGCTTGTATTCCTGCATGAGGGGTTGGGCTGCGTTGCCATGTGGCATGGCTTCCCGCGTAAACTGGCAGCCGCTACCGGATGTGGTGCACTATTGTACAGCCGGTTAGGCTACGGACGATCTGAACCGTGTTCCCTGCCTCGGCCGGTCCGTTTCATGCACCACGAAGGTATCCATGTTTTACCTGAATTGCTTCGGGCTGCAGGGATTCGCGAATGTATTCTGATCGGGCATTCAGATGGTGGGTCAATAGCTATCATCTATGCCGGGGGGACCCCTGCGACGCCGTTGCGCGGGCTGATTACCGAGGCCGCACACGTGTATTGTGAAGAGATAACGGTTCGCTCCATTCAAAGCGCCGGGGAGAACTATAATAAAAAGGGCCTACGCCTGAAACTTGCAAAATATCATGGTGATAACGTCGATTGCGCATTTTGGGGATGGAACCGTGCATGGTTACACCCCGATTTCAGGAATTGGAATCTGGAGGAATATTTGCCTCGCATCAAAGTTCCAATGCTCGCCATTCAGGGAAAGGATGATGAATACGCTACTCCCTCTCAGCTAAAGACCATAGCACGCCATGCCGGCACAGGTGCACAAACATTTCTGCTTCCCGATTGTGGGCATTGTCCGCATCAAGAGCAATATATGGCGACGTTTCAGGCAATGACAAACTTCATCTTGCACATATTCAGCCAAGACCTATAAAAACAAGACTCAAGGCCGCCGAAAGGATAACATGCCCCTGTGGTGAGGAGTTCCAAAAGTGAGATCAAAAAACGAATTAACATTGATGGTTGAACACTGGTCACATATTTTTCCTACCAGAAGGAAGGCCGAATCCCAATACTACTCCCGCCAAGACGGCAAAAGAAGCACCCAGAGCTAAAGCAACCGCCGGCCCTGCATGCTCCCACAAGTACCCGGCCAAAACCGATGCTGGCAATGCCGCGATGCCGACACTCATGTGATAGAGGCCGAAACCTTTCCCCCGCAGGCGTGGAGGGACCATGTCTGCCGTGAGGGCCTTCTCAGGTCCTTCGGTAAGTCCATAAAAAAGCCCATAAAATAAAAAAAGGGGCCAGATCTGCCAGGATCTATCTGCAATCGCAAACCCAAGATAGGCCAGGGCATAAACAATCCAGCCCAGCAAGATAGTGAATTTGCGGCCGATCCGGTCAGATAGAGCACCTCCGGGTGTGGAAAACACGCTCTTTGAAAGATGCAATACCATCCACAATACAGGGATCATGGCAACTGGAAGTCCGAGTTCCTGGGCATGAAGCACCAAAAAAACATCGGTAGAGTTCCCTAAGGTAAAAAGAACCATAGCGATTAAGAAAATTCCATAGCCGCGCCGGTCTATCTTCTGTGTATCGGCCTGCTCGAACATATCCGCACTTATGTTCAAATACGAACTGCCTGGGTGCATGGCAGATTGGTCTTTGATAAAAAGAGATATGACAAGGATGGTGAAAAGCCCCGGTATTGCGGTAAGCATGAAAAGAGTGCGCAAATCCAGATGTCCCCATGATAGCAAGGCCAGGGCAATAAGGGGCCCGAACACTGCCCCGGCATGGTCCATAGCACGATGAAATCCAAAGGCCTTTCCTCGTAAATCCAGGCCAGCCGATGCCGCCAGCAGGGCATCTCGCGGTGATGTACGGACACCCTTACCGACCCTATCAAATACCCGTATACAAACCACCTGGAGTGCCGTAGTGGCAATACCCATAAAAGGCCTTAATGCCGACGATAGAGTATAGCCGGCAACGGCAAGGGGTTTGAATTTCTTGATTCGGTCTGACCACCACCCGGAAAGGTATTTTATCAGTGATGCCACCGTTTCCGCCGTCCCCTCCATGATCCCGAGCACATGCGGCCCCAAGCCCAATGTTGATGTCAGAAATGCAGGTAGAAGTGGAAAGATCATCTCGCTGGCTGTGTCATTAAAAAAACTGACCAGCCCGAGGGCCTTCACCTGTCTTGGAAGTTTGACTCTCTTGTGGCTCATTGACTCTGTGGTAGGATCGTTCATCTCTAGGTCATCTCTTCCTCTAACAACTCGCGGAAAAGTTCCTTGATCTTTTGCCTGGACTCTTTCAGTATTTTTTGGCCCAGGGCGGTAATGCGATACACACGTCTGATCTTGCCGTTGACGTTTTTGCCTGTTGAAGACAGATACCCCTTTTCTTCCATACCGTGAAGGATGGGATACAGTGTCCCGGGACTGAGTTCATACCCATGACGTCTCAATTCTGAAATAATACCTAGACCAAAGATATCCTCCTTGGCTGAATGATATAGAATGTGAAGCCTTATGAATCCAGAGTAGAATTCCTTGAAATTCGACATAGTGCCGGTACACCTATAAAGCATTGTCTGATTTCGTTATCGGTTATCGATAATAAGTCATGGCCCATTCTCTGTCAAGTAAAAAATAAGTTATGATGTCATTGCAGCCCAAAATAAATTCAAGCCTGCTTTATTGGACGGATAGACCGCTTATTTCACAGAATACAATCGCGTTGCACAAATTTAGGTTATCTATAAATCAAGTAGCTGTTCAGAAGCCCAGGAAATTACTTCGGCCCTTTGACATGGAGAGATCCCTAAGTGCTCTGATTAGTAAGTTCGGTGACGTATTTTTTCTATTGTTTCACCGCCCGTTCGCTACGCTCACCCAAGCCGCAAAGAACGCAAAGCTTAAGGTGTTTTTTTGTTTTCCGTTGAGAGGACGGAAAACAAAAAGAAACGCGCTATGATTATCAGTCGAAGATGTAGTGAATTTACATAAGACGGAGTAGTCTTTAAATTGTCGCCTCTCACGACAATTTAAAAGAACAAACTTCTCGGCGTGCTCAGCGCCTCTGCGGTGAAATCAACCTTGCAAAAATCGTTTTTGGACAAGAGTGATATAATGTTTTAAATAATGAGGGTTTGACATAAGATTATAAATTTTGGTATCTTATATGACATTACCGGCTACCGACTTGGTGTGGACTCCTTTTTTGAGAATATGTATGGCGTTGCCTGGACACCATGAAAAGGAAAAATGGAATGATAAGCGAAGACCCATCAGCGTTTCGTGCTGTCTACGGTAGCAAAGGTATACCCGATAGGCTGCTGAGTGCCCTTATGGTTGCGGGTCAGGACATGGATAAGCTTACCGCTGCAGAACTTGCTCCCATGGATGAATTACACACCATGGACCGACTTGCCACTATAGAACTGGGCAAACTGGCCCGATTAAAGGACCATATGCATGTCCTTGACATCGGAAGTGGCCTTGGGGGTACGGCATGCCTGGCTACCCTGGATCCAAGAGCACTGCCTCCACTGAGTGTAGATCTGGTAATAGAAAACTTCCATGAAAAACAGACTAATGCTGCCCTGAACTTGATCGAGGGACGAATCCGCATATTGCACATATTAGCGAGGCGACTATGAAATTGAGGTTTTTCTAATGGCCAAAAAACCTAGCTACGAAGATTTAGACCAAAAGGTAAGGGAATTAGAAAGAGAATGCCTCGGCCACAAGATGTATGAGGCAAAACTCCAGGACAGTGAAGAGCGTTATCGCGCGCTAATCCGAAATATCCCTGTTGGATTGTACCGAATTACCCCCGGCGCCAAGGGGAGAGTTGTCATGGCGAACCCGGCCCTCCTGAGAATCTTTGGATATGACACGATAGAGCAACTTCTCCAGACACCCGTTGCGGATCTCTACTGGAGTGAGGCCGAGTTTCGTCTTTTTATCGAGAAACTGCTCGAAAAGGATCATGTTGCCGCAGAGGAGCTGCGCATGAAGAGTCGTGATGGCACACTCATCTGGGCGTCGGTTACTACCACCACTATCCGCGATGAGGCGGGTGAAATCAAGTATTTCGATGGGATAATCGAGGACATTACTGCACGCAAGCAGGCGGAGGAGGCGCGTCTTAAGCTTGAGGCCACGGCAAGGGCACTGCTTGATGCCCCCACCGATTCTGCAATACTCTTAGATCCCATGGGCACGGTACGCGCCATAAACGAAAGAGGTGCACAAAGCCTAAGCAAGAATGTAGATGAAGTTGTAGGCAGATCTGTCTTTGATTTCCTCCCGCCTGATGTAGCTGAATCCAGAAGACGCCAGGTCTTCAAGGCCATTGAATCCGGCTGCCCAATCCGTTTCGAAGATGAGCGTGGAGGAAGATTTTATGATCACAATGTCTACCCTGTCTCAGACGCCCAAGGCAAGGCAACACAGGTCGCAATTTATACTCGCGACATAACCGACTATAGGCGTGCACAGGCCCGTATTCGGGAGCGTACCGCTGATCTGATTGATTCTGAAGAAAAGTATCGAACCTTGGTAGAAAACGTCCCCCTCGTGGTATACCGAATGAAGCCCACGGGGGAGATCCTGCTTGTCAACCAGTTCGTGGAGGCGGCGCTTGGGTACAGGCCTACTGAAATATTCCGCAACCCTGACTTGTGGTACGAAAGCGTATACGACGATGACCGGGGAATGGTGGACAAGCTCCGGGAGCAAAGTTTCTTGGAGGGAAAGGAGTTTATGGCCGATTATAGGGTCAAACACAAGAAGGGCCACGTTGTCTACGTGGTGGATCATGCCCTTCCCTTTCTCTCAGCAGATGGCCTGATCAGCAGGGTCGACGGCATCATGATGGACGTGACCCGCAGGATTAAGCTACAGGAAAAGCTCGTTAGGGCCGAAGGGCTCAAAACCATCAGTGAAGTATCTACCCGGCTTGCGCATGAAATTCGCAATCCCCTGGTTTCTGCCGGCGGATTTGCACGGAGGCTCTTGTCCTCCATAAGCCCTGATGACCCCGATAGGACGAAGGTGGAGATTATTGTGAAAGAGGTGGGCCGTCTGGAAACTATTTTGCGCATGATGCTTCATTACATCCAGCCGATAGAACTAGAAAAGTCCCTGGCAGATCTAAACTGCCTGGTTCAAAGCGCACTGAGCGCAGTAGACGAAGACATCAAGAAAAAAAAGGTGCAGGTAGACCTCCAATTAACACCAATGCTTCCTGAGGTCTCAGTTGACGTGACACAGATGGAACTGGTCGTCGAGACCCTCGCAAGAAAGGCCCTGAATCAGTTGCAAGAAGGAGAACCTCTTTGCATTTCCACATTCGAGGCAAATGAAATGATTAAAATGGTTATACGCTATCCCGTCCAGCACATGTCGCCAGATGATGTAGAGCACTTCTTCTATCCCTTTGTCACATCCCAGACAGCGCATGATTCAGCGGACCTGCCTATGTCTAAGATCCTGGTCGATAAACATGGCGGGACAATTGACGTACGCCTCCAAGAATCCGGAAACCTTGTCATTGATATGTCTTTGCCCCTCTAAGTCCCCTGCGTCTCTGGCCCATTCCACTGGAAATTTCAATTTTGCATGCTCATCCATCATCCCGGTTATCAAAGACCCGCTTGCTTTTGCGCTCTGATCGTGGCAAAGAGCCATAATCCACCAGCTCTACATCGGCACTCACCATGATCTGCCTCTTGATATCTCCAAAAATCTTTTTGCTGAGCCCTGGATTATTGCTGCTGTCAATACCTTGGCCGCGCTCAACCCTGACGGTCATATAATCCCGCCCATCACCCTTTCTGTGGAGGACTATCTGATATTCGCTCCCGATCCCATCGACCCCCGAAAGTACATGGTCGATCTGCCCGGGATAAATATTTACTGCCCTAAAGATAAACATGTCATCCGATCGACCCAAAATACGATCATGCCTTGGCAAAACACATCCGCAGGGACAATCTCCAGGTATTAATCTTGTCAGGTCCCGCGTACGATAACGAATCAAAGGGGCGGCTTCTTTTGCTAAAGTCGTAACGACCATCTCTCCTGTTTCTCCCTCGGGGATAGGCTCCAGTGTTTCGGGGTTGAGAATCTCCAGGATATAGTAATCGGCCCAATAATGAATCCCCTTATGGTAAATGCAATCCAACCCGGTTCCTGGTCCGTAGAGTTCAGTCATGCCGGGAATATCGAACATGTGCTCCAGCCCCAAAAGATCGCGAATTCTCTTCCTCATGGCCTCACTTGATCGCTCCGACCCAAAGATCATCTTTTTGAGGTTTATCTTGTCCTTTATGCCTCTTCTATTTACTTCCTCAGCCATCAGAAGTCCCATGGATGCGGTACAACACAATGCCGTGCTCTGAAAGTCTATCAAAAACTGACACTGCATATCCACGTTTCCCGGTCCTGCTGGAATGGCCATGGCGCCAAAGGCCTCACACGCCATCTGAAAACTGATCCCTGCCGTCCAGACACCGTATCCCACCGCTATTTGGACCCGGTCTTCAGCGGTCAGCTGGGCCAATTCATAACAGCGGGCAAAAAATTGTGTCCAGTCATCTATATCTTTCCGGGTATAACAGAGGACCTTTCTTTTCCCAGTGGTACCAGATGAAGCGTGAATGCGCACAATCTTATCAAAGGGAACGGAGACAAGCGGGAATGGGTAGTCCTCTTTGAAGTCTTCAGCGCCAAGAAAAGGGAGCCTTCCTAGATCATCAAGGCACCGAATGTCTTCCGGCTGCACACCCGCCCTATCCATCTTGGTCTTGTAGAACCGGGAACCATGGTAGGAATGTGTTACTGTCCACCGAAGTCCTTTAAGCTGGTGTTCTCTCAACTCGTCGTATGTACTGAAATCCGGCATAAAGGTCTTCGCCATATTTTTTTCTCCTCACAAGTGGTACAACAACCCGGCCATAACCGCATTCATCCGCGGCTACGCACATGTGTTCTCAAATACGATGCCGTAATCCTTCCCTCTTCATTCATGTTGAACACAGATTCTTTACCACAGAGTCACGGGGGACACTGAGATACTTGTTTTTTGAAGGCATCTTCTTTTTGCCCATCGCCGTCTCCCGATGGGCAAGAAAGCAAAATCCCCTGTGCTCTCTGAGGCTCCGTGGTGAACAAATCGTATAGGGAATATGTTATCTCTATCTAGTTCGCCATCTCCGGTATAATCAATACAATTTGAGGAAAAATTACTAGGATGACAATACAGATAATACAGGCCAATAAAAAAAAACTCACACTCTTGAAAATCGTGCCCAGTTCTATGTCCGGCGCCAGTGCCTTGACAACATATATATTAACACCAACGGGAGGCGTAATGGCTCCCATTGTCGTCACCATAGTCAAAATTATGGCATACCATATAGGATCAAAACCAAAGGCCCTCCCTAGAGGGAAAAAAATGGGAATCGTGAGCACCAGAAATCCCAGGGAATCCATGAAGCAGCCGCCAATCAAATAGATCAACAAAATGATTCCCAGTATAAAGTAAGGCGACACCGTTAGTCCAGAGGCGAACTCCGCCACAATAAAAGGGAGCCTGGTTATGGCCAAGAAACGCCCAAAAATTATAGCACCCGTGACAAGAAAAAAGACCATGCACGATATCTTCAGCGTGTCCTTCACTGAACTGATAAGGCCCTTCCAGGTCAACCTCCGGGTTGAGGCCGTGACGATCAGCGTAAAGAAGACCCCCACCGCTCCTGCCTCGGTTGGAGTAAATAGGCCCACAAACAGACCCCCTATTACCAATATGAATATGGCTATGGCCTCAATAATTCCTGTGAGGGATTTTATCTTTTCTCCCATCCCTGTCTTTGGCCCTGCCGGACCAAGATTGGGGTTGATTCTACAGAGGACAAAAATAGTAATGATAAATAAAATGCCCAAAAGAATGGCGGGCAAAATGCCGCCGAGAAAAAGTTTGGTAATGGATTGTTCTGTTTGCAAGCCGATGATAATAAGAACAACGCTTGGCGGCATAACCGTACCTAAGGTGCCACCGGTCACAACGGTGCCGCTACTCAAGACGGTATCGTAATTATATTTTTTCATCTGCGGCAAAGCGACCGCCCCCATAGTCGCGGCCGTTGCCGTGTTTGAACCACAGATAGCAGCAAAAAGCTCGTCCGCCCCTATTGTCGCAATGGCCAGACCCCCGCGCCAATGACCAAACCACTTGTAAGCACAAGTGTACAGCCTTTCGGCTATACCGGAATTAAAGGCAAGGTAGCCCAGAAAAATAAAGAGAGGGACTACGGTCAGCCCGTATTTAGAGAATGTGGTCCAAACGTCGGCCCCTACCATTGTAATGGCCGCCTTGAAAGACACCACATACCAAAACCCACAGAAACCAACAAGGCTCATCGCGAAGCCAACGGGCATCCCCAAAAAGAACAGTACTGCCAGAAGGGTAACGATCCCGATAATACCGATCAAGGTCAGACTCATTTCTGACCCCTTTGGATTTCCAGCAAACATTTCAGAAAATCGGTCAAGAATACAAGGCAGAGCGCGGCACACCCAAAGGCAACAGCATAGGTAAAGGGAAAATAAATGACCTGTAAGGTCTCTGTTACTTCACCAGTCTCCCACAGCGTCGTCGCATATCTCCCAATCTGCCAGGCTACAAGGCCAAAAAATATCATGCATATGAAATAATTGATGCTGTTTAGGGTTCTTTGTGTCCTTTTTGAGAACCTCTGCACCAATACATCCACCGCAATATGGCCACGTGCAGTTTGGGTGAAGCCCAAGGCAAAGGCGGTAACAACAGCCCCAAAATATCCCATTAGTTCAAAGGTTCCCCTGACCGGCCCCCAGAAAAGGCGAAAAAAAACATTCGCAGAGGCCAGAAAGATCATTGCCATCATAAAACAACCCGCTATATATAGGAGCATCTGGTTTATGATCTTGGCCACCTTATCCAGGATTATTATATTCGCCTCGTGCCTCATCTATTTTCCCTTCCCATGCCATCTTATCGCCAAATCAGTGCCACAAAGTGCATACCCGTATGATGGAGGGCCTCTCTCAGCCAGCCGCAATCCGGCTTTAGAAGGACGACTGAGACTCTTTCACACACCATAACAGGAGTCGACCTTTCGCTCGCCAGCTCCCTTGTAACGGGCCTGGCACCATGCTGGGTCAACCCCTCCGTCTTCAGGCACTGCGCAAGTGAACATCGCCCATTTATTGCCCTGAATGCATCTTCATAAAGGCCTTGATATCTTCTACGATGGCCTTTCCGGGCAGACCTTTTGCCTTCGCATCATGGACCCAGTTATCAGTGATCGGCTTAAGCAGTTCGTCCCATCTGGCCTTTTCCTTCTTTGAAAGGTAAATAACCTTAATGTCATGCGTCTTCTTAGACCAAGCAATGGCCTCATTTACATGATTATCCATATATGTGCCTGTCCATACTGATTGCTCGGTACCCATATCCTCCAGAACTGCCTGGATGTCTTTTGGAAGTGAACTCCACTTATCCATATTCATAACCACGGCAAATGGATACACTGCGGCATCGGTAATAGTCACATATTTACAATGTTCAGCAAACTTGAAATCCATCATTACCTCTAAGGAGGAAAAAAGGCCCTTGACCACGCCCTTTTGCAAGGCACCTGGAGTCTCCGGCATTGGCATTCCGACAGGGTTTGCCCCCCACGCCTTCAGAATTTGTGCTGCTCCACCTGATGCGCGAAGATTCACGCCTTTGATATCCTCGAGATTATTAATGGCTATTTTTGACATGATATTTGAAGGCGCCGTGGTGAACATGGTAAGGACCTTAACCTTATCAAACGCCTTTGGTCTATATTTCTTATAAAGATCCCAGAGCACTAAGCTCCCGACCCGCGAGTTGGGTATGCCTAATGGCAGACTTGTAGCGTTGGTGATCATAAAGCGGCCGGGCTGGTAGGCCATGCAAAGACAACCAATGTCTGCCTGTCCCGCAATGACGCCATCCATCATATTCTTTGCTCCGAGCAAGGTACCGCCAGGATATGTGTCGATTACAACCCCCCCATTTGTCCGCTTTTCAACCTCTTTTTTCCATCTCTCCATCTGAACGCATGGGAACGTGGGAGAGGGGGGGAAATTGGCATAGCTCAATTTGATAGGAGCGGCCTCTGCATATGCCGGGAGGAAGGTGATCACGCACAGCGTGGTAAAAAAACATCCTGCCAATACAAACACTAGTTTCTTTCTCATAATCAGGACCTCCTTACAGTCTTTAAAATTTGTAAGACTTTAGATATTTAATAAAATGCGTCTACTTCAAAGGGCCAAAGTGTTACTAAAATCTATTGATGGACACGCTTGCACTCTTCCGTCCCTTCACCCCCCTTCTGTTTTTCAACCTTCTTGATCCTTGGTTCTTACCGCTCCCACACGTAAAGAATTTTTTATGAACTTCTTCTATGCCTTATGCCCCTTTTCTTTTGATAAATCCTTACCGCCCTGTTGTGTTCTGAAAGTGTCTTTGAAAAATAGTGGCTGCCATCGTTTCTTGATACAAAATATAGATAATCCGTCTTGGCTGGATATAAAACGGCCTCGATCGCCTTTTTCCCAGGATTGGCAATTGGCCCTGGAGGAAGCCCCCAAATCAGATAGGTGTTATAGTGAGTAAGCCTGGTCAGGTCATCCCTGGTCAAGTTCCCATTGAAATCTCTGATACCGTATATCACGGTTGGGTCACTTTCGATACGCATACCCTTTTTCAAACGATTCAAGAAAACGCTTGCAATAATTCCCCTCTCTTCTGCACGACCAGTCTCTTTTTCAACAATGGAGGCCAAGGTTACTACCTCCTCTATGCCCATTCCCGAATGCCTTACCTTTTCCAAAAAGGGCCTCATAACCTCCCGGAAGCGATTGACCATGGTATCGATTATGGCCATGGTAGTAAGCCCTCTGGCAAATTGGTAGGTATCTGGATAGAGATACCCCTCCAGATCAGGCCCGGATATGTCATAACGCCTTGCGACAACCGGATCTCCTGTGAGGACCAAAAATTCTCTTTTATTCGCTAGCCCTTTCTCTTCTAACAACTGCGCGATCTGCCTTCTCGTAAACCCCTCGGGGATGGTCACACGATGGGTCAAAATGATTCCTTTGCTCAGTATATCAAGGACTTTGAGAGGGGTCATGCCAGAATTTAGCCGATACTCACCGGCCTTTATTTTTTTGCTATACCCCATAATCCTGGCCCAGAGCAGAAAAGGTCGCTTACTGGTTATAATACTTCTCGCCATGAGCCCATTAACCACGTCATTGAGAGTAGATCCCTCCCGAACCAAAAAGACCTGGTCATGGCCCCCTTTTTTTGCCGGACTTGCAAGATAATATTCAAATATAAAGAAGAATGTGCCGAATAGAAGAAAAAGACCTAGGGTAAAAAAAATTATTTTCCTGCTCGATAAATAAGACGCCATGGTTATTTGTGGAGCGCCCCTTTAAATCCCCTTGCCGAGTCTCAAGGACGCCAATCCAGCACAGTTGATATGAGAGGCCCAACTAATTCTTGAGCATCAGGTAGGTAACCGCCTTTTCAAGCCCGTCGATGCTAAGTTCAAACATGGGGAAAATCTCACGGATGAGGTTAATGGTACGAGTATAAGGCCACTCTTCGGCCATCTTCGGGTTCAACCAGACAGAACGGAAGGTATCGGCAATAAATTGAAGCCTTTCATGACTGGACCTCAGGGTCCTCTCTTCTATGTGGATAGACCCATCGGTTGCCATGAGTTCATAAGGGGCCATGCTCGCGTCGCCTACTATAATGAATCGGGTCTCAGAATCAAGGCGGGCAAGATCATCCACCCTGAATGGCTTTTTGAACCTCGCGGGATCTTCCCAGAGATTATCGTAAATGCTATTGTGGAAAAAAAGGGTCTTTAATTCCTTGAACTGTGCCCTGCTGTAATTAAACAGGGTCTGGACCACCTCAACATAAGGATCCATGGACCAGCCGCCATTGTCTATGGCCAGAACAACCTTCAGGCGGTCCTTAAGCCTGCGGTCAAAGACGATTTCTATCTCACCCGCATTTTTCATGGTCTGATAAATCGTCTCATCGATATTGACTACGTCCTTGGGACCCGAAGGGATCATATTCCTTAACCTTTTCAGGGCTTCGCCCATGTGTGCCTGCGTTAGGGGACCTTCCTGGGAATAATCACGGTATCTTCTGTCCATGGCCACCTTTACCGCAGACTTGTTTCGTGAAATACCCCCGACCCTCATTCCACCTGGATGATATCCTGAGTGTCCCACAGGAGACGTACCCCTCGTACCTATCCATCTGTCTCCACCGTGGTGTGCCTCGGTCTGCTCCCTCAAGCGATCAAGAAAATACTGGAGCAGTTCTTCAGGTGTTAGGTTTCTAAGAGACGCTTCATCGACCCCTAAGGCCTCGGCCAGGCCCTCGGGATCTCTCAGCCATTGCTCCAGCATATCCCGTGCAACCTCGGATAACTCAAATTCGTCTGGCTCCTTTAGTTCAGCCCCCTCAAAGTGGTGGGCAAAAACCTGGTCATAAAGGTCAAAATATCTTTCGCTCTTGACCAGGATAGAACGGGCAGCAGTATAAAAATCATCAATTGAGGTAATAAGCCCCATACTTAAGGCCTTTTGAAGCCTAAGAAAGGACGTTGGAGAGACAGGGATACCTACTTGTCTGAGGAGATAGAAAAAGTTTGTAAACATTAGTCAATTATCACCCAGTTTTCTGTTCATAAAAATCTCAGTTTCTCGCTGCTCTAAAAGCAAAGTCCAAAAATGCCTTACAATCACAGCCGCATCCTTGAAACACTGTTCCTGGCAATGGCATAGTCAGGGCTCTTTTTGAACAAAACTCCCAGGAAGGGAATGTCTCCTTTGACTAGGTCCTTGACCTTAAAGTCGGAATCTGACTTCAATGCACGGATCCAGTTGATTAGTTCTCGTGTTGCAGGCTTTTTCTCAACACCATTAAAATCCCTCATACGGTAAAAGGCCTTTACCGTGTGCTCCAGCAAGTCCCTGCTGATGTCAGGGAAGTGAACATGGAGGATCTTTCGCATCATGTCTGTTTCAGGGAACGCGATGTGATGAAAGTTGCATCGGCCCAAGAAAGGATCTGAGAGGTCCTTTTTGGCATTTGACGTGATAACAATTACAGGTCTGTACCTTGCTTTTATGGTCTTGTCTATCTCGATTATGTCAAATTCCATCTGGTCCAGCACGTCCAGCATATCGTCCTGGAAATCGGTATCTGCTTTATCGATTTCATCAATCAACAACACTACTCTTTCTTCGGACACAAAACTTTGGCCAATTTTACCCATTTTGATATATTCTTCAATATTGCTGACATCCCTTTTGGAATCGCCGAAACGGCTATCATTCAGTCTAGTAAGGGTGTCGTATTGGTAAAGGGCATCCACCAGTTTCATATTCGATTTGACATTAAGAACTGTCAACTTCATGTTAAGGGCCTCCGCGATCGCGTGCGCGAGCATGGTCTTCCCCGTACCCGGCTCCCCTTTCAAAAGCAGAGGCATTTCAATTGCCATTGAAATATTAACAATTTTGGCTAATTCATCATCCAAGACATATTTTGAGGCTCCTGTAAACACCGGGCTTGAATTTGTTTGCGACATTTCTTTGCTCCTTGAATTGAACATTTTTTTTACCTACGGAGTAAAATAATAGTTTTGGCATCATTCCTATTAGCGATTCAACTCTCTCTCTAAACATAAATCATTGGGACAGTTCTGTCAAACCCCTAGTACTGTTCGACAGGCATATGATCACCCCTTGGACCTGCCAATTCCAGGTGTGCCCTCGGTGTCGTTTAATTGACCGGCTTCCCTAAATTGGATTAAGCGTTGTGCTATTTAGAATGACTCTCAGGGAAGGGGCAAGGAAAGGAATCAAACGGAAAGGCCTTGGGCAGGCGCCCCAAATTCAAAGCTGGTAATTATCTGAATTCATTGAACTTAAGGCTGCTTCATTAATGGCATGTAAAAGGGTCTGCATGTGGAAAGGTTTTGGGATAAAAGAATCGAAGATAAAGGAATCAGAACCATCACCGTCCAGAAGCCAGGGAGACGCTGACATGCCGATAATTGGAGTATTCGGTTTTTCAGACCTTCGAATGGACCTGGCCACCCGACGACCGTTTATTCCAGGCATGCTGAGTTCAGTTATAACCAAATCAAAAGGCCCTTTTTCAAACTTTAGCAGACCCTCGTGCCCTCCGGATGCGGTTTCCACATTATGACCGGAGCGAGTTATTACCCTTCTAAGCATGTCTGAAACCAATTTTTCATCTTCAATAAGTAACACATTACACATAGCAAGGCCCCACTCTTTTTGATTATTTTTCAGGAAAAAGAAAAACTTGAAAAAGGCAGTCCTATGTAGCATCCATCTTGCGAGACGAACGAGGGATATCACATCTGATACACCTCTATTATATAAGTATATAGAAAATTTGAGCTGAGTGTCAAAGTCAGATGACAGGAAAATTCATTCGGCTGGATACATCCTTTAGACATGCCCCAACTGATGGAATATATTGGGTAATTTTTTAATGAAAGCGTAACGTGTTGTTTTAAGAGACCAAATCTTATTTAAGCATATTTTAATTGATTCAAAGAGTTCTTGAGTTTTTTCATCTTGTGAATAGATTTATTAACAGTCAAGATCTCAGACTATCTACGGCATTTGTTATTTTTTGGCCTTTTTTATCTTTGGCCCCATCTGACCCTTTACAGATGGGGTCAGCACAACAAGTGCGTCCACAGCAATAGGCATGCTTCCTGCCAGGATTACCGGGTTGAGATCGATTTCCTTTATATTTTCCTGTTCCACCCCAATATTACCCACCTTGACGAGGATATCCGCAAGCTGGTCCAGGTCTGCGGCAGGCATACCACGCACTGCTTCCAGGATCTTTCGGGCCTTGATTTCCTGCATCATGTCGAGCGCATCTTGCACCTCTATCGGTGCCACACGGAAGGAGACATCCTTGAGAATTTCCGTGAAGATACCCCCAAGGCCAAACATCACACAGGGTCCAAACTGCACATCTCTGGTGAGGCCTACCACCAGTTCTCTTTCCCCCTTCACCATCTCCTGCACCAGGACCGCTCTACTGTCATCCTTCAGTTGATTTGTAATCCCTTGAAAGGCCTCAAGGGCCTCCTGATCATTTCGGACATCCACACGCACCAAACCGCGTTCAGTCTTATGGGTTAAATTCGGCGCAACGGCCTTTATTACAACGGGAAAACCGATCTTTTCCGTGGCATCAATAAGACCCTGCTGATCATGGACCACCATTTCCCGAGTCACAGGTATGTCGTACGCACGCAAAAGCTCTTTGGACTCATGCTCTGAAAGCGTAGTCCTTTCTTCCCTTAATGCTTTCTCTAATACATCCATCTCTGTCTTACCTCCACTTTTCATTTATAGCCAGTTGTTTTGACATCACGACGGATTAGACCGATGTCCTGCCCGCATTCCCAAAAACAACCTTAATCTCTTAGAAACTGCTCAGGCAGATAGACTGAAGTTAGAAGGTTAATAGAAACAAATCATGCGTGATGACACACAATTTCGAGCATTTAAGTTCGCTAAACAATGCTTCAGCGCTCCAGGTGTAGGCTCGCTCTACGATCCGGGGGGCTTCAGTCTTCAACCTGAATAGCTGGAGAGTTACATCTCTTATACATGTCTATATCGGTGAGCGCTGTTTCGTCAACAGAAAATCATCTTGTGGCCTGCCGGCTCCTTTTTTTGGCCTGTCTACGCGGCCAATTGTGTTTTTACCTGAATCATGGTAATTTATAACCTTCTTCATTCTTGTCCAAAAACGGTTCTTGCTGGACAGCGTAAAAGCCCTTCTGTCGCGAATTAGATGGATAGAGTCAAAACGTACCCGTTCTATTCAGGAAGCTAACACCCCCTGTGTCTAGCACCCAACTTATGGGTAATGACAATTTTAGCAAATTACCCCGGCGCTTCGCTTCGGGGTTATACATGAAAGAAACTTCAAGAAAGATGATACGTCGGCCCTTTAAGGCAGGTGTTTGCAAGAAGGGGTGATCGATGTTTTTTGACGAGGCAAAAAATGTCGTTCGCCCCAGAGCCTTTTGGTTCACAACATATTTGAAGTTACTTAGGAGAAAAGGCGGGATTGTTTTACCTTGAAATAATGTGTTCGCCCAAACAGCCATGTATTCTGTAAAAAAAACTATCAAGAAAGTCAAAAATACTATGACCCGATACAACATGACAGTTGACGGCGATCGGGTCGTTGTAGCGGTCTCGGGTGGCCCGGACTCTGTCTGTCTCCTGCATATTCTCAATAAGATCAAAGATGCCTTGGGGATCGAATTGATAGTGGCTCATTTCGAGCATGCTCTCAGGCCTGATGATGATGAGGACGAAACCCGCTTTGCAGAATCCTTGGCAGCATCACTTCATCTCCAATTTCACACAAAAAAGGCATCTCCTGCCCTCAGTGACACATGCGCCTCCTTAGAAGAAATGGCCCGGAACGCAAGGTACCAATTTCTGGAGCAAATAAAAAATGAGTGCCATGCCCAGAAAATCGCAGTAGCCCATAACCTCAATGACCAGGCCGAAACGGTCCTTATGAGGCTTTTGCGCGGAAGTGGCCTCACAGGTCTTGCCGGAATACCGCCTTACAGGGACGGCAAGATTATCAGGCCATTGATTAAGGTGCCTCGCACAGAAATCGAGGCCTACCTTGATAAAAAGCGGATGGCATATATGACAGATCCCTCAAATTTTGATACTCGATACCTGAGAAATAAAATCCGCTTAGAACTAATTCCCCTCCTCAAAAAATACCAGCCACGTATCTTGGAAATCCTGGGGCAAACTGCGGACATAATGAGAAAAGATGATGCCTGGTTGCAAGCCAGAGCGGAGGCGTGGGTAAGAGGGGCAGTAGAAACATACGGGAGCAAAGAAATCCGGATCCCTTTGTCATCATTCTTAGAACTCCCCGAGGCCTTAAGGAATCACGCTATCAGGCATATTCTAGTAATAATCGGTGGCAACCTCCGTCGGGTGAGCATGGGCCACGTAGAGGCCATCAACCGCTTGCTAACAGCCAATAGACCACAGGCCCAGGTCCATCTACCCCGCGGGTTGACTGTCAAAAGGACTTATGGAAAAGTGGCCTTCACCTGTGCGACCACAAAAAAAATAGAGCCCTATTCTTTTACCATAAATGGCCCCGGCACATTTCACCTGGAGGCCTTGAAAGGCACCATTTCGCTTGAGGAGATAGAGGTGAAGGAAGTGCAGAAGGTGGGGGCTTCTTCGTGGACCGCATACCTGAATGCGGACCACCTTAACTATCCTTTGGTTCTCAGAAATGCACGACCGGGAGACAGGTTCATTCCTCTAGGCATGAGCGGGCACAAGAAATTAAAAAAATTATTTATAGACCTTAAGATTCCTTCTGAAGCCAGGGCACGCATGCCGATCCTGACCCACAAAAATATCCCTGTTTGGATCTGTGGCCTAAGGATTGACGAGCGTTTTAAAGTAATGCCAGAGACACAAAAGGCCTTAAAGGTACAACTTAGGTCCTTAACCCCCACCAGTCATTCTTTCAATGAATCAAACTGTTACCAAACTTCTAAGAAGTCAGGTCATTCACTGACGGCTTCGTAAAAAGCTGGTTTATGCCGCAAAATAGTATTCGGGCCACGTATGGACGGAAAGATGGGACTATGCAACTGACAAACGCCCAAAATGATTCCTTTCAGGTATATTGAAATCTAGGCCAATTTTTTCTTGGTCAAGAGTGAAAAAGATCTTTTATCTATTTTCAAACAATACCTTTATCTCTCTCCTGAATGGGCGCTTAACAATACCCTTCTCCGTGATAATGGCAGATACATATCTCGCTGGGGTAATATCAAACGCAGGATTTATGACCCGAACCCCTGGGGGACCAATTTTCACCTTGCCAATCTGTGAGATTTCTTTGCCTTCCCTTTCTTCCACTGGTATCATATTTCCATTTCTAACGGATGCGTCAATGGTAGAAAGAGGTGCAGCAACATAAAACGGAATGCCATTCGCTCTTGCCAACACAGCCACCTGGTATGTGCCAATTTTGTTGGCAACATCCCCGTTTGCCGCAATTCGATCTGCCCCTGTGATAACCACGTCGATCCTCCTCTGGCGCATCAGGGACCCCGCGGCATTATCCGCTATCACTGAAACAGGAATTCCGTCTTCCATCAATTCGAAGGCCGTTAACCTCAGGCCTTGAAGCCATGGCCTTGTCTCGTCAGCAATGACCTCTATAACGTTCCCCTTCTCATGGGCCGCTCGGATAACGCCCAAGGCTGTGCCATAGCCCCCTGTCGCCAGTGAACCGGCATTGCAATGGGTCAGTATGGTGGCACCGTCAGGGATAAGGCCCTGCCCATTCTTGCCAATCCTCTGATTAATCTCAATGTCCTCGGCCAGAATTTTCTCAGACTCCTTTCTGAGGGAGGCCTTGATCTCTTCCACCGATCGATCGGCCATACTTTCCGCCAGTCCCTTCATCCTCTCAACCGCCCATTTCAGGTTCACTGCGGTAGGGCGTGAAAGAAGCATTTTTTCAGCAATGGCGCAAAGTTTTTCCATAAAGGTCCTGTATGACTTTGTCTTTATGGAATAAGCACCTAGGGCCAGGCCCATTGCAGCGGCGATACCAATGGCCGGGGCACCACGGATTACCATACCTTGGATTGCATTAATAACGTCCTTATAGCCCCTACAGCTATACCATTCGATACTGGACGGTATTTTCCTTTGATCGAGCATTCGGACGGACGCGCCGTCCCATTTGATAGTTGGAATCATCCAGTGACCTCCTGAACAATCCTCTCTACCCATCCGTGAGAATCGCCCTTTTCTCCATATTGAAGGGACACGATTTCGTTATATAGCTTAAGCGAGAGTGCGCCCATCTTTCCGTCCGACACGATATGATCTATCCCCTTGTAAGTGATCTGCCCCACCGGCGATATTACTGCCGCCGTTCCCGTGCCGAAGGCCTCTTTCAACCTTCCATTGTTTGCGGCCTCTATAACTTCGTCAATAGAAAGGGACCTCTCTGTCACGTCTTTCCCCCAATCCTTTAGAATCTGTATGGCCGAGTCTCTTGTAATTCCAGGAAGGATACTTCCGGTAAGGGGGGCCGTGATTACCTTGTCGTCCATGACAAAAAACATGTTCATAGTCCCTACTTCTTCCACATACTTACGCTCCGCCGCGTCCAGCCATAACACCTGTGTAAAGCCCTTGTCTTTGGCCTTTTCAGATGCAAGCAGGCTGGCTGCATAATTGCCTGCGGTCTTTGCCTCGCCTGTTCCCCCTTGGGCAGCACGCACATAGTAGTCCTCAACATATATCTTGACAGGATTCAGGCCTTCTTTGTAATAGGCCCCCACCGGGCCGGTAATAATGAAAAACAGGTATGTCTTAGACGGCCTAACCCCTAGGTGAGGCTCAGTGGCAATCATTGTAGGCCTAATGTAAAGAGAGGTACCATTGCTTCTCGGGACCCATCCCTTATCCAGTAAAACGAGCCTCTTCATCCCTTCCATGACCAGAGGAATATCCACCTCTGGCATACACATCCTTTTTGCTGATCGATTGAGTCGTTCAAAATTATCTTTGGCCCTAAAAAGATAAATGGCTCCATCTCTGCCCCCATAGGCCTTAAGCCCTTCAAAAATTTCCTGGCCATAATGGATCGACATGGCCGCTGGATCAATGGATATGTCCGAATAAGTTCTGATGTGGGAATTGAACCACCCCTTGCCTGACTCATATTCCATAATGAACATGTGGTCTGAAAAGATATCACCAAACGCAAGTTTGGATTCATCAGATGGTTTTGGTCTTAACTCGCTGGGGTCAGCCTCTGTCACCCTAATTTCCATGGTCAATCTCCTTTTCTCATTTCTCAAAACATTTTTTCATAACATAATTAACCCATAAACACAACAAGATATGATGTGGGTCGATTTCATTTTTAAGATCATCAATCGTGATAATTTGTACAAATCTTCAGAGCATTGCCCTGAGCCATACAAATCCATTACGACCTTATGGCGGGATCATTTCGGTCTCCTCATCTCCTTAAATGGTAATAAGCGTATACTCACGGCTCCCAAGACCAATCTCTTGACCATATTCCAATTGAATGGTCCAATCTATCTTCGGATAGATTCCCCCAAATTTGTCTTCCCCAGGCCCCCTGCCGCCCTTAATACAAGACGCCTCTGTAGCAGTCTGACGGTTGACCATATCCACTGAGGCCTGGTCTATGGCCACAGGATCGCTGGAAATCATGATGCCTATGTCCGGCACGATGGGCGCATCAGAATGGCCATAGCAGTCACAGGCCGGAGAAATGTTTGTAAGAAAATTCAGGAACAAGGCCATGCCCTCTTTTCCTCTTAGCAAGGCATAGGTATATTCGACCATTTTCCTCTGAAAAGTGCCGACATCTGAGTTCCATTGAATGTCGATTGCACCGTTCGGGCAAATCAGGATGCACTCACCGCAACCCACACACCTCTCGGGGTCGATCACCGCTTTTTCATCAATAAGCGAGATCGCCTTTTGCGCACAGTGTTTGACGCAGTCGCCACACCCAACACATTTCTTGCGTTTAACTTTGGGAGATAGATCTGAATGCTGCTCCAGTTTTCCATTTCTGGCAGCACAGCCCATACCTAGATTTTTTATGGTACCACCGAATCCCGACAGCTCGTGGCCCTTAAAATGCGCGACGCTGATCAACGCATCGGCCTCAACAATCTCTTTCCCCAGATAGGCGGTTTCTATGATCTTTTGGCCTATCTTTATCGCCGAGAAAGAGCCTCCCCTGATTCCATCCGCGATGATTATCGGGGCATTAACCACAGAATATGCAAAACCGTTTTGTACTGCCGTGTTCAGATGTGAAACGCTATTCCCCCTTGTTCCTGCATAAAGGGTATTGCAGTCGGTAAGAAAGGGGGATCCACCTAATTCCTTAACTCGATTCACAATTCGTCGGACAAAAAGAGGGCGAATAAATGCGGTATTACCCTTTTCACCAAAATGCAACTTAATAGCGACTAGATTTCGAGGCCTTATAATGTCTTCTATACCACCACTATCCATAAGCCTTCCTAGTTTAGACAAGAGATTTTCCTTAACAGAAGCCCTCAGATCTGAAAAATATACCTTGCTTGAAGCCATAAGAATACTCCCTTTAAAGATGTGAAGTATTAGCTCAATAAATTTGGGTTCAAAATGGGCAGAAAATTTTTTAACACCTTAACTTTAGTCACCTCCAACCCTGGCCCAGACCTGGTTTAACAGTCCCTTTGTGTAAAACTTCCGGACGTAGTATTCCACAGGATCGTGTCTAGAATTCCCATCAGGGCGCACCAGGGCGGGCTTTAGTTCAGTTTAGGCATTTTTAATCTGCCCACATAACTTGCTATATATATTAAATTTTTTAGGTTTACATGTCAAGCGAATTCCCTCTGGCTCCATTTTTCATTGACAAATAACGCAGTGTTGGACTAATGAACTAAGGTTAAATTATCGCTCTCCATCCGTGATCCCTAGAACTTGGAACCTGAGTAGTTATGGATAAAGAGAAAAACTTGCTTGAAACCCATATGGTAGGCCCTTAACGGTATTCAATTCTATTTTTCATAAAGGGGACTTAGGCCGTCGGCGACGGGCAAATTGAGAGGAATAATGCTATGAACAAAAAAACCTTAATCATAGGTTTTATTGTTGTTGCTTTGGGATTACTTCTAATCTCAGTCTCACCAGAAAAAGGCCTTGCTCAGGAGGCAAAAAAAATTTTGAGCATTGAGGCATATGATATGCTTAATGCCGTCCCCGATACGTACTTAATTGATGTCAGGACTAGGGCGGAATACCAGTTTGTAGGTCATCCTATTAATGCCTACCTGTTCCCATATATGTTTATGACAAAAGTTTTCAGTAAGACCGAGGAAAAGACGGGTTACCAGCTCAATGTCAAAAACAAGGAATTTATAGAAGAAATAGTGAAGGTATTCAAGAAAGAAGACAACCTCCTAATAATCGGTCGTGATGGAACCAGAAGTGCACTTGCTGCCCGTGACCTTATTGACGCTGATTTTAAAAATGTTTACGATGTGGAAGACGGTTTTGAGGGCCCTGAATTCCCGTCCTTTGAAAACGCAAACAAAGACAAATTTTACCGTCAGATTGCGAAAAGAAATAAGATTCAGGGTTTTGGGCATAGACGGCATTATGGATGGCAGTGGTGGGGTCTGCCTTGGACCTATGAAATTGACCCAAAGTTTGTCTATCCCCCTGACCTCAGACCGCCAGTAAAAAAGTGAAAAGGAGTTTTGCGATGGAATCCGAAGACCTGATCCAGCTCATGAAAAAGGTCGAAGATAAGGGACTGGAATGGAATACTGTTGAGGAAAAGATTAAGGTCTCTCATGCACTCTTGAACATGTATGCCCGCTCCGGCCCGGTTCCGGTCACGATTATCAATAAGTTAAAAAAATTGTTGGAAGACGATGCCTCGTGACATTTGAGGGTGAATCTCCCATTCAATAATCCACCAACAGGCCCGGCCGCTGCGGGCCTTTTAATTTTTTCGGCCCGCTCAAGGGCCTCAAATTGAATCGTCCTTTCAGTTGACAATGGGAAAGGGCTATGTTAACCTTTTTTGGAGTAAATTCCCCTGAAAAGGAGGTTGGGCATGTCGGATGTCTTGCACGTAACAGACGATAATTTTGATCAAGAAATCATGAATTCCCAGATACCTGCAATAGTCGATTTCTGGGCTGAATGGTGTGGCCCCTGTAAAATGGTCGGGCCTGTAATTGAGGAACTCGCCAAGGAATATGATGGGAAAATAAAGGTCGCCAAAATGGATGTCGACGGAAATCGCCAGACTCCTGCCAGGTTCGGTATCAGGAATATTCCCACCCTCATTTTCTTTAAAGGCGGAGAAGTGGCCCAAACGATTATAGGTGCCCACCCCAAAAGTTATATTGACGAGGAACTGAAAAAGCTCTTGTAATTCGCCCCTGTCTCCACCCCCTGGTGATAAAAACAAAGGGCATTCTTCATAGCCACCCCCCGCGTGAGGTGGGCACATGAATTTGGCCCGCTTTTTCTCAGGTCTCGGTAGCACCTTGAGCGTTTCAAAAATCCCGATCCCAAGCGAGATAAATCTTGGCATCTGGCCATAAGGATGTGAGGAGAGAGGCCATCATGCACAAATTCCATTTTGTGGTAAGATTGTTGACTGCGGGAATTTTTATGGGCCTCCTTTTTGGCGGCTGCGCTGTTTGGCATAGGTTCTTTGCAGAAAAAGAAAAAACGCCCGCAGAGCTAATGAGCGAAGGTCTGCGAAACATGGAGCGGGGTTATTATGAAGATGCTGCAAATGCATTTCAAAAAATCAAAGACAGGTATCCGTATAGCAGGTTTGCCGTGAAAGCTGAACTCAATTTGGCCGATTCCCTTTATAAACGTGAGCTTTATGATGAGGCCTTTGATAGCTATGGCGAGTTTGAGCGGCTCCACCCCAAGAATTCTAATATCCCGTATGTAATTTACCAAAGGGGTATATGCAATTTTAACCAGGTGGATACTATTGACAGGGATCAGTCACACACCCTTAAGGCCAAAGACGAGTTCGAGCGTATAGCAAAGAGATTCCCTAAATCAGACTATGCCCATATGGCCCGCATGAAAACGAGAAAATGTTATGAAGAACTTGCCGAGCATGAATTATATGTGGGCAAGTTTTATTACAAGATGGGGAAATACCGGGCGGCTATGGGCAGATACCGGTACATTCTTGAAAACTACCCGGATCTGGGGCAATATCATGAAGCGTTAGAGGGTCTTAGGAAATGCGAGCAAGAAATTGCTAGAGAGCAAGAAAAACACTGAAGGTAAATATATCACCTGATTTCACCCTCCAAAACTGCATACAGGGCCTTAAAGGCCTGTTCCAAGGCCTCTGGCCTGTTTCCTCCACCTTGGGCCATATCTGGCCGACCTCCCCCTCTTCCCCCCACGATCTCCGAGAGGCCCCGCATAATCTCTCCCGCGTTGAATCGTCCAACCAGGTCCTTTGTGACTACACAGGTTAGCATGGCCTTACCCTCTGTCCTGGCCCCCAACAGGATAATCCCAGAACGGAGATTGTCTTTTATTTGATCACCCGCCTTACGGAGGTCTCCTGGTGAACCGGCGTCTAGTTCCTTCGCTATTACTTTGATGCCCCCGATTTCCCTGACCCCGGAGAGCAAGTCCCCCGTCTTTTTGGAAAGGGCGTTGGATTTCAGGGATTCAATCTCTTTATCCCTTTCCTTGACCTCTTTTAAGAGCCGCTCCAGCCGTTCCCCGACCCTGTCAGGCGGAGTTTTAAGGAGTGAGGCCGCAAACTTCAGATCCTTTTCCTGTCTCTGGTCATATCGAAGGGCCTCCTCTCCGGTAAGGACCTCCATCCGGCGCACATTAGCGGCTACTGCACCTTCACTTATAATCCTAAAAAGGCCTATATCCCCCGTGCGTTTAGTATGAGTGCCGCCACACAATTCCTTGCTCACTCCGTCACCAATACCGACGAGCCTGACCTTATCACCATACCTCTCTTCAAAAATGGCCATTGCCCCTGTCTTCATGGCCTCGTCCTTGGGCATCTCCCGTGTCTGAATCGGGTGGTTTCCCCTGACATACCTGTTAACCAGGCATTCTACCTCCATCAGTTTGTCCGAGGAAACCTGGGTAAAATGGCTAAAATCAAAACGGAGCCTCTCCGGTGATACCAGGGAGCCCGCCTGTTTTACATGGTCTCCCAGAACCTCCCTGAGGGCCGCATGGAGGAGATGCGTTGCAGAGTGATTAAGGGCCGTGGCATTCCTTTTCGCTTCGTCAACTTGGGCTTCAACCCTATCACCAACAGAAATAGTTCCTTTTTCCAGATGTCCTTTGTGAACAATAAGGTCCTGACTGTATTTAACTGTTCGGTCGACACGAAATATCGCCTTTTCATTCAGGATCAAGCCAACATCCCCGACCTGTCCGCCCGATTCACCGTAAAAAGGTGTTTTGTCCAGCAAAAGATCGACCGCTGTATCTTCTCCTGCCGAGGTTGTGCCTTTGCCGTTAACAACCACGGCAGCTACAGTTGCCCCGGAAACGAGCATTTCATAACCCAAGAAACGCGTGGTGAGACCGTCTGCCAGAAGAACACGATAGACCTCGGGGATCTCTTCTTCGCCGCTTCCTTTCCACGACTCTTGAGATAAACGCCTCTGCCTAGACATGGCTTCATCATAACCTGTCATGTCCACATGGAGATCCTCATCGCGTGCCACGTCCCTTACGATATCCACAGACAAACCATAGGTGTCGTAGAGCCTAAAGGCCACTTCACCCGGAATAGTGTCCCCTCCTTTTGCTTTCAGCTCGTCAATCTCTTCGTTGAGCAGCTTCAGGCTGTAATGGAGGGTATCAGCAAAACGCCTTTCCTCATTATCCACTATCCCCAAAATAAAATCCCGTGATTGAACAAGCTCAGGATAATCCTTGCCCATTATTTCGATAACCTTGCGGCAAACGACATGAAGAAAAGGATCCCCTAAGCCAAGGACCTGTCCAAAGCGGATGGCCCTTCGGATGATACGCCTCAAGACATAGCCTCTGCCTTCATTTGAAGGCATGATCCCATCTCCTATCAAGAAGGCCGCTGAACGCGCATGGTCAGAGATAACACGAAAGGCAACATCTTGCCTCCTATTTTCACCGTACCTTTTCTGAGAGAGTTCTTCTATCATGGAGATAAGGTCCCGGAATACATCGCTGTCATAGTTGGAGGTAACCCCTTGGACCACAGCCGCCAACCTCTCAAGGCCCATTCCTGTGTCAATGTTTGGCCTGGGGAGCGGGCTTAGTTTGCCATCTGAGCCACGGTCAAATTGGGTAAAGACCAGGTTCCATATCTCCAGGTATCGATCGCAGTCACATCCTGGGGCACACTCCGGTCTACCACAGCCCAGGGAAGGGCCTTGATCAATAAGAATTTCCGAACAAGGACCGCAGGGGCCTGTGTCACCCATGGCCCAGAAATTATCTTTTTCACCCAAGCGGACTATTCTTTCAGAGGGAACCCCAATCTTTTCCTCCCATATCCGGTGGGCCTCGTCATCTTTTTCATATACGGAAACATATAACCGCTCTGTGGAAAGGTTATATCCATTGGTCAACAAATCCCATGCCCATATAATGGCATCTTCCTTAAAATAGTCTCCAAAGGAAAAATTGCCCAGCATTTCGAAAAAGGTATGGTGCCTGGCTGTGTAGCCAACGTTTTCAAGGTCATTATGCTTTCCTCCTGCACGTACGCACTTCTGGGAGGTAGTAGCCCTGGTATAGGCCCTCTTTTCTTCTCCCAAAAACAGGCCCTTAAATTGAACCATCCCCGCATTCGTAAAGAGTAACGTAGGATCATCCTTGGGAATAAGGGATGAACTCATCACAACTTCGTGACCACGAGCCCTGAAGTAGTCCAGAAATTTATGTCTTATATCTCTAAAGCCCATATGCATGTCCGTCTATTCAAAATGACCCGCCTGGTTTTTATCCAGAAATGGCCTTTTCTCTCTACAGGGAGGAGGCACAAGCGCTGCCTCAATCTTTAGAATCAGGATCTTCCTCCTGATTATCTTTACCTTCCTCTTTTTTCACATCTTTAAGCCCTGCCTTTTCCAGGATAAGAGCCCCTATCTTGTTACTAATGTCCTTATTCTCGGCCAAGAAGCGCCGTACATTTTGCCTTCCCTGTCCGATCCTCTCCCCTCCAAATGAATACCACGCACCACTCTTCTCCACAATCTCCAGGGACACCCCTAGGTCAAGGATATCCCCTTCCTTTGAGATTCCCTGACCATAAATGATATCAAACTCGGCGTTCTTGAAAGGGGGCGCGATCTTGTTTTTGACTACCTTTACCCTGGTTCTGTTTCCCACAACCACATCCCCTTCTTTGATAGCGCCGATACGCCGGATATCTAAACGCTGGGTAGCATAGAATTTGAGCGCATTTCCGCCTGTGGTGGTCTCAGGATTCCCGAACATGACACCAATTTTCATCCTTATCTGGTTGATGAAGATAACACAAGTCATAGATTTACTGATGCTTGCCGTAAGCTTCCTCATGGCCTGGGACATCAGCCTTGCCTGCAGGCCAACGTGCTGGTCCCCCATCTCCCCTTCAATCTCGGCCCTGGGTACGAGAGCTGCAACAGAATCAATAATCAAGACATCTATTGCGCCACTTCTAACCAGAATTTCCGCAATATCCAGTGCTTGCTCGCCTGTATCCGGCTGCGAAAGTAAGAGGCTTTCCACTTCTACGCCGAGTTTCCTGGCATAACCCATGTCAAGGGCGTGTTCGGCATCGATAAAGGCCACCATTCCACCCTTTTGCTGGGCCTCTGCGGCTATATGCAGTGCCAAGGTGGTCTTGCCTGAAGATTCGGGACCAAATATCTCGACCACCCTGCCTCGTGGCACACCCCCGATTCCAAGGGCCAGATCCAGCGCAAGGGATCCTGTTGAGATTACGGGTATGTCGACAACCCTCTGTTCCCCCATTTTCATTATGGATCCGCGACCAAACTGCCTCTCTATCTGAGAAATAGCCTGATCGACTGCTTTATCTCTGTCCATAGGAAATCCCTCCCATTTGAAAAGAGGATTAAGGTTTAATTTAATACCTTCCAACCAGGGCCCAAGAGTTTAGCCTTGTATACACCGCCCCATCAGGTCTCAGATCGCTTTTGAACAAGACCAATTCCCCGAAGGCGCGCTTAGGGCTCGTCACACCCTGATATTTTGACAGAAGCTCATCAAGCCGGACATCGCGCCTTATGCCCCTTCTGAATCTTCCAAGGGTAAGATGTGGTCTAAACTGACGTTTTTCCACCTTTATCCCGAAGGGCCGCAAGTGTTTTTGTAAGGCATCTCTAAAATATGAGATCCTTTCAACATCCCCGTCCAGTCCAACCCAAAGCACCCTTGGATTCCATCTGCTCCCAAAAAATCCAACGCCCCTCAAAAAGATATTGAAGGCCCCATACCTCTGGCATACCCTTTCGGCGACTGCACCTATCCCTTCAAGTTGGTCCACCGGCACGTTCCCCATGAAAACCACGGTAAGGTGTATCCTGTCTGCCGCCACCCATCTGACATCTAACGGGAGTCTTTTCATCTCCTGAGAGAGCTGGGAGATAGTGTTTTTGATATCAACGGGGAGTTCAAATGCCAGGAAGGAACGGGTCACCATGGAGATACCTTCTAACCCAATCTAGGGCCATTATTGCCGTATTACACTTGATCTGTTCTCGACTGCCCCAAAAACGATATCTCCCTGAAAACGTATCGTTCTGTGTGGCCAGGCCAACATGTGCTGTCCCCACGGGTTTCTCCCTGCTACCTCCATCCGGCCCCGCTATACCGGTTACGGCCAGTCCCAAATCCGTGTTCATGGCTCGCCTTATGCCACGGGCCATTTCTCGAACCGTTTCATCACTCACCGCGCCAAATCTTTCAACTGTATCGGGGAGCACGTTTAGGAGATTGACCTTGGATTGATTGCTATATACGACGATCCCACACTGAAAATATCTTGAACTGCCAGGTACCTCCGTTATCTTATGCCCGATAAGCCCCCCGGTACATGATTCAGCGATTGAAATGGTAAGCCCTCTCTCCGTAAGCATCTCCCCCACAACCTCTTCCATACTCTGATTGCCAGTGGCAAATATGTATGGACCCACAAGACGTCTTATCTCCGCCTCTATTTTGTCCAGGTCTTTCGTCACAGCGGGCTCGTCCTTACCCCGAAGACTTATGGTAATATGGTTTTCAGGGAAGTGGGGATAGAACCCAAAAATGACATCCCCAGTCTGCCCCTGAAAGTCCTTGAATATCTCGGCAATGCTCGGTTCATTCAAACCGTAGAGCTTAAGAATTCGCTGCCTCATAACAGGGAGTGTCTTGTAAAGGCTCAAGATATCCGGCAACACGAATTTATCCATAAGATAACGCATTTGATCAGGCACCCCGGGAAGACAGTAGAGCTGCACATCCTTTTCACTAAGACAAAAACCACATGAAGTCCCACCCGGGTTCAACATCTTAGACCCTTCCGGCATCCATGCCATCTTTTCGAGTGAGCGTGTCATCTCTATACCTCTCAGCTCAACATGGCTTTTGATCTGTTCAAACATCTCCTGATCAAGGCATAGTGACCTATTCAAGGTCTTGGCCACTATCTCATTGGTTATATCATCATCGGTGGAGCCCAGGCCGCCTGTCACAATAACAAAACGGGATGTCTCCAAGGCCTTTTTGATGGCCGCAGAGACCATTTCATAATCATCTCCCACCGATGTAATTCTGGTCACCCTTAGTCCCGCGGCAGTGAGTCTCCCCGCGGCATACCATGAGTTTAGGTCAAGGGTCTTGCCGGAGGCCAGTTCATTACCAATCGTGATAATTTCCCCGTACATTATATTCACTGTGGCCCTTAGGCCATTACCAATAAAATTATTCTCAACCCCAAATGCGCATAGAGGCCTGCCACAAGATCATCCATGACTATTCCAAGGCCGCCCCTTAGCCTTTCTGTCTTTTTTATGGGATAAGGCTTTAAGATGTCGAAAAATCTGAACAGGAAAAATCCCAAAACCAGGTACTGCCACGAGGACGGCAAGAGGAACATGGTCAATAAAAAGCCCGCGACTTCATCAATCACTACCTCGGAAGGATCATTTCGCCCCAGTAATTTCTCGCTCTTACCCCCTGCCCAGATCCCTATGCCGATAACCATCACCAGTATACAAGAACCGTACAATACCCCAAGCTCATTCAGACAAAAGACAAGGGGAATCGCGGCTATAGACCCAAATGTCCCCGGGGCCACGGGCATGAACCCAGTCCCAAACCATGTCGCCAGCACCAAGCCAGTCTTACCCAGAAAATCTGCTTCTTTGAACATTTCTTTTAAACTATCAGATTGAGATTCTTTCAGCAAGCTGGGATTGGACCAGAGCCCAACATCACTTTTTCTTGTTCAGGCCCGTTACCCAGAAAAAGATTTCTCTCAAGGGGCAATTATTCTTCAAGGCTATCTCCCGGCAGGCCTCATATTCAGGGAGGAGGAACTGGGACCCATCCTTACTCATGACCTTTTTGACCTTGATTTTTCCCCAAGGGCTATCAACCTCTGCCATCGCCCTGTTTAGTATTTTCCGCTGGCTGTACCGGAATCGAACACCCAAGGTACCGCTTTCCCTGAAAAGGATCCCCATCAATGAATCCCTTTGGCTTGGCTGACTCATCACCTGTACCTGGACACCTGGTCTACTCTTTTTCATGTGGACGGGACAAAAAACCACATCTAGGGCCCCTGCATCAAAGAGTCGCTCCATAAGATATCCCAGCCACTCCGGACTTGAATCGTCCAGGTTTGTCTCTAGCATAGCCACAGTCTCTACCATCTCTTTGGTCTGATCACTCCCGATGAGAATTCGAAGCAGGTTGGGCCTGTCCGACAAATCCGAATTGCCCACTCCGTACCCAATCTTTTGTATCACCATAGGAGGCATTGGCCCGAAAGAGCAGGCGAGGCCTTTTACCAGGGCAGCTCCAGTGGGGGTAACCATTTCATGCGAGACGCCTGAATCAAAAACAGGAACCCCTTTCAAAAGGGCAACAGTGGCAGGGGCAGGAATCGGTATCCTGCCATGGGCGCTCCTAATGAAACCGGAGCCCAGTGGGATGGAAGAGACAAAGAGAGACCCGATTGCCAGGCGCTCAATGCCGTAAACTGTCCCAACAATGTCGATGATGGAATCCACTGCCCCGATCTCGTGAAAGTGGACCTCCTCAGGCCGACGATCATGGATCCGTCCTTCGACACTGGCAAGCTCTTCAAATATATCAGTACTCTTCTCCTTGACCGCTGCACTAAGCCCACTCTGCTGAATGATTCTACGGATTGTCTTGAGGTCTCTTTGCTCCTGATTATTACCCTCAAGTTTCACGAGGATCCGTTTGCCGCAGATATGCTTTCGCTCTTCTCTTTTTGCTTCAAGACGGTATCCCTTTAGCGGGAGGGTCTGGAGAATTTTTTTGAGTTCTTTGAAAGAGAGCCCCGCATCCACTAGGGCGCCAAGAAACATATCGCCACTTACACCGGAGAAACAGTCTAGGTATGCACTTTTCATCTTGTAAAACCGTTTGTGGGGCAAAAATTACAAAAAGCCTTGCCGCTAAGCAAGGCTTTTTGTAAATAAAGACAAAGATATCAAAGGGCCTCTGCGATGAGTTCCGAGATATCTCTGATCTCGATCTCATCTTCTTTGTTGGTGGTCTTCCGACTGTCTTCGAGCATGGAAATGCAGTAAGGGCAGGCAGTGGCAAGAATAGAGGCACCGGTTTCGCAGGCCTCTTGTATCCTCAAGTCCGAAAAACGCCACTCTGGCTTTGTTTCCATCCAAAGACGGCCCCCCCCTGCACCACAACAGAGGCTGTTCTTTCTAATCCGCGTCATCTCTACCAGCTTTCCTCCTGTAACCGCCGAAATCAGGGCACGGGGTTCGTCATAGACCTCGCTGTGCCTGCCAAGATAACACGGATCATGGTAAGTGACCTTCTTATCCAACGTGGACGCAAGCTTCAACCTACCTTCCTCCAGGAGCTGTGCCAGCAGCTGGGTATAGTGGACGACCTCAAAGTCACCACCCAGGTCTGGATATTCCTGCGTCAGCGTATAGTAACAGTGTGGAGAGGTGGAAATGATCTTCTTTACACCCTTTTCTTTATAGAGCTTGATGTTTTTTTCGGCAGTATTAACAAAAAGCTCTTCATCTCCTATTTTTCGGACCGACTCGGCACAACAGCTCTCCTCGTTACCAATCACCCCAAAGCTGACGCCTGCGGCCGAAAGAACCTTTACCATGGCCTTGGCAATGTTACGGCTCCTTGGGTCATATGCAGACGTACAGCAAACGAACAGGAAATAATCCTTATCCCCGTCAAAAATGGGCACATCGAGCCCTTCCATCCAGTCACCCCTCTTTTCTCTTGGTTCGGACCATGGGTTCCCCTTGCTATGCACACTCCCCGTGACCGTCTTTAGTACTCCAGGAATCGCTCCTGTTTCTGCAATCATAGCCCTCATGGTCCTGACTACATCAATAATTGTCACACCTCTCGGGCACCTTAACACGCACTTGTTACAAGTTGTACATCCGTATAAGATGTCGTCAGACTCGTATCCTTCAACACCAAGCTGTGCCATTCTGATCAATTGCCGGATATTGAAGGTGCCTTCAACAATGCGCCAGGGGCAGGAACCGGCACACATTCCACATTGCATGCAGAGGTTCAGTTTTTCCGCTCCCATGGCGACCAACGCTTCATTGACTTCATAAAATGGGGTTAATGCTTCCATAATAACTTGCACTCCTTTCCACTGAATGAATTCCGAGCATTCCACCTAGCTCTTGAGAAGAATGTGATTTTTTTAACAAAACCTTTTTTTGATGTCAACAAAGGAGTTTGGTTTTCCAGATCTTACCCAAAGGGCTCTTCCAGCCGAAAATCAGGCAAGAATGGAGAAGTTTTCGGTTGATTGCCGTTGTCCTGCCGGGGAAACTGTACAAAAATATGCTCAAAGCCTAACTCCATGACCTGGGAATATACCCTGTAAAATTCATCTTCAGATATACATAGGTTCAATTCTCTGTCTTCCAGTTCTATTACAGGATAATATTGGGACATAAGACTTAATGGCAAATCCCTGCCAAACTCCGCAAAAAGTAGGGTTACGGCATCAATTGAATTCTTAACATTGCCCGGCAAAATAAGGTGCCGGACCAGCACCCCCTTTCGGGCCAAGCCTGGACCCGTCGAGCATATATCAAGAAAACCCTTTTGCCTGACCATCTCCGCAATTGCACCAAGGGCTACCTTGGGATAATCCGCGCATCTGGATAACCTCGCCGACAAAGATGGATCCGAATACTTAAAGTCAGGAAGGTAGATATCGGCATAATCCTCAGCGATCTTTAACATCTCTAGCGACTGGAATCCCGAAAGATTATAGACGATGGGGAGATCAAGGCCTTGGAAACGCAAAAGCGATACAAGGAAAAAGACGTGGGGGAAGAAATGATCTGGTGTAACAAAATTGATGTTGTGTACATGATTAATCCGGATCATGTCCTCCAGTCGTTTTTTCAAGGCCTCCAGTTCTACAAATGCCCCCACACCCTGGTGAGAGATCTGATAATTTTGGCAAAAGGCGCACTTTAGAGGGCATCCTGTGAAAAAGACTGTTCCGGAACCATTCTTTCCGGTAATTGGGGGTTCTTCACCAAAATGTGGTCCAGCATAGGCTGCTCTGAGTTGATGCGTTTCCCCGCAGGGACCGACACGCCTCTGCCCGCTATCAGATATCCGATTTATGCCACACTGGCGGGGGCAAAGCCGGCAGCATTCATAATATTTTAGGAGGCCTATAGACGACTTGCTTCTCTTTATCACTTTGCGAGCAACTATCTGGGGGACGACTGCCTGGGTCAACAACAACCGGTTAAAGCCGGTGCCTTAAGGGTTCAGAGCCTCTCTCAAACAAGGCAATATCAGATAGAAACCTCCCTCTATTCATGAAGTCTCTTTTTCACCTCCTGTATGTCAATACCCGATGTAATCCAATCGGAAAGACGTTCCGCCTTTCCCCCCTCAGTACATTTGGCAAGGAAAGAGGCCCTAGCACCTTGCCTCTGGTTGGGCCCAAAGGAAATTTTTGGCCCTATTCCCTTAAAATCTTTGATGCCGTCCATGGCCTTGACAAAATTTTCTACTGTCAGATCCCGGCCACACCTTTTAAGGCCTTCTACCATGGGCTCCACAAATATAAATCCTGCCACAAAGAAGACCCCCCATCGTTCCCTGGGGGCAAATCTCTCCTGCGCCTTCTTGTATTTTCTCATAAGAGGACTATTAGAATCAGGCAATTCGGCAAAGTAGGTAAATATGACATCCTTGAAAAGACCTTTACTGTTCTCATACATGATGTCCGTATCAGACAACACGCATGAGGTCATCCACTGGGGTTTAAAGCCCATCTTTGCCGCTGTCCCCAATATTATTGCCCCCTGCTTTGGGAGTACCCACATAATGACGCAATCGGGTTTTGCCGCCTTAAGCTTGATACACTGGGAACTCAAATCCGTATCCATTATTTCTACAGGGGCTGCCTCTACTGGCTTCAGGCCAAGTTTTTCAAGGGCCAGCTCCGCTCCTGTACGGCCCCCTTTACCAAAATCGTCGTTCTGATAGAGAAAGGCGATCCTCCGCTTACCCAGTTTCTTGACGGCATAATTCGCCAGGATAGCCCCCTCGTCACAATAGAGGGGAAAGGCGCTAAAGAGATATCTCGTGGGAGGGAAGGCCCAGTGGCTGGATCCAGAGGCAGGAATTACCCAGGGAATCTTATTCTTGTTCAAATACTTTTTAACCGCCATTCCTGTCGCTGTACCGGTACCGCAGGCGAAACCAAAGACATGCTTATCTTCCACCAGTTCTTTGACAATGGCCTTGGTCTTGGGGGGCATATATCCGTCATCTCTCGAAAAATAAGTGATTTTTCGACCATTTATTCCGCCTTCAGCATTAATCATGTCAAAGTAACACCCCGTCCCACGGGCAATCGCTCCCCAAAGTGCGGCAGGACCTGTCTGAGGGCCCCACTGTCCAATGCGAATCTCCGTGTCAGTGACACCCCTTTCAGCAAATGCCAAAGGGACAATCGTCATGACGAGGATCAAGGCGCTGGCCAGCATTACTATGCGGTTACCTGTTTTCATTTCCATCCTCCATTTCTTTGGTTTTGAGAAATTAAAACACCTTTATTAGTCGGGGAGAATCTATATATGCCCATTATGTAATCAGCCTCTATTGTTCATAGGGCAGCATAGAATAAAGGCCTTTTGGTGTCAAGAAATGGAATCGCAAATGATATTTGCATTCCCTTGCTGGTTATGCTAATCATCCTTGATAATCGGCAATGAATAATACCCCTTTTGATGGTAGGTACCCACGGGTATACGCCCGTGGCACTCGAAGAAAAGGCCTCAATGACTCGCTGCCCTTGACCCATGGTCCTCTGCCAATTTTGGATAGGATCACAAATATGAGCCTGGTAGGTCTTCACAGTTTCTAAGGGTGCTTTGTCGGTGACAAAAATAAACGCAGAATACATGAGGCAGACCTAATGGCTCGATCTTCACGTCCAAAATACATTTACCTTTTCTTTGCCATCGCTGGACTTCTACTGCTGGCATCACGTCCCGCCCAAGCCGAACGTCCTATTCCAAAACCAAGGGGACTTGTTAATGACTTCGCCGGAGTGATCCCAAAATCCTACGAACAAAAGATTTTCTCGATCACCGCCGAATTACTTCAGAAAACCAGCATTCCCCTGGTGATTGTCACAATGCCTGACATAGATGGTGCAGAGTATAACGATTACGCCAACCGCCTATATAGCAGGTGGGGTATAGGCAAGGCCGGAGAGGATAAAGGGGTCCTTATCTTTGTTACCGTCAAGGAGAGAAAGATGCGCATTGAGACGGGTTATGGTGTGGAGGGTATCCTGCCTGACGGCTTGGTGGGCGAAATTCGGGATCAGTATATGCTCCCCTATTTCAAGCAGAACAAGTTCGGGGAGGGATTACTGAGGGGCACCGTTGCAGTAGCCCAGATCATTGCAAAGCATTCAGGCATTAAATTGTCCGGTCAGGTGGCGCCACCACCAACCAGGGTTAGTAAAAAGACGCGCACTGGGCTTTCCCTTTTCCCCCTCCTGGTGATAATCTTTATATTCATGTTTGCCTCCAAACGCCGCAGCGGTTCATGGTTGCTGTTTCTGCCACTTCTGCTTGGCGGTGGAGGCGGGTACGGTTCCAGGTATGGAGGGGGTGGCCTTGGCGGAAGTTTCGGCGGCTTTGGTGGAGGGTTCGGTGGTTTTGGTGGAGGCATGAGTGGCGGAGGAGGTGCCGGGGGAGGCTTCTAAATCTTTTTCTCAGAGAGGGGAGAAATGGCAAAAATTCCCAAAAGACCTGAAGAGATATTTCCGGAAATCATCACGGATTACAAAAATATCTTTGGTGATGATCTAATCAGCATAATTCTCTATGGCAGCGCGGCCGGTCAGGACTACCAACTCGGAAGCTCTGACATCAATTTTATGATGGTTCTTTCGGAAAAAGGCATTGAACATCTAGACCTGGCCTTTGCGACAATAAAAAAATGGCGAAAAAGGAATGTCTCTGTCCCGCTTTTCCTGACTGAGAATTATGTGGACAGCTCCCTAGATTCTTTCCCAATTGAATACCTGAACTTCCAACGCCAATACCTCCTCATCTATGGGAAAGATATCCTAAAAGATCTGACACTTAACTGGGATTTCATAAGGCTCCAGTGTGAGCGCGAGATCAAGGGCAAACTGCTCGTGCTTAGAAGAACATTCCTGGAGACAGAGGGCAAAGGACGGGCCGTGAAGGGGGTAATAAGGCAATCTATTCCAGCCTTTATTGCCATTTTTGAGGCGCTTCTTTTTCTGAAGGGCAAAGACCGGCCCGAGGGAAAAAGGGGGCTTATCAGGGGCACGGCCAAGGCATTTGACATGGATGCAGGAGTTTTCGAAAGATTGCTCGACATCAGGGAAGGTAAGGTCAAACCGAATGATACTGAGATCAGGCAACTATTCAAGGATTACCTGGGCGAAGTGAGGAAGTTATCAGTCCTGATCGATACAATAGGAGGTTAACGTGACAAAAACAAACAAGACCATATTGATTGTCATCGCCATACTTGTCCTAGTCATTGTAATTCCTTATACATACCTGAAAGGGACCTACAATACACTCGTAAGCATGGATGAGGAGGTCAAGGCCGCTTGGGCGCAGGTGGAAAACCAGCTCCAGCGACGTTATGACCTGATCCCCAACTACGTGGAAACAGTTAAGGGATACGCCTCACACGAAAAAGAGGTCTTCATTAAGGTGACTGAGGCCCGCTCCAGGGTGGCTGGGGCAGGAAACATCAACGAAAAAATTCAGGCCAATAATGCACTTTCTTCTGCCTTGTCCCGTCTGCTTGTGGTTGTTGAACGCTATCCGGAACTAAAGGCGAATACCAATTTTATTCGTTTGCAGGATGAACTGGCGGGAACTGAAAATCGTATTGCCGTGGAAAGACGCCGCTTTAACGAAAAGGTAAAGGTTTATAATATCAAGATACGCACCTTCCCCACAAACATCATTGCCGGTATGTTCGGTTTCGAGAAAGCAACCTTCTTCGAGGTGCCCAAAGAACGCCAAGAAGCCCCTAAAGTCAAATTCTGAGCCTTCGTGACAGGGCTCGTCAATACAGCAAGGCCTGATGAAAAAACACTCTGATCCGGTCGAAATGCCCATTGATGGAATCCTAGATCTCCACACCTTTACCCCGAAAGAAGCGCCATCGGTGGTAAAAGAGTATATACGCGCTTGCCTTGATAGGAACATAGATGAGATCACAATCATTCATGGGAAAGGAAAGGGTGTTCTGCGAAGGACAGTGCATGCACTGTTGGAAAAACACCAAAGCGTCTTGAGTTTTAAGATTGACTCTGGTCCTTCGAGTTGGGGTGCGACTGTTGTCTACCTTCGGCGTGAGAAAGGCTAACGGCCGGATCTCAAGAGCCGTAAGATTACTCGAGTATGCCTCTCGGAAGCACCTTGATTTTTTAGAACTACCTTACGGGCCCTATCACCACACATTTTCAGGTCATCTGGATGATCAAAATACCAAACCGCCTTTTCAGCTAACATTTCTGGACCCGAAACCAACACACCCGCTCCGGCCGCCTCCAACAAGGCCGTGGCATCCAAAAAATCCTCCATGTGAGGGCCATAAAAGACTACTTTCCCCCATACCGCAGGCTCCAGGGGATTCTGGCCCCCGAGAGGGACCAGGCTGGCCCCGCAAAAGATTACAGTTCCAACACTATAGACCTTAAAGAGTTCTCCAAAGGTATTAATAATAACGACCCTCTCCCTTCTAGAAATCCCTTTGCTATCAAGATCACCCCAGAGGTGGTATCTGAAGCCCTGCCTCTCTACCAGGGAACTGATTTCACGGGTCCTCTCTATGTGCCTGGGGGCAATAAGCAATATAGTGTCGGGATATTTTGTAAGGATTTTCTCGTATGCGTCCAGGACCATCGTCTCCTCACCTTCTCTCGTGCTGCCGGCAATGATTACCTTCTGTGAGGGGGTGAGGCTCAAGAGCTGCTGTGTTTCTGCCTGCATCCTGGGGTCAGCAATTTTCCCCAGCAACTCATATTTGGCATTTCCATTGATCTCTACTTTTTGGGGATCAGCACCCATGGCCTTAATGCGGATACCATCAGCTTCAGATATCATGCTAAAGGCATCAAAACTTGTTAAAACCTTGCGAAAAAACGGGCGGAGCCTCATATATCCTCCAATGGACCTTACAGAAATTCGACCATTGATAAGAGCGGTTTTGATGCCCATCCGGGCCGCCTCAAAGAGCCACGCGGGCCAGATTTCCGTCTCAAGGAAAACCAGAAGGTCTGGACGTACAGTGGAAAGTGCCCTGCGAACAGGGGCGACAAAATCGATGGGCGCATAGATTACGGGAGTCGTTTCCCCAAAGGCTTCACCTGCCAGCATACGGCCGTGTTCAGTGATCGTGGAGACTATGATTGAACAGTTTGGTATCTTACGCCTTAATGCGTCAATCATGGAGGCCGCCACCTTTACTTCCCCCAGAGACACCGCATGAATCCATATCCGTGGGTGCGTTAATAGGCCTTGAATTACTCTGGGCGGAATAAAACCTAATCGTTCCTTAAGGTGCCCCCGATATCGACCAGTCAGACGTGTATATGCCCAGAAAGCCGGAAAAAAAGACATAAAGATGCCGCCAGTGAAAATTGTGTATGGGCAATAAAGTCTGCTTAACTTCTTGTCTTGCCTTTTCTTTCTCATCTTTTATGCTTTTCCAGGCACCCGACTTTGGGTTGCTTTCAAGAGGGCGTGTAAATGGCGCATGACAGGAAAAAGGATAAATAGAAGGCAGATATTATATCTGAATGAAGCGGAATATAGAGAGAAAACATAAATGTGTCAAGACAAACAAAAAGGAGAAAACAATTGACAGATGAGATCACAACATCCTATATAGACTTACCAAAACACAGAGTCCGCAAAATAGGGCATTGTCAATTCTCTTTGATCAACTATCCCTCGTCGAGGACATAATTAGGAAAAAATGGGATTCAAAAAAAATATTCTTTGCATAGGAGCAGGTTATGTAGGCGGCCCCACCATGGCCATGATTGCTTACAAGTGCCCCCAATATAAGGTAACGGTCGTTGATATCAATCCTGCCCGTATTGAGAGATGGAACTCGGATGATCTCCCCATTTATGAACCAGGCCTCGATGAAATAGTAAAGGCTACAAGGGGGAAAAATCTCTTTTTCAATACCGACATCGAAAAGGCCTTAAAGGAGGCTGAAATCATTTTCGTCAGTGTAAATACCCCAACCAAGACATTTGGCGCTGGTGCGGGTATGGCCGCAGATCTTCAATACTGGGAAAAAACCGCGTTGCAAATAAGACAATATGCAGGGTCACATAAGATAATCGTTGAAAAAAGCACCCTTCCGGTCAAAACAGCTTTGGCCATGGAAAGAATTCTCACCTCAAATGAAAACGGAATCCACTTTGATGTCGTCTCCAATCCTGAATTCCTGGCCGAAGGGACGGCTGTCAAGGATTTGGAGGACCCTGATCGGGTCCTGATCGGGTCCAGACAAACACCAAGCGGTCTAAAGGCCAGACAAGAATTAGTCGAGATCTACGCTAATTGGGTCCCAAGGGAACGGATCATAACCTCCAATATCTGGAGCAGCGAACTCTCAAAGCTAGTGGCCAATGCGTTTCTTGCCCAGAGAATATCATCAATAAATTCAATTAGTGCTCTTTGTGAATGTACCGATGCCGACATCACCGAGGTAGCGCGGGCCGTTGGCCTGGATAGCCGCGTCGGCGACAAGTTCTTGAATGCCAGTATAGGGTTTGGCGGATCATGCTTTAAAAAGGACATATTAAATCTGGTCTATCTCTGCCGTCATTACGGCCTAGAACAAGTGGCAGACTATTGGGAAGGTGTAGTCAAAATAAATGATTTCCAGAAGGTGCGTTTTGTTCTCAATATGCTGGGTGCGATGTTTAACACCCTGGCGGAGAGAAGAATTTGTCTTTTCGGTTTTGCGTTTAAGGCCAATACTGGAGACACCAGAGAAAGCCCTGCCATATTTATTGCAGAAAGACTGTTGGAGGAGAAGGCGGAGCTGGTTATCACAGACCCGGAGGCATTGAACAATGCAAAAATAGACCTGGATGGCATGAATGGAAAGATTTCTTATGTTGAGGATCCTTCTAAAGCCGCTGAAGGTTGCGATGCCATTGCCGTTATGACAGAGTGGGAGATATATAGAGGCCTCAACTATGAAGAAATATATAAGTCCATGTGCAAGCCAGCCTTTATCTTTGATGGCAGAAACATTCTAGATCATAATAGACTTTTTGAAATCGGCTTTAATGTTTTTCCCTTGGGAAAGCCCCATTTGACACATTTCTGAAATGATACATAACCAAAAACGCATTTTAGTCACCGGTGGAGCCGGCTTTTTGGGGTCCCACCTGTGTGATCGGCTTGTAGCAAATAGCCATGATGTCCTATGTCTAGACAATTTCTTTACTGGCTCAAAAAGGAACATCAGCCACCTACTTATGAAACCCAATTTTGAACTCCTACGACATGATTTGGTACAACCCATATTCCTTGAAGCAGACGAGATATACAATCTTGCATGTCCTGCTTCACCCATCCATTATCAGTTCAATCCTGTCAAAACCATTAAGACTAGCGTTATGGGGGCAATTCACATGCTTGGCCTTGCGAAAAGGGTAAAGGCCAAAATCATGCAAGCCTCTACCAGCGAGATTTATGGCAATCCCGTAATCCACCCCCAAAGGGAGAATTATTGGGGTAATGTCAACACGATAGGACCAAGGTCTTGCTATGATGAGGGAAAGCGCTGTGCTGAGACCCTCTTTTTCGACTACCATCGTCAGAACGGGGTGAATATAAGAGTAATCCGGATCTTCAACACCTACGGCCCAAGGATGCATCCAAATGACGGTCGTGTTATCAGCAATTTTATTGTCCAGGCCCTTTCAGGCCAAGATATAACCGTTTTTGGGGAAGGAACACAGACACGCTCCTTTTGCTATGTAGATGATTTGATAGATGGCCTGCTCCTGATGATGAATGGGCCTGATGACTTTGTTGGCCCAGTAAACCTTGGGAATCCCGGTGAATTCAGCATATTGGAAGTAGCAAAACTGGTAATAAGACTGACTGGCAGTCGCTCCAAGATCATCTTTAGGCCCCTCCCTCAGGATGATCCCATGCAGCGTCAACCGGACATTACTCTGGCCAAAGAGCGACTTGATTGGGAACCGAAGATATCCCTAGGAGAAGGCCTTAAAAAGACCATCGAGTATTTTAGAGGCGTTCTCTGAAGTTCCCCCTCCTGATTTGATAACCGAGACGGTGAGATGCCCACAAAGCTGTGCGTCATCTCACATATTTTTGTGCCTTTTCGTTATCTTCCCTCACGGCCATGGCGCCTTTCTAACGGAAATCTCGAATAAGAATTCGACCCTGAACTCCCGTATTTGCAGGCTCATATCGATCTACGATATCACCTTTGGCATCAATCTAATACGAGATGATGTTAAGGGAAATTGGATATGGATATGGCATGTAAATTGCTGTCATGCATTCAGTACGGGAAAGAATATCTGAGGCCAATCTCAGATTATTGGGGGGCACATCTAAGGGAGGTGTAAGAGTGACATGCCGTAAAAAATTCTTGGTTTCGTTTTTGGTGATAACACTACTCATAACATTTGTTCCTGCATTGTGGGCCCAGAATGCGGATAAGATCAATATAAATCAGGCATCAGTGGAGGAAATCGCTCAGCTTGAACGTGTAGGGCCCAAATATGCCCAGCGCATCGTTCAGTATAGAGAAAAAAATGGCCCTTTTGAGAAGCCTGAGGATATCATGAAGGTTCGGGGAATTGGCCCCAAGACATGGGAAATTAATAAAGACAGGATTACCGTAAAATAGTCTATTAGGCTGCCCCCCTTTTCTTTTAAAAAATCATCTGGAACAACCGTTCGGATGTCTATAGTAAACAGATGGCAAGGGGTCCATGTCTGCCGTCTACTTTGAACCTTTGATAGGGCCTTGCGATCGCATAATAATTGATCTTCAGTGGAATGGACAAGGAAATCATTTCTTTTTGCCCGTATTCTTCTCGCGATTATAAAAAAAGGTGCCTATGGCTAGGGCAGAAAAATGCACTGAAAAGAAAAAGAAAAGCAGGTCATTTTTCATTTTCAGTCCCAATATCAGAAAGAGTATGGCACAGTAGAAAAGGAGTTTTGTTTTCATGCATCCGTTAACCTGTCGATTTGTCTGAAAGCTGGTGTTTCTTGATATATTATCGGATCAACACACCAGAAGCTTTAATCTTTTCTTTGAGCACTTGATCTTTAGAAGGCCCTTTCTCCGGCCACACTATTTGTAAAAGCCTTGCTTATCCCTTGTAACCGACGGGCATAATTACAAGCGGCTCATGCGTGGGCGGAATGTTCATGACACGAATAACTTCTTCATCATGGAAAGCCCCGACTATCCCCACACCCAGGCCCAGCCCCTCTCCCTGCAAAAAGATATTTTGGCCTATGTGGCCCGCCTCAATCATTGCGTACCTCACACCTCTTTTGCCATATTTGATTGTTACCCGCTCATATTCGGCCGTAATGACAAAATTAACGGGGGCCCTTGCCATCCACATCTGTGATAATGCCGCCCTGGCAATCTCATTCCTGCAATCCCCCTCTGAGACAAGGCCAACCGCATGATCTTTGGGCCCATAATGATACACTCCCGCCCTAAATCCCATTACGCCAACTGATCCGACAACAGCATAAATTTCCATAGGATATAAGGCCCCGGCCGAAGGACAAGCCCTCTTAAAGCCGCTGTCCTCAGTAATACCTTGAGCCGCCCAAAGGATCTGAGAAAATTGCTCCTGAGTGAGTGGTTCCGGCCTAAAATTTCTGATTGTCCGTCTACCCTTAATGGCCCTTTCCAGTAAAAAAAACCCTTCGATCCTTGGCCTCGGCAACTTCATGGCTTCCTCCCTTTGCATGCTTTCTCTAGCACTTCTGGCCCCAGCCCTTCTAGTAGTTAAAAAGGAAGAAATAGATAAAGGCAATAACAGTACTATTTTCCACAAGATTTGTCTCCTTGTAAGCGCCTGACTGGGATCTATATCTCTTGATCTGCTCATAAAAAGCACTTAATTACCACCATAACTGGAAGTCTATAATTTTATACTTAACTTTGTTGGAATTCTAGGCCTCTCTTACCAACCCTTGTTTATCAGGATGCGGCCTTGGGAAAAAATAAAAAAACTAAAGTTTTTGGTCTCAGATGCCGATAATAGATATAAAATCGTAAGGACATTTGATTTTCTGGCAAGGGCAAACCTTCCGAAAGGTAGGGGCGCAAAGCCTCCGGTCTAAGTCCAGTAACGTGGATAAGATGGCGGGGTTGCAACTTAGCAAAAAAACAGCCCGCTCTCCCCTGCCGAAAGCGGGTTTTCTAATTAATGTCCTTCATATGGGAGAAGGTGAGTAGTCATGAACCTTGATTCTTTAACTGGAATCCTGCCACCACCGGCAATAGATATCAAGCCAGAAAAAAAACCAGAGACAGAATATCCAGAGGCTATCAAAGAATCAGCCGAGAGTAGCGATCTCAATCTCGATGCTAATGGGCGAAATCTCGAAATGCAAGAGACGTCAAAAAATAATATTGTAGATGGTGATATTGAAGTGGATGTCTATAATGCCAAAGGTGTGCTGATTCGAAAAATCCCCCCCGGGTATGTCACCCATTACCAACAAGGGCCAATAAGTCTTATCATATAAACCCATAGCTGACTACCTTTTCTATGTTGTGAACCATACAGTAAAGCAGCCCTTGTATATTTACTTTGATCTTTCCCCTTAAAGTGAAATGGTCCATGCTTTTATGGAAGAGGATATTAGCAAACACCGGCTCTATACAATACCCCCCCTTTGATCATAGACTTTGCCTCCTTGTTCAGTATCTATCTTTGCAGCCATGACTTTGCTCAGATGGCCGGGAACACTGCCCACAGGAACATTGAGGAATCTTCCTGTGATATTCTTACCCTGAAGACATTTTACCTTCAGCTCACAAGTCTCGCATTCATCTCTATTGGCTAGATATCTCATGTAAACAAAACCGTCAACTACAGCTCTTTTTTCATTGAAACGAAGCGTCTTTCCATTAGGACACCTCTACTGGTCGGTTGTTTCGTCATAGTGGAAGTCCGCCAATGAAAATCTCTTTCTCTTGCGTTTCCTGCGTCCCTCTCTGTAATCAAGGAGTAACCAATCGCAGGGATCGAAAATACTGTTTCTCAGAAGTTGAAGAAGAAAAATAACAGGGATATTTTATCTTTCATTATATCTCAAAGCATTGACTTTCGCCTTGACACATAAGCATGTTTATGCTAATATAATTTAATATAACTTATTTTACACAAGCCTATCGTGAGGTGTGGCGTGAAAGCCGCGGGTTCAAATAGTATTTTCTGTTGAATTTCAGTTTATTTCCCACATTTAAAACATATCTCCATTCGATAAATATAGCTGAGCTGCGAGGTGTCACATAAAAGGCTCATAGAATATATATGTTGGCTTTGGTTTTTCTGCGATATTAGATAAATACTAAACCGGTCCATTAAGAAAGGTGTACGGATTGAGTGTCGGCATTAACCTTTTGTTTCGCGTTTGGCTGGAGTAGGTCGCCTTGCGATGTCGTTTTTCTATAAGGTCAATTGGAGGGCTTTCTAATGACCAAAAAACCAACCTATGAACAATTGGAGCAACAGGTCAAGGAGCTTGAAAAAAAGTCCATTGATCTAAAGAAGCTCCAAGAGGCACTGAAGAAATCTTATGGTGAGATGGAAGTCCGGGTGGAGGAGCGCACAGCTGAACTGCTAAAAACAAACAAGCAATTAAAGCAACAAATAGAGGGGCTCAAGGGCATCGAGGAGGCGTTGCGGGAGAGTGAGAAAAAATATCGTACGGTAGTTGAGAACTCCAAAGAAGGCATAGCAATTCTCCAAGATGACAAAATTGTTTATGTCAACCCGAGAATAGAGCGTCTGTCATCTTTTTCAAAAAATGACATCTTTTCAAAGGACTTTCTTTCATTTTTTCACCCCGATGATCGAAAAACTGCCAGCCGACGTTACCTTCAGATAAAAACTGGTAAAAAATTTTCTGAGTTTCATGATTACAAAGTTTTTGACAAAAAAGGGAATGTTAGATGGGTCACTCTAAATTCGACTGATATTAATTATGGAGGGAAACCTGCTCTTTTAGTCTTTCTGACTGAAATTACCGAACGAAAGCAAGCAGAGGAGGCCCTGCGGGAGAGTGAGCAGCGTTACCGGCTGCTTGCGGAAAACGTGCATGATATAATCTGGACTTTGGATATGGATATGAATCTTATTTATGTCAGCCCTTCAGTTGAGCGCATGAGAGGTTACAGTGTAGATGAAGTAATGGACCAGTCCATTGAAGAAATATTTACTCCCGACTCTTGCCAGCTAATTGCAAATATTTTTTTGGAAGAATTTGCTTTGGAACAAAGCAAAGAGAAATCTGATCCGACCAGGTCACGAACGTTTGAGGTGGAGCAGGTTTGTAAGGATGGTTCTACCCTATGGACGGAAATAGGGGCAAGTTTTTTGCGCAACAAGGATGGCAGGCCTATTGGAATGCTTGGAATTACACGTGACATCAGCGAACGCAAGAAAGCAGAGGAAGAAAAGAGGAAACTCGAAGCCCAACTCCAGCAATCCCAAAAGATGCACGCCATAGGTACCTTAGCTGGAGGGATTGCCCATGAGTTCAACAATATCCTTTGGATGATTACAGGTAATACCGAATTGGCATTATTTGACATTCCAGAGGGGAATCCGGCGCGATACCCTTTAGAACTGGTAGAAAAGGCTTGCCAAAGAGCGAAGGATCTGGTGAGGCAGATTCTCAGCTTTAGCCGCCAAACAAAACAGGAAAGAATATCGCTAAAAATTAACCCGATTGTTAAAGATGCTCTCAAATTATTACGGCCTTCAATTCCTTCAACCATCGAAATTCGCAAGAATATTTCAACTGAATTATATACCATCCTGGCCGATCCAACTCAAGTACACCAAGTGCTTACAAACCTCTGTACAAATGCAGCCCATGCCATGCGAGAAAAGGGGGGAGTTTTGGAAGTAACGCTTGTAAACACAGAGGTGGGTAAGGATGAAGCCGATCAGCATCCGGATTTAAATCCCGGTAAATATGTTAAATTGACTGTGAGTGATACTGGGCACGGTATGGACCCTAGGGTTTTGGAACAGATCTTTGATCCATTTTTTACTACTAAAAAAGTTGGTGAAGGTACAGGAATGGGACTGTCCGTCGTTCACGGAATAGTCAAGAGCCATGCAGGAGCAATAACTGTGCATAGTGAGCCAGGAAAGGGGGCAACCTTCAATGTATTTCTTCCTTGTGTTGAAAGTAAAGTTAAACATGAAACCAAGACCTTTGAAACAGCTACAATAGGTAACGAGAAAATACTTTTCGTTGACGATGAGGAAGATACGGTGGACATGATAAAAAAATTGTTGGAACGCCTGGGCTACCAAGTTGAATCCATAACAAGCTCTGCTGAGGCCCTTGAAATCTTCCGTGCCCAGCCTAAAAAATACGACCTGGTTATCACCGATATGACCATGCCCCACATGACAGGTGAAATGTTGGCCAAAGAACTGTTGGCCATTCGACCCGATATTCCGATTATCCTTTGCACTGGATTCAACGAGATGATCTCGGAAGACAGGGCGAAGGCCATAGGAATTCGGGAGTTTGCAATGAAGCCACTTAGGATCTACGACCTTGCTAAGATTATTCAAAAAGTGTTGCACTGAAAGTTTTGTTGCAACCGCTATATAGTGGTATCAGTAAATCATGCAGTTCTTTTGTAGTCTGCTATGAAACAGGAAAAATGAAAGTCCGAAATATTCAAGGTTTTCATTTGTAAGCGTTACTCTCAGAGCACACAAATACTTCCCTTTCTTTTCTTCAGACTAAAATCGTCGATTCTGGTCGAATTCTTAAATCTGACTTCCCTTAACACACCTGCCTATTCATAATCTGTGCAGTAGGATTAAAAGATACTTTCGTGGAGTTGGAAGCAGCTTCAGCATGATCCACTAAAAGGGCACTGCAGAAAAAAAAGCGAAAGATTCTTGACACTACCAAAAGATCTTTAAAGGGTCCCATCCACAGCGACTGAGATCGGAAAGGAGTTTTCGATCATAGAGGAAATATCGGCGGAGGATTTTGGGTATGCTGAAGATGAAATGCCGGTGCGGAACGTGGACGGGAAGAGGGACGCTGGTAAAAAAATAAGTTGGCAAGGTTCTGGGTTTTGTTAAATGATTCTACCCGCCAAGACGCGCCCGGTTTTTTACACCCATCATGATCCGAGGGATAGAATATGGTGGGTGTGATTCCAGGATTGGATAAAGTCCCTTGCCACAAAGACACCAAAGTTATTGAAAGGGAATGAAATAGGGGAAAATTTCAGCTATCCCAGAGCCGTTTCTTGGCAAAAGCCCGGCCTGATCCGGTTTTGAGATACTTTTCAAGTTGCCGGGCATGGCGTTGCGTCTGTGAATCGAAATCCCCTTCGAAATCAAAAACGGTCAGTTTTAAAAATGCTTGGATGCAAAGGCTCGACCTGAGTGGCTTTTGAGGTATTTCTCAAAGGCCGCTGCCTTTTTTCGGGACCGAAATGCAATGGCCGTCTCAGTCTTCCAGGGACGGTATTTCGCGGTGTGAGGAACCTGTCCTGAATTATGCACCTTCAAACGGGCTGCAAGGTCCTCAGTCAATCCGGTGTAGTGGCGAGAGGGGTCAACATCGCTGGAGAGGATATATACGTAGTGAAAGCCTTTCATGGCTTGTGTTTTTCTAGGCTTGCCAGGGCAGGCTTCGTCCTTCGCTTCCCTGCGAACGAATATTCTATTGTTTTTCTAGAGGCTTGCCAGGGCGTAGTTCGCTGTGGTGCAAAATAAAGGTCTAAGGCCCGGCTTCGCTTAATAGCTTCGCCGTGGCAGGCTTCATTCTTCGCTCCGCTGCGAACGAAGCCTGGTGGAGGCGGGGGGAGTCGAACCCCCGTCCGGAAACATTCCGCTTTGGCTTCTACATACTTAGCCCGATGTTCAATTTTCACCCCAGGGTTTGCAATCGGGCACCGCTGCCCCGAGACTAGTCTGTAAGAAATTTCGCATCTACGATTTACAGACAAACCGAAGCTGCTAGCCTGCTTGTCGACACCCTATCCGGTCCCGCAGGCATAAAACCAGCAGGGTGCTAGCCTTTATGCGGCTAGAGCATACGCATAATCGTCTGCGTTTAAGTTTAACCCACCTGTTTTACGAGCAGATGGAACCTCGGTATGCGACCAGAGCCTCAATTATCCCCGTCGAAACCAGTTCGCCCCCTCAAATAATTTACATTAATATAATAATCCTTTTTTCTAATATTGTCAACTAGTATACCTTTTTTTGGCCTCTTCTACCTCCCTTTTCAATTCCTTTTCCTTTAAGGCCCTCCTTTTGTCATATTTCCGCTTACCCTTGGCCAACGCAAGTTCTACCTTGATCCAGCCTCTCTCAAAATAAACCTTTGTGGGAACCAAGGTATATCCCTTTTCCTCGGTCTTTCCGATCAGCCTCTTGATTTCCCTCTTGCTCAAAAGTAGTTTCCGCATCCTAATGGGATCTAATTGGATATGTTTGGCGTAGGGATAGGGAGAAATGTGCATGTTAAGAAGATAAATCTCTCCTTTCTTTACCCTGGCATAGCTTTCTACCAGACTTCCACGACCCTCTCTGAGAGACTTCACCTCCGGCCCCAAAAGCACGATGCCGGCCTCTATCACCTCCTCAATAAAATAATCATAGGCAGCCTTCCTGTTCTGGCAAACTACTTTTCTGCCCATAGCTGACCTTCTTTATTGCTTTCCATCTCGAATCTGGCCCTATTCATCTGTTTTTGTCTTCCCGTTAGACTGGTCGAATTTCCCGAACAAATAAATCTTTTAACAAGGCCCTTAGAAATCTTGCTTTGCCGGGATCAGTAACTACGGCGTTACCGTAAGGCAACAGGCCGAGAGCATATTCTATTATTCAATCAAATTGGCCTGGCTTATGGAGTGAGACCCTTTTTCCACCAGGTCAGGAAGCAAGGCACTCATACGATCTGATATATATGCCCGCACCTCCTTTGCTGTACTCAGCCCTATCACCCTCTCAAAATCAGAGCGGCAATCTTCAATAGAAAAAGAACGAATTATCTTTTTGATAAGAGGAACGATCCTGGCATTCATGCTAAGCTCGTCAATGCCCAGGCCCATTAGAATTGATACGCAAAGCGGATCTCCAGCCATTTCGCCACAAAGAGACGTGGGAATGCCTGCATTTTTGGCCGCCTTTACAACGTGTTGGATCATCTTGAGAATGGCAGGATGAAATGGTTGGTACATATATGCAACATGTTCATTGATCCTGTCAATCGCAAGGGAGTACTGTATAAGGTCATTCGTTCCAATGCTGAAAAAATCAACATGATGGGCCAGGACATCGGCCATAGTGACTGCCGAAGGGATCTCAATCATGATGCCCACCTTCATGTCATGATCATATCCAAGATTTTCCTGGTCCAGTTCTTCCTGCGCCTGACTGAGGACAACCCTTGCATCGAGGATCTCCTGCAAACCTGATATCATAGGAAATATAAGCTGAACCTTTCCGAAAGCACTCGCCCTGAGAATGGCGCGGAGTTGATTCTTGAATATTTCCGGTTCCTTAAGACAAAAACGGATAGCCCTCAAACCAAGTGCGGGATTCATCTCTCTTCCTATTTCAAACTGGGATGAGAACTTATCTGCTCCCAGGTCCAAGGTCCTTATGGTCACCGGGTAGGGGGCAACCGTTTTGGCCACCTCACGATAATCTTCAAATAATTCTTCCTCGCTCGGTAATCCCTTGCTTCTGAGATAAAGAAACTCGGTCCTGTAAAGTCCCACCCCTTCAGCCCCATAATCCCTGGCAGCAGAGACCTCTTCCAGAAACTCGATGTTAGCCCTAACTGCTATCCTGTAACCGTCGAGGGTCTCTGCTGGTAGGTGGCTTGTCCTGGCAATGCTTGTCTTATATTCTTCATTTTGAAGGTGCCTCTCCTGATAAAATATGATTGTCCCATCATCAGGATTTACAACAACCTCACCGGTACCTCCATCAACAATCAAAAGATCACCGTCCTCCACCAAGCTAGTGGCTGATTCTAGGCCAACAACCGCTGGAATCTCTAATGCCTGTGCCATAATGGCGGTATGCGAGGTCGGCCCCCCTACATCAGTTATAAATCCCATAACCCTGTTAATATTCAATTCGGTTGTGTCCGCCGGGGATAAGTCATGCGCCACAACAATCACTCGCTCATTTATTTCACCCAGATTTTCCTGGGCCTTTCCCAAAAGGTTTCTGAGAATCCTCTCTGTGACATTCTCAACATCATCTATCCGATTGCTGATATACTCATCATCGATTTGGGCGAAGATTCGAATTATCTCCTCTAGAGACTTCTTGAGGGCCCACTCGGCATTTATTTTATCTTTTAGGATCTTCTCAATTGTAGAATCACAGAGCATGCTGTCTTTCAGGATCATCAAATGACTATCCAGAATAAAGGCGTGCTCCTTTACCTGGGGGGGCATACGATTCTTCAGGACAACAATCTGGTCTTCTGTGGTCCGAAGGGCCTCCCTAAATCTATCGACCTCCTTGCTCACCTGGTCATCGTTAAGGAGATATTGATAGATAATCTTTGCCCTTGACCTGTCCACCAGATGGGCCTTACCAATAATAATTCCTGGAGAGACACCAATACCCAGCAACTCATTTTCCACTTTACCAAGATGGTCCGTCATGCACTCTCCCCGAATCTTCCCTCAAAGAGCTCACTTAACGCTGTCATAAAATGTTCTGAATCTTCCCCTATAATCTTGGCTTGTATCTCTGTTCCCTTCGGGCATGAAAGGGTAAGAATTGAAAGTATACTGGAGCCATCCACTTCCTGATCATCTTTTTTCAGAAAGAGCTGAGACTTATGTTCATTACCCAATGCGACTATTTTGGCAGCAGCCCTCGCATGCAAGCCCAAATTGTTCATGATCTTTAACTTTCTGGCCAACTCCATCCCACTCAAGCCTCTCAAGATCGTTTTTCCTGCCAAGGCATTCCTCAAAAATTTGCCTAATGCCTCTCCGCACCTCCGCTCAATCTCGGTGAGTTGCTTTTCCTGTCAGATCCCGCAACTACAAGCGTAAATTCTCCTCTGATCCTGGTAGAATCCAAGTGTTTCAAAATAGAGCTAATCGGCCCCCTCTTCACTTCCTCAAACATCTTGGTCACCTCCCTCACCATTACCATAGGCCGATCTCCCAGGATCTCTATTAGATCGTTAAGCATTGCCCTGATACGGTGTGGCGCCTCAAAAAAAACCATGGTTCGGGTTTCGCCAATAACGCCCTCAAAAACCTTTTTCCTCTTACCAGATTTGATTGGCAAAAAGCCAAAAAAAATGAATTTTTCGGTGGGCAAGCCCGAGACTGAAAGCGCTGCGATTAGCGCAGACGGACCTGGAACAGGTGTCACCCGAACATTCTCCTCGGCCGCCCTGCTAATCAAAAAGCCACCTGGATCAGAGATCCCTGGCGTCCCTGCATCAGTTACCAAGGCCACATCTTGGCCAGATTTTAATCGCCTGATAAGCCCTGGCGTCTTGGCCTTTTGGTTGTGCTGATGAAAACTGCTACGCCATGTTCTTATCCCATAATGTTCACAGAGCTTCCCGGTGTGGGCAACACTTTCGGCAGCTATCATGTCCACGCCCTTGAGAACTTCCAGCGCCCTTAACGTAATGTCTTCTAGGTTCCCGATCGGCGTTGACACAACGTAGAGGGTCCCATAACCTTCTCTCTTATTCTTCTCCATATTATTTCATGTCATGAGCGGGAAACACCATAAAAGGCCTGCGTCTGGGGGCTTGACGGCTTAACCTCAATAAGCAAGATCAAAGGCGTTCTTGATCACCTGAACTTGTGCCTTGCTCTGCCCAAGATTGATGGCCACCACGTCAAATCTCGCCTTGGCCTCACAGCAGTCATTGACCTTCATATAGGCCAACGCCACCTTCGAAAGCTGCCGCCTTTTTCTCGCATCCACGGCCTCCTTTGCATAACCTATGGATTTGCCCTTTCTCGTCTTTATTTCTATAAAAACCAACGTGTCTCCATCCCTTGCAATCAGATCCACTTCTCCCAACGGGCATCGATAATTACGGACGATCTTTTTATACCCGAGTCGCCTTACCTCTTTTAGGGCAAGCTCCTCACCTAAAATCCCCAGATCAATCCTTTCTCTCGTCAAATCGCAAGACCCCCTTAAAGCTCAAACGGTGAAGAGGGGAAGCGCCATACCGTCTCAAGGCATGCAGATGCCTCCGAGTACCGTACCCTTTGTTCTTGTCAAACGCATAGACTGGATACGTATTATGATAAGAACGCATGATTCTGTCTCGATAAACCTTTGCCATTACAGAGGCGGCTGAAATGCTTCGGCTGATCTGGTCACCCCTTTTTAGGCACCTCTGCGGAACGGACAAAGGCACAAGGTGAATACCATCAACAAGGAGGAAATCCGGATGCAGGTCCAGGGCCATGACAGCCCGCTTCATTGCCTCAAGAGAGGCATTCAAGATATTGAATTTGTCAATGTATTCGTGGGATACAACCCCAATTCCAGTTGCCAAGGCCTGTTGATGGATCAATGGGAATGCCCTTTCCCTGGCCTTTGCAGTCATTTTTTTTGAGTCCCTGACTCCTTGCAGCTCGGCGCCTGGAGGTATGATCACTGCGGCAGCCACAACCGGCCCGGCCAGGGGGCCTCGACCCGCTTCGTCAACACCTGCAATTAGATCATAGCCGGCCTTGCGTACCAAACCCTCGTAGAAAAAAGGATCACATGTCGATGAACTCTCGTTCTCAGAAAAGAGAAACAGATTTTTGGGTGGAATAGTCAATAAGTTGTGAAATAAACTGCTTTAATTACAATCTTTTTTCTTTTATCCGGGCAGCCTTTCCCCTTAATTTTCGCAGGTAATAGAGCCTTGCCCGCCTTACTTTACCCCTGGTAACGATTTCGATTTTATCAATAAGAGGAGAATGCAAAGGAAAGATTCGTTCAACGCCAATACCGTAAGAGACCTTCCTAACAGTAAAGGTAGCGCCCGTGTTCCCTTTTCTCTTCCGGATGACAACCCCTTGAAATACTTGAATTCGCTCTTTTTCTCCCTCTCTTATCCTTGCGTGAACCTTAACAGTGTCACCAGCCCTAAAATCAGGAATATCTCCCCTCATTTGCTCCTTTTCAATCATTTCTGTTATATTCATGCTTCCTCCAAAAAAAGTATCTGTTGCTAATGCCCATTGAGCCGCCATTCTGATATGCGTCAAACCATTGTGCATCATGGGCGCGCCGCTATTGGGGCGTTCTTGCCAGCCTGTCCAAAATAATTGCAGCCGCCGTCCTGACAGAAAGATGATTGTAGCCCCCACTGCCTGAAATGGGGTCTAAGACATAGTCTGCAGAGGCAATAACTTCCTCATCAAGACCCCATGCGGTTCCAAAAATCAGAATTGCGGCCTGTCTTTTCCGAATAATCCCCCTTGCGCCTTCAAAAGAAACAGATCGCATTTTGCGTTTGCTGGCATCTGTGGCAATTAACAAAGGGGGCTCGCCCTCCGTCTCAGTAATGGCCTTGATTGCCCGATCCAATGATGGAACCACCTCCACGAGTTCAAGGGCCTCTTTTCTATGCCGATTGTACTCGGCACCGAAGCCCTTTGTCCAATGCGTCTGAACACGCCTTGCCAGCCTCTGTTGCTCCTCAAACGGAGTAATCACGTAGAACCGTTTGACATGGTAAGTCATTGCAAGCCTGGCCAAGTCGTGAAGGTCTAAAGTGGTTATGGCCGAGGCAATTCTTTGATAATTCTTGTTGTAAACAGGATAGTGAACAAGCCCTATATATATACGCATCAATGCCTATGGGGCTGTCTGGAAAAAAATTAAGGCCCCCCCTGTAAATTGGCCAGAATGGCTTCATCCTCATTGGACAATAGGTCCTTTTTAAGCAGGTCGGGTCTCCTCTCAAGCGTCCTCCTAAGGGACTCTCTCCTACGCCACAGACGGATCTTTCCATGATCTCCTGACAAAAGGACAGAGGGAACAACCTTCCCCTGGAAGACCCTTGGTCTGGTAAACTGGGGGTATTCCAACAGCCCTTCTTCAAAGGAGTCTTCAAGATTGGACCTTTTACCACCCAACACGCCCGGAATCAAGCGGCCTACAGCATCCACCAAGGTCATAGCTGCCACCTCACCACCGCTCAATATGTAGTCACCAATAGATATCTCCCTGTCAATATATGCCAATCTGATCCTCTCATCAATCCCTTCATAACGACCACAAACAAGGATGAGTTGTTCCCACCCGGACAATTCCCATGCAGTAGCCTGGTCAAACCGCACACCTTGAGGGCTCAAGAGGATTACGAGACTTCGGTCATCTGCCCTATCAACGGATTTAAGGGCTCGATAAATAGGCCCTGGCTTCATGACCATCCCATCTCCACCCCCATAGGGTCGGTCATCTACTGCCTTGTGCTTCCCCATAGCAAAATCGCGAATATTTGTAATGCCGAAATCTATTATTCCGCTATTCACTGCCCGTCCCAGTATCCCCTCTCGAAAAAAGGCCGAAAACATCTCAGGAAATATGGTAAGGACATCAAACTTCATTGCTCAGATCCAACAATCCTTTGATTGGGGAAATAATCATTTCCCTTTTCTCTAGGTCAATCCCTTTGACAACTTCATGGGTTGCAGGAACTAAAGTCTCCTTTTCGCCTTTTTTGACCACGTAGATATCATTACTCCCGGTGGGTATAATCTGAGTGACACACCCTAAATAGGCCCCTGTTTCCAAATATACCCCGACACCCAAAAGCTCATACCAAAAGAATTCATCCTTTTCACGAGTAAGGGCCGCCTTTCTAATGAATATCTCTGCACCCCTATATTTTTCTGCGTCAACTTTGGAACTCAATCCATTCAATTCCATTAAAAAAACTTTTTTATGGGGCCTTACCGAGGCTACAGTATACTCATCTAGTTGGCCTAAAACCGATCTGATAAAAACGCTGCGTGCGTCCAAAAACGATGCCTCTGACCTCGCGTAAGACAAGATCCTCAACAGACCTCCCCTTCCGTGAGGCCGAATCACCTTACCCACGAGAAGCAAACTGCCGGATGAAACTTGGATCAAGATTATTCGAGGATCTCCAAGACGGATCGCTTGTTTATCTTTGTGGAGGCGGCGCTCAGAATCGTTCTCATGGCCCGGGCCGTGCGTCCTTGTTTACCTATCACCTTTCCCAAATCTTCCTTGGCCACCTTCAGTTCAATAACCGAGGTCTGTTCCCCCTCTATTTCCGTGACGACGACTTCCTCTGGTTTATCCACAAGCGCCTTAGCTATATATGCGATCAAATCCTTCATCTCGATTCACCTCCATGTTTGATTTCACCACAGCGTCATCTCAGTTGGCCGTCGATTGAGGCTTCAGTAATCCCTTCTTTTTAAGAAGTGCCCTCGCAGCCTCAGAAACTAGGGCTCCCTTTCCCAGCCAATAGTTGACCTTATCCTCGTGAATCGTTATCACCGCGGGATCTTTCATCGGATCGTAATGACCTAATATTTCAATAAATTTCCCGTCACGTGGTGCCTCAGATTCAGCCGCTATCAGTCGATAAAAGGGTCTTTTCTTTGCCCCCATCCTTGTCAATCTAATTTTAACCGCCATTTGCCTTTAACCACCCCCTTTTTATAAATTTTTTGGGTAAAATGCACCCATAACCTTTTTAACCAAAAAAAGAGGCCATGTTTGGTAAGCCCTTCTTCATAAAATGTTCCATCATCTTCTTTGTCTGAATAAAGTTTTTTAAGAGACGATTTACATCCTGTACCGAGGTTCCGCTGCCTCGGGCAATCCTTCGCCTTCTGCTTCCGTTTAAAATCTTATAGTTCCGCTTCTCCTGGTTTGTCATAGACTTTATAATTGCCTCTACCTTTACGAGTTCCTTTTCATCCGGCTTAAACTGCTTCAGCTTTTTAAGCTTCCCTGCCCCAGGAAGCATGCTCAATATCTGATCGAGAGAGCCGAGCTTCTTTATCTGGTTTAATTGAGACTGAAAGTCCTCTAAATCAAATTCGCTTTTCCTTATTCTTTTCTCCAGCTTCCTAGCCTCTTTCTCATCGAATTCCTCTTGGGCCTTTTCGATAAGGGAAAGTACATCCCCCATACCCAGGATTTGAGAGGCCATTCTCTCAGGGTAAAAGGGCTCTAGTGCTTCGATCTTCTCTCCCACACCGATAAACTTGATGGGTTTATCGGTTACTGCCCTTATGGACAATGCCGCGCCCCCTCGGGCATCACCCTCTATCTTGGTAAGAATGACACCAGAAATGTCCACATTCTCATTAAAATGTTTTGCGACATTGACAGCATCCTGCCCTGTCATGGCATCGGCCACAAGGAGAATCTCGTCGGGATCTATCTTTTCCTTGATGCGCACAAGCTCCGCCATTAGGTCCTCATCGATATGAAGACGGCCTGCAGTATCAATAATCATGACGTCTGCCCCTGCGCCCCCAGCCTTCCCCAATGCATCAACGCATATATCCTCCGGCCTTTGATGAGTATCAGAAGGATATACTGGGGCATTTATCTGTGTGCCCAATTTTTTTAGCTGGTCAATGGCGGCAGGCCTATAAATATCGGCTGGGACAAGGTATGGGTGTCTTCCCTGCTTGCGAAGATACCTTGCCAACTTTGCCGCAGTGGTAGTCTTTCCCGACCCCTGAAGACCCACGAGCATCACTGAGTGTGGTGTCCTCCCAACAAGTTGAAGGCCTTGAACTGTCTCGCCCATCAGGCGAGTAAGCTCTTCATTAACTATCTTTATAACTTGCTGGCCCGGGGTGAGACTCTGAAGAACCTCCTGCCCAACGGCCCGCTTCCGGATGTCTTCTACCAGTCGCTTCACCACTTTGTAGTTGACATCTGCCTCTAAGAGGGCTAAACGCACTTCTTTTAAGGCGTCTTGGAGATGGGCCTCGCTTAATTTCCCCCGCCCTGTTAATTTTTTGAATACTCCGTTTAACTTATCGCTAAGGCTTTCAAACATGAAGATCTTTCCTTTAATTGATAAACTTAAATTTTAATTTATTTATTCCTTTTCTGTCAATAAAAATCATTACCTTCCGCCGTGGATGGGCCAACCCTTTGCCGTTCATTTTGAGGTTGCCATGAATGTCTTCAGCCTCTAATATCACAATGGGCACCAAATCATCTCGGTCGATTCCCAAAATGGGACATGGATGCAGGGTCCTTCGCTGATATTAGGGATGTCAGGAGAAATGGAAAAAATCACTAAGCAAATCGACGAACTCAGGGAAAAAATTAGACATCACAATTACCGTTACTATGTACTGGATGATATTGAGATCTCCGACGCGGAGTATGACAGGCTTTTCAGACAACTAGCAGACCTGGAACGGCAACACCCTGAACTGGTTACGCCAGACTCCCCAACACAGCGTGTCGGTGCCAAGCCGCAAGAGGCCTTTTCCCAAATCAAGCACAGGCTTCCCATGCTCAGCCTGGAAAACAGTTTTCGCGATAAAGACATACGCGACTTTGAGACCAGGATTAAGAAATTTTTGGATAAAGACCTGGTCCTTGATTATACGGTAGAACCCAAGATAGATGGTTTGGCTGTTGAGTTGGTATATGAAAGGGGCAAACTCTCTGTAGCATCTACAAGAGGGGACGGTTACGTGGGAGAAGATGTTACGCAAAACATAAAGACCATCATGACGGTTCCTCTGGCCCTTAGGCAGGCAAAGGAAGGAAGACCTGTGCCAGATTTATTGGAAGTCAGAGGAGAAGTCTATATGGAAACAGAGGCATTTGCAAAACTGAACCGCGACAGAGTTGAAAGGGGCATACCTGAATTTGCCAATCCCAGAAATGCCGCGGCAGGTTCCCTGAGACAACTTGACCCCAGAATTACGGCAAAAAGGCCTCTCAATATGTTCTGCTATGGCATCGGAACTATCAGTAATTATAGATTTGATACCCATTACGAACTCATGATGTCCCTTCAGCAATGGGGCCTGCGTGTCAATAGACCTTATATTAATATATGTGATACAATAACTGAAGTCATTGGTTTCTGCCACCATCTCGAGGAAATTAGAGAGCAATTTGCCTTTGAAATTGATGGTGCCGTGATTAAGGTCAATCGATTAGACCTGCAGGCCAGGCTCGGGCAAAAGGCGAGAAGCCCTAGATGGGCCCTTTCCTACAAGTTCAAACCGACCCAAGAGACGACAAGGATCCTCAAGATCGACATACAAGTGGGACGTACAGGGGCGCTTACCCCTGTGGCCCACCTCGAGCCCATAGAGATAGGGGGTGTCCTTGTAAAACGGGCCACCCTCCACAACCAGGAAGAAATCAATAAGAAAGATATCCGAGAATTAGATATGGTTATCGTCCAGAGGGCAGGTGATGTGATCCCAGAAGTTGTTAAGCCCATTGCGTCCAAAAGGACCGGCCAAGAGAAAAAATTTGTCATGCCTACCACGTGTCCTGTCTGTGGAACCGAGGTGATAAAAAGGGGCAAAGAGAAGGTGGTGGAATGCCCTAACCCAGAGTGTACCGGCCGGATCAGGGAAGCGTTAAAGCACTTCGTGTCGAAAGGAGCCATGGATATTGAGGGCCTTGGAGACAAGCTAATTACTCAGTTGATCGAAAGGGAAATGGTCCATGAGGCCGCTGATCTATATGGCCTGACCTTTGAGAAGCTCCTCGGCCTCGATAAAATAGAAAAAAAGTCGGCAGAAAACCTGCTCACCGCAATAAGAAATAGCCGGAAGATTACCCTGGCCAAATTTATCTTTGCACTTGGAATCAGACATGTGGGAGAGCACATAGCACAGATCATGGCAAACCATTTTGGCACCTTTGAGCGTTTTCGCCAGGCCACACGGGACGAACTGAAGACTATAACCGGGATAGGCGATGAGATTGCCGATAGCGTTCTGTCCTATTTCGCGGATGAGTCTAATATAAGACACCTTGAACGTCTTATGGCCAGCATCCACTTTGAGGATATTTCTATTCCCTCTTCGTCCCCTCTTAAGGGAAGGACCTTTGTCTTGACGGGCACACTATCATCCATAAAACGCTCTGATGCCAAAAAACTGATCCTCCAAAAGGGGGGAAGTGTTGCTACCGCTGTCAGTGGCAACAGTGATTACCTGGTTGCCGGGAAATCTCCGGGGGCAAAGTTGGAGAGGGCAAAATCATTGGGGATTCCGGTTCTCGAAGAGGATGACTTTTTGGCGTTGTTGAAGGGGAAAGATCATGGGTAACATGAGGGTGCACCTCATTATCCAAGGGCGAGTTCAGGGAGTATGGTTCAGGGAATCCACTCGCAGAGAAGCCGCTGCCTTGGGGGTTCATGGGTGGGTCAAAAACACGCCAGAAGGGACAGTAGAAGTCCTGGCTGAAGGGCCGGAAAATCAAGTCAAAAAGCTGGTTTCCTGGTGTTACCATGGACCAGCAGGGGCAAATGTATTACATGTCAATGAGCAATCGGAGGAATGGCAGGGAGACTTTGTCTCCTTTGATATTGTTTTTTAGGCATAATCACTCTTTAACCGTCTTAGCGCAATAAATGAGGGTTGAACCAGATGGTGAGTAGAACAGGGCTGGCAATGAGACCTTTTTTCAAAAAACGATCTTGTTGGAAGGCGTCATCAAGCCTTCATCCCCAAGGGGCCTAACATGCAAAAAAAGTTATTATTGCTGCTTTTGGCAGTATTACTCGGCTGCAGCACTGCCACCTCCGTAATCCGAAAGGCAGGGATAGCCAGACCTGCGGCTCTCAAAAAACGCGCATTGTTTCTACCTCTGATCGATCGGACGGACCTCGGAGCAGACAAAACCGCACAACTCAACGCATATTTTATTGAAACCCTGAAAAAATCGCCTTACATCTTGCTCTACGATAAACCTGAAGGACCTTCCTTCCAAACGGGAGAGATCTCCCCCGAACTGGGGGTTATAGCTCCCTCGAACCTGATAGAAAAGGCCAAGGGCCTGGGTATTAATGCCCTCATCACAGGCCTTCTAAATCCTATCGATACCGCCACCAAAAAGACCGGCATATGGCCATTTCGTAAGGTGTGTAGGGTCTATAAGATTTCCATTATTGTAAACGTGGTAGACACTACCAGCAGGACCGTATTATCCACTCACATCGAATCAGACCAGGTCCTTGTGCCATTAAGGGACGCACCAGATAAAACCCAAAAAAACCTCCTCTATGATGCCCTGAAAAATACCTTTTTCCGCACACTTAAGCGCCATGCCTCAGACGTTATTGAGACGCTCAGGCAAACCGCTTGGACCGGAAGGATAATGGCCATAGACAACACCAGCAATACTATTAAGATTAACGCCGGAAAAGATGTGGGAGTATCTATCGAGCAACGTTTCGAAGTCTTTGCCTTGGGAGATTCTGTTTCCTCTGCAAACGGCAAGACATTTGATCTTTTAGGGAGAAAGGTGGGGGAAATAGAGGTGAAATCTACGATGGAAAAATGCTCCTTGGCCTCACCCGTCACAGAAGGACCCTATTTGGCCGGCCAGGTAATCAAGTTCGTACGCTAACCTAGCATCTCTTCTGCATTGGCCAGGGAGGTGGGGGTAATTTTCCGGCCACCCAGCAGACGCGCGACCTCCCGGACCCTTGCCTCGTAATCCAACTCCAAAATGTCTGTCTGTGTCCGCCCATTAATGACCTCTTTTTTGGCAAGGAAGTGGGTTTGTCCCTGGCTGGCAATTTGTGGAAGGTGGGTAATACAAAGTATCTGATGATATCCCGCCAGAGATCGCAGCTTTTCTCCTATCACTGCCGCTGCAGCACCGCTGATCCCCGAATCAACCTCGTCAAAGATAATCGTCTCAACAGACCCGGTCCTCGCCAGGATCGTCTTTAGTGCAAGCATTATCCTCGAGAGTTCCCCCCCGGAGGCAATCTTGGAGAGCGGCTTCAACTCTTCCCCTATATTGGGGGAGATCATGAATTCCACCATATCAAGGCCGTTTGAGCGCATGCTGCTGATATTGTTTGCCTTTTCGCCTTTAACCTCATGGGCCATTTCAAAGTGCACATGGAATCTCGTATCGGCCATTCGAAGTTGTTTCAACTCCTCTATCACGGCCTCTTCCAATTTTTTTGCCACCTTTTTCCTCATTTTGGAGAGGTCTTTTGCCCTATTCATTAGTTCGGATTCTACCTCTTGTTGCTCTATAATCAATTGATCGAGCCTCTCCCTTTTTTCATCCAGCTCATAAATCATAGAGGTGCATTGGTCCCTAAATGCCAGGACATCTTCTAGAGTAGGGCCATACTTTCGCTTCAGAGAATTTAGGACCTCAAGTCTGTCTTCGACCTCTTCCAGCTTGCTAGGGTCTATGTGGATCGTGCCTTGAAAATCCCTGAGCGAAATGGAGGCGTCTTCCAGCCTTAACCCTATCTCAGCAAGGGATTCCCGGATGGGACTGAGACGGGCGTCTATATCCACCGCCGTGTCCATCTTCTTCACGTGTTGGGAGATACGGGACAGCAAGGAGTCGTTACTCTCATAAAGGGACTGATAACCCTCCGATACGATGCCCAACAGTTCACTTGCATGTTGAAGACGCCTCTTCTCCTCAACGAGCCTCTCGTCCTCCCCTGGTGCTAACCCGGCACCTTCAATCTCCTGAATCTGGAACCGGTTCAGCTCCTGCCGATCACCTGCCTCTCTAATCTCCTTTGTTAATTGAAGGACCTCGGCTTTCAATGATTCAAATCTCCCGAAAACCTTGCCCAGAGTTAGCCGGGCATCCGAAAGTCCCCCAAAATCATCCAATAAATAGAGATGATTATCCTGTTTCAAGAGAAACTGGCTTTCGTGTTGCCCTGATATGCTTATCAACATGGCCCCCAGACGGGCCAACATCTGTAGCGTAACCATTGATCCATTAACGATGATCCTATTTCGACCTTCAAGAGGAATAGCCCTCTTGATTAGGAGTTCTCCATCAAAGGGGATCCCTAGGTCGTAAAGCATCTCTGTTAAAACAGGGTTCTCGGGTAGGGAAAAAAGGGCCTCTACCCTCGCCTCCTTACATCCACTGCGTATAAGCGCAGAGGAGGCCCTTCCGCCAAGGATCAAATTTACGGCGTTTATAATGATGGACTTGCCCGCACCTGTCTCTCCTGAAAGGATATTAAGCTCGGACTTCAGGGTGATCTCGAGATGTTTGATAATTGCAAAATCAGAAATGCTCAGTTGAACAAGCATAATGGGCCACATCGTGAAATGTTTGAAGGCCTCGACCAACTATCTCTACCGGGTCAGGGCAGGAATCACAGGTGCCCCTTGTGGAAGAAGAAAAATAGCGTAGTCTATTTCAGTTTTACCGGCTTTAAGGCCAAAGGCTTTTTAAAAAATGGATATTTGTCTTTCCCTGCTACCATCCCCGGCAACCTATAGATCTCCCTGGCTATTATCCTGCCGTCAGAAAGCCTGAAGGCTCGCACAAAAACCCATTGGCCTTTCTGAAAGGCAGCAAGGGGAATAGTGTTGCCGTCGGCATCACTCAATATCGCCCTGTACCCATTGTTCCCCTTTCGAAAATCGACGACCTCCATCACCTTCTCACCTGCAATCAGGGTATCCTTTTTGGGAAGAACCTCCATAACAGTGCACTGAAACTCAAGAAGCTCCGCATGCTCTATTTCGTTCATATCGATAACAGGCCTTGCTGAGGGTACCGAGGGAAAGGCAAGGTAGCCAAGGATGACCAGACACAAAATGACGAATAATCTTTTGTATGCTCTTATACGCGAACCCATTGGAGAACCCCCTTTAAAAAATCTGTCGCCAGTAGAAAATATTCATATCGACCACTGAAACGGTATTTTCCTGCACAACCCCGCCCTGAACACCGAGATACATCTTGGGCCCGGTCTCCAGCACCGCAATAACCGGCGCCGATGGAATAGACTGCCCGACGATCTTGCTCCGGTCCAGTTTACCGAACTCAGCAGCCGCACCCGTCTCCTGGTCTGTCTCTTCTACCGGGCTGTAGTTATGGATAGACGCCCCTGTAATATAATCGACTGCATAAAGGCGGGCCGCGCCCCTTTCAGTTGAGGTACCGCATGGGTCACCAGACCCACTGCCTCCGCCCGCCGCGGGCGTATATGTGGTAAAGTACACCACGCCGCCAAAGACGATAGGAGACGATATCACCTTCTCCCCGGAATTTTCCAGCCTGATATACCAGCCTCTTGAAGCAGCCAGGCCAGACCTTACTCCTTGCTTTTGCGCGGCCGTACCTAACTGTATAAGGTCTTCGGTAACGTCCACTAGGTCAGCCTCGGTAAGACTGCTGTCTACCCAGTTGTTTTTTATGGCGTAGAACCGATTCTCCACGCCCGTCTCCTCTGGATCGGCCCGATCACCCGTGCCAAAGAAAATCATCTCTCCGAATGATTCCTCAACCGCATCCGGGGAGTAGAAGATCTTTCTCTGTACGCCGTCACCTGCTGACGCGGAAAAAAGCCTTCTATTTGACCATGTCCCGTCAGAGTCATCATCTTCAAATGCAAAGACCTTTCCCCCGAGGTCCCCGGCGTAGGCCCGATTCATGAAGCCATCTCCGTTTGAATCGAAGCCAGAGACATCCACGATGCAATGTGTCATATCGGCATAGTTTAGGGCACTAAAATTCAAGACACTCACTGTTCCATCTGTAACGTTTACGGCAAAGACCGACCTACCAACCGAGTCTGTGGCGGAAGGTGTTGGGGCATCCTGATTCGTATCATAACCCCCTGATAAAAGGTATACCGTGTGCTCCGGATCCCCTGCATTTCCCGTCTTGATGGTATGAATCTCCGGCCTGGACCAGGATTGCCCAAGCTGCTGGGCGGCATCTGTCCCCAAGACGTCAGGTCCAATGCCGTAAAGCCAACGGGGAGCGGTTGGACTGGTTATATCCAGGGCATAGTAATGATCTCCCCCGCGGCGCTCTCCAAAGAACAGGATATTCTGGCTTCCACCTTCATAAACCACTGGAGAACCATCCGCGAAGTAGTTATGGGCATCATTCAAGAGCAACTGCAACCGTGTAAGTTGATCCGGAGAAATAAACCCCCAGACCTCACTCCCGTCACTATCGTCAAAGCAGTGGATCATCCCGTCATTGCTCCCTGCAAATATATAGGTGGCGTCTAACACACCGTCTCCATTGGTATCGTAATGCGCCACTGCGGGCTGCGAGTGGAGGAGGTCTCCAAGCATCCAGGACCTACCCCCGCCATGAACTTCATTGATAACATTTTCCCTTTCAGTGCTGGTGGCCACATTCAGCACGGCATTTGTAATCAAAACGTTGTCCGTTGAAAACCGGTTATCCGTATGGGTCAGGTCCGCCTGGGTTCCCATGTAGGTATAGAGATTTCGGCTCGCCTGATCAATAAGGACTTGACCCGCCCCCCCGGCAATCACATTGGCACCATCCGCAGAGGTCGACCAATAGGATCGGGCATTGTCCTTGATGCTTCCATCCGCTGTTGTGGCCACAAGTCCGTCTGCATCCACCATTATCCCCTGTGAATTCAGCCCATATTTCTTTAGATTGCCGAACCACATTCCGCTTGCCTGGGGTTTAAAAAATCCCACGTAGATTGAATTGCCCGCATAGGTACGGTTCATCCGGCTTATCGGTACCACGGGAGACACAAAAAGCGCGTTGCCCCCGGATATGCCGGCCATAATATCCGAAAAGGCCTCGGTGAGCCTCGATATATTGTTAGCCGTGGCATACTCTCCTCCCCCGTTGATGGCCGTATCATGCAACAATGTCTGCTCTGTTGTAAACCCGATGGTATATATGACGATATTCTGTTTTTCAAAATCCCCAAAACTTCCCAAGGGCGAGATATCATTTTCATAGAGGTACTTGGCCACATCGTCCAGGTAATCGGAGCCATTATCTGAATAACTGCCAGGGTCACTTCCATCTCCATCGTAATCACCTATTGTATCCCCATTGATATAGGTGCCGGATGTAAGCTTGGAGTCACGATCCTGGGTAGGCTCGCCGTCGGTCATCAGGATAATAAAATTCTTCTGACAGCGCTCCTGTATGGGACTGGCATACGTTACCCCCGTGTTATACCAGCTACTCTTGCCAGCAAAGTATAGGCCCGCCTCTGCCAGGGTCTCGGCAAGGGGTGTCCAGCCTGTGGCAGTGAAGCCGTTCACCGTATTAATGAGGGTGGTCTTGTCTGAACCGCAACCTGCCAGAATACGGCCACCGTCATCATCATTGTAACCCTCATCACCGTCACCGGTGGTATTGAATCTCATTAGACCAAATCGTACGTTCTCTGTATTGTTTATGAGGTTAGTGACGACCTCCTGGGCCACGGAAATCCTGGATTTTAGTGTGCCCAATCCCGCTTTGTCATAATTCAGATAATTTCCTATGGACAGCTTATTCCAGGAGCCCCCACAATTAAAGGTAGCAGACGATATATCACCCGACGCATATCCTTGTGTCATCAGATTGCCCTTCATGGACGCACAGTTAATATCATTGATATCATTGGCAAATAGCCCCCAGACTTCAGAGCCGCCTGACCACGTCTGCGTGTATACTGCGTTGGTCGAATAGCCCATGTCCGGGTAGCTCGTACCGGGATCATAGTAGGTCCCTGGAACATCCACGGTAGACATGCTGCCCGAGGTATCAAAGATAATCAGCACGTTGGGCTTTAAAGAGATCTCAACGGCCCCGTAGATCTCGGTGTCATCTGCTCTAAGACCTCCTGCTGGGACCAGACACGACATAACAATGGCTATTAACAGGGCCTTTTTCATCGCAATTCCTCCTCCGAGGTCATGGCCGGGTAAGGTACAGGCCTAAACCCCAGCTTTCAGTACCTACAATCAATTCTTGTTAAACACCTTAAAGATCCCTGCCTGTATCTGGGTATTCCCCGTGGACGAGGTCGTTGTAACCGCATACCGCCGCACCTCAAAATACTTGAGGCTGTATCCACATCCAGGCGGGGGGGGGCCTATATGGGCAAGAGAGGGCAAATCGTTTGCGGCAGAACTCAAGCCGGCAACAGGCGTGCCAGTATCGTCAACCCACCGGATTTCTATATTTGCGTCGCTGGTGGCCCCTGTGTAAGGGGTACCTGTAAGGATCTGGGGCATCCAGGTCGTGGGATTTTCCAGAGTATTGATGAGGGTGCCTTCGGCATCATAGAATTCGTCTGCTATCTGCTTTTCGTTTCCGGCGATCAGCACCTCGGTCTCTGATGTCCTATTGGCGGCCAGCCCGATAACGGCGACTACGACAAGCATAAGCACGGCAGTTACAAGCACAAAACCGTTCTCGCTCTTTATGGTCTTTCCTGAAGTTGCCAAGACAGGCCTCCTTTCACGTCTATATGATTATAGATTTCTGCAGCTTACTTGAGTTTTGAGGGTTCGCGTAAAGAGTTGCCCCTGGGCATTTTTCCCCTCACAGGTCATTGAGATCTCGACCGTCCTGATGTTGGCGAGGGTGCCGGTCGGGGCACCATTGGCATCCAGATAGGTAAAGGTCAAGGAATTGACGTTCTCGATCAGGTTCTGCCAGCTCTCGCTCCCTGTTCCCTCGTACAGGCATCGGCGGAGCCTCTTATTGGCCCCATCATACATATAGGTCATTCGCTCTCTATCTGTATTCTCAATACCGTTTCCCATATTCATATCCGCCGTAAAACGGAGCTTGTTCGCTGTAGCCACTTCAATGCCCGCACCCGCTGTGCCAAGAGGATCAAACCCGGCCATACGTACATCCCGCACCATATAATCGACACCGACACGCACCCCTTGCTGCGCCTCAACGACCTTGTCCTGGGTGTGATATGACCGATTAGAAGAGATAAAAACACTATAGATTGCCCCCATTACGACCCCGACAAGGGCCATAGCCATCAATACCTCAATAAGGGTAAAGGCCTCGGGCATGCCCCTGGAGGAACTCCTGGCCTCTCTGCCTTCGAATTTGCGTTCACAAAAGGGCCTCATTCTCCCCCTCCTCTAGTAATGCTATTTAGAACAACATTGTGGGCAGGTGAGCCCTGGGGCCAACTCACCGTCACGCTCACGGCCCTGGAAAAGGCCGTGTTATTTGCAACTATCCAGGAGCGGAGGAAGTGCCCTCCGTTAGCTCCGGTTTCATCAATAGGATTGTTGGGATCATTGTAGCTTCCAACGGCAAGGCTCGCTGAGTTTATATCCGCACTTTTTAAGGCCTCCATCTGGTCCTGCGCAAGGAAAGTGGCCTCTGTCAGCTCATTCCCCAGATTGTTCCCGCTTATGGCGCTGATCTGCATCGAGGCGACTGCCAGCAGTCCGATGGTCAATATGGAGATGGCGACAAGCACCTCCAAGAGAGTAAAGCCAGTGCTGGAAAACCGGTCTTTCATATCATTGCCCCCTCTTTTGGTCCCTTTCTCATTCCCATTTGCCCCCTTCCCATTTTGTCAACCTAATAAAACCAGTGGCGCTAAAAGTGCCTATCGCATATGTGTTGAGCCTGCTGTTTTCCATGTAAACATAACCTGCGCGGCATGTCCCTGTTGAGGTAAAAGAAACCAGGTCCGAGGGGTAACTGATGTCATCGGTAATAGGACCGCCTGCCTGGGACGCCTTTTTCGTGGCATTCCCGTGACCGTATTCAACGCCGCTCCCATAATGAGATATGTCCACGGTTCTTACTACCGTATCATCCCCTCCGGCTCCATCCCAAATCCCATTGGCCCCCGGATCAGAACAGACAGAATACCTCCCAGGTGAAACACCAGCGTCAAAGACAATGGCCCAAGGCCTGTTATTTCTTATTGCACTTAATTTGACCCACTGGAGGTTTGAATACAGATCCCTGGCCGCACACTTAAGTCTATAATTCGGTAACCATACACGAAACCCCGGGATAGCTATAGATGCCAGGACCGCAAAAATGGCCATTAGCACCAGCATCTCAGCCATAGTAAAGCCAGAGGCCTCTTTTCCATACGTCAACCTTAATATCATGACAGCTCCTTAGACGGTCGGTGCCCAGAGAGGCCCCACAGGGCGGCCTGAGCCCTCCTGAAGCAAAACCTATACCATCAGGCTATAATTCAAAAAGAACCAATTATGTCATCATGTTATAAAAAAGACGATTTTCACAAAAGCAGATTCTAGACACAGGGCACAGAAAAACGTTAAATAATTTAACGCCTGTAATATTATTTTACAGCAAAGGCCCGGTTCCCTAAAATTCACAAAAACCTTTTTGTGTTTTACAGAAAAACAGCTATATAGCTATAATGGTCCGGGAAAAAAGTCAACGGGGAGTCTGGTGAAACCACGGAAAGGCCTCACAGTAGAACTAGCTATTGATAAAATGGCCTATGGGGGCCAGGGAATAGGCCGAATGGACGGCTTTGTAATATTTGTCAGGGGAACTGTTCCTGGCGACAGAATATCTGCTCGTATTTACAGGAAGAAAAAAGGTTATGCCAAAGCAAGCCTGGTCGAGCTGCTGAGCCCTTCACCTGACCGAATAGTAGCCCCGTGCCCTTATCGCGGCCATTGTGGTGGTTGCCAATGGCAGCATATCAATTATGAAAGACAACTACAGTATAAAAAGGAACAGATTCGGGAATGCCTTGAACACATTGCCGGGCTGAAGGATGTGCCGCTGCGAAACGTCACCCCTTCTGATAAGAGCTTCGGCTATCGTAACAAGATGGAATTCTCCTTCTCTGACCGGCAATGGTTTCTCCCGCATGAACTGGAACAACGAGAGACTGAAGGTGGGGTTGCCTTAGGTCTTCATGTTCCCGGCACCTATTACAAGGTCATTGATATCGAGGCCTGCATGCTGCAGCAAGAGGGGGGAAACAGAATCCTAAAAGAAGTCAGGGAATACGTGAAAAAAAGCGGCATACCAGCCTATGGGCTCAAGAGCCACAAAGGCTTCTGGAGGTACTTGACGCTCCGCCATTCCAGTGCGCTGGATGAATGGATGGTCAATGTGGTGACTTCCGAAGAGAGGCAGGAACCAGTACGCGCTCTAGCTGATACCTTATCCAGCCGGGTCGAACGAATTAGGACCTGTGTGAATAACATTAATGGAAGCAGGGCCTCTACTGCCATTGGGGAGCGTGAAATTGTCCTCCTGGGGGAGGGATATATTGAGGACAGGATAGGCCCATTTACCTTTCATATATCGGCCAACTCCTTTTTCCAGACAAATTCACTGGCCGCATACAGGCTCTATCAAAAGGTGGCGGATTATGCAGAACTCAAGGGTAACGAGAATATTCTTGATCTATATAGCGGAACAGGAACGATTCCCGTCCTTCTGGCAAACAGTGTCCGCTCCGTAACTGGCATGGAAATAAGCTCAAGCGCTGTCATGGACGCCCAGAGGAACTGCAAGGTGAATGACATCAATAACTGTCATTTTGTCGCCGGAGATATCAAGGAAAAGATGTCCACGGTGACAAACAAACCGGATATCCTGATTATTGACCCACCACGGGCGGGGATGCACAAGGATGTGTTGGCCCAGGTGCTGGCCTTATCCCCGAAAAAAATCATTTACATCTCGTGCAATCCGGCAACCCTGGCGAGGGATATCGTCCAGATGGTTCGGGATTACGAGTTACGAGAAATTCAGCCCTTTGATATGTTTCCTCATACCTATCACATCGAGGCCGTCGCCAATTTGCAGATCAGGAAAAGGACATGAGGCTGGCGAGGATGGTGCCATGGCCTTCACGCTGTAACGGCCCCATTGTGCCCCTCATTAACTTCATGTATCCTGAAATATCGTACTGCATCTACCAGTTTCCTAAGGTTTTGGCGGTGGACATTCAGCAGCCCTTTATCGCCCTCGTTCCAGTCGATAGATCCATTCAGTTTTTGCTCCAATGCGCCAAAAGATTTCAAAGAATCCTGGCTGGCTATCTGGATGTTTTCCAGTTTCCCAGCCAGCACCTCTATCATCTCATTGAATTCCTCCTCTTCTCTGTGAAGATAATCCTTGTTCCTTATTTTCACGCGGAAATTCAAGGTGCCGTTCCGCAACTGCCCGAAGGCCCAGCGAAACCGAAACAATGGACCGATGAGCCTGTGAAAGGCACGAAAAGAATGAATTGCCAATAACCAGACAAGGGCTATTATTGCAGGCCAAATTCGCGAGTGGAGGGCAAGTATCCTATCTGCCGCATCAGGAAGCAATTCAAGGTGGAAACCTCCATCTTTGAAATGGATAATATCGGGCAAAAAAAGGAAGCCAGCCAAAAACACCGCGATGATAAAGCCGTAAATGAAGATCATTGCCAATAATTTGTACTGGAGTGACCTGTCCACAATGGAATATTGTCGACGCTTATTATGTCGCTTCATGATGTCTCCTTTCTGCTTCCACAATTTGGACGATCACCCTGATAAACAAGCACACAATGAGCCCCTCTGAAGGTCTTGAAAGAGCCCGTTGAATACCGCGGTAATTACTTTACACCAAAGACAAATAGGCATCAAGAAGGTTATTAGAAGGTATACACGCTGTGTCTTGCCACAGGTTCATGGACGCCGAAGGATTGTTATTTTCATACAAAGGGGGTCCTCATCCATTCTTAATTGGTACTCAATCTTGGCATATGAGGGTATGGTAAGCTCCTTTAGTTGAATCTTCTCGCCCTTTACATCCAAAATAGTCGTGTCTTCTGTTACCAAGAAATGTCTCTCTCCCACAACAATGGCCTTGTCGGTTTTATCTTTGATGGTCATTGTCCCTGATCTTATGCCTTCCTTTGGTGGGTCTTGAGCAACGACCATAGCCGGTGCTGAAAGCAAAAAAGTGATCAAGAAAACAATGACTAATAAAATGGGCTTAACAAGGGAATTTTTACAGGATTTAGACATGGCGGTCCCTCCTTATTTTTCCTTCCAAGATTTCAGGCCACTCTTTATGGTAAATGCGGGATGGAGGCTCTCGGTTACAACAGCGCCAGTGCTTTGTTGTATGTACCCTACCGCCCCCTCTTCCGCTCCGGCATGCATGCCAACACTTGATGCAATCCCTTCACCCAGTGAGACATTGTCCAGCACCGTGACCACACCTGCACCACCAATTGTCACGGTGGTAGTCCCATTCGCGAATATGGACTCATAATATGCAGTCCCGGTCTCGTAGTAGACGCCATAGAGGTAGCTGTTGCCTCCAAACCCACAGATATCGTTATTGGGCACGAATGATGGCGCGAAGACTATGCCACCCAGAATAGAGGGCTTTGTCAAAATACGCTCCTTTGACGTATTCAGGGATCTGATCCAGCCATTTTCCGCTCGGGCCAGGGCCAGGAGATCAGGGTCGAAACTTCCGATGCTGGCGCCGTTCTTATATACCGCGCCCCCTTCGGCAACAACATAGCCGTCCGCATCAAAGAGGTCTGATATATCCAACAAAGCCGAGGAAGTGGGATTACAGGCGCCACCATAGCTGTGATAACAGGCGTTGTTGCTATTAAAAAATGGATCCTTGATGCCGAACAGATACTGTGTGTCAGTATTAGTCTTGTCACCTGCATTAAGATAACGGCCGGTGCCTGCATATATCCACGCCTGATTATTTTCATCAACACTCAATGCCACGGGGGCAGTAATCGGCCTAGTGGCGTCAAAGAGCATGGAAATCTTCCACGGATTAGTGGCGTCCAAAGGATTATCTGAATATTTAGAGGTATCGTTTCCATCATAGGTCCCACCTGCGTCGGCACACGGTATGCTTACCTTGTACAGCTTTCCCTTCCAACTATTGCTTTGATAGTGGGACTCGCCAAAATAGATCCCGTCTACGTTGTAGTTTAGATTTTTGTCCAGCGAGACAGGGGAGTTCATAAATGCCTTGGACTCATTGGTCTCGAAAAGCCAATCATTCCCGCCCGATTGATACGGGTTACCCGTCTTTAGATCTACCACAAAGATATGGCCGTTTTTGGTGGTAGTACTTTCATCACAGGAACATTCAAAGGGCCCTGATCCGAACACCGCGAACCACTTGTCCTTTACCTTGACGATTGTCGGGATGGATGCAGTCATTTCAAGGTCCTGATAACTCCTTTCCCAAAGGAGCCTGGGGTTTCTGGGATCAGTCACATCAATGCACACGTAGCTTGGGTCAAAGGTCCTGGTATCGTTCGCATCAGTATCATCGCCATCGTAATTGAAATCCGACGTAACTGAGATTTCTCCCCCTCCCAAGTTAAAGCCGACCAAAAGGAAAGTACCCCAGTTGGGATCTGCGTCGGGGTCGCTGTAATGTGTGTCATCTGGTAGTATTTTAGCGTCGAAGACCTTAGGCTTTAGATCTACATAATACACATGAGTATAGTCATTAGTCGGAAGCCATTTGAGGTGGGGTAAAAGGCCCTGGGGGATATACGCCCACAACTCATCACCAATTCCCTCTGTGCCGATGGCTGGCTGTGTATATTGTTTGGTCGAGGAATCATATTGCCATGAAGTAAATGCGTGCAGCATCCCGTCATTGGCACCGACATAAACCACTGTTTCCCTGTTTTTGAAGGCATTATAATAGGCCTGATACGATTCGTCGCCGTAAATAACATGAAAATTATCAGGCGGTTTGGATATGAGCACCGGGGTGGAATTGACGATATCCCCCAGCTTCCACACGCTGCCATTGATGGTCCTGGACCTGAGGCCGGAGATATCATTTCCACGGATATATTGAATCAGGTTGGTTGCGCGATCATTGAGGGTGGCCCCTAAATAGCTCCAGGTGGAATTATCATCTACCCCCAGGTAGGGCTTTATCTGTGAAGCGGACCCCGTTTGAAATTCCACCACCTCACCTGCGTCGTCTAATGGATCATTAATGCCCTCATCCACCACATCGTCTTCATTCTTGTCGATGTAAGTGAATATCTTTCTATCGGCGGCACTTCTCTGCTGAAGCAGGGTCCCGGCCTCCCAAAGAGGATTAATCTCATCAAGATTCAGCTCTTCATAACAACCTCCACACCCCACGTCAGGATACGGGGTAGCTGCACTGACCGGGAATCTTTTGATCTTGGTGTCTCCTGAGCCAGGGTCCACAAAAAAAGTAATTACCTTGTCCTGTGTTACATCCAGTGCCCTATCCTGGTCCGTATCCTCCCGAAGGTACCCATAGGGATCGACCCAAAGGGACTGCAGATATCCCAGCCATTTCACCTCGGTGGTACCCGTAGTAACCATAGGCCTAAAATAGGCCTGGACAAGATTGCCCTCGCCTTCTCCAGAGGTGGCCAGCACGGATACGGATGTCCCTGAAGCCGCTCTTTCGAGAATGTCGTTGATGGCCTGGAGCAATTTGCTTTCTAATTCAGTCCCGGTATTCGCCTCATAATATGTATCCGGTATCCCGTCGTTGTTCTTATCCCACTCTTGCTGAAGATCAGGGCTGTTGCTTCCGTTTTTGTCCACAAAACCGCCATTTTTTGCCGCCTCTTTCAATAGATTTTTGGCATTAGCGTCGCTGCCAAAAGCGTAAATGGTATATAGTATCATTTCCTGGTCACCGGAAAGATCGGTCTTTCCGATTGTGGAGCTACGTAAATCGGTGGTGCGGGCATACAGTGCAATATCTTTCAGGTAATCAGTGCCGCCATCACTGTATTCACATCCGGACCAGGTCGATTCGTCACAAGGTGAACCATCATCGGCACCAACAAACGTGTCGTAAGCATCGGCGTAGTCTTTGTACATAATAGGTATCATTGCATCTTTGGTGGAGGCTCCATCCGTAAGCATGATGACAAAGCTCTTTGCGCAGTAAACAAACTCGCTGCCATTATAATAGGGATCATCACCGACATTGGCGTGGGGGACAAGGTTGTTTGCATAATCTAGGTCAGGACTGTACTGCACATCCTCTTGCTTAAAATACTGCATGGCGACATAATACGCCTCTGCAAGAGGGGTCCAGGTGTCACATCCGGTGTTTTGAAGATCAGTTATAAGGCTACTCATATTGGTGCCTATGGTGCTACTGAAGAACCCTCCACTCTGGTTATTACCCGTACCATCTTTAAAAAATTCGTTTCCCCACCGGGCCTTGCTGCCAATCTTCTGTAATACCCCTGCAAGGTCGCCATTCTGGTCGAAATTGTGGGCCTCATCAGGGTAGGTGTTCATATCTTTTTGGATCTTTATGACATAGGTATTGCCATCTACCACAAAATTGCCGTTGTCAACGGTATAAGATTTGGTGGTGCTGCTTGAGAAAGGGGTTACTCCATCGGTATCGCAATAATTTTTGACAAAGTCCCGACCCGACTGTGCAGGGGCTTCTCCTATATTTGTCTGATTTCCTCCGCCCTGCCTTGAGGTGGCCTTGCCACCCATGAGGACCTTTCGCGCCACATCTATCCGCCGCATGGTAAGCCAGTTCAAAAAATTTCCGTCCCATGTTCCACTTGCAGGGTCCCGCACAAATACATTGCTTCCGTAAGAGTATTTCTTGTAGGGTTCAAAGTAACCGTAGTATAAGGTGTTATGATCATAGTTGCCGGAGTAGGCCTGGAAGTTCATGCTTCCTGAGTTGTCCACAATGATCATAACATTGGGTTGTACTGCATTGACCTGGAATATGGGGTAGCAGGTGTAATCACCCATTGAAGGCTCCGCTGCCCACCCAGCGCTGGCACAAAATAGCAGGGACACAAATAGTCCCACCACAAAAATTATTTTTGGCTTCTCCATATCTATAACCCTCCCGCGACACCAATTACCTTCCGGTAAGTAGCGCCTATGTTAGAGGCAGAATTTGCCGGTCCGTCCCCAAAGGAATCCATCTCGTAAAAAATTGCCACACCCCCTGTTGAGCCCACACCCATGCCCTCGGCCCCGCTCGCGAATTCGACCCCTCCGCCTGCCAGGCTTTCCTGGTGTGTGCGGTTGACATCCACATCCACTTTATTGCCCGCAAGGATGAAGCGAATATCATTGGCACTATCATGCGAATCAAAGCCCATAATCTCTCTGTAGAAAGTGCCGGCGCTCCCGAGGTATGTAATGTTGGCCTCGCTTTGCTCGGCCCCGTTACCAATACATGCAGAGATGAGCTTTGGGGTTGCGTAGACACCTGCATCTGCGTCATAAAATGCAATCTTACGAAACATGTCATTGCCGGTAATTTGTGTCTCAGTCTGGGTGGTAGTAATGCCCATGACACCGATCAGTGTAAGGAGGGCAATCAAAATGAGACTTATTACGAGCACGGACCCCTTTTCATTCCTGGCCTTGCTGATTATTGACTCCATGGTGTTCTCCATAAATCAGATAATCCTTGGGATGACCCCCTGGATTGTTGCATTCTTTGGAACCTGTCGATCCATCCAGGCAACAGTAATGGTTAGCATCTTGGTGTCATTTAGCGGAAAATTATCCGTGACATTCCAGGTGATCGTATAACCGCTGGGAGGAGATGGATCAGTGTGACTCCCGTTCGTCAGGTTAGAATCAGAGTAGGAAAGGCCCTTCAATTGCTCCATCTTCGCTGTCGCCCAGGCAGTACCCGTTGTTAAGGTTCCGGCAGAGGCATTGCCTCTTATCGAAGCGGCCTGCATGGAGGTTATGGCCAAGAGACCATACATGAAGATGGAAATGGCGATAAGCATTTCCAGGATGGTGAAGCCGCGCTCCTCACTACCTTTTTTGCTGATGCTATACTGGATGCTTCCCATGGCATTCCTCAATTAAAGGCCGAGATTACGGCATCTGACCTCTGTTGTTAAAAGTTTGCGCCGGAAATTATCATTCGGGATGGGCATAATTGAGGTCCCCTGCTGGTTCAGGTATTGTGAAGTATCTGTGTACCCGTTGTCTGCTCGGTTCGCTCTGGCCACAAGGGTGATCTGAATAGACCTTATATCGGAAATGGTTGCAGCAACTCCGCCGCTGGCGTTCAGATAGACAAAATTAAGGGCGTCTATGTTTTCGGCTATGGGCAGGTATGCCGCTGTGGAAGGGCTCTTTCTTCCCAGTTTCTGTATTCCATCCGTGTCAGTAAAAAGACCATAGGTAATATCTTCATTACTATCATTGCAAGCGCCGTCAGAAAAGCCCGCTTCATCGGCTTCGTCTATTGACCCGTCATTATCATTATCAATTCCATCACCTTCACCCCCTGTAATATCTGATGTAAAAGCAATGGAATTAGAACCGGCGGTCACAATTCCCGCGCCCGCACTACCGGTTGGATCACAACCCGCCATACGGAACTCTCTCTCCATGTGATACATGGCAACCCTAATATTCTGCTGCACGCCGACAATTTCTTCCTGAACCATGGCAGCCTTTTGCTGACATACATGGGTACCATAGAGGGAAGACATGGCGATCAATGAAATGACCATACCAATGAGCAGCTCAACAAGGGTAAAGGCGCTGGCCATGCCGGGCGCTAAATCAGCGTCATTTCCAAAACTTTCAGCGTTTGTGGCGGCGTGCCCCATCTGTCTCATTGCAGACTCCGCATATCTCTTGGCTGCCTTTATGATATTCTTCATCCTGTGCCCTCTGAAGACAGCAATTAAAAAAAAGGGTGACACTTTAGATTTTTGAAACCGACCAAACCTTTACAAATTAGACTAAAATTCTCACCTTTTTGTCTGAAAAGGCCCAAACGTAAATAAAATATCGGCAGATCTTCAAAAAACTTTACTACTTTCTTGACCATGCGTCCTGGGACCAGTCACAAAGAAAAAGATGGATCACTCAATAGAGACCCCCTTAACAATGTCGCCAAAATTTCGAAAGCGGCTTTTGAAAAACGATTCCAAAAAAGACTATGGCCTGTCTGGACGCAGACTGCACTGCTTTGATTTTGCACAAAACATGCCAAAACGTCATGCACCGGGCGATAATTTGACTTGCCGATAGATTACAAATGGATTCTCCGGACATAGTGACCGTTTCGATCAAGAAAAAGTTGCTGGGAGAATTTTGCCTGGGCCATTATGGCATGCCCCAGAATTAGCGTCTTGGCTTAACCTATGCAATCTCAGCATGTTAAACCTTATGCGTCAACATGACGTGTTGAGTGTCATTTGTTGCCTATGAAAATTGACAAACTCGTAAAAAGTCAGAAAGTGCCCGTTTTCGTCATTCCCGCAAGGCTTGTCCTCGACCCTGATCGGGGAGCTGTAATCCAGTGATTTCAACATGTTGTGGGTGCTGGATCAAGTCCGGCATAACGGTTTCGTGACTTTTTACGATTCCATCAAAATTTAGCTGAAAATGTGCCTGGAATTTGACTTATGTTCTGTATTCCAGTTTACGCTGACAACTTCCCCGGAAAGTGCAGAAAAGAATTGACAAAAATTTTGTGGTGGATATAATTAATTAATTATGATTTAATTTAACGCTGAGATCCATATAGGAAAAAGACATACTTTTACTTCATGGGTCTCACAACGTGGAAACCAATCGGTTTAAAAAGGGGGTGACAAAACTTGACCGGAAGTCCATTGAATCGAGAGATTGCAAGGAGACTTTTGTGTCTAATAGAACAATTATGCCCCATAATGCCATTTGAGTGCTTCCAAACCTTCAAAAGAATTCAAGAGGTGAAATCTAATGATAGTTTTATGTTAAGCCAGGTTTAGAGTAGGGCAGGGGTCATCCCTGTTTTTGAAGGCAAGGAAAGGCATCTCATCGAAAAAAAGAGGTGCTTTTTTGTTTTTAGTAACACCTTCGGGCTTTGAAATCGCCCTACCAGAGGGGGTTTCAAAGGACCAAACTATTAGATTTTTTGCAACCTTTTAGCCATTTGAAACAGACGTATCCCTAAGATAGGGTGAGGGATATTTTTCAGAAATCTAAAGTATTGCGATTTTTTCATAATTGAGGTGGAAAGCGAATGAAAGTCATTGTACAGAATAATCAGATCGAAAGGGCTATCAAAGATCTCAAGAGAAAGTTGACCAAAGAGGGTTTCTTCTCCGAGATCAAAGAGAGGCGCTTTTATGACAAGCCAAGTGTCCAAAAGAAGAAAAAGCAGGCAAAGGCGGCAAAAAGACGCCGCAAGAGAATGAGAAAGTTTTGACGCCACCCTTTCTTAGATCAATATTTCTTTCACGAGCCCCATGAGCCGTCCCCGGCAGCGTTGGCCGAATTCGGTACCCCAAAAGGTCACCGATTGACACGCCCAAGCACTTGCGTAATGGCCAGTGTTGATATTGGCCTTGGTCAACCGTGCTGGAGCAGGGCTTGATCCATGCCAACCCCCCAAACAACAATCACATATCATATGGTTTTTCCCTTGACAAAAACCAGGCGGAGCGGGTAAATACGCAAGACTGTCGGCCCCTTAGTCATCTGAACTCTTAATCGAATCCCTATAATGAGGCTTTACAAAATGAAAAACCCAAAAAATTCCAATGAAAAATCTTCAAAGGGTGGGATCCTTTTCTTCCTAGCCGGTCTAATCGGGGCCTTGATTTTGGGGTGGATCATTTTTCCTATGGTGCTGTATTCCAAACAGCCTCAGCCCATCAATTTTAGTCATGCACTTCATATGGACTCCGAAAAGGTGGAAGGCATAGGGGGAGAGACCAAGGTTGAAAAATGCCTTTATTGCCATGCTTTTCGCGAGGACGGCACCTTCTCGGGCATACCAAGGCTGGAAAAGTGTACCGAGTGCCATGATGATCCCGAATCACCCTTGGGAGAAACTCGCGAAGAGAAGAAATTCCTGACAAAATATGTGGGTACAGGAAAAGAAGTACCCTGGCTTTCTTATTACAGGCAGCCGGAATGTGTCTATTTTTCTCATATAGCCCATGTAAAAATTGGTGGGCTAAACTGTACCGTCTGCCATGGAAACCATGGCAAGACAGAAGAGCCGCCGGCTTACGAGGCCAATCGCCTAACCGGTTACAGTATCAATATATGGGGCAAACATATCTCCGGATATAAGGCGAACACATGGGACCGCATGAAGATGGATGATTGTGCCCAATGCCATACCAAGATGGGGCATGAAGAGGACAATTCCTGCTTTACATGTCATAAATAGGAGACCAACAGTTCAAAGCAGATAAAAGGCAAAAGACCCCGAACGGTTTCATAAAAGGAAGATCATTATGGAAATAAGCAGAAGAAATTTTGTCAAATTTCTTGTCGGCGGGGCTGCAGGCATTCAGATTACCCCGCTTCCCTGGAAACTTACGGACGATGTAGCCATATGGACTCAAAATTGGTCCTGGGTGCCGACCCCACCAGTGGGTGAATTTACAACAGTCAAATCAGTGTGCAATCTCTGCCCCGGCGGGTGTGGCATAGAGGTCCGAAAGGTCGATGACAGGGCAGTAAAAATTGAAGGCAGGACAGACTTCCCGATTAATCCCGGCGGCATCTGCCCCTTGGGGATGGGAGGCCTTCAATTGCTATATGACGAAGGCATTCGCTACACCGGCCCAATGAAACGCGTTGGTCCCAGAGGAGCTGGAACATTCAAGGACATCACGTGGGACGAGGCCCTTGACCTACTGGCCAAGAAGATATCCGGCCTTCGCAATGACGGGAGGCCCGAGGCACTAGCAGCAATAGATGGGAATCCGATCAGGTCCACTATGTCCGTCATGATAGAACGTCTGCTAAGGACTGTTGGTAGCCCCAATTACGTAAGGATTCCCTCTGTGGAAGACACGTACTGGCTTACAAGCATCCTAACGCAAGGCACCGAAGGGCCAATGGCCTACGATCTTGAAAACGCCGATTACATATTGAGTTTCGGCAGTGGCCTGCTCGATGGCTGGGGATCACCTGGGAGAGTAATCAATGCATGGAGCCTGTGGCGGGGAGACACACTAAAGAAAAAGACCCGGGTTGTACAGATTGAATCACGGGCCTCCAACACTGCATCAAAGGCAGATAAATGGGTAACTGCAAGACCAGGGTCCGAGGCGGCACTCGCCTTAGGTCTCGGCCACGTATTGGTCAAAGAACATTTATATGATTCCGAATTTGTTGATCGTTATTGCTTTGGCTTCAATGGATGGCAATCGGCGGATGGCAGGGTCCACGAGGGGTTTAAAAATATGCTCCTCAAACAATATCCCCCTAGCAAGGTTGCAGCCATTACGGGTTTGGACCCAGAAGAGATTATTTCACTGGCCAAGGGCTTTGCCACTGCAAAGGCACCTATTGCCATTTGCGGCAAAGGAAAAGGCACATTAAACGGAAGTCTGTTTGAGTTCATGGCCGTTCACAGTCTTAATGCCCTTATTGGTAATATTAATAGATCAGGTGGGGTACTTGTCTATGACCCCCTACCTCTGAGCCCTCTTTCGAAAGTCAGCGCAGATGCCATTGCCCTAGAGGGGCTCAGAAAACCTCGTCTGGACCATGCCGGGAGCGCAAGATATCCATTTACCCAGAGCCTGATTAACAACCTCACTGAGGCCATAATTGAGAGCCGTGAATCTCCAGTAGACACACTCTTGATATTTTCAGCCAATCCCGTTTACACCCTTCCAGACAGCGGTGCCTTCAAAAAGGCACTAGAAAAAGTGCCATTTATTGTAAGCTTTTCACCTTTTAGGGATGAGACCTCCTACATGGCGGATCTCGTTCTCCCCGACCATACGTATCTTGAAAAGAGGGACGATGTTGTATGGCCTACAGGCCTGCAATATCCCATCTACGGTTTATCGCAGCCTGTGATTAAGGCCCTTTATGACACCAAAAACACGGGTGATGTAATCATCTCACTGGCAAGGCAAATTGATAAACCCGTAGGGGCGGCCTTCCCCTGGTCAGACTATGAGGAAGTCCTCAAGGCAAGGGCAAGGGGTCTCTTTTATTCTGGTCCTGGCATGGTAAGTTATGATGGGGCACAACCTGTCTGGACAAGACAGGCGAAAGCCAATGATTTTAGCGCGGATTATACGTCATTCGGGGAAATGTGGGAAAAGATAAAGGCGGGCGGATTATGGTACCGGCCCTTGCGCATCCGTGAAAGGCGGGAGAGGTTGTTCAAGACCCCGACCGGTAAATTTGAGTTTTTCAGCACACAAATCGAATTAGCTGTCTACGATTATTCAAGGAGAACCAGCAAAAAATTGGCGCTAAATCATATGGGAATCGCAGAAACGGGTGATACCGTATTTATGCCCCATTACGAGGAAGTAAGGCCTGATGTAGATCGCTCCGAGTACCCGCTACTGATGATCCCCTATGAAATAATAAACTTATCAAGCACCTGGGTGCCCAACCCACCTTTCTTAAACAAGACCCTTTTTGATACTCAACTCAACGGCAATGAATCATTTGCCGATATCAATCCAGAGACCGCGGCCAAATACTCCCTCAGACAAAATGACCGAGTAATAGTCAAATCCCCTGCGGGAGAAGTCCGGGTGCTTGTGAACCTCTTTGAGGGGGCAATGCCAGATGTAATCTATATCCTTTTAGGTCTCGGGCATAGGGCCTATGATGAGTTTCAGCTCGGCAAAGGGATCAATCCCAAAGATATTATCAATGCAGGCAAGGACCCCCTGAGTGGTCATCCAATCTGGTGGAACACACCTGTAAAACTAATCAGGGTTTAGAAGAGGTAGATCATGGAAAAAAGTCATGACCGCGTGAAGTATAAATACGGGATGGTCATTAATCTTGACAAGTGCACGGGGTGTGGAACATGCATGATTGCCTGTGCCGCTGAAAACAACCTGTCTGTCAGGCCGGACGAATCTGACAAACAACGAAGCATCACCTGGATGCGCCTTTACAAGATTACCAATGGCAAAAAATTCCCTTATACCGAGGTCAGTTACTTTCCCAGGCCTTGCATGCATTGTGATCACCACACACCATGCGTCTCTGTCTGCCCTGCAACTGCCACAAAGATGGATTATAACACGGGGATTGTAAGCCAGATTTACACCCGCTGTATCGGATGCCGGTACTGTATGGCTGCCTGCCCTTACCATGCCAGGGTCTTCAACTGGTGGGACACATATTTTCCTAAAGGAAAAGGGCTTGAACGTTACCTGTCGCCCGAGGTATCTCCACGCATGAGAGGAGTGGTCGAAAAATGTACATTCTGCCATCATCGGCTCATGAGGGCGAAAAATCAGGCCTACGCGGAAGGCCGGACAGAAATTGAAGAAAAGGAGTATATCACAGCATGTACCGAGGCCTGTCCCGCCCAGGCCATTACCTTTGGAGACCTCAACAATCCTAACCACCTGGTCTCCAGACTAAGCAAAAGCCCTTATGCCTTCAGGCTCTTGGAACGGCTTGGGACAGAGCCAAAGGTCTATTACCTGTCCAGTAAAGATTGGGTGCGCAAAATGGCCGACAATTATCTGCCCGGTGAATTTAAACCTGTCACCAAGGTGAGTGTCGGCTAACCGCGCGTTTAATCATACAGGAGGATAAATAATGGATTCAGCATTGCTCCCAAAAGGGGTAAAGAGGTGTTCTCCAAAGGTCTTTTTCTTTTGGACCCTACCATGGGTGGGTCTTTTGGCATGGGGCCTTTTATCGGCCTTTCTTTGCCTCTGGAAAGGGCTGAACCAGACAAACATGAGCGACTATTTTGCGTTCGCCTTATGGATCATCTTTGATCTGTCGGTTATTGCGTTGGGGGCAGGGGCCTTCTTTACGGGCTTCTTGACCTATATTATCGGAAAAAAGGAATTGAAAGACGTTATCAATGCAGCGGTGATTATTGGGTTCATCTGTTACTCCGCCGCTGTTGCCATGTTAGGTATCGACATCGGGCAACCGCTCCGAGGGTGGTTCATTTTCTGGCATGTCAATGTCCACTCCATGCTTGCCGAGGTGTCCTTTTGCATTACCGTCTACCTTGGCGTCCTGGCCATTGAGTTTCTGCCTTTGATTCTCGAAAACAGGGAAATAGAAAAGATCCGGGAACTTCGACTTTTTGGCCATAACCTTCACGGCATCATGGCCATTTTTGCAGCCACCGGAACGTTCCTTTCCTTTTTCCATCAAGGGTCACTAGGAGGCCTGTTCGGTGTCATGTATGCGAGGCCTTTTGCATATAGAGAAGGTTTCTATATCTGGCCGTGGACGTTTTTCCTTTTCGTGTTATCCGCCATTGCTGCCGGGCCATCTTTTACGATCCTCTGCACCAAGCTTGCTGAAAAAATCACCCGCAAGAGACTCGTCCCGGACAAGGCGTTTCAGACCCTTGCAAAGATCTCAGGTTGGCTCTTGGCCCTTTACATCGTCTTGAAGATATCCGATACCTTGAGCTGGGCCTATGGCGTTGTCCCCAGGGCAGGGCTAACCTTTATGGACTTTTTTAGAGAAGGCCCTTATGGTGTTTGGCTGGTAATTGCGGAAATCATCATCTTCGGTATCGTTCCTGCCATGATTCTTTTGACTCCAAAGGCCCGTCAGCATGAGGGTTGGCTCCTTATGGGCTGCCTGATGAACTGTACAGGGATTGTCTTGAACCGTTTTGTGTTTACCCTTGTTACTCTTGCAATTCCCGTGATGCCCTTTGACAAGTTCGTAAGCTACTTGCCCACATGGCAGGAATGGGGCATTGCCATGGCAGTCATAGGATATGGCTTTCTTGTCTTCTCGCTCTCTTACAGATATTTGCCTGTATTCCCCAAGGAGAAAGATTTAAACCCTGTTGTATAACAGGGAGAGCAGGGAATTAACGGGACAGAAACTGCGATTCATTATTAGTGCCTTATAAATAGATTTGGGTCCAAAAGGGGCAGAAAATGTTTTAACACCTTGACTTTAGTCACTCCGGGCTTTAGCGCAATCTAGGCACTTTTCCGGTTCATCCGGGTTAGGAGAACATGTATATGCTTCCATTTTGCTTTGAGTGGGAATGGAATCCTGGTCACTTTATCTTCCTAGGCCTTCTGTATCTTGCTCTGATTATCATAGGTTGTGGTCTGACATTTGCGGGAATTAAAACGTTCCTGCAACTAATGGGATTCCTCCGGGAGAGACATTTCTAAGATACCTGTCTTCAATTCCCGCCCTTGGCGTGGGGCCACAGTCGCCTATTTCCACAAAATAGTGTCTCGCTGCCAGTGTTTGTTGTCCTGGGACGGATAATCCAGATTATAATGGAGGCCCCTGCTCTCTTTTCTTAGCAAGGCACAGGAGATAATAAGCTCCGCCACAAGCGCTATATTGCGGAGTTCGAGAAGATCCCGGGTTACAAGAAAATCCCAGTAGTATTCTTTGATCTCGTCTTGGATAATCTCCACTCGTGTTTTTGCCCTTGCTAGACGCTTATTTGTCCTCACAATTCCCACATAATTCCACATAAAACTTCTAATTTCATCCCAGTTATGGGAAACAACCACAAGCTCTTCACTGTCTGTGGCACTGCCGGGATCCCATTGAGGGGCCTTTGGCAGAGGTTCTTGTCTTTTCTGCTCCAGTTCCAGAGACGAGTTTTCAGCCGCGCGTCTCGCAAAGACAAGGGCCTCAAGCAGGGAATTACTGGCCAAGCGGTTTGCGCCATGAAGCCCAGTACATGCCACCTCACCAATAGCATAAAGATTATCTAAATTTGTAACGCCGTTATGGTCTGCAAAAAGTCCCCCACACATGTAATGGGCTGCAGGAACTACAGGTATTGCCTCTTTTGTAATGTCAACCTGAAATTTCAGACACGTTTCATAGATATGGGGAAACCTATCCCTAATGAATGCAGCAGGCTTGTGACTGATATCCAGATAGACACATTCATCCCCACTCTTTTTGAGTTCCATATCTATGGACCTGGCTACAATGTCCCTGAATGCAAGATCCTTTAAGGGATGATAGTCTTCCATAAACCTGTACCCCTTCTTATTTAATAGAATCCCGCCTTCCCCTCGAACAGCCTCAGAAATAAGAAAATTCTTTGCCAGCGGGTGATAAAGACATGTGGGATGGAACTGAACAAATTCCATGTTGGCAACCTTTACTCCGGCACGGTACCCTAGGGCAACGCCATCACCCGTGGCAATATCAGGATTGCTTGTGTATTTGTATACCTTGCCTGCACCTCCAGTTGACAACACGGTAACTCTCGCCAAAAAGGTGCCCACCTCGTCCTTTTCGACATCCAAGACATAGGCCCCCCAACAGGTCTCCCTCGTTTCCTTGGTCATAATCCCCTGTCTGATCATTTTTGATTTGGTTATCAGATCTATGGCCACGTGGTTCTCATAGATATGGATATTCTCATTTTCTTCGGCCCGTTGTAGGAGTATCCTTTCCACCTCTCGGCCTGTTAGGTCTTTTGTGTGCACAATTCTTCGTCTGGAATGGCCGCCCTCCCGGCCCAAATCGAGGAACTCTTTCTCTTTGGACTGATGGGAAAAATGGACACCCATGTTTATCAGCTCTTGGACCCTTACCGGGCCGTCCTGGATAACCATTTTTACTATGTCCTCATGGCAAAGGCCGTCTCCTGATTCAAGGGTATCTTTTATATGGAGTTCAAATCTATCGTTCGGGTCAAAGACCGAGGCAATTCCACCCTGGGCGTAATTAGTAGAACCCTCCGTCTTTTCCTTCTTTGTTACAATCGCCACTGTGCCCGATTTTGCTGCGTGCAAGGCAAAGCTTAGTCCGGCAATACCACTGCCAACAACAAGATAATCGTTCACTATTTCCATGTTTGTTATTTACCTCCGAGACCACCTCTCAAAAAGCGTGGTCTCAAGAAAAAGCCTTCGGGGCGCCTGTTCTGACACACCTCATTTTGCTTGCCTATTACCAATCAAAAAGATACTGTCTAAAGAATTGTCAGGGGGAATGTTAGGAAAGGTGTGCTGAAATGTCAATGCTTAATTTTTAAGATGTGACCCCATGAATATATCAGCGGTAATATTTGATTGCGATGGAGTTATGTTCGACTCCCGTCAGGCCAATGTCAATTATTATAACAGCCTGCTCGCCCATTTCAACCTAGGTCCTATGAATAAGGATGAAGAGGCCTTTGTGCATATGCACACGGCCGGGGAGTCTGTACGACATATCTTTCGTAGGACACCTTTGGTCGAGGAGGCCCAGGAATTTAGAAGGGAGGTAGATTACTCCCCCTTTATCAAGGATATGATCATGGAACCAGGGCTAAAGGAGTTATTGAGGGACCTGAAGCCCCAATTTGGCCTCGCCGTTGCGACCAACAGAAGCAATACCATCGGAGACGTCCTTGAATTAAATGGCCTTAAAGAGTTTTTTGATATAGTTGTCTCCTCGCTGGATGTTCAAAACCCCAAACCCCACCCAGAATCCATCTTCAAAATCCTTGATCGATTTCAAATTTCTCCTGAACAGTCCGTATATGTAGGTGATTCGCCTGTTGATTATGAAACAGCGAGGGCCTCGGGAGTCCATTTCTTTTCCTATAAGAATAAGGCCCTAGAGGCTGATTATCATGTGGACTATTTGATGGACATAGCAAGTCTTATCTGAGCATCACAATACAGGTCTTTCCTATCTCATATCTTTCAGCAGATTTCTGGCCTCTTTGGCAAAACGTCCGCGGGGATCAATTGTTATGGCTTTCTTCAATTCCTTTGCCGCCTCAGCACTTCTATTAAGTCTCAGATAGAGTCTTCCTACGCTAAGATGTGCGGCAGAATTAGCGGTATCATATTGAATGGCATCCTTATAGGCATTTACAGCCGCTCCCCATCTATTTAGGGCCTCATAGGCAAGCCCCAAATTAACATAACAATTACTGTAAGATGGAGATAATTTCAGCGCCTGCTGGTAGCTGTCTATCGCCTTTTGATACTCCCCTTTGTTATAGTAAGCCAACCCAAGATTGTTGTAAGCAAAATAGGGTGTCTTGTAAGTGATATCCTGGAGCGCCTTATTGAAACAGCCGATGGCCATATCCCACTTCCCCAACATCAGATAAAGGGTCCCCAGATTGTTTTGGGCCTCTGAGAGATTTGGATTTATGGCCAAGGCCTTTTTAAAATGAATTTGGGCCTCTTCGTATACACCGAGATCCTTGTACACAAGCGCCAGTTCGTGTTGAATGCCGGCGTCTTTCGGATCCATCTTGGCGGCATTTAGTAGATGACCAAGACCCGCCTTTGCGTCGCCCTGCTGAACATAAGAAAGGCCAACACCTTCTTCGGCCCTGGCCTTCTTCCTCAACAATTCTTTGTTTCCTGCACAACTGACACAAAAGACAGAAAGGCAAAGAATGAACAAAAGAAACCTTATCTTGCGCATGTCAATCTGGTGAGACCTTTGAATTTTCGTAAATAGAGGCAAAGTGGCCCTCTTGAAGTCGATTCTTGACAAAATTCGTCACAGATTTTTCAGATTCATGCTTTCCTTGGTTG
>CAYYPQ010000002.1:0-169690 GCA_964473615.1 uncultured Desulfobacteraceae bacterium
TACTGGGATGGCGTGTAATGACTCTGCTGATTGGTGGCCTTGGCCTCATATTTTATCTACAGGGGAGAAAGCGACTTATTATCACCCCTGGCTCTCCAGCTTATTTTAGTTGAAAATGGGCACCTTTAATAACTGAAGCTTATTAGGTTGAAATAATTTACAAGAAAAGCTCAGGGCCTTAGGGCTCTGGGCCTTTTTTGTTTGGTAGAAACAGTTCCAATCAATGACAAAATCGGGTAAAGGAAACGGGGACAAATACCATCACGGTTTTTCCAACCCTTTTCGGTTCTTCGCCGCCATTTTGTTCAACATACTCTCCAAAATTTTGAGTTCTCTGCCATACCCGGCCCAATCGCCCCGCCGCAGAAAGGCCTTGGCCCTATTAAAATGTTCCAGGGCCGTTGTGGCAGTACCGGCAATATCAGGGGTCTCAATAATTGGAGTAGACGCCAGTTTACTGGTGGGCCTTTCTTTTCCCAAAACACTGTAAAGGGCGCCTTCGAGGTCTTCTCTCATTACCACGCGATTGCCGAAGGCCACGATAACCCTTTTCAGCTCCGGAAGTGCGGCAGCACTCAGGCTTTGTGGCCCAGAGGAAACTCCTGCATTCCTTGACCGGGATCTAAGCAATCCCCTCCCTTGGGGGGTTGCCGGTTGGGATGGACTTGTTTCAGACTGCTTGGCTTGAAGATATATAGGTTCAACATAGATAAATGTGTCTTGTATGGGGATAACCAGGAGATTCCCCCTGATCACATTGGACCCCCTCTGACCCCATAAAGTCATCTCTTTCGAAATCTGTGTCTGCTGATCAATTCTCGCCTCGATCTGCATGGGGCCGAAAACAAGTTTTTCTTTAGGAAGTTTATACACTATCAGACTTCCGTAGCTGGGCGTGTCGCACCTTGCCGCAAGCCATGCAATCATATTATCCTTTTTGGAGGGAGTAAAAGGGAGCATCAGGACAAACTCCTCACTTGTTTCCCCTGGGAGTCGTAGTATGATATAGTAGGGCTCCATCTTCTGCCTGGTGCTTCCATAGACCTCGTCAGGGGTTTGCCAGAGGTCTTCCTGGTTGTAAAAGACCTGGGTGTCTTTCATATGATAGGTCCGGTATATATTGGCCTGGATCTTAAAGAGGTCCTTGGGGTAACGAACGTGTTTTTTCAGCCCATCAGGCATCTCATCAAAAGGCCTGAATAGGCCAGGGAATATGCTCGAGTAGGCCCTGATAATCGGGTCCTTTTCATCCACAGTGTAAAAAGATACATCTCCATTATAGGCATCAATTGTGATCTTTACGGAGTTGCGGATGTAGTTCAGCCCCTTGTTAAAATAGGCAAATGACCTGCTTGAGTAAGGATACATGTTGGATGTCGTGTATGCATCCTGAATCCAGTAGAGCCTTCCCCCTGAGACAACAAGGTATGGGTCGTCGTCATAATCGAGAAAGGGTGCAATTGCGCGCACCCTTCTATCAATACGGCGATTATACATGATCCTGCTATCAGGCCCCAGATAGCTCGTAAATAATATTTGAGGATCGAGAAATTCGATGGAAAACAGTGCCCTCCTGACAAAAGATGCGATGGATACCCCTCCCGTTCCTTGATAATGGGTGTAGACATTTTTGTCGCCCTTGGGATAATCAAATTCTTTTGTCGTGGACTTTACAAAGACATACTCATCCGTTTCTTCCCCGTAATAGATTTCTGGATGTCCTATTCTCAGATCAAAGTTAATCGTTGGAGGCAAGTCTTTGATTATGAGATCTGGGAGCCCCTCGCTGGTTACCTTGTTGACCAGGCTGGAGGCCAATCCATATCCGTGTGTATAAATAAGGTGCCTGTTGACCCAGGTGTTGGCCTGAGGCGGCAGTTGGTCTACCAAAAGTTCCCGGGCAGATAGCATCACCTGTCTATAACTCTTATTTATATCATAACGATCAACATCCACGTCCTTGAAATCATAATATAGCCGTATCGATTGGAGTTGTCTGTAGGTCTGCAGCAATGGGCGTTTATCCCATATCCTGATGTTTTGAATGGTGGCTCTGTCTGAGGAGATGTCATCGACAGTCAGTTTATCTGCTACCGGAAAAGCTACCTCTTTTATCCTATTCAGGCCATAGGCGTTACGGGTATTCGAGATATTGTAGTCTATATAGGCAGATTCCTTTGCCAATTCGTTTGGCTTGACCACTATTTTTTGCACCACCATCGGGAGAACGGTGCCGAGTAACAATATCAACCCCAGCCAGATTCCCCCGCTGAGCCAGATCAGCTTTGTTCTGGTTCTAAAGGTGTTAACAAACAGGACTATTGAAAACGCCAGAGAAATGAAAATCAATGCCCCATATGAAACCAGTCTGATATGGGTGTCTGTGTACCCGGCACCAAAGGCAACCCCGGAAGTCGAATACAGGAGGCCGAACATCTTCAGGCGATAACCCCAGGCCAGGAGTAAGATGATGATACCCGCAAAAAAAGTGAGGTGTTTTATGGCCCGCGGTTCAATACTTATCTTGGGAGCCTGGACCTGTTTTTCTTCGGCCTGAGCCATTTCGGTCAAATTGACTACCTGAATGGCACCATTTTTCATGTACCACACAATGGTCAGGATGGCCGAAAAAACAAATAAGACCAAAAGGTCATTCTGGATAAAGATATAAAAGGGAAGAGAAAATACATAAAAGCCAATATCATTATTGAAAACAGGGTCTTTACCTCCAAAGGGCTGATGGTGAAAGAAACGAAGGACCATATCCCATCGGGAGGAAGCATTGGATGCGATTATAAGGCTGACAATCAGGACTAAGGCGGCCAGGAGAATGCCAGCCGATCTTCCCGAAATTCCAAGTTGAGCGAGGTAATCTCCTTCCGGCCCCGGGTGGGGCCTAGTTCTGGATAGCGCCCTGGAACGGCCAGCCACGTAAAGGTTCACGGAAATAATCAGCATCAAGAGGAGCCAATTCACCAGACCAATGCCGGATTTAGTCAAAAACATTGTCCAGAAGACAGAAGAATAATTAAGTTTTCCGAACCAGAGCCAGTCTGGATAGATAGACAGGCCCCACCAGACCAAGAGAAGTATCAAAAGCGCAAGACCTATTATTAATTTCTTTTTCATAAGCATACTCCTCAATAAAAAGATTGGGGTAAATGAATCATTCCTTTACCGTCTCCCGGATATCTGAGATAATTTTGAGGACCTCTTCCTTATAGGACACGGGTGCGCTGACAAACCCCCATCCTTTCAGGGTCTGGTAAAGACCATCAAAGGCGGTATCATGATAGGATCTCATGAGATAAGGGATCCCCCTTTCGGTCAGGATTGATTGCACCAACCGAGCTTCATCCTCATTTTCTAACATGGCCGTTTTTACGTAATCATCCACAATTATTGACTACCCCAACTGACTGGTAACCGCCTTTTGGTATCATCACCGCCCTGCGCTAACGGGCCATACAACCGTATTAGCTCAATAGATATGGGTTAATCACCAGAGGGTGAATAGGACAGGGCTTGTCCGCCTATAGGCGGGCCGCCAGTGGGACCTTTTTGAGGCCAAAAACCAAGACAGACGTATCATTACTGCCCTCTGTCATCACTATCATCGCGCGGCGATATGCGCTTAGAATTCTCTCACAGCAAAGTCTATATTGGAACCACGCTACGAGCCTCAACCCACATCCTCTGACGCCGCCCCCCTTAATGCCTCAGGCAGAATAGAAGGCCGAAAAAAGGCCCCACTGGCGGCCTTGCCTTCTGCTACCATAGTTACCCTCAATTATTCAGCTATTACACACAACCTAAATATAGTTTACCTTTCCTTATTTTGGGTAAGAAAATATTAAAAAACCTACGGGCAAGTCAACATAAAACTGCTTAGGAAAACGATGGCAGGGGAGAACAGGCGGGTGTGGACTTTTATGTTTTGTAACCTATGGGAACAACCACAGGAAAAAAAAGAGGGGGCTACAATCCCCCCTCTCAATCTCAAAACTCGTTTTGTCCGTATCTATAAAACATCTCTCTTACTTTTCTGACTTCTCCGTCGATGGTTCTTCAATTAACTTGAAGCTCTCGACCTCGATGCTCATTTCACCAGATTTGTCCATCACAGTTCCCTTGACTTCGGCCATCATACCAATATTCTTTGTTAATTCACTGGCATTATCACCGATAAGTTTATACGCTTCACCAGAATCGGTTTCAAGAGTTCCTGCCTTTGTGACCTTTCCAGTAATAGTACTAGCCGTATCTCCGGCCGATACCTGTGCCACTAATGCGCCCACAAATACCATGGCCACTGCCACTGCCAACAACAACGTAATTCTTCGTGTCTTTTTCATTTTTCATTCCCCCGAATAATTGAGTGCTTATTGTGGTTAACTGTGAAACCGAATTGTTACTCCCAAGACGGCTAATCCTCTCTAATATTATTACGACACGATATCCCCCTATCACCCCCTTCCATTATGCTATGTCCCTATTGTTCCGCCCAAATACCCAAACTCATCTATCAGAGAAAGGTGTTCTGGAAAAAACAAGGGGCTCAGTCTTTATATGAGATCGCAAGATATAGGCCAAAAAGAGGTTGTTTTGACCCTGGTTATAACCGCCTGTTTTGACTATATTATTGGGGCAGTTTTTGGTTTGGCCTCGAACGGGATGGAATGCAGGGTATAATATCTTGTACTAAGGGATGCCCCAACTGAAGCCATGCCATATAACAAGCCTTAATTATTTGAAAAATAAGAGTACAAAAAATGATATTTTAGGCCGGCTTCCCCTTGCGTGGATATATCCTTTCTCTCATCGCTAACAGGGTGTCTCCGAGGTCCTCAAGGATGAGATATCCACAGGGGATCAAGAGGAGGGTAATGCCTGTGGCAAAGAGAATTTCAGCGCTGCTCAGGATACGTTCCCGCGTCCCTTCATTCTGCTGCATCTTTACCATATTCCCTCCCCCTGGGCCATAATTACAAACGTTTGTATCATACATTTGTTTTAATACCGACGAAAAAAGATTGCCCCCTTCCAGTCCCCGCTTCCGCAATTCAGACAGGATCTATTTGCTACCTGTGCCGCCCTTTACTCGAATCCGCTGCACGGCCATCAGCGAGACCAGGCTCATGGCAGCGCCACCCACAAAAGGAATGCGATAGTCCACCATCCATAGCAACCCGCCAATGGCCGGGAGAATTAGTGCTGCGATATGATTTATTGTAAAGCCTACGGCCATACTAGGCGTGATGTCCCTTGGATCACCGACCTTTTGAAAATATGTTCGAATGGCAATAGCAAAGTTAAAGAAGATGTGGTCCAAGATATAGAGAATTGCCACCAGCACCTTGGATTGTGCGATTGCATACGCCAAAAATATGAATATCAGACTGAAATACTCCAGGGATAGGACCCTTCTTTCGCCGAACCTTATAATCGCCTTTCCGATTAAGGGACTTAGGAAATAGTTTATGGCATTATTAATAACAAAGAGGCTCGCAATATCTTGAATGGAAAACTGGAATTTCTTGACCAGGAGAAAGACGGCAAAGGCTATGAAGATTTGCCGCCTCGCGCCTGCCATAAATGTGAGGAAGTAAAAGAGCCAGTACTTCTTGCGAAAGATCATTTTTTTTCGTTGAGGAAGGAGATTACGATCCGCAGGCTCCTGAAAAAATCCCCATATGGCCGCACACCCTATTAGGCCCCCAAGGAGCAGATAGATTTGTCTGAAACTCAGCATCGAGGCTATCAAATAGATAAAAATGCCAACTCCAATATTTGAGGCCGCTGCCAGACTGCGCAATCTGCCGAACACCCATGGAGACGTGATTTTATCAAAGTACTGCAAGGTCAAAGATTGATTGGTTGTCTCAAAATAATGGAAACCAAAGCTCATGATCAGTGTGGTGATGATTAGCCCGCCATAGGAAGGAAGCAGGCCGGTTGTGGCCAGGCCCAGCCCCAAGAACAGGATCGACAATGCGGACAGGCGATGCTCCTTTATCAACATCATAACAAAAACCGCAAGGAGGGCCAGGAAACCCGGAATCTCACGCACAGATTGGATCATACCGACCTGGTTCCCTTCCAGCCTCACAACCTCGACGGCGAAGTTGTTAAACAGGGTCTGCCAGGCCTGAAGCCCCACCGCCGAAGCTATAGTGAGCACAATCAGGTAACGGTACATCGGTTTTTGTGTCATGGAGACCATGGTTGTAGGCGATTATGTCTTTTTCATAGATTATGTCAACAGCCATCGGCAGAAGCCGATTGCTTTCTCCCATTCCCCGAATAGGGCAATTAATTTCAATCTGCCTTTTTAGACAAGACAGATGTAAATAGGTTTTTATGACAAAAGTTTTTGACGTCTCTTTCACCTAATGATAGCCTGTAAATATCTGTATAATCTAAACGGGCGAACGCTGGGACATTGAACTCCGTGGATATACATCAACCAATCAATTACCAAGGACGACTATGATGAAATTCTATGATCCAATGCTTATTCGAAAAGATCCGATGTTACTCAAGCGGGTTGAAGAGATGGCCCCTGATTTCTGGTGGATTGAAGGATATTTCCCAGATGTGTTTTTTGGCCAGCCCGTATGCTCAAATTCATACCTTATCAAAGATGGTCGCGACCTTGTACTTATCGATAATGGCAAGTCCGGCATAATGCAAGAGAAGATACTGGGACTGGTTAACCTATATGCAGGACAGGTAGATAGATTTTATATGACCTTAACGCAGGCCCATCTGGATCACGCTGGTAACAATGAAGTAATCAACGAGCATAAGATCGGGGAATCTCATTTTATACTTAACGAAAGAGAAATCCCAGTACTCGAATTTACGGATGACTGGCTGTCCGATCTACAGGCGAGAGGACAGTATTATGATTGGCATGAAGACTTGTCCACTATATTGCCTGTAGTAGTCGAAATCGCACGCCTCGCCCCTGACCTTGCTGATCAAGTAATCCAATCAGTTCTTAGTATAGCGTACCCGCCTCTCGAGTCAATGAAGCATAAGGTAGAGCCATTGCGCATGGACGATTTACAGTCATTTACATTCGGAACAGTCACTTTACAGGGCTGGCCATTGGGACGCCTGGTTATTATCGCTGATTGTGCCCATTCACCGGGACATGTGTCCGTCTATGACCCCGAGAATAAGATCATGCTGTGCGGGGACGTGACCATTGAGATCAATCCAGTGTTGCTTTATTCATCGGTAAATGGCCTAATCCGCTATAATTCCTTATTCAGGCAAATGGCTGAGGAAGGCCATATTGAAATGGTTGGGGATGGGCACCGTTCAAAGTCAAACTGGGGGAAAGTCCTTGCCAAGTTTCCTGAAGAGCTGCGCGATAAAGTTGCAGAAGGAGACTTTGTCGTTGGCAGGGATAACTGCGTTCGGTTTTTTGAGAGATTTGAAGGCCTCCACAGGGGACAGCGCCAGGCGGTCATAGAAACACATCAGCACCTGGGCACTGTTTCAATCCCGGAGATTGCCGATGCCCTGCTTGGGCGAACTGATAAGGCAACAAACTTTATGAAGGCAATGCATTCGGCGCTGGCTTCTTTCTCCTATCCCTGGAGGCAACTCTGTCTCAATGTGGCACTGGAGCAGCATTGCAAAAAGATAGATCGGGAAGGGGAAAATCCCCTATTCGAGCCCCCGGATCTTGTTATTGATGAGCCAAGGGTAGATGTACCATGGCGTGGATTGGTTGATCAAGCGGGGCAGGAGACCTGAGCCCATGAAGGAATAGGGCAGAGAAAGGGTAGACGTTTCTGCCAGTCTGGACATAGCGCAAAAACTAAGGGAACGGGAAAGAAAAGGCATCCCTTTGCAACCTATGCCTCAAATAGGTATATCTTTTCCCCGTCTTGTTGTTCTTTATCCCTATCGATAGCGCCTTTTTGGTACCAACCATAACAACCAGCCTTTTTCCTCTGGTAACACCTGTGTAGATCAAGTTTCGCTGCAAGAGCATGAAGTGCTGCGTCAGGACAGGCATTATTACGGCTGGATATTCAGAACCCTGGGATTTGTGCACAGAAACTGCGTATGCCAGGACAATCTCATCCAAATCAGTGTAATCATAAGGAACTTTCCTGCCATCGAAAGATATAATCACCTCTTGCCTTTCAAAATCTATACTAGTAATTCTCCCGATATCACCATTAAAGACCTCCTTGTCATAATTGTTCTTTATCTGCATCACCTTATCGTTTACCCTAAAGTTCCTGCTGCCACGGGTTAGTCCATCTGCTCCTGGATTCAGTGTCTTTTGTAGTTCAGTGTTTAGGTTAGTCGCCCCCACTGTTCCCTTGTGCATAGGAGTAATGACCTGGATATCATCGATGGAATCCAATCCAAACCTCTTAGGTATCCTCTCCTTTGTAAGCTCCAGTATGATCTGAAGGACCTCTTCAGGTTCTTCCTGCTCAATGAAATAAAAATCATCCCTCGGCCCGGAGGGCCTAACTGAGGGGATAATGCCATTATTGATCTTGTGGGCATTTACAATGATCATGCTCTCTTTTGCCTGACGGAAGATCTCATTCAATTCCACCACCGCAACTGCACCAGACTCTATGATATCTTTTAGTACGTTCCCAGCGCCAACAGAGGGAAGCTGATTCATATCTCCTACAAGAATAAATGTCGCTGTCACTGGGATGGCCTTAAGGAGATGGTGCATCAGGATCGAATCAATCATTGACGCCTCATCCACAATCAAAAGGGCACAATCCAGAGGTTTTTCTTCGTTTCTCTGGAACCCGCCTTTACTGATGCTGTATTCGAGCATTCGATGAATTGTCCTGGCCTCGTGACCAGAAGTCTCACTCATACGCTTGGCGGCCCTGCCCGTGGGAGCAGCCAGCATAATTTTCTTTCCAATCCTTGAAAAGATCTTGAGGATAGCGTTTATGATTGTCGTCTTACCTGTGCCAGGACCGCCGGTGATGACCATCACCTTGCTTTCAATGGCGCAACTTATGGCCTCCATCTGCCTCCTGGCCAATCTTATAGAAAGCTGCCTTTGTACCCACTCAAGGGCCTTGTCTGCATCCACCTGTCGTATGGACTTGGGCGCGTTTACCAGGGTCTTGAGGCGGGTGGCGATGCTCTCTTCGCACAAATGAAACTTGGCCAGGTAGACCGCCTTGTTATTTTCTCTGAATTCTTCGACTCCATCGTTTAAATCTTCAATAACTATTCTCTTATCGACCGCTATCGAGGCAAATGCATTTACGACAACCTCCCTGCCAACCCCAAGGATCTCCTTGCATTTATCTACGAGATGCTCATAGGGATAAAAGACGTGGCCTTCATCCGCTAGCTGATGCAAAACATAAAGAATCCCTGCCTCCGCCCTCAGGGCGGAATCCTTGGCAAAGCCCAGTTTGCCTGCAATATTATCTGCGGTAACAAACCCGATGCCAAAGACATCGGTTGCCAGGCGGTATGGATTTTCTTTCACGACTTCAATAGATCTGTTACCATATTGCCTAAATATCTTGGTGGCATAACCAGAACTTACACCGTGTGTTTGCAGAAAAAGCATCACATCGCGGATCTCTTTTTGGTCCTCCCAGGCCCTCTTGATCATGTCTATGCGTCTCTTTCCAATACCATCAACCTCGGCAAGCCTATCAACCTGGTTTTCGATGATATCCAGGGTCTTGGTCCCAAACCTGCTCACAATCCGTCTGGCCATTATCGGGCCAATGCCCTTAATAAGGCCTGACCCCAGATATTTTTGAATACCGTAAACAGAGCCGGGAACCATTGATTTGTATTGTACGACCTTGAACTGCTCACCATATCTTGGATGGTTGACCCACTCACCTCGCATCTTTAAAACTTCTCCCGGCGTGGGGCCAATAAGGTTTCCAACCACGGTGACCAGATCCCGCTGTCCTAACACCTTCACCCTTGCAACGGTGTACCCGTTATCCTCATTAGTATATGTAATTCTCTCGATCTGGCCCTGGAGATCAATGAGCATGTCTTGAACCAATACTTTAAGCTAGGTGTTCAACTCAAAAAAACCCCATTGAGTTAATCTTTCTCAACGAGGTCTATTTATACAACCTGTCTGCATACCTATCAATTCATGGCATCATTCAACAGAAGCCAAGATGAATCCTTGTTTCCTAGATCATCTTCAAAAGGGACTTGATCATTAATTCTTGATTCCGGTTAACCTTTTTGAACTTAACGCCAATTCCCTGCGCGCTGGTCCAAACAATTTCGCCGGAGATCTTGATATGCTTCTGATAGTCGGGGAGGGGGAAAGTCAGCAAGACTTGCTGTCCTAAGGAAAAGGGCATACTGGTTTCAATAAACACCCCGCCGGCACTAACATTTTGGATAAAATCGTTGTAAGTAAAATCCTGAGAGGTATAGTCTACGACCATAAAGAAGGGCTTCCTGCCGTGCCTCCGTCTCCCTTTGAAGCGGCCGGCCTGCAATTCTTTCAAAAGGGCCTGCTGCTCATTTTGGGGCATGTTTAAGATAACCTCAAACAAACGAGCCGTGATAGTTGATTCATCTGATAGCTTGCCGGAAACAGTCATAATAGATGCCCTCATCAAAATATGGATTGATAGCAATTGTTCAGGTTCAAAGTTCAAAGGTCCACGGTTCCAAGGTTGATGGAATCGTAAAAAGTCATTGTCATCAGGCCGTGTACAGGTGTTTAAAAGCCCGCTAGAAGCCAACCAGAATAATTATAAAGAAAATAGCCTTGTATGTCAAAAAATAAACATATAGAGTGATATTTGAGGTAGCAACAACGCCGGGATCCTAATGGAAAAAATAAAACAAGGGGACATCAGACATGAGCTCGATTCAAAGGCCACTGTGGCAAAATCCAGTGGAGGCATCGGCTCCATGCCGCATCGACTCTGGCGGGACATGGGACATCAAGGCAATGGCCCTCCCCTTTGAAAGGATAGATCCGGTTACAGTAAATGTGGCATTAAATCTTAGGACATCCGTATTGATATCCCCCTATAAAAAGGGCTGGGTCAAAATATCTTCCAGGGGTTTTTCTCATAGCGAGGCCTTTCCCAAAGACAAAATTCCATTCGATTCCTCATTCGGCCTTTTCTTCGCTGCCGTCTCTTACTTTGGTTTCCATGGCATGGAAATACATATCAGTTCCGAGTCTCCCGTAAAATCGGCCCTGGGCGGATCAAGTGTGGCCCTCGTGGCCCTAATCAAGGCACTCTCCAAGATAAACGTAAGGCAGGGTGAGAGAGACATGTCTCCCGGGGAAATCCTCCACCTCGCATATCATCTGGAAGACGGCATAGGCGGCGGGAATTGTGGGCTTCAAGATCATGCCGCCGCTGTATATGGCGGAGTGCATCTATGGAGGTGGCATCCTGGCCATAGAACCAAACCTCTTGAAAGAACTTCCCTTTTAGATCGAAAAAGACAAAAGGAAATGTCGAAACGTCTCTTGGTGGCTTACAGCGGAAAGGCCCATGTCTCCGCAGCTACCAATCGAAACTGGATTAGGGATTTCCATTCAGCTCAGACAAGGGAAGGATGGCTCCAGGTCAACGAAATTGTCCACCGTATGGCCCTTGCCGTCAAGAAACAAGATTGGCAGGGAGCGGCGGGCCTTCTGCAGGAAGAAATGTCCATACGAAGGGAAATCACACCTGAGGCACTGATACCTGTTACCTCAAAATTGATAGATCAGGCAGAGGCACTGGGATGTGGGGCCAGGTTCGCGGGGGCCGGAGCAGGAGGGGCACTATGGGCCCTTGGTCAGTTGGAAGACATCAGAAAACTAAGGAAAATCTGGGAGGATACCCTTTATCCTGTCAAAGACGCCATGATTCTAGATTGCCAGATAGATCCGCTTGGCGCCAGGTAAACGCCGAGGACACATGCAGGCTCAACTCTTTAGCTCTTCGTAAACAGGGCCAAACTTTCCTACCTCAAAAATTGCCCTAAATTCTCTCAGCAGGGCGTTAGTTGCCTGTTCCATCATCAGTATATCTCTCTCAGAGATCAGGTTCATATCCAGATCCTCAACTGCCTGCTGCAGATCCTCAAACTGCAATAGAATCTCTTGGCTACCATATTGCTCATTGATAGTCTTATGGACATCAATAATGGTCCCGATACAACTTTCCATCCTAAGGCGGTATTTATTCTTCAGATCCATCTTGTTCCTATTTTCCATCTTGAACCGTGGAGCCCCACGGGCAGGCCCGTGGCACCACTTAGTTTCGCCGAATTGCTTCGCAACCCGCGGGACTTAGTGGTACGACATCCCGCCCTTAATCCCGACCGCAAAATAGCGGGACTAAAGCCGTAGCTTTCTGCGGGCGGGGTAAAATCATGATCATGGTTTTTTGATAACAGTTCAGCCCTTTCCTACTTCAGCCATGGTTTCCATAAAGACCTTGTAGAATTTCTCGTGATCAGAAATTGCATATTGTAAAACAGACGTAATCTTGCCCAGGTCATTCCAATTAATAACCAGGTTGGCACTCATTGCAAAGGCAGTCATACGGCTCATTGTCTTAAAGTTATCCCCAATCAAGGCAAAAAAAATCTGCCTGCGAATGGACATGGGCAGAAAATTCAGGTACTGAAGGACAGGGCTTTGCCCTAATTCTATGCCATCAAATCGGTCAGAGAGAAGCACCAGGTCAAAGTGGTGAAGGCGCATCTTCCCGATTGCCTCTCGCGTATTCTGGGCCGACACATATTTAAAACCAACATCTTCTATGGCCCGCTCCAGTGTTTCATCATGGTGTGTTTCATCCACCATTACCAGGGCCAACTTGGCCCCTTCTTCGTAAAGATCTAACGCCACCTCCTCGTCGTCATACGAATAATCTCGTTCTGCCCTATCGGCCTCGGCAACAGAATCCAGTTCAACCGCTGGACCAGCACCTTCGTCTTCCAGCAACAATTTATTCTTGCACTTGGGACAACTTAAAACGACGCCCTTCCCTTGTGGTATCTTCTCGTCAGGAATTCTCAGCCTTGCCTTACAATTTTCGCACACAATCTCCATAGAATTGAAACCTCCTAAAAGTTTACCACTTTTCAAAGTAAATTGCTCTACTTCAGGCGAATGGCATTTTCAAACACCTAAAGTATTACGAAACCTCAAATATAGAGGTTTATCTCCGGTCATCTTTTCCATAATCTTTATCAATGGCCAGGTCTTCAATGGACGTGGTTTTTTCACCCCTTGCCGCCTTTATGGAATCTATGGCCCTCCCCATCACAGACTTTCTGGATGCATAGCTCATAGCCGTTTCCTCACTAATCAGGCCTCGCTTGAAAAGATCGGATATGGATTGATCAAAGGTCATCATACCGAAGGACTGACTCCCTTCAGTAATCTCATAAAAGGTTTTCCCCTCCGACTCTCCATGTATAATCGAATGCTTAGTCCTGAGATTGGAGCCCATGATTTCAAAGGCCGCCACCCTGCCTCCCCCCTCCTTAGGCAACAGACGCTGGCACACGACCCATCTCAGCGTGTCCGCCAGCCTGACCCGGATCTGTCTTTCCTCATCCTGTTCAAACATGCCCACTATCCTATTGATAGTCTGACCCGCATCAATGGCATGTAAGGTAGACAAAACAAGTTGACCGGTTTCCGCAGCAGAAAGACCTATTTCAACCGATTCCCTGTCCCTCATCTCACCTACCAGGATAACCTTTGGGGCCTGTCTAAGTGCGGCCCTAAGACCAGAGGCAAAGGAATCAAAGTCTGTGCCTAATTCCCTCTGGTTAAACGTGGCCTTTTTCTGTGAGTGCATATATTCAACCGGATCCTCCAAGGTCACAACATGTACGGAGGCCCTATCATTGATTTCATTCAGGAGCACCGCCAAGGAGGTAGATTTTCCCATTCCGGTTGCCCCGGTCACTAGTATCAGCCCATTCTTCTCTTCAGACATCTTTTCAAATGCTGGAGGAAGGCCCAGTTCTTCAATAGTTGGAACCCTGGCAGCCAATTGACGCATCACGGTAGAATAATAACCCTTTTGAGAAAATATATTGGCCCTGAACCGGGCCTTCCCCGCCAGTTGATAAGAGATATCACATGAGCCCTCGGTAAGAAGAGTCTTGGTCAAACGCCGGTCCCCATTAATCAGGTTAAGGGCTAGGATCTCGGCCTGGAAAGGGGTCAACCGATGTATAGGAGGGTTGAGTGAAACAGGCTTCAACTCTCCTGCTGCCTCCACCTGAAATGGCTTGTCTACGGTAATATTGAAGTCCGAGACATTGTCATAGGACTCTAACATAGTAGACAAAATGTAATCTATCTGTTGCCGTCTCATAACCTCATCTCCAAAGTCAAATCAAAATGGGTTTGGCTGATTCTTATACCTCGGTGAAATCAGAGGGTGGATTTTTCAGAAAAGGCAAAAACCTGCCCTTATCTTCCGCCTTTAAGTATGCGTCTTCGGCATTGATAATCTTGCCACTCAGGAGGTGCATAATGGCCTCATCCAAACTCTGCATGCCGTATTTTTTTCCTGTCTGAATCATGCCTGGAATCTGAAACGTCTTTCCCTCTCGAATGAGATTCCTCACGGCAGGGGTCGCAATCATGACCTCCACAGCGGCCACACGGCCCCTTCTGTCTATTCGTTTGAAAAGGGTTTGCGCCACAACGGCCCGAATAGCATCAGCAAGGGTGTTCCTGATTTGCGCCTGTTGGTTTACCGGGAATACTTCGATGATACGATCTACTGTCTTTGATGCACTTGATGTATGGACCGTTCCAAAGACAAGGTGGCCGGTCGCCGAGGCCTCGATGGCCAGGGCGATGGTTTCCAAGTCGCGAAGCTCACCTACCAAAATGATATCCGGGTCTTCTCTTAAGGCCCCCCTGAGTGCGGCCGCAAATGATTTTGTGTGAGAACCCACCTCTCTATGATTTACATTGGCCTTTTCACTTCTGTGGACAAACTCGATTGGATCTTCAATTGTCAGGATGTGATCCTTCCGCGTCCGATTGGCCTCGTCAATCACGGCAGCGAGGGTGGTAGACTTGCCACTGCCAGTTGGGCCAGTGACCAGGACCAATCCTCTAGGTAATGTGGCAAGTCTCTTTACCACCGGGGGAAGACCCAGGTCTTCGCAGGTCAGAATGGTTGACGGGATCTCTCTGAAGACCGCGCCAATCCCATTTCTCTGCTGGAAAAAATTGGCTCGATATCTGGCTAACTCCGGTATTTCATAAGCAAAATCCACATCGCCCGTCTCCTCAAATACCTTCACTTTTTCCTCTGGCGCAATCTCATAGAGCATGGCCTTCAAGGAGTCATTATTCAGTACATCATATTTCACCCTCTCTAACTCGCCTTGTACGCGCAAGACAGGCTGCTGCCCCGCCATCAGATGAAGGTCCGAAGCCCCTTGTTCGTTCATGAGTTTGAAAAACGCATCTATCTGGGCCATAAATTCCTCCTGAATGGTTGCGTTTTGCGCCCTTCAGTGGAGTTGAATAATGCAATACTCCGGCGAAAAAAAAGCGGGCCTTTGGCAACCAAGGCAAAGGCCGTATGTGCACCATAACCTCGAGAGGCAAGATCCCTCAACAGCGGTTATTATACACAGGTGCCTTTCCTATTCAACCGAAAAATTGGGTCGCGTGATCAAAATTTGCGGTCACGCCAACGTTTTGGTTGACAATCAGCAATGCATAAGTTAAATTTTTCAATATAATGCCCTGGAGGCACAGTGATCCCCTTGACAGGAGACACCTAACCGAGGGCCGCTCTTTTATATAAAGCAATTTTTTTCTCTTAAGGTGGTACCGCCTGGATCGTGGACCATGAAAGACCGGGACGGAGACGTGCCTATGGAAAACCTTTAAAGCTGAACGCCCAGATTACACCGGCATTTTGCAAAAACATACCTACAAATCTTTTAAGAGGTCCTTAGGTCCCATCCAAGGGCCTCTTTTTATTTCTATGGAGGATAACATGGACAAAAAGAAGATCACTATAGCTGATTTACTACAAAAAAAAGAAAGTGGCAAAAAGATCACAATGATGACGGCCTATGATTTTCCAACGGCCAGCCTGGTGGATCAGGCCGGGATCGACACGATACTTGTCGGAGATTCCTTGGGTATGGTTATGCTAGGTTATGAGTCTACTGTTCCTGTTACCATGGACGAGATGATCCACCATAGCAAGGCGGTCTGCAGGGGGGCAAAACATAGCTTCGTGATTGGAGATATGCCCTTTATGGCTTATCAAATAAGCGTAGAGAAGGCCATAGAAAATGCCGGCCGATTTATAAAGGATGCCGGGTGTGAAGGCGTAAAACTGGAGGGCGGGACCGAAATGGCACAAGTGGTTAAGGCCATTGTCGATGCAGGCATCCCGGTATGCGCCCACATAGGTCTAACCCCTCAGACCGCCACCAAGTTGAGCGGGTTTAAGGTTCAAGGGAAAGATGCAGAGAGCGCGGGGCAGCTTGTAAGGTCTGCCAAAGAGCTCGAGGAGGCGGGGGCATTTATGATTGTTATGGAATGCATACCTGATCTACTGGCCGAGAAGATCACAAAAGAATTAGACATCCCGACCATAGGGATTGGGGCGGGTAAAGACTGCGATGGACAGGTCCTCGTGTATCATGACCTTGTTGGCCTCTTTGAGCGATTCACGCCAAAATTCGTAAAGCAGTATATCAACCTGGCACCCAAAATAAAAGACGCCCTCACCCAATTCAAGGTGGAGGTGGAAAGAGGCACCTTTCCAGGGCCCGAACACAGCTTTACTATGAAGGCCGAAGAGGCCAAAAAGATATAGAGGCACTGGAATCCTGCGCATCCAGAATGTTTTTAAAAAAGCCAAGATAACGGGAGACTTGTCATGAATTTTTTGATCATAGGGCCTGGTGCCATGGGATGCCTTTTTGCGGCGCGTCTGGCAAAGGCCGACCATCATGTTACCTTGCTTGATCATAGGCAGGATAGGGCCGATCATCTTAATGAGCACGGCATAAGCGTCGAAGGCGTTACAGGTAAGTACAGCGTCCGTGTTCCTGCAGTGACAGGAAAAGTCCTCGACATACCGGATGTGGTCCTTGTCTGCGTCAAGGCCAACCAGACTCGAGAGGCGGCCAGTGCCGTCAAGCCCTGGCTCGACAAAAATACAAGGGTCCTTACCTTGCAAAATGGCATGGGAAACCTGGAGGTATTGCAGGAGATATTTGGAAATGACAGGGTCCTGGGGGGCGTCACAGCAGAAGGTGCTACCCTCTTAGGCCCGGGCCGGATCATTCATGCAGGTCAGGGCCAGACGGCAATCGGCCCTGAAAATTCCCCGGATAGTCCTGTAGCAGACATCGTTTCTTCCTTCACCTCGGCCGGTTTTGAGACTCGAGCCGCAGAAAATGTCAATGACCTTATCTGGGGCAAGCTGATTATCAACGTCGGCATCAATGCGTTAACCGCCATTACGAGGCTAAAAAATGGCCGGCTGCCTGAAATAAAGGGTTCGAGAATGATCATGGAAAAAGTAGTCCACGAGGCCGTTGCCGTGGCTCACGCCAAGGGCATCAGCCTTCCCTACCCAAGCCCGCTTGAGCGCGTAACTGAAGTGTGCAGGGCAACGGCTGGAAATATCGCCTCTATGCTTCAGGACGTTCTTAAGCAGAGGGTGACAGAGGTTGCCTTTATAAACGGGGCCATTGTCAGGGAAGGCGAGGCCTTAGGTATTCCCGCCCCTGCAAACGCAATCCTTACTTCTCTTATCCAGGCAATCCAGGAGACATATCAGGAGAGGGTAACGACCAAAGAGTAAAGAATCCAAGTCCAGAGGGCCCGGCTTTCTGGCCCTAATTAAAGGGCCTGGTCGGCTCATGCCATACTTTTGCTATGCAGGTTGGAGTGTTTTTGGCAGGGAAACGGTAAAGGTCATAAGACCCCTGTCTTGCGCAAAAAAGAGAAGGCCTCCCATATCTTTGATTATCCGGTGGCAAAACGGTAGCCCTATGCTATGCCCGCCTTCAGAAAAGGGCATAAACAGGGCCTCAGGGTCCTTAAGCTTGGTCCTGGGGGCCTGATTTTTGAACTCAACATATATGTCTTGCTCACTTTCAAATGTGTTGATAATGAGGGCACCTCCTTTGTCAATGTCCCTCACGGTATTACGGATAAGATTGATGAAAACCTGGGACAAGATATTCGGATCTAAGAATAGACGAGAAAGATCCGTGGCCAGGTCCAGCCGAAATCTTACTCGGCCCTGTTTAATTTCGGAGGACAGCAGATTGACGCATTTTTTGATAGTATTGTTGATGGAGCATTCCTGGGGACGCATTTCAACTGGTTTGAGGTAATCGCTTATCCTTGAAAGGATCCTCTCCAGCCGCTGTGATTCGCTCAAAATGATGTCACACTCAGGTAAATCAGGCACCTTTCTCTGGAGACGTCGGGCAAAACCTCCAATAGAGACCAGTGGATTTCGAATCTCATGCGCAACTTCCGCGGCAATGGCACCCAATGTCCTTAACTTCTCTTTTTGGGAAAGGGCCTTCGCCAACCTCTTGAGCTCTTTTATCTCCCTCTGGAGACGTTCGTTTGTACTGACTAGTTCAGCAGTACGCTCAGTAATCCTTCGCTCAAATTCGTCATGCGCCCTCTGCAGCGCCTCATTTGTCAATCTCTTCTCTATCATGAGGCGCTGTTTTTCAAGGACATGTCGTACCGTATCCAACACCTCGTCCATATTTAGGGGTTTGGTGATGTAGGCCGACGGCGTTTCAGGGGGTCCATCCCTTATGGCCTCGTGAGAGTCATGGCCAGAGACCAGAATTTCCATCATGTCGGGGTGCATCTTCTTCAGGCGGGGCAACAACTCAAGGCCCTCCATGTCAGGCAGATTGGTCTCCAGAAGGGCCACGTTGAAAAACCTTCCCTCTGCCTTCTTTAAGGCCTCCTGGCCCGTCCAGGCCATGTCGGTTTCATAGCCTTTCTCCGCAAAGATATAACTGAGGCTTCTTCGGGTATTCTCATCCTCATCAATGATGAGGATGCTCTCTTTCCTATCCATTTTTTTCCCTTCAACTTCCCCTTTTATCCCATGTCTTATCCACCCGCCTAATCACAGGCCCCGTAAGTTTGAGCCGCATAAAGGCGAGCGCCCATCAAGTGAAGCCTCATGTCATGAATGCGGATCACACCCACTTCTCTCGCAATTCTTATATATTTACCAGGGAATCTTCGGTACCAAAATCATTTGGCACATAGGCATCCGCGGACCAGTCGTTCTCCCAGCGCGCACCATCCAACAGATACCTAAACCGGTAAGGTCGACCGGCCTCAAGGGAGATGGTCGCGCTGAAAGCCCCATCTTTTCGAGGCTTCATGACATGGGTGTCACGGCTCCATTCATTGAAATCGCCACAAAGTGAGACACTGTTCGCCCTCACCTCCGAAGGCAGTTCAAAGGTGACCCGACATGAATGACCCGATTTAGAAAATTTTTTCTTTATCATAACACTTCCTCCTTTCCCTAACCTTTATTCGTTGATACTGATCAAAAAATATTTATGTTACTTTACACACGGATATATTGTGTGTCAAGAAAAAAAAACACAATATATAGAAAAAAACAAAAAATTTTTAGAGGCATCATCTGATTCATGTCTTTTTTTGGGCACTACAGATCTACCTCAAACTATTTCGAATTATCAGCAACTTGGCGTGACAAATAGTAAACCTTTCCCCATAAAAAATTGTATTTTGAACATAAACCGGCCCTTTTCATGGCTCCCATAGCCCGCATCTTTCCAATCATGAACGGAAAACCCTCCCCTTACCCTAAGGTAAAAACCATATCTTATTGATATGGATACTGGTTTTTATGGACTGTTACCCAAAAACAAGGCGGGCTGTTCAAGACGGCACCTCCATTGCACAAAGGGAATAGCGCAGGAGGGAGACCGAACATAACTCACTTCCATAAAAGGGATCTTAGAAAGGAGCACGGGAGAATGTCAGTCAAGATCATGCAACGGCTTCGTTTTACAATTGTACTGACCGGGGTGATCGGGGCGCTGTTTTTCATGCCCGAGGCAGAGTATGCCCGCGCCTTTGATTTTATTGGGGCTGCCAAGGACGCAACCGCCATGGGGGCTGCCTACATGACGAACTTATCGCTCCACGAAATGGGCCACGAGGTAGTGGCAGATGCGGTTGGGGCCAAATCTCAAAAGATTAGTTTTTTTACTCGGAAGGACGGCAAATTCTTTGCAGGGCTGGCCACCTTTAACAGTATCCCCAAAGAGTCAAAACTGCCTTACGCCCTCGGCGGTGAAAGGATGGAGGGATTTGTTTTTGATTATGCCCTGCAGTCTTATAGAGACGATCCCACGGCATTCAACAAGGCACTGGTCTTCTTCAGCGGCATGGATTTTCTCGCAAATACCCTGGTGGCCACGTTTATCTTCCCAGACCACGCAATGTGTGATCAAAATATCATACGGACTGAAACGGGCTGCAGCAAGGAGTTGATGCTGTCCATGGCAATAGCAAAGACCTTCCTTAATGCCTACAGGCTCATGAATGAAGATGCGAACTTTACAACCATGATCGAGGTAGATAAGTCTACCGCCATCTTCGAGGTACGTTTCGAGTTCTAACCCATAACAAACATCCTCTCACGCATCACCCTTATGGTTTTTGCATAATCTCCACTATAAAAAATGGCCGAACCCGCAACAAAGACCTCGGCACCGGCCGATGATACCATTTGTATTGTATCCGGGCCTATTCCACCATCAACCTCAATCTCCACCTCCAGACCCTTTTTATCGATTTTCTCTCTCAGTTTCCTTATCTTTGGTATGATCCCAGGGATAAACTTCTGGCCCTCAAAACCAGGGTTGACTGTCATCAACTGGACCATGTCAAGGTCTTCAAGGATGTATTTCAAGGCCTTCAAGGGGGTGGCTGGATTCAAAGACACACCCGGCCTCAGCCCCTTGTCTCTTATGCATGAGACTGTCCTGTGAAGATGTTTCGAGGCCTCGGCATGGACCGTTATAATATCCGCCCCTGCCTCGGCAAACGCATCAATAAAGACGTCGGGATCCGATATCATCAGGTGCACGTCCAGAGGCAATTCCGTAACACGCCGGGCTGCCTTAACAATCATGGGGCCGATCGTTATGTTTGGGACAAAGTGACCGTCCATTACATCAATGTGAATGTAATCGGCACCCGCCTCTTGAACGGCCCTTATCTCTTCACCTAAGCGGGTAAAATCTGCCGAAAGAATCGAAGGCGCTATTTTTCCCATATCTTTTTCCTCCATTTTTTCCGATGACCAAACCATTTTCACTTGCGAGCAGATCAATCAATTCAACTAATCTGTATGTGCTGTTTACAGCCACCGCCTTAATCCACTATGCCTTCCTGAATAGGGCACCGAAAAAGCCGTCCATCCCGTGGACATGCGGAAAGGTCCTCAAAAAACCTTGACGATCAATCAAATCCATGCCCCATTCGGGAACATAATCTCTCAGATCTTCAAGCAACATGCCCCTATTTTTTTCCAAAAAGTCACCGACTACTTCCTCATTCTCTTTCTTTGAGATAGTACATGTGACATAAAGCATCTTGCCCCCGCTCCTTAAAAGGGGCGGTGATTCTTCAAGGATCTGCCTCTGTAAATGTGCCAGTCTTTTTATGTCCGTTTCATTCCTGGCCCACTTTATGTCCGGATGCCTGGAAATGGTGCCCAAACCGGAACAAGGGCCGTCGACCAAAATCATATCAAAGGGATAATGCAGCATCCGGGAAAGGCCCTCCCCTGTATCCGCAATAACTGGCTGGATACAGTTGATTCCCAGGCGGCGTGAATTCTGGCCAAGCCTTACCAGTCTGGCCAGACTGATGTCAAGGGCCAGAATCAATCCCCTATTACCCATTAGCTCGGCCAAATGGGTAGACTTTCCTCCTAAACCCGCACACAGGTCAAGTACAGACTGCCCCGATCCTGGATGAAGCAGATGGCTACAGACCTGTGCTGCCTCACCCTGGACCTGAAACAGTCCTTCCTCAAAGGCCCTTAGCCTGTTCACACCCCCTTTGACCCCCTCCATTTCTATTCCCTCAGGTGCACGACCAGCGCGTACTCCTTTTACACCCTCCTCTCTCAAACGCGTGATCAGGGTCGTGGGGTCTGTCTTTAACACATTGGCCCTCAGAACAAGACGCGAGATGCGGTTCCCGGCCTCAAGGAGGCGCTCTGTATTGTCGATTCCTATCTCCCTGATCCACATCTTGACCAGCCATAGGGGGTAAGAATAATAGACAGACAGATATTGGACTCTATTATTAACTTTATCAGGAAATACAATCCGCTCCTTCTCACGGCAGATATCTCTGAGAATGCCGTTGACAAACCCTGCCAGCTGGGAGTGACCTATTGACTTTGCCTGCTTCACGGCCTCATTGACGGCCGCAGGCTCCGGCACTCTATCCATAAGGCATATCTGGTAAAGGGCAATACGAAGGATATTCAGAATAGGGGGCTCAATCTTCTTGAAGGGAAAGTGGACGTGCAGTTTAATCATCCAGTCAAGTCGAAGCCGCCACCTAAAAACTCCTTGAACAAGGTTAACCGTAAACGCTCGATCTCGTTCATCCAGATGCAGACCTTGGCTGAAGGCCCTTTCAAGGTATCGATCCGCAAGAACGGCGCCTCGGTCCTGACTATTTAGCGCTCTTAGTGCCAGATCCCTCGGGGTCATTTGCCACTCATTTCCCCAGTATGGTTCCGTCATCCAAGGGAAAGCCCCTCAAAAAATCGCCGGCAGGGAGTCTCTTCTTACCAGAGAGCTGTAACTCCCTGACTTCTATGACGCCCCTACCCGTTTCGATGTAGATACCCCCTGAGGACTGCCCTGTAACCCTTCCCGGAACTCCATCTGGCCGATCTTCACTCACTACATGGGGTGAAAACAGTTTGATCTCCTTTCCTCCGAGCGTGGTAAAGGCACCGGGCCAGGGATCGAGAGCCTTGATAATAGCGGATACTACAGGAACAGGTTGGTCCCATTTTACAAGGGCCATGCGCCTATTAATCTTTGGTGCATATGTGGCCATCTGGGAGTCCTGGGGCCTACCATTCAAACGATTCTCCACTATGCCCTCCAATGTCTTGATGAGAAAACCACCAGACAGTAAAGCAAGCCTGTCATGAAGCTGGCCCGCTGTCTCATCAGGGAGAATCGAGACCTCCTCTTGTAGCAAAATAGGTCCGGTGTCAAGCCCTTCATCCATCCGCATTGCCGTGAGTCCGGTCACTGTTTCATTGTTTAAGATGGCCCAGTGGATCGGGGCGGCGCCTCTGTACTTGGGCAAGAGGGAGGCATGGATATTGAGCGCCCCCCACCAGGGGATCTCAAGGAGGCATTTTTTCAAAACCTGACCAAATGCCACAACTATCAGGATGTCTGGAGCCCTATCAGTTATTAGCTGACAAAACTCATGGTCCGATGCCTCCTCGGGCTGAAGGACCTCAACCCCAAATTCATTAGCCGCATGCTTTACCGGGGATGGGATGAACTTTCTCCCCCTTCCCTTTGGCCTGTCTGGTTGCGTCACCACGCACTCAACATTGTGGCCATGTTCAACGAGGGCCTTCAATGAAGGCGCAGCAAATGCCGGCGTGCCCATAAAAATGATCCTGGGCCTGGCCGGAATGTCTCTTCTGTGGTGACCTTCCATGACTCCTTTAGAATTCACCTCTTCGTAACAGTTTAGCCCTTTTCAAAATAAATCGCTCTATTTCAGGTGAATGGCATTTTCAAACATCTAAAGTATTTCACCTGTTCCTTAACATCTTTTTAAGTTTTTTCTTATACAACGCCCTCTTCAGACTGCTAATATGATCGATATATAGGACCCCATTTAGATGATCAATCTCATGCTGGAGGCAAACAGCCCGCAAACCCTCAACTTCAATATCCATGGGTCTGCCATGTCGATTTACCCCGCGAACCTTGACATTGGCCTTACGGGTAACTTCGGCGGAAAAGTCAATGACGCTCAGGCATGCCTCCTCACGGGTAATCTCTCCCTCACCCAAGACTATTTCAGGGTTGATTAACACACCCGGGTTTTTTCCCTCCTTGCCTGGATCCCAATCGAAAACAATAACACGTCTCAGCTCGCCCACCTGATTAGCGGCCAGACCGATGCCCGGCGCTGAGTACATAATCTCTATCATATTGTCAACCAGGCCCTGGACCTGTCCATCTATATTTTCAATTGGTTGGGCACGCGACCTCAGGACCGGATTGGGGTATGTACATATTTTTATTTTATCAAGAACCTGGTTCATTGACTCCTTATTTCTCCCTCAATGCTGTCACACCACAAATACGACACCCACTTCCCTGCTATGCCTAAGACCACTTCAGACCGGCAATTATCCTTTCCCTCTCAGTAATGCGCAGCCGATCACGCTTACAATAATACTAAACATAATGCCTAAATAAATCAAGTTTCACTCCAGTTAAATCCTGCTTGACTTTTCTACACCATATACATATTCAAAGGGCATTATGAAAAGGACCGTTGAATTTCTGTTTGAAGTGGGCATGCTAAAAAAGGCCCCGCGCACGGGGTACCAGTTCCTTGGGTCCGGTGGAGAATCAGTAGCCGACCATTCCTTCCGTACAGCCGTCATTGGGTACGTTCTCTCATCTTATGAACCAGCTGCGGACCGCAATAAGGTGATCATGATGTGCCTCTTCCACGATCTTCCCGAGGCCAGGACCGGTGACCACAATTATGTGAACAAAAAGTATGTCAAATCGGATGAGGAAAAGGCCATTTTAGATCAAGTACAAGGGCTGGATTTTGGCGATGAAATTAGGGCACTGACCCATGAATTCAACGAGGGCGACACCCTTGAGGCTCATCTTTCAAGGGATGCCGACCAACTTGACCTAATTTTGGAATTGAAGGAGCAACTGGATTTCGGTAACCCAAATCCTAGAGACTGGCTGTCCTTTGCCGTAAAAAGACTTATAACGGAAAATGCCAAAAAAATGGCACAAAAGATACTGACTACTGAGAGCACAGATTGGTGGTTTGACAAAGAGACAGAATGGTGGGTCAATGGTCCTGAAAACCGACAGACACGTAAGTAGAACCTCCAGCTACCCGGACATACGGCTAGCCATGAAGCTCAGTTTGATCATCTCTCTTTTGTTCCATGTGTGTGTCCTCTTGGCAATCCAGAAGGCCTTCCCTATGAGCTGGACCCGGCCTTTACGTACATATCGAGTCGAATTGATCCGTCCCGCCCTCAATTCCTCAGACGATAACGAAAAGAAAACCTCGGATTTTTCAGCGCCGAAATCATTTTCTAAAACACACCTTGCTGTTGCAGAAGATACCATATCGCTGGACACGAAAGACAAACGGTACAGCTCCTATGCAGGCGTCATTAAGAACAGGTTAATGTCTCAATGGATATATCCCAAGAGGGCCTGGGAAAACCTCGTCGAGGGAGAGGTCCTGGCCCTATTCAGCCTGGACAGCAATGGGCACCTGAACGGAGTGAGGATACTGAGGCATTCATCCGATTACATCCTCGATAAAGAGGTCATGAGGGCAATCCGAAAAGCGGCCCCTTTCCCGCCATTTCCAGACTCCCTGCGTGTTTCAAGGTTAAATATAAGGGCGAAATTTGCATATAGGCTCACATCGAGCCGATAGATCGTGGTATCCTAAAGGGTTCCTCTGTGTGCCACCACACAAATCCTTCACAAAATATCTTTTTAGTAACACTTTTTTGCTTTTCTTCACCTCAAAGATATTTTTTTTAAATTTACCATCTTACCCTATTTATAGACGCCCAGTCTCATAACCAAATCATTAGCAAATGATCCCCCGAAGGCCTACGCTCAGGGTAGAACAGTTTTGTCAATTTTTTATTGACAGCGGCTCAATATGAGTCTAGATTACATTTTAATGATTAACTCGCTTATTTTTGGTATATTTTATCTATCCTGGAAATGATGTTTCGTTTCATTTTGAAATAAAACAACCCAAGTTCACCGGCCTTTCGCCGGGAAGGGAGAAAAGACAAAGATGACACAAACCACGCTTTGGTGTGATCTGGAGAAAGAGATTCCGCCTGAATGTCTTGTCGATGATGAAGAGATAAGAATGTCTTATGTCCTACCAGAAGACAAACCACCGTTGGGCGTTGTGAATATCAAGGATGCAGACATGCTAATCTCCACGGTAAAATGGGCCAGAAGAAATAACCGCCCGCTATTGCCAGTTAGTTCGAGCCCTCCCCACTACCACGCCTCCATGGGGACGCCAGAAAATGCATTCATTGTTGATCTCTCGAACCTTAACAAAATAACCAACATTAATCGACGAAACCGCGTGGCTATCTTTGAGGCGGGGGTCACATTCGAAAGACTTGCGGCGCCTGTCAGGACCAACAAGCTACGCATGATGCTCCCTTTAATGCCCCGCAAGGGAAAGTCCGTCCTCGCCGCGTACCTGGATCGTGAGCCCATAATTTACCCCGGATACCAATGGGACATCTCAGATCCCCTGTTGTGTCTGGAGGCAGTGTATGGCACAGGTGATCTGTTTCGTACCGGTTCGGCCGCAGGTCCTGGAACAATAGAGGAGCAATGGGAGGGAGGAGAATTTCAAAAGGGCCCCATGGGTCCTGGACATCAGGACTGGATGAAGATCATCCAGGGCTCCCAGGGTGGTATCGCCCTTGCAACTTGGTGCTCTGCCAAATGTGAAGTCTTGCCCATGAAGCAAAGACTGTTCCTTGCAGGAGCAGATTCGATAGGGCCATTAGTGGAAACCGCCTATCGCCAGTTCTACCGCAAGCTCACTGATATCCATTTCATAGTTGACAGAAACGCCCTGGTCAACATGGTTACAAAGGATGCAGGAAACCGCGAGATGGCCAGAAAGGCGTCGAGCCCCTGGAACATGATCTATTCTGTCTCAGGGATCGAACATTTTCCCCAGGAGCGTATGGACTATCTGGCCCGCGAATCGGAGAAGGAATCAAAACTCCAGGGAATCATGCAAAAGGAACCACCGATTATGTCCGCAGATGAGATGCTCAAGATGCTCGAGGACCCGAGTAGTGGATATGACAATGAATTCCATTGGAAGGACCGCCCGCTCGGCACTCACCGCTCAGTCTATTTCCAGACTACCATGGATAAGGCGGCCTTTTACATTACCAAGTTTGACGAGCTTGCTAATGAAGAAGGCCTTGACACTGAAATGATCGGTCGGTACCTGCAACCTCAGATTGGTGGCAGATGCTGCCATTTGGAGTTCATTGTGGCCGCGGACCCCGGCAGGCCTGACGACCTGAAAAAGGTCCACGATTTCTGCCAGAAGGTAGCCGCACCCCTGGTCGAGTATGGCGCCTTCTTTTCCAGACCTCACGGTAACTGGGCCGCGCCGGCAATGAGCAAGGCCCAATCGACCCATAAAATCTTCCAAAAAATAAAGGACATATTTGACCCGGACCATATCCTTGCGCCGGGCAGGTTGATGCTTGGAGGTGAACCTAATGCTTAGACACAGAACCATACAGGACCTTCTCGTATTTAATGCAAAGTGCGTCAGGTGTTCACTCTGCAAATTTCCTCCCCTGGCTGTTGTTGAATCAAAGGAATTTTCGGACATCTGTCCTTCTATACGCGAGTATAAATTTCACAGCCACTCTGGTGGCGGCCGGCTGATAATGACCATGAGCCTGATCAATAATCGTGTGGATACAATAACCGATGAGGCGCGTGATGCGATCTTTCAGTGTACGCTCTGTGGCGGGTGTGACATGGCATGTAAATTTTCAACAGACATCGAGGTCCTTGAAGGGCTTTACGCGCTACGCGCAGAGTCTTTTAGGCGTGCCGGTCCACTTCCCGGCCACAAAAGGGTCCTCGACAGGATAAAAGAGGTAGGCCACCCCATGTTTGAGAACGGCGCCAAGGGCGACTGGCTCAAAGAGGCAGGGCTCTCACCCGCTATGAACGGGAAAAGCAATCTCCTCTTCATAGGCGATCGTTACGCCCTGCTTAAGGAACGCCGACAAACGCTGCTAAACCTTGTGGAGCTGCTGAGGATAGGTGGCGTAGAATTTGGACTTCTGGGCGACGAAGAACCCAGCACAGGGAGGCAGGCCCTGGATATAGGAGACCAGGATCTGTTCGACAAACAGGCCTTGGAGGTCGCAAAGGCGATCAAGAATTCAGGTGCCAAGACCGTAATTTGCTCAGATGCACTTGATTTTAATGCGATTAGGGCGCACATACCCAAAGTCATAGATATCAGTGGCATAAGGGTTGTCCATGCGGTCGAAGTCCTAGACGAAATCATAAGGAAAGGGAAGCTCAGGCCCCGCAAAAGGCTTACCGCCCGCGTGGCATATCACGACCCATGCAGCCTGGGTCGACTGTCGGAGCCTTTCAGGTATTGGGAAGGGGAGAAAAAAAAGGTCTTGCAGCAGCTCGTCATTTATGATCCACCTCGCCCAGTAAACCGGGGAACAAAAGGCTGCTATGAGCCGCCCCGGCGCATTATTAATTCCATCCCTGGGGTGGAACAGATTGAGTTTTACAGGAAACGCGAGCATGCCTTCTGCTGCGGCGGCGAAGGAATGGCGTATACCGCGGGCTTTGAGGAGTTCGTCAATAATACTGCCTTGCACAGGATGGAAGAGGCGAAGGCGGTTGGGGCCGAGCTCGTGGCCACGGCCTGTCCCAACTGCGATACCAACCTCGGCTATGCGGCCGGGCAGGTGGGCATTCCGGTAAAAAACGTGATCGACCTCCTCGCCGAGTCGGTGAGAGGGTAAAGGAGGCTCAAAATGGAGACAGATAAACTCCGCAAAAAAGCCATGGCTGAATTGAGTGAGGTGGTCGGGGCTCGATGGGTCAAAGACGACCCGCAAATTCTTGATACCTATACCTGGCAGTACATTGCGGAATTGACCACAGGCACTAATTATATGGAGCGCCCGCTTGCGGTTGTACTGCCGGCAAACACGGAAGAAGTTGCCGAGGTGGTCAGGGTGTGCAATCGCATTGGCTGTCAGTATAAGGCATTTAGCACCGGCTTCGGCATGTGGGGCGCCCCCACCAAACCGGACTTTGTCGTCCAGATTGACCTCCGCCGACTGGATCGGCTCATCAAGATAGACAGAAAAAACATGTATGCAGTTATTGAGCCTTATGTAACCGGCAACCAGTTACAGACGGAGGCCATGAAGGTGGGCCTGAACACCCATATTACTGGAGCAGGGGGACAGACATCTATTTTGGCATCTGCCACCTCGGTGATGGGCCAGGGAATGGACGGCATCTCCATGGGTTTCTCGGACCGCAACGTGCTGGGCGTCGAGTGGGTCTTACCTGACGGCACCATTGCCCAGCTGGGTTCCTTCGAGGCCTCAGGAGAATACTTTTCCGGCGATGGCCCAGGCTTCTCACTCCGGGGGGTGATGCGTGGGTTTGCCGGGACTTTTGGGGGGCTTGGCGTCTTTACAAAGTGTGCGGTCAAGCTTTATCCGTGGTATGGTCCAAAAAAGGTAATCCCTGAAGGCATATCCCCCGATTACTTCACAAAGGTCCCGGAAAACGCTGAGGCGGGGATGCTGGCGGTTCATAACTGGCAGGAAATGGCCGATCTGGGTTATCGCCTTAGCGAGGCCGAAATCATGGACTTTGTCTGCAGAAACGCCCCCTGCCTTATATCGGCCGTTATGGTGACGGACAATAACGTATTTGAGAGGTTATACAAAATCCCTTTCCTTAAGAACATGCAATTTTCCATGCTCTTCGTTATTGTCGCCCAAGACAGGGAGGACTACAATTATCGCATAAAGACCCTGAAAAGAATTGTGGGGGAATTCGGTGGCGGGCTTATGCTGAGCGGGGGTGGCCCCAGCAAGGCATATTGGATGCTCAAGACTCTCAGATGTGTCGCAAAAAAGACCGGGTATGCCGCGATTTTGAAATCCCTGCCCGGGCTTGTTTCCATGACATGGGGTTTTGTCAGGAGGTTTGGTCCCAATGGTGTGGACTATCTTAGCGCCCTGGGATATGAGGCCATGGTCCGCAGCGGGATGAATATGCGAGGCATTTTTCGCTTCGGTGGCACCTTTCATACGGCCCTGGGAGCGCTTATCGCCTGGGACACCGCCGTTCGGGGTGCCCAGATAGGGGAACAGATCAAACGGAAATATATCGATGACGGTGTCCTATTTGACGATGGTGGAGACAATGCCTGGGGCGGCTTCTATGAGGGTGGGGCCTTCTCCCATCTTGAGGAAGTGGCCGCCTATGACCCAACGGACAAGTACTGTCAGGAACATGCAAATGACTACTGTATCGACTGTAATCTGGCCTGCATAGACTACCACCTGGGCGACAATATCAACGCCTTCGGACCACCAAATCATCTGATGTTCAGCCCTGCCTGTTGGAATTACGACAATTGGCAACAGAAGATAAAGTCCGCGCTTGATCCCAACAATGCTTCAGATGCATCCTTTTACACAGACCCTGAATTCGAAAAGAATCCACCACCAAGGGTCGTGGAGACAACCAATCGAGTGAAACGAAATCGGGCAAAGGTGGTAATAAACCGGGGTCACTAGAGAATTTTACGGCCCCAGCGGCCGTGGGCAGAAATGTCATCCCTAAACCCCTACGGATAAAAAAATTGACTGGGAAAAACAAATCGCGTAATCGAACATACATGAGCAAGCCGATTAGGCGTGCCATGATCATAAAGGCTGCGAAGCCCCTGTTTGCCAGGAAAGGATTTCATAACACCACCATAGAGGACATCTATAAGGCATGTGAAATTGCTCAGGGAACTCTCTATCTCCATTTCAAGAATAAACACGAGATATTCAGAGCCCTTGTGATTGATTTGCTGGATCGTATTCAGGCCCTGATCAAGCCCGTCTATACCGAGAAACCTGGCATTACAGGGCACGAAAGAAACGAGTTTTTAGAATTCATAAAAGAAAAAAACCTTCGCATACTCGAGGCCGTCAATCAAGATCGCGACCTTTTTCGTATCCTCCTCCTGGAGGCCCCGGGGCTAAACTCCGAAATCGACCAGATTCTGGCAAGGATGAACGGTATCATGTTCAAACAGATCGAGTCCGAACTCTTTATGGCACAGAGATTTGGAATGATACGCAGGATCGATACAAACATAGGGGCCAACATGGTATTGGGTACTATGCTCATGGTCATCCTGACCTGTCTTATTGAAAGCGATCCCCCCGACCTTGAGGAGCTTGCCGAAAAAGTTACAGACGTCCAGTTTTTTGGGATTCAAAAACGACCTGTCTGAGCACGTTACCAAGGTTTATTAGACCCCATGAATCTCTTTGATGGAATCAGTTACAACCTTCGAGGTCTATACCTCGGCATAAAAACACCGAAACTCCTGTTCCTGGGGCTCATTCGCTTTGCCGCGGTCATACTGATCACACTTGTCTCCTCTGCCATCATCCTCATATACCACCAGGAGATTATGGACGTGGTATGGTCCAAACCCGCAAGCCACTGGATTGTTTGGCTATGGTACCTCCTCTCCTGGGTCCTTTCCCTATTTCTTGTAGGCGTGGCAACTGTCCTCTCCTATCTCATATCCCAAATATTGTTCAGTGTTGTCATAATGGACAACATGTCCCGTTTGACAGAACTCAGGATAAGGGGCAGGATAAAAGAACCGGAGACGATTCCTCTCTTGACTAGGTTCTCTTACTTGCTCCGGCAAGAGATACCAAGGGCTATCCTGCCGGTTCTTCTTTCATTGTTTCTTATGATCCTCGGCTGGGTTATTCCCTTGGGCTCTATCCTTGTGTTTCTATCATCGGTGGTCGCCATCATATTCCTCGCCTGGGACAATACAGATCTGTTGCCTGCGAGACGCCTGTCATCTTTCAAAAAGCGTTTTCGTTTGCTATTAAAGGCACTCCCATTTCATCTGGGTTTTGGCCTCTTCTTCTTGATCCCTGTCTTAAATATCCTGTTTCTGTCTTTTGCGCCGGTAGGTGCCACACTCTACTACCTGGACAAACACGATACCGGGGACGACAAAACCCCTCATGGCAGCAACTCTTCCATGCTCAACCCTATTCCATTCTTGACTTGAGATGTATGGTGATTATTATAAATAGTGTCAATATTGATATTTTGCAGGTAGTCGGAATACAATAGGAATATGCCAGGAAAAGACTATTATCAAATTTTGGGCGTTTCAAAGTCCTCTGCCCCTGAAGAGATCAAAAAGGCTTACCGCAAGCTTGCCCTTAAATACCACCCGGATAGGAACAAGGGCGATAAATCGGCTGAAGCCAAATTCAAGGAGATTAGTGAGGCCTACGCCGTCCTGAGTGATCCGGAAAAGAAAAAACAGTATGATATGTTTGGCGCCGACGGTTTTCAAAGCAGATTCACTCAGGAAGACATTTTTAAAGGCTTTGACTTTGGTAGTATCTTTAAGGAGTTCGGCTTTGGAGGAGGCGGAAGGAGCCACGACATATTTAGTCAAGTCTTTGGGGGGATGGGGGGAGCGGACCGCTATCAGTACCGCAGTACGGGATCGCCCTTCGGTTCATCCTTTGGCGGCCCACGTGGGCGGACTCGGATGGTCAAGGGACAGGATCTTGTCTATGAACTTCCTGTGACCCTTGAAGAGCTATCTAAAACAACAAATAAGGTTATTTCATTTCAGGTGGAGGGGAGTGAGGAAAGGGTCTCCGTCAAGGTCCCTGCTGGAATTGCCGCAGGGCAAAAACTGAGGCTTCACGGAAAGGGTCAGCCCGGTCCTTACGGAGGCCCACGGGGAGATCTCTATATACAAATCAAGGAGCTTGATCACCCTATCTTTAAAAGGAAAAAGGATGACCTCTACTTGAAACACGAAATACTGTTTTCGGAGGCCGCTCTAGGGACAGAAATCGAGGTCCCTACCATTGACCAAAAACGCCTGAAACTAAAGATCCCACCGGGGACGCAAAATAATGCCAAATTCAGGCTCAAGGGTTACGGATTGCCTAATATGAAGGGCAATGGACGTGGAGATGCCTATGCGGAGATCAACATTGCGGTCCCGAAAAAATTGACCAAAGATCAGAGGTCTCTTGTAAAATCATTAAAAGAGGCAGGCCTGTAACCCCTTATTTCCCCCAAAAACTAGCGGAGACTTGAAAAAAGGTAATTGTTTAGCACTTTGAAACAGACGTATTGCTACGGTGGGGTGAGGGATATTTTTTGACACGCCAAAAAATATCCCTCCCCCCATCATTTTTCAAACACCTAAAATTTTACGTAAAAAGGAGCCAAATTTTCGTGAAAGCCCTATGCGTTTTTTCGGGCGGCCTGGACAGTATGTTGGCCGCAGAATTAATAAGGACCCAGGGCATTGATGTCCTGGGCCTTTTTTTTGAGACACCTTTTTTTTCGCCCAAAAAGGCCAAAAAATCGGCCCAGTCTATGGGCCTCCCCCTCAAGGTAGTGAACATCACTGGGCGTCATCTGGAAGTTGTGAAAAGCCCGAAGCACGGTTATGGTGGCAACATGAATCCCTGTATCGATTGCCATGCCCTCATGTTCAGAATCGCTGGAGAGTTGCTTAAGGAAGAAGGAGCGGCCTTTGTCTTGACCGGGGAGGTCCTTGGCCAAAGGCCCATGTCACAAAACAAAAAATCCCTGTCCTTGATTGCAAGTGAAAGTGGCCTTGAGGGCCTCCTCATACGACCCCTGTCAGCAAAGCACCTTAAAGTAACCGTCCCTGAGGCAAAGGGGTGGGTCAAGGGGGACCTGTTGATGAATTTTGAGGGGCGTTCAAGAAAACCGCAGATCGAGCTGGCAAAAAGGCTGGGTATCCAAAAATATCCTTCTCCTGCCGGCGGATGCCTCCTGACTGAAAAGGTCTTTTCCAGGAGGTTAAAGGACCTGTTCACCTCGAAAGAGGAGATCGAGATAAGGGAAATAGAATTATTGAAGCTTGGGAGGCACTTTAGGACTGCCCCCCATACCAAGGTCGTGGTAGGAAGAAACAGGCGTGAAAATGAGCAAGTCCTTTCCCTGTCTGGGTATCAAGACGTCATCCTGGAATCAACCTCTGTACCTGGGCCCACTGCGCTGGTCCTGGGAAAGCTTTCAGATCCGTCATTGGAGCTGGCAGCAGAAATTACCGCCGCCTACAGTGATGCAGCCGGATTCGAATCAACTGACATAAGGGTCGTTGGAACATCGGGCGAGAGGATATTGGTAGCGATGGTGCGTGACAAGGAAGGATTCAGGCGTTATATGATCTAGGGTTTGGTGGATCACCTCCTTAATAGCCTGTCTAAGAAAGATTTTCTTTTCATCTCCTCCAGCTCTCTCCGTCTTTTCTCCAGGGCACTGCTCTGAAGCCCGATGTCGATTTGGGTCTTTTGAAGGTCCTGAGAAATCTTATATGCCTGCAGATTTAAGTCAATAAGTCGGATCTCGGTCTGCCTGGTAAATCGCTTTTTTTCTATAGCCGCTATGTTTCTCCGTATCTCCTTTGCATCTTTATTAATCTGCGAAAGGGCCGCCTGGCTCGACCGGATATGGGCACTTCTCTCCTCTATCTTCTCGATGAGGTCTTTCTCCGACTCCATGGTGATGAACAGAAAAAAGAAGGTGATAATACCCACCATTAGGAGCAGAAAAATCAGCTTTACAACAAGGCTGTATGTAGCAACGATTGAATGAGCAAGGAACCTCAGACGCTTAACGGCATCTAATGCAATGTCGCCCTTTGTATAAGGGGCGGCCCTCCCTTCCACCCAGTCTTCAGCCTCTCTAATCGCCCTGGCCAGAGATTTTAGTTTCTCGCCCAGTTCATTGCCCAGTTCGCCATTGACACATCTGTCCTTGAAATCACCGTCCTCCCCCTTTTGCAAGAGCTCAGAAATACGGGTAATGCCCTCAAGGGGTTCATCCACGCCAATTTTGTCAGAAGGTCTACCTACAAATCTCTCTTTGAGACTGGCAATATACTCCCTCAAGATCTCAATATCTTGCTCAATATCGAAACCGATCTTTCTTACATAGGGGTCTTCACACAGGTATTCCCCGGCCATACTCAAGACTATGGCCTCATCCTTGATCCCATTTAAGGCATCGCTTGGGTTCGGGTCTTTAGGTTCTTCAGTTGTCATGAATCAGGCACTCATTTCTTAGATCGGATATTACCATAACTATTCCCTTACTCCCACCATTTTTTGCAAAAATATAACGCGCTCTCGTTAAGCGATATGCGTTGAAAATTGTGGTGGTCGTAAGTGTTTGGCCCTCTTCAAAATAAATCGCTCTATTTCAGGCGAATGGAGATGTCTTTTATGATTGGCTGCTGGGAGGGCGCTGTCATCTCAGGAGTTACGGATGTCTCCCAAGTTGTGTCCAGCCAAGGTTCTTTAGGGCTCTATAGGCATACCACTGAGCGTACCAATCATCAGATGTCTTTATTCTCTTTATAATCTCCCTGATTACCCTTTTATCTCTCCTTTGACCCAGGGCCTGAAATGCCATACAAACTACGTTGGGATGGGGATCATCCAGAAGCCGCATCAGGTCTGGAAAAGTTCGGGGATCTCGACTCACACCCAAGGCACTTGCCAGCCAGTATCGTACCGGAATGTGAGGGCTCGCCAGCATGCCCCGGTAGACTCTGAAATTACGGATCTCCATGTTTTGATCTATCAAGGCCCTCAGGGCCACCACCCTCTTTTGCCAGCTCTTGGAACCCAAGGCCTGGGATAAACGGGCCCTATTATCTATTGTTATATTCCCCATACGGAGCGGAACCAGTAGGGCCAGGCCTATCAAAAGACAGAAGCCACCTGCAACTACCGGCGAAATCGTTGGGCCAAGGATAACGCCCGAGGCAAATCGGAACAGCGCAAAGCCCATCACATACAAAACAATGGGAAATCCCAGGAGGAGGCCCAGCATAGTGGCCTGACGAAAGACCTCATCTTTGTCCGTCTTTCTGGAAAACTCCCCTAATATATCCCCCGGCCGGGACAGAAATTCCTTGAATGGGGACTGGAGGATCATTTTTCCTTTGTATTTAAAGATCACCGCATCCTGGGACCCCGAAATATCTATGTCAGCCTCATTATCCATGGGCACAGGCAAATAGTCAAAATGGATCAAAACGCCTTTTATACGTGTCGTAATTGCCTTATCCTTGATGGGCAATAAATGGCAGGCCTTGAGAGTCTTCTGGTCCAAGGACTTGAAGACCTCGGCTGGATAAAGGGTATAGCGGTAGTAGAAATCATTAATGTTCTTACCCACGGGGTTTGGCAGCAGCAAGAAGTCTCGAATATTCAAGAACATGGAGCGGTCCAAATGACCTGTCCATACAATCGCCAGCACGGCAATGGGAAGGAAATAGGCGATTCTATTCAGCCACAACCCTTTATTCCAATTTTTGGGCATCCATTTTAAAGTGGCTATGAAGGACACCAGGGGGATGGCCAGAAAATAGGAAGATTCCATCGGGCATAGGCCCTTATGGTTCATCGCACCGAGAATCCCTAGCCACACAAAGAAAATGGGGACCAGCAACACCTTTTTCCGCCGGAAGGGGCGGTCCCAGGTACAAGCGCAGACAACAGAAAGGATAGAAAGACCTGCACCGAGACTCAAGGTAAAGAAGAGGCCACCGAAAAAGGCAGGCCCAAATTGCTTGAGGGTCCCCATTATGCATTGGTTTGGGATAACGAGGTATCCTGCCTGGGTGAGCGTCGTCGCAGTCCGATAAAGGTGAAGATTGGACAGATAGACATGCAGGGTCGCCAAAATTTGCGAGGTCAATAGACCCGCTAAGGCAGCCTTGGTGCCATAAGAGATCCTGTTCATTCTGCCCTGCGATAAATGCGAAGCATAACCAAGGAATTAGCTGTTCCAATGGATACTTGTTTGCATGATGCCGGTGGAAGAGGAATTGCTTCAGCCCGCCATGGTATCATATTACGGACTTGGCCTATAGTCGAGAATTTTATGTTGGTATTTTCCCGCTCGCATAATCATGCCGGACGCACGCGGGATGGCATACGAGCAAGGCCAACAAAAGAAAGGTAACCCTGAACGCGCATGCATTTTTTGGCAATTTTTTACACAGTCTCTTCTCTTTTTCTGCCCCGAAGCCTCTCTCTTATCTCCCTCTCAAAACCCCTATTGGTGGGCCGGTAAAAGACCCTGTTTTTTATCGTTTTTGGCAAATATTCTTGTTCCACCCAGGCCCCTGGATAGTTGTGGGGGTACATATAACTCCGGCCGTATCCCAGCTTTTTCATCAGCGCCGTGGGGGCATTTCTTATATGTAAGGGGACAGGCTGCGCCCCGGAGCGTTCGATCTCCTCTTTTACTGATTTTTCCGCCAGATAAATGGCGTTGCTTTTGGGGGCTGAGGCGAGATAGACAGCCGCCTCGGCCAGGGCGAGTTCGGCCTCCGGAGGCCCTACCTTCTGCCAGGCCTCAAAGGCCGCCATCGCTACCTGGAGGGCCCTGGGGTCAGCAAGACCCACATCCTCAGAGGCGAAGCGTATCATCCTGCGGCCAATGAAAAGGGGGTCTTCACCCGCCATGAGCATTCGATAGAGCCAGTAGATAGAGGCCTGGACATCACCTCCCCTCAGGCTCTTGTGAAAGGCAGATATAATGTTATAGTGCTCTTCCCCGTCCTTGTCATACGGAAGGGCCTTCCTGAAAAGGGCCTTTTCGACCGTTTCCAGCTCCATCAGGGCATGCCCCTGCTGTGCCTCCTTTTTATTCAGGGCGTAATACACAGCCGCCTCCAGATTATTGAGGGCAACACGGGCATCTCCCATTGATAGTTCAACGAGGTGCTGGAGGGCGTCGGGCGCAATTTCAATATCTTTCATTCCCAATCCCAATTCTTTGTCTCTCACTGCCCGAAGTAAAAGCGTCTCCAGGTCCTTTTTTCCCAAAGCCTCAAGCACCATCACCCTTGTCCTGGAAAGGAGTGGTGGGATGACCTCAAAGGAGGGATTCTGTGTTGTTGCACCCATAAGGATAATAAGCCCGCTTTCCACGTGAGGCAAGAAGGCGTCTTGCTGGGCCTTGTTAAATCTATGGATCTCGTCTACAAACAGGATCGTCGGACTCCCGGAGTATGCCTTTGATCTCTTCGCTTCCTCGATGATGTGTCGCAGGTCCTTAACGCCAGACGTAACCGCTGAAAATGAGTGGAAGGGAAATTGGGCATATTCACCCATCAGCCTTGCAAGGGTGGTCTTGCCGGAACCGGGTGGTCCCCAGAATATAACTGAAAATATGCGGCCACTGCGAAGGGCATTGGGGAGGAGACAATCGGGGCCAAGGAGATGATGCTGGCCTACCATCTCCTCCAGCCTCCTGGGCCGCATCCTCTCGGCCAGGGGAACCCCGGGATATTCCATCGGCTTGCTCATGTAACTAACACCTCTGAGACAAGGGAGAGAATTCTATCTATTTCAAAGGGCTTCCCTATAACAAAGTCTGCCCCAAATCCCTTGAGGGAATTGGATTCGTCTTTCTTTACAGTATCTACCAGGGCGATAATAGGCAAACTTTGATCCACTTCCCTTATTTTTGGAATGATATTAAAGGATTCAAGAGGGGCCGTACTCAGGTCGGCAATAAGCATGTCAAATTTGTTCTTCCTCAATAATTTTAGGCATCTCATCCCCACAGAAGTCGAGACGACTTTACATCCCATGCCCACAAACAATTGTGAAAGCAGGCCTTTAACCACACCGTCCTCAGGGATAAACAGGATATGCGAATCCCTAATCCTTTTTTGTGGCCTTTTGACCTTTGATTTAGAATTCTCTTGGGCGAGCGGAATCTTGGTGATAAAGGTAGAACCCTCGCCCTCCCTGCTAATAACCTCAATCTGCCCTCTGTGTCTACTGATAATAGCCTGAGCCAGGCTTAGTCCCAGCCCCGGCCTATTATTGCCTTTGGTGGTAAAAAATGGGTCGAATATCTTGTCATTGACGTCATCTGGGATTCCTGTGCCGTTGTCCTGTATGTAAACAAAGGCGTAGCCGGAATCTTCCTCCGTTGTCAAATAAATTTCCCCTCCCTCAGGAGGCAATGCATCGATGGCATTTGAGATCATGGCTGAAATGACATCTTGAATCTCCCTGGGTCGGCCTTCCACAGGGGAGAAGGCCCTTTGATATGTCTTCAGGTTTACTGTCACCCCTCTAGCCCCAATATCTTCCATATCGGGCCGGGACAATGCCACTGCATTGTTGACAACCCCTTTAAGATCAAAAGGCACGACATCTGTTCTATCGTGTTTCACGTCCGCAAGAAGGTCTAGGCTTTGAGTAAGGGAATGCCCCCTTTCCTTCATGGCCTCAATTGTCCTCAAAAATTTGGCGTGCTCTTTTTCGGACATAGGACTCTTTCCATTTGAATACAAGGCATCATCGAGCAAACCGAGGCAGGCATTAAATTCTCGACCCATGCCCGAGGCTATGCGTGAGACGGCCTCCATCTTCATGACTCGGATGGAAGCCATTTCTCTCTGCTTCCGCTCACTTATATCTACAATATTTAAGAGAAAGGCCTTTCGGCCATGATGCCTGATTTTTCTGACACGCACCTCACAGAGCAAAGAATCGCCGGCCTTTGTGCCAAGAAAGGCCTCATATTGATCCGGGACATGCTTACCCGAAAGCCTTTTCTGGTTGATATTCCTCACATATTCATGGGAGCGGGGATGAACGAAGTGCAGAAAATTTTGGCCCAGGAACTCCTCCTCGGAATAACCCAATTTTTGAAGGGCCTTTTCGTTTGTGAGGATGACCTTATCCTCCTGGATAAGTACAACGGCACCAGGGATATGGTCTATCAGGCCACGGCTCTCTCTTAAGGCCCTCTGAAGAGATTGGATCTCCTTCCTGAGGTCGGCTATCTTCTTCCTCAATGTCTGCGTTTCACCCTTAAGCCTCCTTACCCGGTCTTTCAAGGCCCTATATTCTTTGATATTCATGGATAATTTCCTAGATCCTGTGAGGACAAGAACCAAAACGGGAATTTTTGATTTTAAAAAAAACGGCCTTGATGATCTCCTGCATATACCGTATCATATTTTTAAATCGTCTTACAATATCTAGACGTCATTTTCTCTATAATAAGTAGATACCCACGGGCCTAAGCCAGTGGCACTCTGCCAATTGTTGGTAGATCGAAACGCCAACCCAGCCGAGGAAAAAGTGGCAAACAATTCCCCATTCGTTCACCTTCATGTACACACCGAATACAGCCTGCTGGACGGGGCAATTCGAATAGATAAAATGCTTGAAAAATCCCGTAGTCTTGGGATGGATGCCGTTGCCATTACAGACCACGGCAACATGTTCGGGGCCGTGCAGTTTTATGATCGGGCAGCCAAGGCGGGGATCAAACCGATCATGGGGTCTGAAGTATACCTCGCCCCCGGGGACCGCAGGCATCGCTCACCCTCCCCGGACGGCAGCCCCAATGCCTATCACCTGATCCTTCTTGTCATGAACAATGAGGGCTATAAGAATTTGAGCCGTCTGGTGACATTAGGCCACCTAGAAGGTTTCTACTATCACCCCCGCATAGATATGGCCCTTCTAAAAGAGTATAACGCAGGTCTCATAGCGCTATCGGCCTGCCTGAAAGGAATTATCCCCTACCACATCAATACCGGCCGAATTGAGATAGCCAGGGAAAAGGCCAGGGAACTTGCCACAATCTTCAATAATGACCGGTTTTACCTGGAGGTTCAGGCGAACAAACTACCGGATCAAAATAAGGTAAACAGAATTCTTAGAGAAATATCTCAAGACCTTTCAATTCCCCTGGTAGCCACGAACGACTGCCACTACCTGAATCAGGAGGATGCAGAAGCCCATGACTTGCTCCTGTGCATCCAGACAGGCAAATCAATTAGTGACGAAAAGAGACTCAGGTTTTCTACAAACGAATTCTATTTCAAGTCCCGCCCGGAGATGGAGCAGGCGCTTGAGGGCTTTGAGGATGCAATCTCAAATACCTCCTTGGTCGCGCATCAGTGCCAATATGAGATGGAATTTGGCCATTACAAATATCCCAAGTTCCCGGTGAAAGAGGACCGAGGCCTGGATGACATCTTGACAGAGGAGGCAGTGGCCGGGCTTGAAAAACGGCTTGCCCAAAAAAAAGAGGAAGAAGGACCTCTGTCACAAGATGCGCCCCGGCAATACAGGGAGAGACTTGATTTTGAGCTCAAGACCATTCATAAGATGGGCTTTTCAGGCTATTTCTTGATCGTCGCCGATTTCATAGAATACGCCCGCGGTTGCCAAATCCCTGTAGGCCCGGGCCGCGGCTCCGCCGCTGGCTCCCTGGTGGCATATTCCCTGAGTATCACCAATATTGATCCCATCAAGTATGGCCTCCTCTTTGAAAGATTCCTGAATCCCCAGCGCGTAAGCATGCCGGACATAGATATTGATTTCTGTATAAATGGCAGGGATGAAGTAATCCGGTATGTGGCTGAGAAATACGGCAGGGAAAATGTATGCCAGATCATAACATTCGGCACTATGAAGGCCAGGGCCGTTATAAGGGATGTAGGCCGTAGCCTTAACATTCCCCTGGCAGAGGTCGATCGCATAGCCAAGCTGGTTCCAGAAGGTCCCAATATAAGCCTGGAAGAGGCCATTCAAGAAGAACCTGAGCTCAAACGGCTGGAACAAGGGGAAGGCGAGTCAAGAAAGCTCTTACAGATATCTCGATCTCTCGAAGGTCTTGCCAGGCACGCCTCCACTCACGCCTCTGGCGTGGTCATATCAGATAGGCCCCTCGTGGAGTACCTACCCCTTTTTAAGGGATCCAAAGACGAGATCATGACCCAGTTCACTATGGACAGGATCGAGCAATTGGGCCTTATTAAATTTGACTTCCTAGGTTTGAAGACCCTGACCGTAATCAAGCAGGCCTTAAACCTGATCCAAGAGACGGCAGATACCAACATAGATATTGACAAGATTTCTCTAAATGACGTGGGCACATACCAACTTGTAAGCGATGGAAAAACCACAGGCGTATTCCAGCTCGAGAGCTCCGGGATGAAAGACCTCTTAAGGAGACTTAGGCCTGAGGTCTTCGAAGACATTATTGCCCTGGTGGCCCTTTACAGGCCAGGCCCTTTGGGTAGTAATATGGTTGATGAATTTGTAAACGGAAAACACGGCAAGGCAAAAATAAATTATTTCCTTCCCCAGCTTGAGCCCATTCTGAAAGAGACTTACGGTGTCATATTATACCAGGAACAGGTAATGAGGATAGCCCAGATATTGGCTAGCTACACCCTGGCCGAGGCCGATGAACTCAGAAAGGCCATCGGGAAAAAAAAGCCAGCGGTCATGGCAAGGCACAAGGCCAGGTTTATTTCCGGGGCCACTGAAAATGGCGTCGGCCAAAAAATGGCCGAACAGCTCTTTATGCTAATTGAAAAATTCGGCGGATACGGGTTCAACAAATCCCACTCTGCGGCCTATGCCATGATAGCCTATCAAACCGCCTATCTAAAGGCCCATTACCCGGTACAATTCATGGCCGCCCTCCTGACTCAAGACATGGGAAATCAGGACAAGACCATCAAAAATATTGCTGAATGCCGCGATATGGGCATCGAGATTTTGCCCCCCGACATTAATGAAAGCCGGGCCGATTTTTCTGTTGTGCAGGGAAAGATCCGTTTTGGCCTGGCGGCCGTGAAAAATGTGGGCCTAAAGGCCGTGGAATCTGTCATCGAAGAGAGAGACAGACACGAACCTTTCCACGACCTGTATGAGTTTTGTAAAAGAGTGGAAGGGTCCAAAGTCAATCGCAGGGTCCTGGAAGGCCTAATCCAGTGTGGGGCCTTTGATTTCACCGGGATTTACAGATCCAGACTCTTTGCAGGGCTTGAGGATGTGCTCAAGTTTTGCGGCATGAACCACGACCCTAATCAGCTAAACATGTTCGGACCGCCAGACTTTAGGGACGGTGAGTCCGGCGGGCTCTTTGAGCTTCCTGATCTGGATGAGTGGGATGAAAAGGAAAGGTTGAGAAAGGAAAAAGAGGCCTTAGGTTTTTACATTACAGGGCACCCCCTGGATAGATTTGGAGCAGACATAGAACAGATCAGGACGTGTGCAATTCAGGACCTCCCAGGCCAAAAAGACAAGAGCGTCGTTAAGATCGCTGGTATTGTAGAAAATCTTAAGATAAAACGGACGAAAAAGGGCGATAGGATGGCCACACTCAATCTGGAAGATCTGACCGGGTTTACTGAGGTGGTCCTTTTCCCTGACGTCTTTAATCGTGCCTCACCACTCTTTAATGGCGACGAGCCCTTGCTTATCAAAGGAACAGCGGAAATAAATGAGAGTTCGGCCAAGATTATCGCTCAGGAAATTGTCACTCTGGATTCAGTCAGGCAAAAGGCCATAAAGGGAATCGAGCTCAGACTAGACATGGAGGGCATATCGAGAAAATTATTGGAGGACCTCTTGGACATCGTCTTCAGATATCCAGGTGAAAGCAGGGTTTTCTTCAGGGTTCTGATGGCCAATGGAAAAGATCTGCTCATCTCCGCACATAATCGCTTCAGAGTGCTCCCCTGCGATCAGTTGCTTTTGGAAATCGAGGGCCTTACGGGAAGCAAAGTTGGCCTGATAGAAATCTCCCCAAACGCAATTAGCGCTGCCCCGCCTTACGGCCATAAAGCGCATGTGCCCACGCCTGGTTCAAGGCTGGCGGTTTCTTAGTGACTTTTGGAACCTGACGTAATCTTCCGGGGTATCAATATCAGTGTTATCGAAAGATTCCCCGGGCCGAACCATGCAGACCTTATCATTATATTTCCGGAATAATGACCTTGCCCCCACATCACCCTTCAAGTCATGCAATTCATGATATAAGTTGCGACTGAATATTACCGGGTGGGATCGCCTTGTGCCTATTTCAATCGCGCCAATAGGCAGGCGAGAAGCCAGGTATCGGCATATGAGGAGATTAATCAGGTCGGAATCGACAAAAGGCATATCACCGAGAAGAAACATTACATGATCATAACCCTTCTCCAGCGTTATCAGGCCTGCAATAATTGAAGAGCTGATGCCCCTTTTGTACTCACTGTTCTCCACCACCTTCAGTTTATCGTGCAGGGGCCCCTCGCCCAGGGCCCTCGTGATATCCTCCGCCCTGTGTCCCAGTACCAGGATTACTCTATCCAGATTAGATCTCAGGGCCTGATACAGTATCCGCTCAAGGAGTGTCAGGCCGCCCGCGGGAAGCAACTGCTTCGGCTTACCCATTCTTGAGGAAGCGCCAGCCGCTAGCAGGACCCCTGCCACCTTTTTTGGCCGGTCCATACCGAGGCTATTCTCTTTGCTGGGTTCCTCTTTGAAACCCGGCATCAAAGACCTTTAGGTTAATCGTTCCAGACCGACTAGGACTGACTTTATCTATTGTCTTTTTCAAATCATCATAACCAACCGGGCCATCTTCAAAGGCCGAAAAAAACCCCAGCAAGGCAAGGTTAGATGACATAGGGGCACGCATTTTCGAGGCCACACGGCTTGCAGGCACGGCCCGACAGACGATGCCCATGTTTTCCAGATAAGGCCTTACCTCCTTACGGGGAAAGCCCTCAGATGAAGTATTGGCATACAGCCTCCCACCCCTGGCAAGAAAGGGGATGTTTCGGTAGGCCTCATTTTCTTCCAGTGACAAGAGAAAATGGGCCGAACCGGTCTTTACCAGGCTGCTTTGCACGTCTCCGAGCCTGAGATGTGACACAACTGACCCGCCCCTCTGGGCCATGCCGTGGGTTTCCGCACCGATTACATTGAGCCCCTTATCAAGCGCCGCCTGGGCAAGGACCTTGGTCATAAATAGGATCCCCTGTCCCCCCAGCCCACTTAACACCATATTCATGGTCTTCATTGCCCTTTTTCTCCTGGTACATATTGACCTTCCACGATCGCACCCTTTGGACAGATCTCCAGACAGACACCGCACTCGACACACAGGGACTGATTAACCGAAGTCCGCGCCAGTTCCTCGTCCCTGTAAAGGGCGGGGCATCCAAATCGATCAAGACAGAAGTTACACTCGACACAATCCTCGGTAACAATAACCTTTTTTCTTTGCAGAAGCGCCTTTTCCCTATAAGCGATAACACAGGGATGACGCGCAATAATAACGGCAATTCCACCTGAAGGATCACTCACATATTCCGTGGCCTTCTTGATCAATTCGGTCATCTCCTTGATATTATAAGGATCAACCACCTCTATGAAATCTATGCCACAACCCGCCACAACCCTCTCAAGAGGAATGGACCTTCCCCGGCTTCCATCGGCCCGGATACCCAATGCGGGAGTAGGCTGCATACCCGTCATGGCGGTGGTCTGATTGTCCAGGATAACAAGGATGAACCGGGCATTATTGTAAACGGCATTCAATAGCCCGGCCGTGCCGGAGTGGAAAAAGGTGGAATCACCAATCGTGGCCACAATGGGCTGATCCACATGATCTTGGGCAAAAGAGTGATAAAACCCGGAGGCCATAGTGATGGCCGCGCCCATGTCAAGGCAGGTATCCACAGCGCCCTGATTGATGCCCAGGGTATAACAGCCGATGTCCGATGTGTATATCGCCTTTGGCCTGGCCTTTCTGATCGCGAAAAAGGCGCCCCTGTGAGGGCAACCAGGGCAAAGCGTTGGTTTTCTCACGGGCAGATCGAGGCCCTTCACCAGTGCAAATGCCTCCTTGACCCCCCCGCTATTTAGGGGTTCCAACCCACTTTCCCTCAAGACGCCATTGATCACCTCATATATCACATCTGGTACCAACTCTCCCTCTGCAGGCACGTCACCTGAAAGCCTACCCAACACCCTCTTCCTGTCCCTCAGAAAATACTCGATTACGGTATCTGTTTCCTCAAGGACAAGGACCTTTTCACAGGCCGACATAAAGTCCCCTGCCAATCTCTCGGGAAATGGGTAAGGGGTCCCTATCTTGAGGATGGGGATATCCTCCCGGCGTTCTTCTGATAAGATGTCTCGCACGACAGAGTATGGGACACCACTTGAGATAATTCCAAGTGGGTACTTCTTATCCTTTTGTAAATCGTGAAAGTTGAAAGCGGCCAGCCGTTCGAACCTGCCCCCAATCTCTTTTAATTTATTATTTAACTCCCCATGGAGGATAAGCCGAAATCTTGGCGTGGCGGCCCATCTGGCAGGATCCTTCTTAAAAGAGGCCTTGCGTTTGCTGCCCTTGAAATGGTCCCATTTGAGGTCCTGACGGGCATGGCACACCCTGATAGCCGGTCTTAAAATAACCGGGATCCTGAATTCTTCTGAAATGTCCAGGGCCAGCTTGGCCATTTCTCGTGCCTCCCTGGGATTAGATGGATCCAGCACAGGCACCTTTGCCAGCCTGGCCATCAGCCGGGTATCTTGTTCAGTTTGAGATGAATGGGGGCCTGGGTCATCACAAGAAATTATTAGGAGGCCGCCGATTGTGCCTAAATAGGCAGCGCTTAAGAGTGAATCCGCCGCCACATTCAACCCAACCTGTTTCATGCAACACGCGGCCCTCTTCCCGGATATAGAGGCTGCGAATGCGGTGTCCAGGGCAACCTTTTCATTTGTAGACCACTCTACGTATGTATTAAGCCCTTCAGATTTCACCAGGCGAACCACCTCCGGCAAGATCTCTGAGCTGGGGGTACCCGGATAGGAGGTCACTACCTGACAGCGGGCCTCCATCAATCCCAAGGCAATGGCACCATTTCCCAAGAATATCTCCTGCCGCATTATGTCTTCCCCTTGCCCGTCCTTTTTGCCTGTTCAGTAATGAATCCGGGTCCAGAGGGCCCGGTTTTGGCTTGCCCGCAGAGGGGGCTTGTTTACTCGCGTATCTCCAGAGTGGCTAAAGTGATCTAAAATGCCCAAAGTGCCGTTAAGGAATTTTAGTAATAGCTCACTTCATGCGCCCTTCCCTATGGCCGCCCCAAATTTGTTTTTTTGTGAAATTTAAGCATCTTTGAATAACCGTTTGTCTCTAACTTGTCAATAAGAAACCGGCCCAAATCCTCAATTCTGCCCATCATAGAGAGGTCGATGCGGACCGAAAAAAAACTTTGAGATAAAATCAAAATTATTGGATTTTTTTACTTGACACATACGATATGTTGTGGTTTATACTTATCAAGGTCAAATATATAGTTATACTCACCTAAAATACCAAATCCGGGTTCCAAGAAGACTTCAATTCTATATCGCAAGTCGGGGTGATGGGGCCCAAGAATTTCAAGGGATCGCGAAGGAGGGGAAGATGAGATACCAGGAGATTCAAAAGATGGCCAAAGGCATGAATATAAATACGTACAGGGCAAAAAAGACGGATATTATTCATGCCATTCAGAGGCAGGAAAACAATTTCGACTGCTTCGGCACGACCAGGGTAAACGACTGTGGAGAGGAAGAATGCCTGTGGAGAAATGACTGCCTGGCTATCAACAACAACGGAAAAATGGAATAAAATGCTAAACGAAGTCGAGCGCCTCATTTTGAAAGGTACTATATTGTTACCAGGAAGTTAGATCAGAGAAGTAAGCGGCGTTTGTAAACCTGGTTTCGCAGTATTTATCAAACATAACAGGGGCCAAAAGGGCCAGGGCGCAGAGATGGGTCTTCTTATTTTTTCCCATTTAAGGAAGGAGGGAAGAACAATGAGAAAAATAGCATTGGTAAACCAAAAAGGCGGCTGTGGTAAAACGACAACTGCTATCAATCTGGCCAGCAGTCTGGCGAAAAAAGGAAGGAAAGTGCTCCTGATCGACCTTGACCCACAGGGCCATTCAGGACTTGGCCTTGGAACAAAATCAGAACAGATAGAAACGAGCGTCTATGAAGTCTTGATCGGTGAGGCCCCTATTAGCAGTGCCATTTATAACCTAAGGGAAAATTTTGACACTGTTTTTAGCAACGTGGTCCTCAGTGCCTTTGAGCAAGTGATGGCTGGCGCCCCAGAGAGGGAGTCTAAACTTGCACAAGGCATTGCCGAAATCGCGGATAATTACGACTATCTAATTATAGACTGTCCTCCCAGCATAGGCCTCCTGACATTTAATGCTCTAATGGCATCAGATGAGGTGATAATCCCGGTTGATTCCAGCTCTTTCTCCCTTAATGGCCTAGGGAAACTTTTGGAGACTATCCATGTAATTGAGGAAAAGGCGGGGCACCAACTCACCTATAAGATCCTGGCCACAAACGTCGATCGAAGGACCAACTTCTGCAACAACATGGTCGAAACCCTGAGGTCTCAATTTCACAAAAATTGTTTTAAGACCATCATCAATACTTGCACCCGACTAAGAGAAGCGGCCAATCACGGAAAACCCATTGATGAATACGATAGGCTCTGTGCCGCCTTTCGCGATTATCATGGTCTAACCAGAGAGATTATGAGACAGGAAGCTCGAAAGCGGGCAAGAAAATCAAAGGAAAAAAGGATAGCCTTTACATTGGAGGCCCCGGAAGATGCAAGTGTGCAGATTGCGGGTGATTTCAACAATTGGGTCCCGGAAAGGCTTCATCTGACCAACTCCAACGGGAAGCCGGTGTGGATCAGGGCTGTCTCGCTAAAGCCGGGGGCCTATCAGTATAAATACCTGCTTAACGGCAGTTGGATAGCAGATCCTGGAAATAATAAGACAGTAAACGATCTTTTTGGGGGTGCTAACTCAATCGTTACTGTTTAACAATTGATCCCCGCGCCTCGGTTCATGGCTATACACAAAAGAAATTTCAAAAAAAGTAATACGTTAGCAGATTGAAATCTATTTTGTACAGCAACGACAACACGGAGTGTCTGTTCAGTCTTAGATGGTAGCCAGCAAAAAAAAGAAAAGGGGATTAGAAGAGATATCTCATCTATTTTTATCTCGGCAACGTATCCTGGAAAAAGAAGAAGGGCCCGGAGAAAATGAGACAGGCACGTCGGGCGATAAAGTTCCCCTTTTGATTGATCAAACCGTAAGGGATACATCCCCTGTCGGTCACAATTTGGCCATCGTTTTCTCTTCTTCGAGCAGCCTTTTTGCGGAGAAGTCTTTCCTTGCATGTAACCTGGCCGTTGAATTGGCAAAAAGGGGCTCTTCTGTGGCCCTGATCGAGACCACTATCAGAGTCCCAAACACCTTTTATCTCCTGGGGCCCCTTTTTTCTCCCGACGCGACTGAACCATTAAGACCAATTAACATTTTTGATAATGATCGCAAGTGCATTAAGGCCTTTTTTTGGGAGCAAGGCCTTGACGACGTTGATTCGTTTGCAATCATCAGTGAGTTAAGCAGGGAATCTGAATTTGTTATTATAAACGCGCTGCCCGAAATTTCTCTGCTGAGGGAAATGCTCTGTTCCCTAAATTCCCTCTTCATTGTCCCCACTACTGCCCGGTCAGAACAGCTACTAAATTCATATAGGCTGATCAAAAAAATCTCGCAACAAATGACCTGCGAGGAGGTCGCGCTTTTGGTAATAGACGAGGGCTTTTCTCTTAACCCTGATGCAGCCTTTGGCCTACTCAAGGATATGGCACATAAGTTTCTCGAGTGTGAGGTCCAGTTTTGGGGAAGCATACCCAAAGGGCCTGAATTTTTCCGGTCCATCTTCCGTAGGACCCCTTTGCTCTTGGAAAATCACACCTCCCCTATTTCTAAGGCACTAGGTAATCTGGCCGACCTCATCGTAAAAAAGGCACACCTGAATGAAACAGACCTGCCATGGCAAAAACAACTTTTGAAGCAGACACAACAAAAATAACCAGTAAGGAACTGCTGAATTCGGCAAGGGAATTCTTTCTGCGTTCAGAGGCAAACAAGAATGCTGTCCTGGTTGATAATATTAACTCTCCCAATTTAGGTTCATCAGACCTCTTGTTTGTCAATGAAGCCAAGACGAACGTGACCGCAGTCAGACTAGATCATGGCATAGACGGGGAGGGCGGTGAGAAGTTTATCATCTCATCGATATCTTATTATCTCTGGCTCAAGCAAGTTGTTTCGGCCAGCGAGGTCTTTCTTGATAGAAAGCGGAGACTGGAGATGTTTCTCGTCTCTCAGGATTTTTCAGACTCTATCCATTTTTTAATGGGTAATCTACCGAGTGGCCTAGAGATCCACCTTGTGAAATACCGCGTCTTGGAGATCGAGGGCCTTGATGAAATAGCGATATATTTTCAACACATTTCCTTTGAAAGGCCTTCACGCGATAAACGGATAAAAGGCCTTAGGGGCCGTCAGGAAGAGACACCGGAGTCTCCTGAAATATCAGACCAGGAATTGCGTGAATTTAATCGCCTGAAGAAAATCTACCTCGAGTGAATCTGTCTTATCATTTTACCCTTATGCTCCCCTTATCAAGTCCAGTATATCAGAGTGTGTCTGTGAATTGGAAAACAAGAGGTCACTCTTTTCCATCCGCCAATTACCACCCTTGAAATCTGACACGCTTCCACCAGCCTCCGAGGTCAATAAGACACCAGGGGCGACATCCCATGGATCAATCTTGGTGGTAAAATAGGCCTCTGCCCGGCCGGCGGCCACCCATGCTATTTCGAGACCGGCTGAACCGAGTTTCCGGATATCCGTAACATTAGGATAGATATTGCTCAATATCCTGCCGGTCCTTTTTCTATCCGTGTCTCCTCCCTCACAATAGAACAAATAGCTCTTCCGCAACTCCCTTATGCCAGAGACATGGATCCTTGTCCCATTCAAAAAGGCCCTTCCCCCCCTTTCCGCAAAGTACAATTCATTAATTGCCGGCCCATATATAGCGCCTAGGACAAGAGCGCCTTTATGAAGCAAGGCGATGCAGACGCAGAAAAAGGGGTTTTGGTTTGCGAAATTGCCCGTACCATCTAAGGAATCGATGACCCAGAGCCAGTCAGGACCGGCTTGGCTAAAACCACCCTCTTCGCTCAAGATGCTGTGATCCGGGTAAAATTTTTTGATCTCATCTATAATCAGCCTATCAACCATCTTGTCATACCTTGTGGCTGCCTCCTTGGCCGTACTCCTGAGATTAACCAGGTCCTGATCCTGCTTGAAATGCTCAAGGAGAAAATCTCCGGCCCTTTTCGCCAGTTCAAGAATAAAATCTCCCACTTCCGAGTTCATTTTTGGGTTCTCCGGGTCATTCATGGAATTACCACCTCATGATATCTCTTGCACCTCTTATGGCCGCTTCGAACAGCCCCAAGAAAAAAGAATCCATTATTCCCTGCGGACAAAAAAGTTCAAAATGCTGTTACACTAATTTTAATTCCAAATAGTTATCCAATTCCTGTAACGTTTGCCTCTAATACCTGTTGACAATTGAGCCAACTCCTTTCTAATATGATCAAGATCCAAGTTGTCCAATAGCCTTAAGGTATTCAAGCGTAAACCCACAAATCAGCCTGATTTGGTAAACCATTATAGGTGGTAAAAGCTATGAAAGCAAACTTCAAGGAAAAAGAGAAAAAAGGCGCTTCACGAAGACTGATCATTTCTGTCATCCTCCTGGCCCTTGTCCTCTTTGTGGCCGTTGACATGGCAATCAATTCCAGAAAGCCAGGGTGGATCACGCCAGGCAATGTGGATACCCATGTCAAAGGCACGGCCTTCATCAGGATGAATCAGGCCCTAATTCAACAGATGAGAGAAAACTGGCTGCCTAATGACCTATTCTGGCCAACGGTCCTCTTAGATAACATGCCTAACTTCCAGATCGGGGAGCTGGAGGTTGTCAGGTATAATGTTCGGGTCTTGAGAGACAACCTTTCCCGCATGAGAACCACCGATAAGCTTGACCCCTCAGCCGAAGCGGCCTTTACCTCCCTTTCCAATGATCCCTATAAATGGTGGTTTCCATCCGCAGAGAGCAAGTGGAAACGGGCAGACAAAGATCTTGGGGTCTTTTATCAAAATCTCTCGCAGGGAAAGTCCTATTTTTATCCGAGGGCCGATAACCTTGTGGAGCTTCTCAGTCAGTATGCCTCATTGATGGGGGGGGTGAATACCCGACTAATCAACGCCCCGCGTGATATAAAAGAGACGCTTGTTGTAGAAGAAGGAAACAAGGAAGGGCCGGCCACCCCGAAAAAGGTGCAAGTCAACATCCCCTGGTACAAGATAGACGACAACTTCTATTACGCACAAGGGGTGGCTTATGCACTCTGTGAATCTTTTGAGGCTATACGAATTGATTTTATTGATGTATTGACGGACAAAAATTCTCTGAAACTTGTTGACAAGATCCTTGAGGATCTTAAGAGATGCTATTTCGAGCCTATTATTGTATTCAACGGGAATCCCGGGAGTATATTCGCAAATCATTCCCTTAACCTATCAGGCGTCTTCAACGATGCCAGGCAAAAGACTAATTCTCTCATTGTCGCCTTGATGCAAGGCTGACACATGCCTTCAAGTCCCTCCTCCCACCTAGCTCATTTGCCACCCCCATTGGGATCGGGACTGCTCTTGAAAAGGGATAACCTAAAGGAGTGTTCCTCTGTGGCTCACAGTGGGCAGATATCTGATGTTTGATTCCCTAGAACTCTCTGATCTCCCAAAGATGCAATGCGGCATCTTGAGAAATGAATCCAGCACAAGACCCGTGATCCGGGTAGTTGAAGATGGTGGAATTAGGGCCGTTGTCAAGGACTTCAGCACCAAAAGGTTTCTGTACCGTAATACCATCGCTCGTTTTCTCGTCTGGAGGGAGGCCAAGGCATACAGAAAACTGCGGGGAATCAGGGGTACGCCAAACCTGTATCGAATCGTCGATGGCCTTGCACTGGTGGAAGAAGAGATTCCGGGTATAAATTTGGAGAAGATTGGCGAAGGGGTCCGTCTTCCAGAGAGATTTTTCGACTCCTTCAGAGACCTGCTGGACAAGTTCCACGAGAGAGGCCTAGCACACTGTGACTTAAAAAAGGCGGCCAATACGATTTTAGGCCACGATGGTCTCCCCTACATCATTGATTGGGGGGCTTCCATTTCCGAGAGAGAATTTAGATTTTTCCCCTTGAACCTTATCTACCGGAGATTCCTCTTAGACGACTACCTGGCCATCACTAAACTGAAGCTGCGGCACAATCCCGAGAAAGTAACTCCAGCGGAAATGATCCGTTACAACCGGCGAAGCCGCATAGAAAAATTAATTAGGGCTGTCAGGGATAGGCTTCAAAATACATTGCAGAAAATAGCGTAAGGCCCAATAAATCATGTGGCCTGGCCATTATCCTTACACACCTGTTCGTCTACCCTTTCGTCCAGAGAAACCAAGATCTTGTACGCTATCCCCCTGCCAATTGCCAGCCTTGTACAATCTCGGCCCAAGATAATTCTTCCCTGTCCAGTATTGTTGACAACCTCTATGTGATCACCCAGTCGCAAGCCCATGGATGCCAATCTGGCCCTCCCTGTCCTGCCCCCGGCCCACTCTCTGATTTTGACCCTTTCACCCGTTTTTGCCATGGCCAGGGGCAGCAAAGGCCTTCTCTGGGAGAGGCATGTATCACAAAGCCCATAGATCTCCATCCGGTGTTGAAGCATGTAAAATCCCTGGGTTGCAGCGATCGCTACCTGCAGCTTTTCTAGACCCTCATTGGTGAATTCGATGATCTTTCCACATTTGGTACAAATGAGGTGATCGTGGTGTCTTCCCAGATGCCTATGCTCATAGCGAATAGGTTGGCCCTCAAATTTTTTCTTTTGGGCAAACCCAAGATCCACCATGCGATTCATACACCGTCTAACAAACTCCGGCTCATAATGGTAACCCTTATCTTTCAATAGGAGATACATTTGTTCCAGGGTCACATGTTCCTCTGTCCCCAGAAAGACATCCAGGATGTTCAGTCGATCCTCTAACCCTTCGCTCCCGTCTGCCTTAATGAGGGTCTCAAAATTTGCCTTTTCAAACTGATTAATATTTTTCATGATATACATTCACCTATTTTCCAGTGCCACCTTGAATGCATTCATTCGGCACTGCAAACAAGGACCCAACTTTGTCATTGGAAGGCATATTTCGTTTTTCTCTTGGCCTAGCATCAATGCTGGGATTATAATGTTATAGTATAAAGAAATATCGCAATTGGGTCAAGGCATGGGCCTTTCAAAAAAATATTTATCCCTTCTGGACATTTCAGTTTTGGTCGCTTATAAATAGATACTGTTCCTATTTTTATCCTGGTCGGAGACTATCGCTTTGTTCGTAAGTTCTCAATAAACGTGGGTTAATCACCAAAGCGTGAAATTGAACTTTCACCTTTGTTCGCTCCCTCTAATACTGCGCCAGAAAAATATAATGCCCCCAAACATATAGACGGTGGTGAAAAGGACCGCCGGTTTTTAGGTCTGTAACAATCAGAAGACGTTATAAGAAAGGTGAAGGCCATTGAAAAACGAATTTCCTGTTTTGATTGCCGAAGACAACCCAGTCTCACGAAAGCTTCTTGAGAAGACCCTTGTCAAGGCTGGATATGAAGTCGTATGTATGGAAAATGGCCGCAAGGCCCTGGAAAAATTTAATGACAGATTTTTCCCTATTGTCTTGACCGATTGGATGATGCCGGAAATGGACGGCGTTCAATTATGCAGGGCTATTAGGGCCAATGTGTCTGCCGCGTCGGGGTATGTTTTTATTATCCTGCTTACTGCCAAGGATTCAAAGGGAGACATTATCACCGGGCTGGAAGGAGGCGCAGACGACTACCTGACCAAGCCCTTTCATCCAGGTGAATTGATCGCGCGTCTCAATACCGCCAGGCGTATCCTGGAACTCGAAAAATCCCTTAGAAAAGCCAACAAGGAGATCAAGATCTTATCCATAACCGACCCACTCACCAGGGCCTACAATCGCGCTTATCTAAACGATCATCTTCCCCAGGAAATCAAGAGGTCAATAAGGTATAATCGGCCGTTCTCCTTGATATTATGCGACATTGATCATTTCAAAAAGGTCAATGATACTCTGGGTCACCTGGCAGGTGATCAGGCACTAAAAAAGGCTGTCGAGTCTATTAGGAAATCGATTCGTTCTGATGTGGATTGGATTGCACGGTTCGGTGGCGAGGAATTCATGATCATCCTTCCTGAGACAGACATTAAAGGCGCCACGCTTTTGGGTGAAAGATTGCGTGCGGAAATTTCCCGAATAGCCATTGAATTTGAAGGGAAAAAGACTTCGATCACAGCGAGTTTCGGCGTATCGGGTTTCGGTCCTTCTACGCCTGACAAAAAGATTTCTCCCGATTCCATGATTGCCGTGGCAGACGCCGCCCTTTACCAGGCCAAGAAAGAAGGTAGAAACAGGGTCAAAGCGAGCATGATGTAAGCCGTGCTAACCATCTCCCTTATTCTACGGACAGCACTGATCAATCCCTATCCTTTGAGTACACATTCCACCCATACCCTTATAGCCTATGAAGCCACACGGTTAAAAACCCATTTCTCGAGGATCTTGAAGACAAGTTCTCTCTTAATCGGCTTTGTAACATAGTCATCCATCCCCGCTTCAAAACATTTCTCCCTATCGCCCTTCATGGCAGCAGCAGTCATGGCAACAATGGGAATATGGGTGGCCATCCTTCCATCGCTTGCCAACGAACCTTCCCTCCGCCGTATTTCCTTTGTCGCCTCCAATCCATCCATTCTGGGCATCTGGACGTCCATAAAAATCAAGTCAAAATCATCATGGAATTCCGTATACTTTTCGACTGCCTCTTCCCCGTCACCGGCCAGCACCACATTGTACCCAGCCTTCTTAAGCATCAGCGTTGCCAGTTTCTGATTAACCGGATTATCCTCTACCAAAAGGATGCCCACCGAATGTTTTATCTCCTCCCGAGTTTTGTATTGGGTCAGGATCTCCTGCCTGGGAACTTCCTCTCTCTTGGAAGCATCTCCCTCTCCCTCCCCAATCAAGATCTCCAGCATCTGAAATAACTTCTCTCTGTGTATAGGCTTGCTCATAAAGCCATCAAAGCCCGCCTTTTTACATCTTTGGGCGTCACGCTCAACCGAAGAGGACAGAGCGATTAAGGGGATGTTGCTAAATTGGTACGCACATTTACGAATCTCTTCTGCCACCTCATAACCCGTCATCACGGGCATCTGGATATCAATGACACAAATGGCAAAGGCATGCTCGGTCTCAAGGGCCGATTGTAAAGTCAAAATCACTTCCTGGGGTCTTCTGAGAGTAATCACATGCATGTCGGCCCCTTCCATAATGTGCCTCAATATATCCAGACTGGCCTGATTATCATCAACAACAAGCGCCTTCTTTCCAAAAAGTGATATAGGATTGAATCTCTTGGTCTTCTTTACCTCTGCCCTTCCAAACCATCCTGTAAAATGAAACGTGCTTCCTCTATTAACCTCACTTTCGGCACAGACATCACCATCCATCAGACCAGATATCTGCTTGCAGATAGTCAGTCCCAGTCCAGTGCCACCAAATTTTCTGGTGGTAGAACCATCTGCCTGATGAAAGGCATTAAATATAGTGTCAAGTTTCTCCCCTGGAATGCCTATCCCTGTATCCCGAACCGTACAGTGGAATTTCATGCGATCGTCCCTTTCTTCATCAACATCAAGAGAGAGTTCAATCTCTCCAGACTCAGTAAATTTTGCGGCATTGGCCATCAGGTTTGTCAGGACCTGCCGCATTCTCAACGGGTCTCCTCTTACACGGGAAGGTACTTCATCTCCAATATGGCACAGTATCTCAATGGGCTTTGAAGAAATCCTGGGCCTGACAAGCTCACAGACGTCAAAGGCAAGAAGCTCAGGATCAAAGTCGATTTCCTCGACATCCAACTCTCCGGCCTCGATCTTGGAAAGATCAAGGATATCATTTATCAAAGAGAGCAAGGCGTCACCGCTTCTCTTTACTGTCCTTGCATAATCGGTCTGGTCTCCGTCCAATTCCGTATCGAGCAGCATATCGGTAAAGCCTAGAACGGCATTCAGGGGAGTGCGGATTTCGTGACTCATGTTGGCCAGGAATTGAGACTTGAGGCGTTCAGACTCTCTCGCCTTGTCTATCGCCATTTCGAGTTGAATATTCTTTTCCTTGAGGTCCATGGCCGCATGGCTGAGCTCTGAGCGCGATATCTCCAACTCCCTATTTTGCCGCCGAAGCCTATCTCTCGCCCTCTTCAAGAGACTCCCTGTATAGGCCGAAATGAATGCGACCACAAATAGTGATGCAATCGCCATGGCAAGCATCAATACAATGTTGTTCCAATGGTAATGATAGCCGAAGACATTGTTTTGATGTGGGATTACCCCGAAGTGCTCTAGACCCACCACAAAGGAAAGGGCAAAGGCACAAAAGGCGGTCACAATAAATGGATATCTTCTAGGCGCCACGACCCCTACATAGGTAATCAGGCAGGCGTAGAGGGTAATCATATACCCACCCCTGATGCCGCCCAAAAAGTAAATAACGCCCGTGTACCCGCTGGCCTCAAGGATGTTGACAAAGATAGAGAAATATTCGTATGCGCTCCTACGGGTAATACCTCTGAGAACAGGCAGCAGCGGTACATTCATCAGGATGAGGAATACGGCACAAGCGGTGAGGCCCATAAAACTTTCAGTGTCTATGGTATGACAGACATAAAAAACCAAGGCGAATGCCCATATAAAGACACTTGCCCCTGATCGAACAAAAGAGCCCTGCAAGTGGGTCTTAAAGAGTCGCTTTGAATGTTCGGGGCTAAGATATCTGAGATCCTCTCCCCCTTTGTATTTCAAGCCCTGTACTTTCGCCTCTCTCTTTTTTGTCATTGGGCCCCCTTTTTTAAAAGCCCCTTGTGTCTCTTATTTCTTTCGAGCAAAAGAATGATCACACATCCCAAATTTTCTTGATACTGTCAATTCATTTGTGTAAGTCTTGTTGGTACCCTTGAACGGTGAACCTTTGAACCTTGAACCTGTGTAGTTACGTCTTATTTAGCATAGGGAAAGGCATTCGGATGATAGATATCTCAAAGATTGATTATTCTGTATTAGACCGCCCCGATGTCCTCATGTTTCTCTTCCATCCAAGACCTGAATGGGAAGAACCAGATTCCAGAGGTCCCGGCCAGGATGTCCTCATCCCGGTCGAAAAGGACGTGCTCGTTGGAGGCAGGTTCCACGTGATAGAAAAATCAGCACCGAATATCCTCTTCTTTCACGGCAACGGTGAAATCGTGGCTGATTACGATGAATTAGGGTCCTTTTACAACCGTATGGGCATAAATTTCTTACCCGTGGATTACCGTGGTTACGGTCGATCGACGGGCGAACCCACGGTAACGGCCATGATGCAGGACTGCCATATCATCTTTGAATTTACAAAAAATTGGATAAATGACAATGGCCTTACAGGCCCATTTATCCTCATGGGAAGGTCCCTGGGCAGCGCATCCGTCCTTGAACTGGTAGTCAATTACAGGGAACGGATCGATGGCCTTATTATTGAAAGCGGATTTGCCTATGCCGGACCGCTCTTAGAGCTTTTGGGGATCGATCTAGAGACATTAGGAATAAAAGAGGAAGAGGGTTTTCAAAATGTAGATAAGATTAAGGAATTTGACAGACCCACCCTTATAATACACGCAGAAAGAGACCATATAATCCCCTTCTCGGACGGCCAGGCCCTTTATGACGCCTGCGGGGCGGCGGATAAGACCTTTCTCAAGATCCCCGGGGCCAATCATAATGATATCTTCCAGCGTGGCCTCACCGAATACATGAAGGCGGTCAAAACGTTGGTGAACAGTAAGGGTTCAATAATTCGGGGTAACTAGGGTAGGAGACGGTCAAGGCCGGCAGTGCGGCCTTTTTTCGGCCTTCTATTCTGATTGAGGCATTTACGGGGGCGGCGTCAGCGAGTGTTAGTTGAGGCTCGTGGCGTGGTTACAATATAGACTTTGTTGTGAGAGAATTCCAGGCACCTATCGCCGCGCGATGTTTGTGATGACAGAGGGCAATATCGGAACGTCAGTCCCGGTTTTTGGCCTCCAAAAGGTCCCACTGCCAGCCCTGCCCTATTCACCCTCTGGTGATTAACCCCCATTTATTGAGCTGATACGGTGAACAAGACATTGAGCAAGGCCGGATGATAGACAAAAAATCTCAAAAGGCTATGTGTTAAGGGTGCCGATAATCTCTTCAATCTCGGCAATTCCCCTATCCCTGCAATATTTTCTGAGCCCATCAATGATCTCCAGGCTGACCCTTGGTTTGACAAAGTTGGCCGTCCCTACCTGGATTGCCCTAGCCCCGGCAATGAGAAATTCGAGGGCATCGCGGTAGTCCATGATTCCGCCCCCACCTATGACAGGGATACCCACGCTTCTAACCACCTGATAGACCATATAAAGGGCAACAGGACGAATAGCCGGGCCAGACAGGCCTCCGGAGATATTGCCCAGTGTCGGCACTCGTCTTTCAATATCTATAGACATACCGGTCAGCGTGTTTATCAAGGATACCGCATGTGCGCCCGCACTCTCAGCGGCCCTGGCTATAGACACTATGTCTGTCACATTTGGAGATAGCTTGACAAACACAGGTTTGTCACAGTTTTTTAGGACCTCCTCGGTCACCCTCGCCGTAATATCGGGGTCCGTCCCAAAGGCCATGCCCCCATCTTTTACATTGGGGCATGAGATATTCACTTCAACAGCATCCACGACGTCAACTCCCCTAAGTCCAGCAGCCACTGCACCGTACTCATCTATACTGTTCCCATAGATGTTGACTACCACGAGGGTATGAAGCTTCTGAAGCCAGGGCACCTTCTCCTTCAGGAATGCCTCCAGGCCAACGTTGGCAAGGCCAATGGCATTCAGCATTCCACAAGGGGTCTCCACGATCCTGGGAGGCGGGTTTCCGGGCCGGGGTCTGAGGGAAAGTCCTTTGACCACGATGCCTCCTAGCATTGCAGGGTCTACGAGGTCATTAAACTCCTGACCATAGCCAAAGGTGCCCGACGCCGTGAGGACAGGATTTTTTAATTTTAGGGGACCTATGTCTACTGTAAGATCAGGTGGTTTTCCGCTCATAGCTCTTTCCAATCCAGGGATTGAGCCTGGAATACCGGCCCATCCTGGCACACAAAAAAATAGGTCTTTTCCTGACCAGGGGAAGACTTAAGAGCGCAGCCCTGACATACACCGAGGCCACAGGCCATGGCCGTTTCCATGGAGACCTGGCATGAAACGTCGTGACCTAGAGTCATAGCCGCCACTCGCCTGAGCATGGGTAGCGGGCCACACGCAAAGACTTTCAGATCGCCATGCGCACCCCCTTCCAGGTAGGACTCCAAGAGATCTGTGACAGGACCTTTATGACCAATCGAACCATCATCAGTGGCAATAAGAATTTCTGTTCCCTTTGCACACACCTGCTCCATGGGCACCTCTTCACTGGCAGAACTGTAACCAGTCATAAATGTCACATCACGACCCTCAATGGTTTGTGCCAAAAACATGAGTGGGGCAACTCCAATGCCGCCCCCGACCAAAAGGGATCTACCAATTGTTTTTGACAGATCAAATCCCCTCCCCAAAGGTCCCAAAACAGATAATCGGTCGCCTTCCCTGGCCCCTGACATAATCGCGGTCCCTCGTCCCACCACCCTATAAAGGATAAGGAAGAGATCCCCTCCCGGGACCCCACATATGGAAAAAGGGCGTCTCAGTAAAGGATCCGTAGCATCGCTGACACGGATCATCACAAACTGACCCGGCATTGAATCAGACACAATCTGGGCCGACCTCAGTCCCATCAGAAAGATATCAGAGGCGACCCTCTTATTGAATGTGACCTCTATATCCAGCTCTATCATATCACCCCGTACAGGCTGGAGCAGTTTAAAACCTCCGGGAAATGCCCAAATGGACCCCGAAGTCAGGGCTGTTGTCAAACAGGAAGAGGTTTTCGATCAACCCAAACTCAAAATATGTCTGAGATGGGAATTCGGCCTTTATCCCAAAGCTGATCTCATTTGTCGGATCAGAGAACTCATAGAAGTCTTCGGCCGCCCCCGTGTTGAAGAGCTCCTGTAAGATGAAGGATAGGCGGTCGTCCCATGGAAACTCTAGTGCGGTCAACACAGAAATCTGGTCTTTACGCATAGGGATACCGGCCAGCTCGTCATCCCCAAAGCGTGTATACTGGATTCCAAGGTAACCATAGAGACCTCGTATCCGTTTACCAAAACAAAAGGCCGCCCCTCCATCAAGACTTCCTGACCCGTAAAGATCCTCTTCATCTCCCGTGGGCACCTTAAAATGGAGAGTTAAGCAGGTCTGGGGCAACCATTCCCCGCCCCTGGTAATCAGGCACCTTGTAGAAAGGACCATGTCTTCCATGCCCACACCGGAGCCTCCAGGGCCTAGTTCAAACTTGGTCCCATCCTTTCTCCAGAAGACGATTCGAAATCGGTTCTTGGGATATCGATCCCTCCCTGCCTGGTTTAGCCCGAAGAGATCGTGGAACCCCTCGATCATTCCATCCATGTATCCACCACCCCGCATGCAGAACGGTATCTCCAGATGCAATTCCAACCAATCCATGAGACCATAAGTCGCGAAAAACGCTGTGCGGAGGACCCCCGCGTCGATGATATACTTATCCTTTTCCTCTGCCCATCTGTTTGTCCATGTGGCCGTCGTGCCCAGGAGCCAGTGACCTCGGGGGACATTCTCGCCGCCTATCGGGGTCAGGCTCAACCGAAGCAATTGGAAGGGAGACTGTCCTCGAAGGTACATAGGTCCTAATCGGACGTTGACGGAACGATCTTGTGAGGGGGACAATAAATTTGGTTCGGATATGTCGTGATCTTCTGGATCTGAAAGGGGAAGGCAGAATCCGCGTATAGACAACGCAAAGATTCCAATAAGGAATAGTGCAGCAAAATACTGCCAGGGCCGAGGAATTCCCATCCTACGCCTTTTTTGATGCATCATTCCTATCGCCTTTCCCCCAACTGGTGCCAGGCCTTCAATTCCGAGACATAAAAGGGGCCTAAAATCAGAAGTCCAACTGGGCCCTCAGACCGAATATGTACACGTCCTTTGCCCAGGAATGACCATATGAATTGTTTATCCACTGAAAATCGCCGGATAGGGCAAAACGCTCATGGAGGGGGACCCTGTAATATGCCTCGACATAAGTCTCATCATCAGAGTCAACGTTTGCAGCCTTGTAATCTCCCGTAAGAAAAATCTGGCCGTATGCTATACCCAGGGTATCTTTTTCCCTGTCCCCAATGGGGCCAGTCAGTTCCACACCAAGACTCCACAGACTGTCATAAGGGAGAATTTCCCACCCGGTCGAGCTACCCCCCCAACTTGCAAGGTCATCGTCCGTCTGGCTGTATCTTATAAAACCCTTAACGCCTTCGCCGATCTCCTGGTCAAAGCTAATACCCCAGCCTTTACGATAATCTGTAAAGGAACTTCCCTTTTTATACTGCTCCGTGGCCAAGTGATCGTTTTTCAGGTACCTTCTATCATCCCACCACCCGTAGAAACGGTAGTTTCCTTTTTTACCGCCAATTTTTGCCTTCAGTGTGATCTGCCCTGCAATAAACCCATGACTAAATATATCCTCCCAGTTGTCATCAGGATAAGCATGATCTTCCCCTTCCACACTGGCCCCTACAATCCTGAACTCATAAAGATCCTTGGGTGCCACCTTCAGTGTCACCGCGGGACAATAAAAGTTATCGGGTTCGGGGATGGTCAGACCCATGCTCTTTACAAATATGTTTGAAAGAAACTGTGTGGTCTCGTCTCCGGCAACCTCATTCTCATCAAACAAGACACTTATATCCATCTTGCCTATGTCAAAAACAGCTTTTTCATCCATAAAATTTAGTTCATAAAAGGCCTCCGAGATCGTGAGACCACACTTATTCTCGTGATTCTTGGTGGCGTATGCGTCATAATTGGGGGAGCTAAAGCTGACGTTTTCATTGTTTAGCCCCTCTCCATCCCCTCCCTCAAAATGGACGTGGAGGTCACCATAATCCTCAAAATGTGTGTCAACGTTGAGATCCAGGGTAAAGGCCGCATCCGTGGAATTGCCTTCAGTCGAATTATCTTCGTTATTAGTGGTCCCTTGTACGACAGCAGTAACACCTCCGGAAAGCCGTATAAGACCAAGGGCCTTCTTGATATTTTCGAGGTCCTCAATCTTGCCCTTGAGCTGGTCAACCTCCGCACTTGTCTCCTCTCCTTTCTTACGGGCATCCTCATAATCCTTCATTTTTTCTTCCAGATCATGTATCCGTTGCATCAAGGTCTTGGAAGAGTCCGTGTCTTCTGCAAAAATCGGGACCGCAAACATAATTACCGCGATTAACGCCGTAATGATGACAAAAATCCCCGTAGAATTTCGCGCTTTACCCATCCGCCTAACCCTCCTTTCAATGCGATTCGATGAAACTGTTACGATATCTTCTCAGGTCTGCCTTAAGGTGAAAATAAAAACCTTACAAAGTCAAGCTTTTTCAGAGGCCCCGATATCAATCATGGCCCTCACTTTTTCCTCCATTCAAGAAACCGGACCCACAATACCGCCCCTAACTCCACCTCCTTGTCCTGATTCCTGTATTTCATCTTTTTATCTGATGTGCTTAGCGCTGCAAAACCCCACCATCCAGCCTCGGGTACCCCGTAGGTGAACACACCGTTTACATCCGCCTTGACCACCTGGGTGACCATATAATCTGTGGGCGCAACAGCTCGTCCATCCTGATTATAATACTCTACCTCTACCTCGGCATATGGGACGGGCCTACCGTTCAGAAGGACAACACCCTGAAACACATTACCGGCATAGAGGCCAAAAGGCCTGCTCAGGGGAATGATCTCCGTTTTTAGACCCACAGGCCTGTCCCAGCCTTCCTCATCACCAAATGCGGAAACAACGGTTTTGGTATAATGTATAATGTAGTGGTCTTCAGCCGGTTCCCAGTAGGGCCTTGGCTCCATATAGAACGTATACACACCTGGCCTCGTGACCTTGTAATCAATGGTCCAGGCCTTATGGCCCATGACCTTTGTTTTTTTCAAATATTGCAAGAGCGCCCTCTTTTTTCCCCGAGTCATCACCCCGAACTGGGCAGGCCTGTCGAGTTCCATCCCCTCGCCTTCAAAGGGATGCGAGAAAGAGATCGTGACACGTACGGTCCTGGCCTCTCCCTGCATAACCATTGAATCCGAAGGGATCACCATCCCAAAATGGGCAGATGCCGTTCCACATATGGCTGTCAAGAAAACACCCGCCATCACCAAACAAGACATCAATCTTTTCATCATCATTTTCCTCCTTTTCTCTTTTTCTTGCCCCAGAAATACATCACCAGGCCCATAAGCCCAAAGATATACCCGATACCGCCAATGATCTCAGTCAATCCCGGGCCCCTTTCCTCCCGCAGTCTGAACAATTCTCTCATAACAGGTCCCAGGCGGGAATCCAGGGCCTGCTCCACAATCGCCCGTATCTCCTCAGGGCCCACTGATACACCACGCTGAGATGACGAACCGACTCCTCTGGCATTTGTCATCCCTTTGGTAGCAACTGAAATGTCAGGGAGTTCATCGGCCTTCAAGATATATTCACCCCTGTGCCCCATGCTGGCATTAACGACTATCTTGAGATCGGTCTTCTCAGGGATCTTGAACCCAAATTCGCCATTTTTGTTGGTATGCCCCTCCAGGAGTTTACTGCCCGAAGGATCAAAGACCTGGATTAGGCCGCCCTGCACCTTTCGATTTGAACTGAAATAGCTTTCCGTGTGGATCTTATCCCCCTCTATCCATGCGTAGATGTAAACCTTATGGGCCAAGGCCGAATTGGGAACAAATGCAATAAAAAGCAACATAATAGCCGCAATACATATCGGACCCGCAGAAAAGAACTTTTCTTGAAGCACATTATTCCTCAACATTAGCAACCTCCAAAATCTCTGGTTTGACCTTTTTAAGAAATTTGACACACACAGCGGTGATAATGCCCTCGATTACCATTACGGGGATGTGGGCGATTACGATGATTTTGGCCGCCCCAAGAAAGGCCTTTCCAGTAAAAACAAGGGCCAGCGCAACCATGAGGCTCGCCAGCAAGACGCCCCCCAACCCGCACAAAAAGGCTGAAATCATGGAAGTAAGGAGATCGTTGCTCCTGACACCTGACCTGAATACCAAAAAGCAGACAACGGCAGGAAGGGCCATGTCAACCGTATTTACCCCCAGGGATGTCAGACCTCCGTACTGGAAAAGCACGGCCTGTAAAAAGAGCCCGACAAGTATCGCAGGAAAGGCCACCCAACCCAATAGGAGTCCGAGCAGGCCATTAAGGATAAGGTGCACACTGGATGGCCCTATGGGGATATGCACTAAGGAGGCAACGAAAAATGCTGCCGAAAGGACAGCCACCTGGGGAACATGGTCATAATCCAGTTTGTTGAGACCTGCAGCGGTACCGGCTGCAGCAAGAGCACCTCCGGATATCAGGACGGGCATGGACAAAACGCCTTCAGAGATATGCATAATTCCTGGTCCTCCTTCCCACTCAAAAGAAAGATGGTCTAAAATCAAAAAGGCCATAAGTGCCTTAGCGGATTTCTCTTACCGCCGAGGCCTTCATGGCCTTTTTGCTGTGATTTATTCTCTAGTAGTAATGGGTTTCCTACCCATTATTGATTATTTTTTATTTATGCCAAAGCCCGATGCAGATGTCAATGAAAAACTTGGGTCATATTTTAGATCAGCCTTGCCCAAAAGTTCCCCTTTGATCTCAAAAAACAAAGGGCATTCCATCACGATTCGATAGAATACCCTTTTTTCAGCTCAAAACGGTCGTTAAACTACAGTCACATTTGCTGCAGCGGGGCCTTTGTTGCCCTGCTCTATGTCAAAGCTGACCTCATCGCCTTCTCTGAGAGACTTAAAACCGTTCCCATTGATTCCCGAATGATGAACAAATACATCGGGACCATCTGTTTGCTCAATAAACCCGTAACCTTTGTGGTCATTAAACCACTTCACGGTTCCATTCGCCATAGCGACACCCTCCTTTCAAATAAATTCTCATGGTTCCAAACTTTAGGTTGCCACTTTTGACAAATGGATCTTTCCCTCAGAACGAAACAAACCCCGCCCATAAAGGCGAGCCTTCAAGAGTATTTACTTTATAGACATATTCCGAAGTAATGTCAAGTAAAAAGTGACGGCTTCACTCCCGCGAGGCCTGTCCTCGACCCTGATCGGGGTGCGGGAGTCCATAATTGACAGATAAGGTCAAATCATAGAAACGCTATGCTTCCTCATCTGAACATAGAGAGAAATATGCCGAGCACCAATGCCTGGATGATCCAGCCAATAATACAGACCCCCACAGCGCGTAATGTGCTTTGATAATCTAAGGCCTGTCTTACCGCAATAACCATTGCTACCAGCATCCAAACCCCTGCCACCATAAAAACGATTCCCGTAAGGCCAGGGATGATCCCCAATACACGAATCAGTCCGGGGGAACTCGAAAACCCAATAGTTCGCAGCAGCTCGCCATAATCGGCCTCCGTCTCTGGCATAGGAAGCAATCTCGTGCCAATGATATAGGTAAGATAGGCCCAGATATACCACCCGATAAGGGCCAAGATGGTTCCTGTAAATACCCCCCCGATTCCCGCCTTTTCAATGCCTCCTACCCCAGCGGCAATACTAGATAGGACAACTACCGCCATGGCCTGACCCATGGCGCCCTTGTCAGCCTCCACCTCTTCATAGAGACTGGCATCCAATTTGGCGGCGCGTAAAAGACGATCCGAAAATCTATTCATTTTTACCTCCCAGGCGTGTGTGCTAAAGATATTACTATTTGAAAAAAGTCTAGGCTACGCTTTTTTCTTAAAACAATGTGGACGGGCCTATTTATATCATATGCAAAATATTTGTAAAGAATCCGGGTCCAGAGGGCCCGGCTTTGGCTTGCCCCCAGAGGGGGCTTGTTTACTCGCGTATCTCCAGAGTGACTAAAGTGATCTAAAATGTCTAAAGTGCCTAAAGTTAAGGAATTTTATGCCATTTTATTGAATAGAAGAGCGAAGATCTACATTAATCCCGCCCGGGGCGGGACTCACTTCATGACCTTGATTTCTGATACGGCATAGCCTAATTTCTCTGACCCCCGCATAGCGGGGGTTTCCCAACTATCAATAAAAGAGACCCGTTCTATTCCAGGATTGCACCTTTTGCCGCAGAGCTCACGTACTTGACATAACGGGTCATGAATCCTCCTGGAACAGGATGTTTCACAGGCCTAAATCCCTCAAGGCGCTTTTGTATCTCGCTATCGGGAATCCTGGCATTGATCCGCCTTCCCGGGATATCAATCTCTATCTCATCGCCGTCCCTCAATGCAGCAATAGGACCACCCACATAGGCCTCAGGCGATACATGTCCAACGCATGGGCCAGAAGAGTATCCTGAAAAACGTCCATCGGTAATAATGGCAACCCTTTCCAAACCGCTGGATGCCAGGGCCAGAGTCACAGCCAGGGTTTCAGGCATACCGGGGCCTCCCTTAGGACCCTCATAACGGATCACCACTACCTGGCCCTCCTCGATTTTTACCTCCCGGAAGGCAGAAAGGGCATCGGCCTCCGAATCCATAACACGAGCCTTCCCAGTAAAGGTCAGCATATCGGGGTCAATGGCCGACTGCTTGACCACCGCCCCCTCTGGTGCAATGTTGCCATAGAGAATGACAGTGCCCCCCTCGGAAAGATGGGCGTTTTCTTTTGAAGGAATCACCTTTTTGTCAAAGACCTCGGCCGCCTCCACGACCTCCCTAAGACTCTGGCCGGTCACATTAAGGGCGTCAAGATAAAGATCTTCTGACAGGACCTTCATAACCGCCGGAATTCCTCCGGCAGCATAAAGATCAACGATGCTGTATTCTCCATTGGGATTGATGGCCAGCAATGTCGGGATCTTCTTATTGAACTCATTAAATCTTGAAAGAGGCAGCGAAAGCCCTAATTCATGGGCAATAGCCGGGAGATGAAGTGCCGCGTTGGTAGAGCCCCCAATGGCCAGATCCATAATGACAGCGTTTTCTATGGCCTTCTCTGTCAGGATCTTTCTGGCAGTCAACCCCTCTTCCACCATACCCACAATCCTTTTTCCAGACTGCCGTGCAAAGATCAGCTTATCGGTATGAAACCCGGGCACATTTGCTGAACCAGGGATTGTAAGGCCCATGACCTCTGCCATGCACTGGAAGGTGTTGGCAGTGCCCATCAGATCACATGCCCCACAGCCCGCAATGTTAAGGCTATCATCCCTTCCCTCTCCCACAAAACGACTCTGCCATGCACTTGGCCCGCCAGTTAGAAAGATTGTGGGCAGGTCCAGTCGGGCAGCAGCCATGATCATCCCTGGAATTATCTTGTCACAACTGGCAATCATTACCATACCGTCAAAAAGCATGCTACGGACATGCGTCTCCACAATATCAGCGATCAGCTCGCGCTGGGGTAAAATAAACCGCATCCCTTCATGCCCCTCTGTCATCCCGTCGCAGGGAGCTGGGACATTGAACTCAAAAGGAATTCCACCTGCAGAATGGATACCTTCCTTGACCTTTTCAGCCAAAGAACGAAGGTGCATATGACCGGGGTTAAGTTCGGTGTGAGAATTGACCACCGCAATCATTGGTTTATTCCTCAACTCCTCCAGATCCGTGCCCGTGCCTCTAATCATTATCTCTCGGACCAGGTTAATCGGAAAATCCCTTTCATCAAGCAGAGGAAAACTTTTTGGCTTTTTCATTGTTTGTTCTCCTTTTCATGAACTTGTAGCTACCCAAAAAAGGCTTAATGCTATGGCTGTTTAAAAATAAGCTCTCCCATCATGATGTTCACTTATCGGAACCTTTCCATCATTTTGGTCCCCCTATGTGGACTTCCAATGCACGGCGCGATCGTCTTGCCGTGGAAGGTCCTCTTGGTTAACGTAGCGTAGGATAAAGATCCCTATGTGTCAAGGATATGGTGGGCAGCTCCGGCTTTCTCCTTGACACCAAAAGATCTGTCTTCCTATACTCTCTTAACAAAGATTAATGGTAACCACCCAGCTATTTAGGTTGAAGACTGAAGGTTGAAGTATTTTTCAGCCATCTCGCGCGATGACCTGTCTCGCCGCAGTTACGGCAGGCAGGCGCACACGTAGATGATCACACATGATTTGTCCCTATTAGCCTTCTACCTTCAGTCTATCCACCTGAATAGTTATGATTCATAAAGGGAGAATAATAATGTATAAGTATCTATTTAGCCCAGTCACGATCAACAACTTGCAAATAAAAAACCGCATCGCCTATCCGGCCCTTGGGCTTCTTTATTCTTATGACGGAAACCTCAATGATCGCTATTATAATTACTTCCGGGAAAGGTCCGGCGGCGGGGCCGGCCTTGTTACCGTAGGACCTGTAGGGGTTGACTTTTTGGGATCTGGTTCTATTATCCTTTCATTAAGGGCTGACGAAAATATCCCCGCCTTTCAAAAACTCACATCGCTTATCAAAGACGAGGGTGCCCGAGCCTGGGTGCAGCTTTTCCATGCCGGAGGCTATTCCTTTCCCTTTCTTCTTGATGGCAAGGAACCCATTGCACCCTCTTCCGTCTTTAATCAGTATTCCAAGGCCACCCCCCGCGAAATGACCCTTGAAGACATTGAGCGGGTTGAGGAGGCCTTTGCATCGGCGGCCCTCCGCGCCAAAGAGGCGGGCTTTGATGGAGTGGAAATTATCGCCTCGGCCGGGTATCTGATCACGCAATTTCTCTCCCCCCTTAGAAACAAGCGCACAGATGAGTACGGCGGAAGTTTCGAAAACCGTGTCCGGTTCCCCCGTGAGATTATCCAGCGCGTCCGAGCACGTCTAGGCTCCGGCTTTCCGCTTGGCATTCGAATGGCAGGTAACGATTTTGTCCCGGGCAGCAATACCGATGCCGAGACCCCCAAATTTGCAAGGGTCTATGAAGAGGCAGGTGTCGATGTCATCAATGTTACCGGCGGCTGGCACGAATCGCGAGTCCCTCAGCTCCCCATGGACCTGCCCCGTTCGGCCTATGCCTACCTGGCCATGAATATCAAAAATGCGGTGTCAGTGCCGGTAATGGCCTCCAACCGTATCTCCACGCCGGAAATGGCTGAAAAGATACTGAGGGATGGCTATGCGGATATGGTTAACCTGGGTCGTGTACTAATCGCCGACCCTGAATGGCCGATCAAGGCCTTCGAAGGCCGGGCCAACGAGATCCGGCCCTGCGTAGCGTGTTCCCAGGGGTGCACTGACCAGATCTTTTCCGGCCAGCCGGTCTACTGCATCGCAAACCCCAGGGCCGGATTTGAAGGCGAAAGAAATATTGAAAAAACCGGCTCTCCCAAACGGCTGATGGTAGTCGGCGCTGGGGCCGCTGGTCTGGAGGCCGCAGTCACTGCGGCTCAAGCCGGACATATGGTCGAGGTGTATGACAGGGCCGATGATATTGGTGGTCAGATATGGGTCGCCTGCGCCCCGCCCCACAAGCAAGAACTGCTGGAATTTATCCGCTATTACCGCGCCATGCTAAACAAGTACGCGATCCCAGTCCATCTCAACACCGAGGTCAACGCGGAATTAATCCGTGAAGAGGCACCGGATCACGTCATCGTTGCCGAGGGTGCAGAACCTCTGGTCCCTCCCATCAAAGGAATAGATGACCCACAGGTGCTCTCGTCATGGACTGTCTTGCGTGACAATCCTCTTCTGGGGAAAGAAGTAGCTATAATCGGTGGGGGTGCCGTAGGTCTAGAGGTCGCCCTCTTCGTGGCAGCCAAGGGGACCCTCTCACCGGAGATCCTTCACTTTTTATTCGCCTATGACGCAGAAACCCCTGAACGGTTGCGGGAACTGATGTTCCAGGGAGCATGCAGGGTGACTGTCTTTGAAATGCTTCCCAAGGCAGGAGGAGATGTGGGCAAATCGACAAAGTGGATCCTTATGGCCAACCTAAAACGCCACGGAGTCAGGATCAAGACCAACGCACGTGTTACCGCCATAAACAACAATACCGTCTTTTTTGACAAGGACGGCCATAGTGAAGAACAGAAATTTGACAGCGTGATTATAGCCTCCGGCTCCAGGTCCGTGCAAAGACTTTCCGAGGCTCTCACGGAAATGGGCATCCCTTACACCACCGTGGGCGATTGTATTCAGCCGGGCAAGCTCAACGATGCCATCCACGGCGGCTTTCTTGCGGCACTAAGGATCTGATAGGATTCAGGGAAGCACGCAGTCAATATCTTCCTGCGCTGCCGAGAACATTCTTGTTTTTTGCGATCACCATCCTCATAAGTTCTTCACGGGCAGGCCCCAGGTATTTACGCGGATCGAATTCAGACGGATTTTCATTAAGTACTTTTCGGATCATAGCCGTTATGACTAGACGTCCATCCGAGTCTATATTGATTTTGCATACTGCAGACCTTGCCGCCTTACTGAGCTGATCTTCAGGGATACCCACGGCGGCATCGAGGGAGCCGCCGTTATCGTTAATAAGGGCGACATATTTAGGGAGGACCGAACTGGCCCCGTGCAAAACGATCGGGAATCCCGGAATGCGTTTCTCCACCTCCTCAAGGATGTCAAAGCGCAGTGGGGGTGGAACTAGAATCCCTTCTTTATTGCGGGTGCACTGCTCTGGTTTGAATTTGTAGGCACCATGAGAGGTACCGATTGAAATGGCGAGGGAGTCAACATCGGTCTTTCGTACGAAGTCTTCAACCTGCTCCGGCTGGGTATAAAAGGATCTGGCTGCCACAACATCGTCTTCTATTCCAGCCAAGACCCCCAACTCACCCTCAACAGTAACATCATATCTATGGGCATAATCTACTACCTTCCTGGTCAGCTCCACATTTTCCTCATATGAGAGATGAGATCCGTCTATCATCACAGATGAAAACCCGCTTTCAACACATGAAACACAAAGCTCATAGCTGTCACCATGATCCAGGTGAAGGGCCATAGGTATTTTGTAGCCCTCATCCCGTGCCATTTCCACGGCCCCTCTTCCCATGTTGCGCAGAAGAATTGGATTGGCATAATTGCGTGCGCCCTTGGAAACCTGAAGGATCACGGGAGATCCAGATTGTCCACATCCGTTGATAATGGCCTGGAGCTGTTCCAGATTGTTGAAATTATAGGCAGGAATGGCATATCTACCATCCATAGCCTTCTGAAACATCTCTTTGGTGTTGACAAAGCCTAACCCTTTATGGCTGGTTCCCATAATCTGTATCCTTTCATGTCATCAAAATTTCTACTTCTATGCCTGTCATTATTTATCGCTCTTCTCTTCACTGTGAGGAACTAGAATTCTTCAGACTCAATCGTCAACTTATTGGCGAACCTGGACCAAATAATGACGAGTCAAAGACTCTGATTTTCTTCTCAATCCTCCTTGCCGATTCGGTGAATCTTGATAACATTTGTGGAACCACTCTTGAGGGCCAACCCTGTCACAATAATTACCAGATCATTCTTCCTGGCAAATCTCTTTTTGACGACTATTCTCTCGCCCGCTTCAATTAGACGTCTCGTGTCGTTAATGGCCGGGATTAACAAAGGAGTAATGCCCCATACAAGCGAGAGTCGGTCATAAATCCTTCTGGAAGGCGCAAACGAATAGATAGGCCTGGAAGGACGCTGCCTTGAAATGAGCTTGGAGGTCTTCCCTGACACAGAAAAGACTATAATCGCCTTGGCACCTGTTTCATGTATAATATTCACAGAAGACTCTGCCACCGCCATGGGTACTAGGGGCCCCCGATCCCTTTCATACTGTAGATTATATCTCATGAAAGGGGATTTTTCAACCTCTGAAGCGATTTTCGCCATCATCTGGACGGCCTTAACAGGATACCTGCCCGAGGCGGTTTCTGCTGAAAGCATTACAGCATCAGTACCGTCATAGATTGCATTGGCGACATCAGAGGCCTCAGCCCTGGTCGGGATTGGATTGCCGGTCATTGTCTCAAGCATCTGAGTCGCTGTTATGACAGGCTTATTTGCCTGGATAGTTCTGTGGATGATATCTTTCTGAATTGCGGGGACCTGTTCGGGCCTCATTTCAACGCCTAGATCCCCACGCGCAACCATGATGCCATCTGAAACCTTCAGTATATCGCCCAGATTTTTGACGGCATCGGGCCTCTCAATTTTTGCAATTACTGGGATATCAGAGCCTTGTTTTTTTATTACAGCCTTGATGTGTCTAAGATCATCAGCACTCCTGACAAAGGAAAGGGCAAAATAATCTGCACCCGCTTTGATACCGAAAAGAAGGTCCTTCCTGTCTTTCTGTGTCAAAGAAGGTGCGGAAACCCTTACCCCGGGTAGATTTATCCCTTTATGTTCCTTTAAGAGCCCACCTGTTATGATCTTGCATGTAACGGTGTCTCTATTCTTGGATAGGACCCTTAATTCTATGAGGCCATCGTCAAGGAGTATCCTGTCACCCTTATCCACATCCCTGGTAAGCCGCCTATAAGAGGTACTAATAGTCTCAGGTGTGCCGGCTACATTTCTTGACGTTATGTTGATCGTTGAATTTCTTTTGAGCGGAATCGGTTTCCCCCCTTTAAGTGCGCCCGTCCTTATCTTGGGCCCCTGTAGATCAAGTAGGATTCCTACAGGTATCTTCATTTCCTTTGACAGTGAGCGGATGGTAGATATAACCCCTCCATGTTCCTCTTGCGTGCCGTAAGAAAAATTAAGCCTGGCAACATTCATGCCCGCCAAGATTAATTTCCGTAGTACGGCTTTACCCCTGGAAGACGGCCCTATGGTAGCAATAATCTTGGTCTTGTTGGCCACAATAGCTCCTTTGCATCTGGCTATTAAAGTAGGCTCTGAAGTTTGCTTTCCCTTCCGATCTCAAATAGATACCGATAGTCTTACGCCCTTGCCCATCTGACACTCTATGGTAGCAAGCCCTGTGCCATAAATACCACTGTGCGAGGCACCCCTCCTAGGGAAAATTTTATGCCAAGAAATTGTTTATCTTTTTTGACTCCCAGGGGGAATCCTGCTAGGGTGAGTTGTCATGAAAATATGGAATCGGTTTCATATTGGCCGCATCTTCTTGGATGTCCCCCTCCTTGATAAGGACGATGTCCTTCGCTTCATATCCGAGGCATTTGCCAGCGAGGGCCTGGTGAGTGATTCCACCATGCTTTACCACGGATTGTGTGAGCGAGAGAAAACCCTGACCACAGGCATTGGTGGAGGCATCGGCATCCCTCACGCCATAAGCGGAGAAACAGAGGATGTAGCTCTTTTATTGATCCGTCTTGCAAATCCTGTCGACTTCGAGTCCTTAGACGCTCAACCGGTACAAATCATCTTGGGGCTTGTGGCGCCGGAAACCAAACCTGATTTGCATCTCCGGGTGCTTGCGGCCCTCGCAAGGCTCTGCCAGGCCCCCGGTTTCATGAACGCGGTAAAAGATGCCACTGATAAAGAGACACTTTTAAAAGAAATCAAGGGCATTGAAGAAAAAATGGCCTTTCACTGATACCCCGATCATCTCAACCTTGTCCTTTGTTTGAGAGGTTTCAGGTGTACCTGCTAATCGTTGTCGTAAACAATGAAGAACTCCTTGATGAACTCATCTTAGGATGGCTGGATATCGGGATTACAGGAGCTACTGTTGCTGAAACCACTGACCTGCTGCAGTTGGTCAGCCATCATATTCCCATCTTTGCGGGCTTCCGCAGCCTCACCAGCGGAGGCATGCCCCATAACAAAACCCTCTTTACTGCCATCGAAGATCGCGCGATCCTGGACCAGGCAGTGGCCTTTTTGGAGACCATATGTAGAAAAACGGATAGACCTCACCTGGGGGTGTATTTTGTTGCCCCGCTACTGGCCTTTGGTCGGCTTGGTCCTGAATTAGCCCCTTCCCAACAGCAAAGTGATCTGGAGAAAAAGGTAGGTCTATCCCTAAAGGAAAAAGCGGAATAGTCATGCAGATGTCTTCGGGTAGCGGCTTTCTCCTACCATATTCAAGACCATCTTGAAGGTTATGGGTCCCACCACTTGATTGATTGCGATCACCGCCAGGACAACTGTGGTCAAATAGACACCAATATCGGGAAAATGACGCTCCGCAAGTTGTGCCAATCCGATCGCGACGCCTGCCTGAGTGACATAAGCCATCCAAGCGATCCTGTTTATGCGCGGGGGATCTCTGTTCAGTGCCCCCGCAGTCCAAGTAGCGCCGAAGATCGCAGTGCTCCTGACCAGCACAAGGGATGCAGCAAAAGGCCACGTCATCTTCAGTGCGACCAGGTCCAGGGACGCACCAGCAAGCGAAAAGAAAAGGACATAGATAGGCAAGGAGATCCTCTCCAGGCTGTTCATAAAAGACAGCCCCTCCCCACTGAGATTTTGCACGACAAAACCCGCACTCATGCAAACGAGCAACGGTTCGAGGTGAAGCGAAACGCCGAACTGGGTCTCCATAAAATGGTCTAGCCACAATGATCCCTTGGCAATTCCGAAGGCGAAAAAAAGGAGAAACAAAGGGAGATCATGCCCCACTTTCCTTATATACAGAGAAATGCCCTTACCAAGTACCAGCCCAACCCCCAGGGACGTCATAGTTTCCAGAAAAATTGCAATTAACGTCAGAAAGTCCCCCGTGCCGTTTGCAGGGAGCATCGTCTTTATGCAAGTCATTACCAAAGAAAAAAGTATGATGATGATCACATCCATGGCCACGGTAACACCAAGGACAGTCTCTGTAAAAAGGCCCGTGGCGCGGCATTCACTGATAATGGCGATAGCAGAAGATGGTGAACGCGCCACAGCGATTACAGCTATGAGAGAGGCAAAGGCTATAATTTGAGTCCAGGTAAGAACCCTTAGGAAGAGAAAGTTTTGGGCCGTTAAGACGATAAACCCGAATACCGCACCGAAGACGACCACGGTAAGCAGCCCGATGTTCAGGGCAATTGCCCTGCCCCTGCTCCTCAAGTCTTGCAGATGAAGGTGACCACCTGCCCCCAGTGCGATAAAGCTCAAGGCAAGATCGTCAACCAGCCGCAGCCGCTCGACCATCCCCTGTCCCAGAAACCCGGTGATAAATGGACCAGCTATGATCCCCGCAAAAATGCAACCGCTGATCAGAGGAAGCCTCACCACACTGACCACTTGAGCACTCGCATAGGCCAGTAGCAATGTGAAACCTAGGGAAAATGTGGTAAGGCCTGTTTGCTGCCAGACCGATTCAATACGGATACTGCTGAACCATAGGCCAAGCATGGTCATAACCACGAGGACCAACAAAGAGTTGGCCATTCTCACTCTTGATGTTTTATCCACATTCATGCCCTATTCTTTTTTAACAGTCGCCTGACAAAGAGGGGCCCCAGTATGTCGTTATAGAGGACCGCAATCAGGACCAGGCTGACAATCCAGGAACTCATCGGAGGGGGGAACCCCTGTTGGAATTCCAATAGCATTGCCAACGGCAGTCCTCCTTGATGAAGAAGACCCAGCCCCAAATGATATGGATACTGGGTCATATCGGTACTCGATACAGTGATAAGAAAACCCGCAAAAAGTTTCGCCAAGAGTCGCACCAGACAATATACCGCCGCCAATACAAAGATCCATGCAGAATCAAAACGCCAGATTGCACCAAGAAATACCAGAATCAGGAGGTAGGCGGGTTTTTCCATGGCTATCAAGACCTCATAAATACGCTCTTTCTCCCTTGACAGATTTACGATCGACGTACCTATGATAAAGTTGATCAAGAGAGGGGACATCTTGACCATAAAGGCCATGCCGCTGGCAAGGAGTGTGGCACCGAAAACTATAAGGGCCAGCTCATTTTCTCTCCGTCGCTCGCTGAGAAAGAGCACCAAGATTATCACCAGTCCAAGACTTGAGCCCAGGATCATCAGGAATCCTTTGGTGAGCACGCTAATCAATGAAAAAGAAGAGAAAGACGCGGTCAGAAGAGAGGAAGAAAATCCAAAAACTAGGAGAGGTAAAATACCATCAATTCCTGATAAGTATCTGAGGAGGGTGAATAATTTTCCAAATTGAGATCCGCTATCTTTTCCCACAAGCGCTAATCCCCCATGGGAGGTACAGGCAGCGGTCGCTCCCAAGGTAAGGGCCATAACAACCCCTATTGTAGAAGATGTGTGCGAGAATGGGAGAATCATAAAATAGGCGGCAAGAGAGACAATGATCAACACCAGTATCCCCTCGAGAACCGCCGATGAAAAATATACTCGGGGGAACCGCCGGAGTTTGCTCACTTCAAATTGAGAACCAAAAAGCAGACCTATCCAACCGAGCAAAAGGGCCCTCAAGGGGTCTAGATATTTTTGCGTTTCTAAATCGAGCAGATTCAAAAACAGGGGGCCAAGGAGGAGCCCTAGAAAAAGGAACTCGGATCCGGTGAGATAAAACTGGCGGGCAAACAGCGGCAACCTGATGTTTCGAAAGGTGAGGTGATATCCGCTGAATGCGAGGAAAAAAATTATTAGGAGGGCAAAAGCGATCTTCATGCGCCTTGATTAGCCCATAATTTACCCAAAATCCAGTCCTTTTTCTTCCTCAACACCGGCGCTCAATATCACTTAACCTTTCATCATGCCCATGGCCGACCTCCCCATTTAGGATATTATTACACTAGATCATGATTACTTTGAAACCGAACGAAAAAGTAGGCATCTACTGGGACTACCCGTAAAAAAAACATTGAAACCACGACAACAGGATAATAGACTCTGGATAGCCAAGGCCAAGAAGTGACTAAAGTGATCTAAAATGTCTAATGTGCCTAAAGTTAAGGAATTTTATTTGATTTGACTGAATAGAAGAGCGAGGCTCTTCATTAATCCCGCCCGGGGCGGGACTCACTTCATGCCCTTGATTTCTGGTACACCATAGCCTAATTTCTCTGCCTCCCGCATATCGGGGGTTTCCCAACTAACAATGAAAATATGACAGAAAGGATTTCAACGATGAAAGAAGTGGTTATTATCAGTGCTGTCAGGACGCCTGTCGGGCGATACATGGGTGCGCTCAGAGAGGTCGAGGCATATGATCTTGCCTCCCTGGTAATTCAAGAAGCCGTAAAGAGGGCAAACATCCCTCCTGAGCTCGTGGATGAGGTCATTATGGGCCAGTCATATCAGAATGGTGAGTATGTTAATATAGCACGCATGGCGCTTCTAAAGGCGGGGTGGCCTGAAAGCATACCAGGTGTTACACTCGACAGGCGCTGTTGCACAGGTCTCGACGTAGTTCGCTTTGCCGCCGCCCTCATCCAGTCCAACCAGGCCAAGATTGTTGTTGCCGGAGGCGTGGAGAGCATGAGCAATGCCGAGTTTTACATCCCTGGCAATGTCAAGTGGGGAATTGGCGGAAAAAAGGGGATGCCTCGTGGCCATGGAGACATTGGCATATGGGGGCTCCCATTTTACGACCGCATACAGAGGGCCAGGGTCATGTCACAGCCGAAAGAACGCTATGGTGTGCTTCCGGCAATGATGTCCTGGGCAGAGACGGCCGCAAAGGAGAATGGGATCACCAGAGAGGTCTGTGATCAATGGTCCCTGGAAAGCCATACAAAGGCATGCGCCGCAATCGAGTCAGGCAAGTTCAGGGAAGAGATTGTTCCCGTTTCAGTTTCGCAGCGGAAAGGGGAAACACTCCTCATAGACCGTGATGAAAACCCTCGCCCTGACACCTCACTCGAAAGACTGGACCGTCTAAAGCCTTTAATGGGCGGGGTCTGCACGGCAGGTAACTCCTCCACTGAAAATGATGGTGCCGCTGCCGTAATTGTAACAAGCGCAGAAGATGCCGACAGGCTGGGCATAGAGCCCTTTGCCGCTCTCAAGGCATGCGCCCTGGCAGGTGCGGACCCAAGGCAAACATACAGGACCGTACCTGCTGCTGTAAAAACAGTACTGGATTCCGCAGGCCTTACTATTGATAAGATAGAGCTGATTGAGATCCAGGAGGCATTTGCCGCTCAAGTGCTGGCGGATCTAAAAGATATGGGTCTTGGCCCTGAAGAGTACCACAAGATAAACGTAAATGGCTCCGGTATCTCTCTTGGACACCCAATCGCCTGTACAGGAACCAGGGTCCTTGTGACCTTGCTCTATGAAATGAGGCGGCGCGGTACACATTATGGCCTTGAGGCAATCTGTGGTGGTGGCGGTTTGGGTATCGCTGCCGTCCTGGAGAGGAAAAATCCGCCAATCGATTAATGCCGAACACCTGCGGGAATGGGAGCGAAATTAGGCATGAAGTTAGGCGAGGGTAATGGGATCTTTTACGGCTGGTATATCGTGGCCGTTGTGTTCATGGCCAATTTCATGTCAGTGGGCACGGGCTTTTATGTCCTTAATGCGTTCATGGAACCGCTGTGTACTGCGCGAAACTGGACCAGGACGGATGTCAACATCGCCCTTGTGATTGGGACATTCTTTGCCTTTCTAAGCCAACTCCTTTATGGGACAATGATCATACGAACCGGTCCTCGGATCCTGATGTTTATCGGGTCTATTGTGGCAGGAATTGCATTCATCTTCCTCGGCCATGCCGAAACACTGCCGGGCTTCTATTCCCTGTACGTATTGCTCGTCATCGGCAATGGTGCCTATGGCGGAATCGTTGCCAATACCGCGGTCAACAACTGGTTCATAATAAAAAGGGGGAGGGCATTGGGCTCTGCGGCCATGGGGAGCTCCCTGTCAGGCGCTATCATTCCGTTTATCGCCATGATAATAGTTCTACACAGCGACATAGCCACCGCCTTTTTAGGGATGGGCCTCGTAATCATGGCGATTGCCCCTGTTTCATGGCTTGTGATCAGAGACTGGCCGGAAAATTATGGAATGGCTCCAGATGGAGCGGAATACCTTTCTGAATCCAGGGCAGTTGAAAACAATGACACCAAGTCCCATGGACTATTCTCTTCGAATACATACAATAAACCTCCAGATACGTCAGCCTCCAAAAGGCCCTTGTGGACGTTATCAATGCTCATCCGGACAGGAACCTTCTGGAAACTTGGCACTTCATTTGGCCTGGTCATGATAAGTGTTGTAGGTGTTATGTCTCAGCTCAAGCCACGATTTGTGGACATAGGTTTTGATGACATGACTGCTATGAGCATGATGGCATGTACGGCCTTAATGGCCACTATAGGCAAGTATGCCTGGGGGATCTTATGCGATCGATTCGATCCCAGGCGTGTTGTCCTGGTGCTTGTGGTCCTGAACAGCATAGGACTGGCCTTGGCATTACTCCCTGGATCTCTCATGGCCATAATCCTCTTCATACTCATCTTTGGCTTTGCCATGGGTGGAGTGACGTCAACGTACCCCATTATTATCGCCCATCTCTTCGGCCGAAAGTCATTCCCGGCAGTGATTAGGTTCATATCCCTCTTTCTGATCCTCCAGATGTCAGGTTATGTTATTGCTGGACAGAGCTTTGACCGTATGGGCTCCTACGGCCCTGCATATGCCATATTCATTGCCCTGGATCTCATAGCCGTCTTTCTTATCCTCTCCATCTCGCCGCCACAAAAATGAGATGGCATGCCCGTGGCTTTCCGCGGCCGGGCAAAGCTTACAGCCTTGGATGTCTTTCAGCCCATGGGCGCACGGATTCAAGCTGTGCCGCAAGACGAAAAAGTGTGGACTCATCTCCAAACCGCCCGATAAAATGGGTGCCAATGGGAAGCCCGTCATCGTTCCAGAAAAGTGGCACTGACATTGCGGGTTGGCCGGTAATATTGCAGATTGGAGTAAAAGGCATAAAGCTTGCGGAACGGAACAGCCCCTGGAGGGGATTCTCATCAGTAGACTCAAATTCACCCAAAGGGACGGGTGGCTCAGCCAGCGTGGGCGTAAGCAAAACATCGTAATCAGCTAACTCACGACCAATTGCGCGGGAGATCTTTTGCAGATCCTGAATGGCCGACAGATAGGTTGGGGCGCTCTGCTGGAGACCCATTTCGCGGAGTGCCCATGTCAGTATCTCGAAGTTCTCCTTGACTGGTTCATTGCCGGTCTTACGAGCCCAGTTCTCAATATCCCAGGCGCAAGATGCAGAATATACTGTAATGAAGGCCTGGGTTACAAGCTCGCCGTCAACGTCCAGGTTCACTTCCTCCACCATGTGACCCAGCCCTTCCAAAAGCGAGGCGACCTCCTTCACCGCCTCAATACAATCTTCGTGTATTGGCACACCAGTAGCCGCATCTGTACTAAAACCGATCCGAAGCTTGCCCGGATCGGCGCCCACCTCCTCAGCAAAAGGGCGTAATGGAGGGGGTGCCCAATAAGGATCACCAATGTCGGGGCCAGAAGTTGCGTCAAGGAGAGCTGCGCTGTCACGCACAGAACGGGTGATGGCATGCTCAGAGACCAGTCCACCCCAGATATCTCCATACTCAGGACCAAGAGGGTTGCGCCCGCGCGTTGGCTTGAGGCCGAAAAGACCGCAGCAGGATGCAGGAATACGAATAGACCCGCCGCCGTCATTCCCGTGGGCCATAGGGACCATACCAGAGGAAACCGCGGCGGCCGAGCCGCCGCTGGACCCACCTGTTGTGCGACTTCTATCCCATGGATTTCTAGATGGTCCAAAGCGCCTGGGCTCGGTTGTTGGGAGCAATCCAAATTCAGGGCTATTCGTCTTGCCCAAAATAACCAGGCCTGCACGCTTCAGCCTTGTTACAAGCTCGCTGTCACTATCAGAAACAAAGTCACCTAAGAAATCAGAACCCTCGCATATCCTAACGCCCGCATACTCAGCAACCAGGTCCTTGAGCAGAAAGGGCACCCCCTTGAACGGCCCATCCGGCAAATCGCGTTCCGCCTCTTTGCGGGCAATATCGAACATCGGGGTAATTACTGCATTAAGAATAGGATTGATGCGTTCAATCATATCGATGGCGGCATCCACAAGCTCAATAGGCATTACCTCCTTTGTCAGGACCAATTCCGCCAAAGCAGTGGCATCCATAAACGAGTATTCATCAAATTTGGCCATGGCTTTTCCTCCTTACCATTTATGTGTTAAGCAAAAAAATGGCGCATATCAAAGAGAGATGCTCCGTTTTCCCGTCCACTTCTCAAGATGACCTATAGCACGAAAGATAGCTGCCGGCGGAGAGATTCTTAGGCCCATAAGTCTCCAGCATATGAACTCTATCACGAGACCCGCATCATTTACCGTATCCATATATGCGAAATCTCCTTCCATAAGGCCGGGTTTAAGCCTTCCCCGGACCCATACCGAATAACCCGCGTTGGAAAGTATATGTGCCCATACATCAACATCAGGCACCACGAATCCAAGGTGCTGGACCACAATGCGAGAATCCTTATCAAGACTTTGTCTATAAAAGTCCGATCCCTCACCAGGCTCAAGCAACTCAAGTTCGAATCCCTCATGGTATGCAATTCCCAGCTTGCCTCTGTAGCCACGCTCCTCATCCCGTTCGCGCCATAATACAGGGCTCCCAGAGGCAATAAAAAAAGGGCCAATACCACTATCTTCCAGCATACCTGCCGCGGCCTCCACATCCGGAACAACCAGGCCTAGTTGATGGATCTCCGGAAGCCTGAACCTCTCCCTGAACTTTTTGGCTAGGTCATTAACCGCATCGGCGAAGTGGCCTGCCCTCAACAAGTCATTCAAAAGCACCATTGGAGACCCATTCTAATCGGCTTGGTGGCAACACTTTGGCCCTTTGACACAGACGGAGGCCGCTGCTTGCTCCCTAATAGCCTTATCCAATGCTTAGATCGGAGGCTGGGGGTAAAAATACCAAGCAAAAACACTCAACAGGGCGTAAAGGATGATTTCAAGGTGTTCTATAAGAGGTTGAGTCCTTCTTATAAATCCATATCCGTGCACAAGCACCTGGAAAACACCAATTAAGATAACAAGGACAAAAAGGAATCTATATTCCCATGGTTTTATGGCGGCCAAATAGGCAACAATAATTACCGGCAAAGAGATTCCACCCAGCGATCTTCCAAGGTAATTGGCCAGGTCCTTTTCTTCCGGGATTTTCCAGCCTATTTTGCGTGCCCACCCCATAGGGTTTACAAATAGAGGTATACCAAACAGGACCAGATAGAAACTTGCTCCAACCAACAAGAAAATACTCGAATATGTGTTCATCAGCGGCCTCCCTATATAACTGCGATGTATCCCCTGGCGCCCCAAGCGGAATATGGAGATCAGAGGCACCTATTTCCATGGCCTTTCTGAGCAATTTAACATATCCTGAATTCCGCTTCTGGTCAAGGGGATGCCACGCCGCACCCGCCCCTGGCACTTGAAGATGAGGCAAGGTTTTGATAGAAAGGGGTTTCGAGCAGAAACTTAGGCCTTCTCGATATTCTTTAGCAGATCAGACTCGATCAGCCTGCTTGCCTTTAATATTGGGGAGTCTTTAAATCCCTCTCTGGAAAGCCTCTCGAAGAGATGAGTGAAGAATTTCTGGATGGGTTTGATCATCTTACCGGGTTTAACCCTTGAATTCCGTATTATATTACTCATTTGGTCGACTGCATTGCTCACATTTTCGGGTGGCCTTATTCCAACTCCGGGCCCACTATCTCCTGTCATTTCAGGGGGCGAATAAGACACACTTGCCATGGAGCGTCGCTCCAAATACACAGATTGTTCAAGTTGTACGCTCGCCTCAATGCTTGATATGGATTCTAAACTGCCCATTTTTGATGCATCTGTTATTGCATGACCTGTATTGCCGGAAAGGAAGTCTTTCATAACCCTTTCGATGCCCTTCATGGCCTTTTTTATATCCTTTAACTCTTGTTTATTTAGGTCACCCTCCACAGAAATCGTAAGTTCCCGACTAGCATGGAAGCCAAAGACTTCACCCTTAGAGGAGGCAAGATCTCCTTTCGTACTGGCAAGGCTGTCGTAAATCATATATCCCGCCTGTAATTCTGTATCATAAGAGATGGTTACCTTATCACCCTCATCCGTGACAATGGTAATATCCGTATCCTGTTGCCGAGATACCCCAACTCGAGCTAACTGCAACATGTTGTAATCTCTATTATCCGAAACTATCTGCGCATCTTGTGGTAAATTGGAGCTGCCTGTGATTCCTGGGATCATTTTTTCTCCTTTCTGATGACACCAAATTTTCCTAACGTGTTTTGACTATTATCGGCCATATCTAAAAAAACCTTGAATATCTTCCAAAAAAATCTCACGTGAAAATAATCCGCCCGGCCAGGCCTGCCTAAAGGTTCTAAATCGGTGTGTTGAGATTGACGAATGACGTTGAAAATAATGCCAAAAAAGACATTGACATCTCCATGCTTTTGTGATTTTCTATAAATGATTGGCGATGAAGTCCGCCATTAATCGCTACCTTGAAAAAGGAGCTAATGACTTCTATCTCACGTTTAATTTCGGGGTAGGAGTTAAAAAATACCTACCCCACCTGAATATCAGGTGGGACATCTACTTTAAGGCCCTGCAAGGTTTCCACCTGACAGGGCTTTTTTGTAGGAGGCATACATGCTCGATCGGTACAAGGAGATAAGGCACACATTGCTGGAGAGGATCGAATCTCTGGAGTCCTTCTCCTCTAAACGTGGTAGTGCCAAAATAGAGGAAAATTTAAGGGAAATCCGAGAAAAACTGTCAGAGAATCGTTTTCATCTGGTGGTCCTGGGACAATTCAAGAGAGGAAAATCCACCTTTATAAACAGTATTATTGGTAATTCTATCCTCCCCACTTCTGTTGTCCCCCTGACATCCATTGTGACATTACTCAAATATGGAGTAGATGAGAAAGTTGAGGTCATATTTAATGATGGCTCAAGAAAAGGAATTTCGCGGGACGAACTGGTAGATTTTGTGACTGAACGTGGCAATCCAAAGAATGTGAAGGATGTAAAACAGGTGGAAATCTCCTTCCCCTCAACGTATCTGAAAGATGGCGTTTTCATTATCGACACCCCCGGAGTGGGATCAACGTTCGAAAATAATACCGAAATGACATACAATTATTTGCCACAGGTAGACGCGGCCATGTTTTTGCTGGCCGTGGACCCTCCTATCAGTCAGTCCGAGATAGTGTTTCTCAAGGATGTTCGGCAATATGTGGAAAAGATCTTTTTTATCCAGAATAAGATCGACTACCTGTCTGAAGAAGAGCGTAAGGAATCAATGGCCTTCTCCAAAGATGTGATCGAAGAGGCATTTGGAACGGACGGGATAAGAGTTTACCCCGTCTCTGCCAAAATGGCCTTGGAGGCAAAACAATCTCAGGATGAAATGTTGCTCAATAAAAGCCTCCTACCCGAATTCGATAGGGAACTTGGAGAATTCCTTCTAAAGGCAAAGGGAAAGACCATCTTGCGTAGTTCGCTAAATGGGGCACGAAAACTCCTTTCCGACGAGGAATTGTCTATTGAACTAGAAAGTCAGGCTATAGCCACCCCGTTGGAGATCCTTGAAGAAAAGCTCGAACTCTTTCACGAAAAAATGGAGGCCATCAGGCAAGACCGCGATGACACCCACTATTATTTTGAGGGCGAGATACAGCGCGTCATTGACATGCTGGATCGTGACCTTCAGAGATTAAAAGACCGGGAGATTCCCCGGCTTTTAATTGAACTGGAAGAGACAGGAAAGAAGAACATCAAAAAGAGCGTGTCAGATTACATAAAGCTCATGGAGTCTGCCTTGCATGATAGCGTGATCCACACCTTCGATGAATGGGTTGTTCGAGAGGAGGAGAGATTAAACAGTGAATATGCGCGAATATCCAAAGGGTTTTCAAAACGCACTAATGAGATCATTGATGCCATTATCCATGCATCTGCAGAGCTTTTCGACATCAAACTTGAAAAATTTCATTCGGATGAAGCAATGGCCGGCGACAGCAGGCTTTACTATATGCTGGGCGATCCCCCAAAGTTCTTTGACCTGGAAGGGGCCTTTGATTTTTTCTCAAAAAGGATTCTTCCCCATAAATTCTCTCGAGGGATGGTATTGAAGGATATCAAGAAAAAGCTCCCAAAAGAGATCGACAGGAACTGCGGCCGCGTGCGCTGGGACTTCATGGAGCGGATAAAGTCGAGCTTCATGAACTTTCGCTGGGACCTCAACCTGAAGATTGACGCCACAGAGGAAGGCATAAGAAAGGCCATTAATACGGCCGTGGAGCTAAAAAAGAAGAACGCGAGTGAGATGGAAAAAGCCAAAACCATAATACGGGCACAACAGGATCAGCTCCGTGAAATTAAGGCGGGTCTCCTTAATCTCGACAGCACGATCCAATCTTTATAAACCCGGCATATCTCCTTGTTGCTTTCTTGGAAAAGCGGGAGAACACCTAACAAGATACAAAAGTGTTGCAAATAGGGCATGATTAGGAATCATAATGAGAAGGTCCTCAACTTTGTAATGGCCAGACGAAAGAAGAGTGGGGGCTTCGGGGCCGCCCCCACGCTTCCTGCAAGCGTAGAAGACACCTACCATGCAGTTAGCATCCTAAAGACCCTGCTACCCTCTTCAAAAAACGAGCTCTTTCTTCTACGGGGTGATAATAGCCTGCGCAATTATCTGCTGGACCTAAAGGATTCGGAAGGCTGGACGTTGAGGACCATGTTTCAATACTTAAGTATTTGCCGCATCATCGGAGTAGAGATAATCCCAAGCCAGGCCCAGGCATTTGTAGAGAAAAGGCTGGATAGTGCCCATCAATTGGGTGATGGGTATTATATCATGAAAATACTGAGGGAGTGTCACATCAATATCCCAGTCAGGCATAAAAGAACCTTCAAGACGTCTTCCTCAGGGAAATGGCGTACTGCGAAGGAGCTCTGGATGAAGTTATATATCGCTGGTGGTGATCCGGAAGCCCTTTCTTCAACGAAATCGAGGCTTGCCACATGGCTCCAGGCATGCCAGGGACCAGATGGGGGCTTTGGGCTCTTGCCCGGGACCACATCCTTTATCGAGAATTCCCATTTTTGTCTGAAGGCCTTGGCACTCTTGGGTGCTCAAGCAGCGGAGAATAACTTGGCAAAGGCATATATCCTTAGATGTATGACTAAGAGCGGTGGTTTTGCGAGAAAAAACGGGGCTGCCCCATTCCTGGATGCCACATGGCACGCCATAATAGGCCTGTCTATCCTTGCTAATAGCTCCAACCAGTAACTCCTACCCTCATATACTTTACAGCACCCATGTTCCAACCCTCTCTTGAAGATTTTCGCAACTCCTTAGATGTGTAAAGATAAGGCTGGGCCAGGAGGACCTACTCCAATGATTATTTAAGAGTGCCTAAAGTAACATTCTAGCCTTTTGAAACAAACGGTTTCAAGCATTGTAATTGTTTAGCATTTTGAAACAGACCTATTGCTAAGGTGGGGTGAGGGGTGTTTTTCGACACGCCAAAATCCCTCGGGTACTGTGCTTATTATTCTGCCGATCCCCTCATTTTTTGGCGTGGAAAAAAATGTCCTTCACCCCAGCATTTTTCAAGCATCTAAGGTTCACATTGTCCCAATGTTCCATGCAAATGCATGGGGTCTACCTTTCGTCGCGGTAGGTATGGGAATCAAGCAGATTTTACCCGGCAGGGAAACAATAAACATGGAAGTCATATGCAAGACAATCGCCGAAGAAAAAGTGACCGGCACGTGTGGAGTTCCAACCATCTGGATGATGCTCTATGATTACCTCGAAAAAGGCGGCTGGCATGATTTCTCAACACTTAGAATCATTGGCAGCGGCGGATCTGCTTGTCCTCGTGCCCTTATGGAGGCCTTAAATGAGAAGTATAACTTCCCAGTCAGACAGGCCTATGGATCGACTGAGACATCGCCCCTGGCCTCTGCCGCATTAGAAAAGAGCTATATGCAAGACTGGCCCCTGGAAAAGATCTATGACATTAGGAACAGTGGGGGCCTACCCGCATTAGGCGTTGAAATAAAGATTGTGAATGAAAAGGGTGAAGATGTAAGAATGGATGGAGAGGGGTGGGGTGAGATCTTGATCAGGGGGCCCTGGATTGCAGACGAATACTACAAGGACCCTGAACGTTCGAAAAGCGCTTTTGAAGGGGGATGGCTGCATACAGGAGATGTGGGCACAATGGATGAAGAAGGGTACATAAGGCTTGTCGATAGGACCAAGGATCTGGTCAAGAGCGGAGGCGAATGGATTTCATCTGTTGATCTTGAAAATACCATTATGGCACATCAAAACGTATTAGAGGCCGCCATCATTGGAATCCCTGATCCCAAATGGCAGGAGGTACCCCTCGCCTGCATAGTGCCGGTTCCTGGCGAGAGTGTGTCCGAGGATGACTTAAGAGATTTCCTCAAAGACAAGGTGAAGGCCTCATGGTGGATTCCAAAACAGTTCAGGTTCCTCACAGAAATCCCCAAGACCAGTGTAGGAAAATTTGATAAGAAGGGCCTGAGAGAGATGTACGCGGACGGGGGCTTATAGTCCTCAAGAATCGCCGCTAAGCAATCCTGCCATTTCCGAACAGATTACCCCACGCGCATATGTTTACGGACCCATTCGGGGATGGCTTGTGGGCTATAATAATGGCCCATGGTGTAAAAGCAAGTGGAGGAGCACATGGGTAAACACCTTTCTTTGACTGCCCTCAATTCTTCTTCATAGAAGTTTGGCTCCCATATACGTCCCCAATCGTGGTCATAAGTAATCAAGTCAAAACAGGGGGAGAGGGTCCCGTCCGGCCGGATCAGGGCGCCATTGTGGCCTGCTCGGCAGTCCCATGGATGCATGCGACCGCGCATTCGTTCCTTGAAGGCCTTAAGATGCTCAACGGAGTTGACCATCGGCCAACCCTGCCGCTGTTTACGGATAAGCCAATCCAGGAGTTCATCTACCTCCTCGTATTGCTCCGGTGTGATACTCAACATGTCGTCATGGTGTTTGTAGTGATCCAGCTCAACAAAGCTGTGTGGCGCTTCGTTGAGGTGATAATCTGTGCCGATATGATTTTGATGCGCTATCTCTGTCAACAGCTTGGCATCCTTGATATTGGTCCTGCAGATATTGATATTAAAGAAGAGAATATAAACGTATTTTTTTTGTAGTTCAACCAGATAACGGAATTGAGGCTCAATATTGAGCAAGGCCTTTGGCAGGCCCTTACGTGGCGCCACACAATCCACTGCCAGATTTATCGCTGCTACACCTGCGGCCCCGACCTCGTCTATAAAGGCCCTATCCATGAGATAGCCATTGGTGGGAAGGTACATGAAAAAGCCGTTCTTCGCGCCGTAACGGATGACATCCAAGACAAAACCCGCGCGCATTAGCGGCTCACCGCCCATGAGCGGAACAACCCGGCATCCGATAGACTTGAGCCAATCAATAGCTGACTTGGCTGTTTCCAGGGTCATACCCGTCCTTGCATTGTCGTACTGGAAGCAATAATGGCAGTCGATATTGCAATTCCACTCAGTATAGAGATAACAGAGCACCGGCCGAAATTCGTTCCGGTGAATTCGAGAGTTGATATATGGTATAATCCAGCGCCGTATGGCCCGAACACCGTTAGAACCCTTGTAGCGCACTTGTTCGATCATAATTTCCCTCTTCTAAATCACAATCCCTGACAAGGCCTTACCTCTCTCGTCAGGCAATTCATCATGGCCCGACGGGCCCAAGCACTTTGCAAACCATAGGCCCTGTCCAAAGACCTATTTAGAAAAACTAGGACATTAAACACTGCAATATCAGCGAGTTGTGTTTTGATAATAATCATTATACCTCTGCTGTCAATAAAAAACACTGGTAAGCGTTTTTGGGGCATCACTATAGCCCTTGAAACAGACAAAAAAATATCTCTTACCGTAACTTCCTAGTAAAGAATCCGGGTCTAGATGGCCCTGCTTTGGCTTGCCCTTAGAGGGGGTGCCTCTCTGGAACCCCACAGGCAAGTGCAGGATTCATGGAAGTTGACTTCATGCCGCGAATAAAGTAAGAGTAGCTATAAAAAATCGCCATTATGCCTAACATTTGGCCGCCGCTGCTTATTCCTGTCGGTATCTGGAAAATCTGGGAATGGGGAAAAAATTCAGGATTATTACAGTCATATTAATAAGCCTTTTTATAATAGGCTTTTTTCTGAGTGTGTATATCACTGTTGACGAAAAAATGCCAGATAACGCGGTGGTCGTTATAACGCTGGAAGACAAATTATACCATTCCATCTACTTTGACTATAGCTGTGTGGAAAACAAAACCGCAAAGACCACTACACTGGCCGAGGCCAAAGCGAAAGGTTTTAAGCCGGACCCCCATTGCCAGAGCTTGGGTTATTTTAGGGGAAACACCCGATTCCTTCTTTACCACCTTCTTTCCAAACTTGGAATAAAGGGTAATAGCAGATGGGACAAAAACGGAAGCTGGTTATGGTAAAAAGCCCCCCACACTATTCCTCCATGACCAGGATTTAAAGGCCTGCGTAAGGGCGCAAAACCCAGGTTATTGAAAATACACGGAAGATGTGCCATGGACAGCCTAAATGTAGTAACCAATGACGGGCAAATTTCCAATTTTTCTATCTTGAAAGACAAGATAACCATTGGGCGGAGCAAGGATTGTGATCTGATCCTTAGCGATAATACGGTATCCCGTCACCACGCCGAGATCTTTAGGATCAAAGAGGCTTATTTTTTGACAGATCTCGGAAGCTACAATGGATCAAAGGTCAATGGGAGACCAATTCAATCTGGTCCCCTAAAACACGGGGACAATATTCAAATTGGCCTGATCAAGCTCACTCTCGTTTTGGGTGAGAGGCCTTCAGAAGATGCCACCAATTCCATAATCCTGAATACTGAAGACGATTATGAAAAGGATGGCCAGCAGATCGTCAAGGCCAGCCCTCTGGTGGAATCTTCAGGAGGTCTTCAAGACCTCCTGGTCGGGTTTGGGGATGAAAAAAAAATCGAGAAGAAAAAAATAGATGTTGTCCCCAAAAAGGCATCTTTGGAGTCTCAAACGCAGATATCCACGTTGGCAAGAACCAACAAGGTCCTCTTTATCCTTTACGAGATCAGTCAGCAACTGAATCGAATTGACGACTTTAACGAACTCCTGAAAAAGATCATGGATCTTATCTTCATAGTCATAGATGCGGACTATGGCTTTCTGGTTCTAACTGGCGGACTTAAAGGAGATGAAATCGCTCCAGTTGTCCTAAAATACAGGGAGGGTCTTGGAAAGGCCCAACCACAGATAAAGGCGAGCAGGACGCTCATCAACAAAGTGATACAAGACAAAGTGGCCCTCCTTACCTCCAATGCGATGGATGATTCTCGCTTGGATGGAGCCAAGAGTGTGATCGTTCGGAAAATCAGGTCCGCCATATGCGTTCCCCTTTGGAGAAAGGACAAGGTAATAGGCGTAATACAACTGGATAGTGTCAGATTAGACAACCAGTTCACACAGGATGATCTTGAACTCCTAAAGGCCATAGCAAGCCAGATGGCCATGGTCATTGAACAGGCCAGTCTGAATAAACAGGTCCGTGAAGAAGAACGTATGCGAAACCGCCTCGAACGTTTTCACTCCCCTCAGGTCATTGACATGATCCTCAAGAGTGGACAGGAAAAGAAAGATGATATCATGGAGCCCAAAGAAGTGACAGCGACTATCCTCTTCGCGGACATTGTCGGTTTCACACAGCTTTCCGAAACGATGCCTCCCCGCGAAATCAACATCCTTCTTAACCGCTACTTTTCCCAGATGACCGATATTATCTTCAGCCACGACGGGACCCTGGACAAGTATATTGGGGACGGGCTGATGGCCGTCTTTGGTGTGCCCATGGAAAAGGAAGATCATGCGGAAAGGGCCATTAGGTCGGCCCTTGAAATTAGACGGAAATTAACAACAATGATGAAAAACAAGGGCCAAATTAGGAAATTCGACGTCCGAATCGGTATAAATACGGGCCGCGTCGTAGCCGGGAACATTGGATCCCCAAAAAGGCTGGAATATACGGTCATCGGGGATCCGGTCAATGTAGCATCACGATTGGAATCCATTGCCAGGCCAAGCCAAATCCTTATTGGTGAGAAGACCTTCGAAAGGGTCAAGGATACCTTTGTAATCAAGAAGGTAGGGCCAAAAAAAGTCAAAGGGAAAAGCTCGGATATCCTGGTATATGAAGTATTGGATTGACCCGGGGCCTTATCATCCACCCAGGATTGCAGCCAGGTCTCCCATGGTGAGATATTGAACCTTTCCCTCTTTATCAAGGACCGCATAAAGGTAGGTCTGATTATTCTTGAATAGCGGAAAATTGGCATGGATTGTTACAAGACAGGAATCACCTAGATTCTGGATAGAATAGTTCAGGTGATGCCCGGACCTAATGGTCAAATTCAGGGCGTCTCGGACCTTGTTTACGGCATCTGCCGGATTGCTACCACCGTCTGCATAGATCTCGTAACTTGCACTATCCCCTGGCCCTGGAAAAAAGGTGTCATGTTTAAGAAAATACATGACCTCTCCATCCACAATCTGCTTCATCATAATCGCGGCCTCTGAACCGTATGCGCGCTGCAGCCATGTGCGATAAAGAGGGACCGACGTCGTTGCCAATATACCCAAAATCGCTACAACGATCATTAGTTCAATAAGGGTAAACCCGCGCTCTCTCATCATTTGGGTTCACTCCCAGATGGTTGAATATGCTCTACACCTTTGGGGGTTAAAATGATCTTCATGCCCTGCCCCTCCGAATTAGCAATTGACAGACGATAGCCAATCTTGGGCTCCGGATCTCTTATATAGGACAAATTGGAAAGGCAAGGAACCTGACTCTCCTTTAGCTGCAGATACTTAGGGACAAGCTCCGTGAGGTGTAAAGGGTATTTGTTGCCCTCATAATGCGCGTAGCGCCTAAGTGCGCCATCAACCAGAAAGAGGAGAACTCTCCCGGCCTTGCCTTTCCCCAAAACTGCGGCCGTCTTCGATGGAGCCGGCTCACCGCCGAGAATAATCACTCCCCACATCGCCAAGATCAGGACCAGTGAGAAAATCAGAAAATACTGATATGGCCCCCACTTTTTCTTGCGACTGACCTCCTTTTCAATTGCCCTCTCTCGTTTATCCTTAATACTTAGACCCACTTCCGAAACAGATTGGAGCATAGCACATTGGAAACAGGCATAGATTCCCGTCTTCACCTCTTCGGCACATTCATCACAGAGAGGAGCATTACAACTGGTGCAGATGTGTTCGGCCTTTCTATCCGGGTGATTCTTACATTGCATATAATTCAAACCAACGCCTCAAAAAACTCCCTTGACACAAATATCCGAGTCAACTCGCTGGTGCCGCTTTTAGCTCATTTCTGCAGTAAGGACAAGCTACCCACTCCGGTTGCACGACCCTCCCGCAAGAACTACAGCTAGGGACTAGAGTATGTTTGCAAAAAGGGCACCTTTTGAAATCCAGGCTCACCGGCTTCCCGCATTTGGAACAAATAGTGGTCAACTCCTCTTTCTGATAGACCGCCCTCAGAACCTCTTCTATCGTGGTAACACCATTACGAACCTTCTGAAGGCCGCTATAGCCTAGTGTCCTCAAACCGGTCGCCATGGCTGCGTCTCTAATGGCATCAGAATTGGCTCCAGTGTGGATAAAATCCCTGATTTTGTATCCTATAATCATCACCTCTTCAATAGTCGTCCGCCCTGCAAATCCCGTATTGTTGCAAGTACTGCAGCCTGCACCCCGATAGAATGAAAATGGGAGGTCATCCTGGGTCATACTAAGCCTGGATAACAGATCAGGATTGGGTACATATTTCTCTTTACAATGTTGACAAATTACCCTGACCAATCGTTGGGCAATAACACCCACAACAGATGAGGCGATCAGAAAGGGCGGCATCCCGATATCCACAAGTCGGGTAATGGCTGACGCCGCATCATTTGTATGAAGGGTCGACAAAACCAAGTGCCCGGTCAAAGATGCCTGTAAGGCTATCTCAGCGGTCTCCTGGTCTCTGATTTCACCGATCATCAAGACATTTGGGTCTTGCCTCAAGATTGAACGTAGTATAAACGGGAAGGTCAAGCCCACCTTTTCGTTTATCTGGACCTGGTTGATACCAGAAAGCTCATACTCCACCGGGTCCTCAACAGTAATAATGTTAATCTCTTCTGACTTGATCTCTCTCATACAACCATAGAGAGTTGATGTCTTACCGCTTCCCGTGGGGCCTGTAATCAAAATCATACCTTGGGGTCGCCTTATGAAGCTTCGCAAAACGGACAAATTCTCTTCACTAAAGCCGAGCTTTTCTAAAGAAAAAACAGCCCGTTGTCTGTTGAGAATCCGTATGACGGCCTTTTCCCCATAAAAGGTAGGTAGCGTCGAAACACGCAAGTCCACTGATGAGTCTTGCGACTTCCCCACTTTTATCCTTCCATCCTGTGGAAGCCTCCTTTCGGCAATATCCATACCGGCCAAGACCTTAATGCGAGAGATGATAACGGGTCGAGTCCATTTTGGCAATTTTATCGTATCTTGCAATACACCATCAATGCGATTCCTCACCCTAACGTGGTCCTCCTGGGCCTCTATGTGAATATCACTCGCCCCTTTCTTAATCGCGTTTCTAATAATCAAATCAACCATCTTGACATATGGAGAATCCTGAAATTTATGAAATTCCTCTTCCCGTTCAAGCTCGTCTTGCTCCGGATAGAACTCAAGCAATTCGCCCTTGGTCAGTTCTTCACTGACGTCGCCTATGGACTTATCTGGGTGGTAATGTGCCCGAATGCGGTCAAGGATCTGAGTGGGTGTTGATATCGCAGGACGAATGTTGAAAGCGGTTATGAACTGGATCTCCTTCATCATGTTGAGGTTAAGGGGATCGGCCATCGAAACATGTAGGACGTTTTCTTTTTTGTCTATCGGAATGCATCGGTTTCTGCGGCAAATCTCCTCGGGGATGGTCTCTATAACCTCCGCGTCAATGGAATAATCTCTGAGATCCACAAAAGGGATCTTTAGTTGCATGGCCAGTGCAAAGCCGATCTCTTCCTCTGACATGACATTCATGTCTATCAACACCTGGCCCAGCCTCTTGCCTGTACCCTTTTGGGTCTCCAGGGCCTCCTTGAGCTTGTCACGCGTGAGGAGACCGGTTTCGACCAGCAACTCTCCAAGCCTTCTCCTGTCGGCGAGATTTTTCCTGTCTTTGTTTTCCGGTTTGACTTGCCTCTTCGCCTCTTCCATAAGAGGGTCCCTTCCTGCCATAGTCCGGCTCAAGTATGGTTTCTGTAAGCGGGCAAAATTTAACATCATAGTGAACCACTTTCAAGGGAAATATCGCATTCTCACCGCACGGCCATCTTACTCTAAAAAAGGCTCCCCCCTACCGTCTCCGCCACTAAATACAGCCTCTCCGGTGCGCCTGCTTTTCTTTGACATGAAACAATCCTTTTGATATATGACTCTCTAACAATTCAGGTTCAAAGTTCAGGGGTTCACCGTTCAAAGTTAGACTGATAAAACAGGATTCGATCTCAATACGAATACGGTGCTCATCCTGTTTTCAAGCATATTGAGTAATCTTCCGCGGAAATCCGAAGTGAACCCTATGTCGTCTACCCTGTACCCTGAACCAGACAACGTGAGTAGTTACTGGCTTTTAACAAAATTTGTAACAGTTTAGCCCTTTGAAAAAGCCATATTCTTAAGGTGGGGTGGGGGATGTTTTCAAATATGTAAAGTATTGCCAAAGTTTTTATTCTCAAGCCATCTGATCTTCTGCCTCAGGGAAAACCTCTTTTCCCGGAGTGCTGTCAAGTGAAAGGTGTCCCCGACATAGAACCAGGCCAATTGCCCAAAACATACGTGAATGAGAAAGCCTACTAAGAAAACAGATCTCCTCGTCACCTTTTTCATCTGTATCCTCTTTATCTTCTTCTCTTTCAAGGCCTTCCCCTTGTTTGAGGTCGTGGAGAGACTTGTCTACAGCGTGGAGATGCGGCTGGATCTTCCCACGTCCCCTGGCGAAAACAAGATCGCAATCGTCAATATCGATGATAAGAGCCTGAAACAGCTTGGCCCATGGCCTTGGCCGAGGCATTTCATTGCAGACATGATCAGGATATTGAAAAAAAACGGGGCCAAACTTATTGGTCTGGACATGGTTTTCAGCCATAGAGAACAAAATCAAGGTCTCAAGGAGGTCAACAAACTCTACCAGGGCATCCTTAACCGGGAGAAAACGACCGGTGAACAGGCATCTTATGACTGGGTGCTTCAGCGCCTAAAAAACATCGAAAAAAACCTGGATGACGATCGGAAATTATGGCAAACGGTCAAAGAATCTGGCAATATCATCCTTCCCGTCGTAGGTAAATTCGGACAGTATGACACGGAGCTTGTCATTCCTTTTGGCTCTTTTCTTGAGGAAAGCTCCCTGAAATCTTTCCGCGTAAGCGAAGGGCTTGAGAAGCTTATCTCGGTAAACCAGCTTACTACTCCATTTCCGGAATTGTCGGAGAGCAGTCGCGGTCTCGGACATATCAATTTATCTCCCAAAAAGGTAATGATAGGACAGGTCCATATCCCCTTCATCAACTATAGGGGACATATCATACCCTCACTGCCATTACGGATGGCACTCGATTATCTAAACAGGTATCCCGAACAGGTGGTTATACTGAATGATAGGATAGAACTGAACAAAGACGTCATCCCCACGACAAACGGCCAGATCTTCATCAAGTATAAGGGCGGAAAGCGTTCTTTCCCAAATTATTCCTTTATTGATATTCTGCGGGTCAAAAAAGTCCCGGACGTGTTTGAAGGCAAGATTGTCCTTGTTGGTCTTACGGCTGAAGAGGCAGGCGTTTCTGTGAATACACCTGTTGACCCTAAGATGCCCCGTGTAGAATTTATAGCCAATATCATAGAAGATTTTATGGACGGACGCTACCTCAAGCGCCCTGAAGTCATGTTATATGTCGAGGCCGTTTTGACCTTAATCCTGGGCTTTTTTTGGTCTATCTTTCTGTCCAGGCTAGATTATTTCCCGCGTACGATTATAACGGTCGGTATGATCTTTGCGCTCTTCCTGGCCGGCGTCGTCCTTTTCATCGGTTTCGATATCTGGTTCAAGATCATTTATGTCTGCCTTTCGCTGGTATCCCTTTATATCGTATTCTTTGTAAAAGAAGTCGTGGTCAGGGAAAAATCCCTGGTTTTATCCTCCAAGGAGAGCATCGAAACAAACAGGATGCTTGGCCTGAGCTTCCAGAGTCAGGGACTGCTGGATCTGGCCTTCGAGAAATTCAGGAAATGTCCGCTCGACGATGCGATGAAAGATGTTGTCTATAACCTGGGGCTCGATTTCGAGCGCAAGAGGATGATCAACAAGGCCATATCGGTCTATGAATATATCATCCGGGAAGGAAGTGGTTTTCGAGACCTCAACGTACGCATTCCCAAGCTGAGAAAGCTGGCTGGAGAGTTGCCCTTTTTAAGCTCTAGAAGAAACAAAGGGGAAAAAATTGCCCTGTCACAGGAGCTCGAAACTAAGCCCACGGTAGGTCGATACGAAATCCTTGAAGAATTAGGCCAAGGCGCCATGGGAATGGTTTATAAGGCCAGGGATCCCAAAATCAATCGTCTGGTGGCAATTAAGACGATTCGATTTTCAGACGATTTTGAAGAAAAAGAGATCATTGAGGTGAAGGAACGCTTTTTCAGGGAGGCTGAACTGGCTGGAAAGCTATCCCATTCCTCCATTATCTCTATATACGATGTTGGAGAAGATTATGACCTCACTTATATGGCCATGGAGCTTTTGGATGGGAAAGACTTGCATAGCTTCTGTCAGAAGGAAACCCTGCTCCCTCTAAAGAATGTGGCTCACATCATCGCGGAGACAGCCGAGGCCTTGGACTATGCCCACAGTCAAGGGGTAATCCACAGGGACGTGAAACCCGCCAATATAATGTTACTGAAAAGTGGGGGCGTTAAGGTCACCGACTTCGGCATTGCAAAGGCCGTCTCGTCGACCCAGACAAAGACCGGGATTATCCTTGGTACCCCGAATTACATGTCACCGGAGCAAATTAACGGAAAAGAAATAGATGGTCGTTCAGATATATTCTCCCTTGGAGTGGTATTTTTCCACCTCTTGACAGGTCAACTTCCATTTAACGGCAAAAACCTCACGGAACTTTTTTACCAAATTACACAAGGGGAACACCCTTCTCCAAGCGGGATAAACCCTCGAGTGATAAGGCCCTGCGAACGGTTAATTGACAAGGCCCTGGAAAAAGACCCGAAACAGCGCTTTCAGCGGGCCGGCGATCTGGCCAAGTATCTAAAAATCCTGATAGAGAAGCTCGATAACAAGTGATCACCTGCCCCTATTCCACTGGTAATACACCTTACACACTATAATATTTCCTGTACCACGCCACAAACTTCTCTATGCCCTCCTTTACCGGTGTCTTGGGGTCAAATCCCAGGAGCTCTCTCGATTTCTGAATCTCCGCCGACGTCTCCGGCACGTCTCCGGGCTGTATCGGCATCATAACCTTCTCCGCCTTATGTCCAAGCTCTTCCTCCAAAATACGGATAAAATCCAAAAGCTCCACTGCATTCGAGTTGCCCAGGTTAAATATCTCATAGGGCACTGGCCTATCAACTGCTGCTATCGTTCCCTCTATAATATCATCTATGTAAGTAAAATCCCTTTTCATTTCTCCATAGTTATATACATTTATAGGCCTATTTTTTAAAATGGCATCGGTAAATAGAAAGAGTGCCATGTCCGGACGTCCCCACGGCCCATATACCGTAAAATATCTAAGCCCTGTGCACGGTATCTGGTACAAATGGCTGTAGGCATGAGCGATCAATTCATTGGCCTTCTTTGTAGCTGCGTAAAGGGAAACCGGCGTATCCACCCTGTCAGCCACACTAAAAGGAACTTTTTTGTTGCTTCCATAAACAGACGAGGACGATGCGTAGACAAAATTCTCAACCCCGACTTCACGTGCCATCTCCAGGAGATTTAGGAAGCCCTCAAGATTGCTCTTCTGATAGGAAAATGGGTCCTTTAGGGAATGCCTGACGCCGGCCTGGGCAGCCAGATTACAGATTATATTTGGCCTGTGCTCCGAAAAAATATGTCTAAGTCCTTCAAGATTTTGTATATCTTCCTTGTAGAATGTGAAGTGATCATATGACTTCAGGACCTTTATTCTCGCACGTTTCAGAGACACATCGTAATAGCTATTTAGGTTGTCAACCCCTACAACAGTATCTCCCCTTTCCAGCAGCCTTCTTGACAGATGAAACCCTATAAACCCCGCCGACCCTGTAACCAATAATGCCCGATTATTGCCCACCATAGAGATCCTCTCCCTTAATTATTTCTGATCAACTGACCGCACCTGGTCGATGGATGTCTAAAGGATAAACGTCCTTCGCCATAGCCCCGCATCATCATTCTGACATAATCTCCGAGTAGATTTGAACGACTGCCACTTCATACCAGATGAAGTGAGTAAAGGCCATGAAATTCTCGGTAGAGATATAGGAAGGTGAAAGGCCGATAGGGCAAAAAAAATTGCATCTGGAAATCAAAGACCTTCCTTTCCAGATGCAATCCCAGCAATTATTATTTTTGTCTGGGGCGGGTTCTACATCATTCCTCCCATACCGCCCATACCTCCAGGAGGCATTGCAGGCATATCCTCCTTCTCTTTTGGCTTTTCGGCAACCATTGCCTGTGTCGTCAGCAACAGGGAGGAAACCGATGCGGCATTCTGCAAGGCAAACCTGGTGACCTTGGTCGGATCGATAATACCAACCTTCATCAGGTCTTCATACACACCCGTTTCCGCATTGTAACCAAAAGGACCTTTTCCTTCCTTGACCTTTTCCACCACGACTGAGCCCTCGGCCCCGGCATTATTAGCTATCTGACGAATAGGCTCCTCTAATGCCCTTATCACCAGATTAACTCCGGACTGTGCCTCTCCCTCCATTTTTAGTTTGGCAAGAAATGGGACCGTACGAAGCAGGGCAACTCCACCACCGGGAACAATACCTTCTTCCACAGCAGCCCTTGTGGCGTTCAAGGCATCTTCGACCCTGGCCTTCTTTTCCTTCATCTCGATCTCTGTGGCCGCGCCCACATTGATTACTGCCACACCACCGATCAATTTGGCCAGCCTCTCCTGCAATTTCTCACGGTCATAGTCAGAGGTGGTCTCATCGATTTGCGCACGGATCTGCTTGACACGGCCTTCGAGATCACTCCGTTTTCCACCACCATCCACGATTGTCGTGTTATCCTTGTCAATATTGATCGTCTTGGCCGTACCCAGATCGCTTAGGGTCACATTTTCAAGTTTCAGGCCCAAGTCCTCTGAAATAACATGGCCACCACTAAGGATTCCGATGTCTTCCAACATGGCCTTTCTACGATCGCCAAATCCAGGGGCCTTGACTGCGGCTACCTGAAGTGTCCCTCTCAACTTGTTTACCACCAGCGTCGCGAGGGCCTCCCCTTCCACGTCTTCCGCAATAATCAGAAGCGGCTTTCCAATCTTGGCGATCTGCTCAAGGATGGGTACCAGGTCCTTCATGGTGCTGATCTTTTTCTCATGAAGAAGGATATAAGGTTCGCTAAGATTGGCCTCCATCTTCTCCGCATTGGTTACGAAATAGGGGGAGAGATAACCACGATCAAACTGCATGCCTTCAACCACCTCAAGAGTAGTCTCCATGCTTTTCGCTTCTTCCACCGTAATAACACCTTCTTTGCCCACCTTATTCATGGCCTCGGCAATAATGTTCCCAATGGTCGTGTCATTATTGGCAGAAATTGTCCCTACCTGTGATATCTCTTCCTGGTCCTTTGTGGGCTTGGAAAGCTTCTTCAACTCCTCAACCGCTACCTCAACCGCCTTTTCAATGCCTCTCTTTATGGCCATGGGATTAACACCAGCAGCAACCAGCTTAGAGCCCTCTCTGTAAATTGATTGCGCAAGAACCGTGGCAGTGGTGGTACCGTCCCCCGCCACATCTGACGTCTTGGATGCCACTTCCTTGACCATTTGGGCGCCCATATTCTCGAATTTATCTTCCAGCTCAATCTCCTTGGCTACTGTCACTCCATCTTTCGTGATATTGGGTGCGCCAAAGGACTTATCCAAGATTACATTCCTTCCCTTGGGCCCCAGAGTGACCTTTACGGCATCGGCAAGCGTATCAATTCCATTCAGGATCGCTTCCCTGGCCTTAGCTCCGTATCTAATTTCTTTTGCCATACCAAAAATCCTCCTTCGATTTTTTTCCGGCCATTCAAACGGCCTTGGATAGAATTAATCAACTATTGCGATGATATCATCTTCTCTCATAATCAGGTGCTCTTCGCCCTCTATCTTGACCTCGGTCCCCGCGTATTTTCCAAACAAGATTCGATCTCCCACTTTCACTTCAAGGGGAACTTTCTTGCCGTTTTCCAGGATCTTGCCATTCCCTGCGGCCATGACCTTTCCTTCGATGGGCTTTTCTTTGGCCGTATCAGGAATAATAATACCACCCTTTGTCTTTTCTTCCTCCTCAATCCTTTTTACGATTACACGATCATGCAATGGTCTTACTTTCATTTTAAATATCTCCTCCCAAGAATATAGATAATCTTCAGTTACACCCTATTCGCTTGTTAAAAAGACAGCTCCTCACCTCCTTTAAATTATATAAATCGTAATTTCTGTCCAAAATAAATTGAAATCGCCATATTTCCTTAGCTAATACAAACTGCTTCGCGGCCTCTGAGGTGGAGGCAACCCTGCAAAAACCATTTTTGGACAAAACTGCTTTGACTTAGAGAAAATAATGACAACCTATGAAATGTCAAGGGGCCACAATCAAAAAATACCGAAAAGATTCAAATGGCCTGGCTCATGCGCCATTTCAAAGTCCTGCGAATCCCTTTTTTGAGGTCTGTCTTTGGAACCCATCCCAGAATGGAGTGGGCCTTTTCTACAATCAAACAGCTCTTTGATAAATCACCCTGCCTGGCCTTCTGCCTTATTGGTTCAGCCAGGGCATCTGATAATCCTGGCTTCACCTCCTTAAAGGCATCAAGAATAACCCTATAAAGGTCCAGGGTCTTGGTAGCCTGACCCGTTCCAATGTTAAAGAAATCCCCTCCACCCTTCTCCAGGGCACCGAGATTGGCCCATACCACATCACCCACAAAGCAGTAATCACGCACCATGCCATCCTCATCATCACTGAAATGATACAAGATGGGTTGGATTCCTTTCAGGAGATTATCCATAAATATCGCCACCACTCCAGCCTCGCCCTGCGCTATCTGCCGAGGTCCGTAAACATTGGCATACCGAAGGGTCGTATAATCAAGCCCATACTGGTGCCTGTAATAGGCCAGGTAATGTTCTGACGAATATTTTGATACCGCGTATGGAGAAAGGGGAACTGGCTGGTATCCCTCGGAGGTAGGATACTCTGAGGCCTCTCCATAAATGGCGCCTCCCGAGGAGATAAAAATGACCTTTCTTACCTTGTTCTTGACAGCGGCCTCCAGGAGCTTCAACAGGCCCTTGATATTCACATCGGCATCATAGAGCGGGTCTCTTACGGAATCCGGCACGCTAATCTGCGCCGCATGGTGGTCCAACAAATCAGGTCTTTCCCCTCTAATCAGCTCAACCACATCCGGTGAGCGAATGTCCAGCTCATATAATCGCGCCTTTGGGTTTACATTGGATCGCTTGCCACTAGAAAGATTGTCCACGACCAAGACCTCATGGCCGGCCTCGACAAAACCGTCCACTACATGTGACCCGATGAATCCAGCTCCACCTGTAACCAGAATTTTCATAATACGCTCCAATACCCTTGGCAATGGCGGATGGCCAACCGCCTTTTCTTTGGGGGAAACCTATCAGGAATATGGGCCAAGGTCAAGCCGTTACCGATCGTGTGAGAAGCCCTGATCTTGCCGGAACATTCTTCAATGTCATTCTGATTGCAAATCAGAGTGGATTTCTATAGCATAATATTTTTGCCGTGATGTTAATGTTTCTTCAATGCCAAATGACTCTGACGCGACCAGAGGACGAGGTTTTCCAAGACCAAATAAAGTGATCTGGGGCTCGCAAAGGGGGCAAACGAATGGGTGGCCAATACGACAACATCCTGGGCCTTATAGGTGGAACTCCCCTAGTTCCTATCAATTTTCTCAATCCAAACAAAGACATCGAAATCCTTGCCAAGCTGGAATCTTTTAACCCGGGGGGTTCGGTAAAAGACAGGCCCGCACTATTCATGATCGAAGAGGCGGAAAAAAGCGGAGAGCTGACAAAGGACAAAACCATCCTTGAGGCCACAAGCGGCAATACCGGCATAGGCCTGGCGCTGGTAGCCGCGGTCAAAGGATATAAAATCCTTCTCACCATGTGTGAATCAGTTAGCGAAGAGCGGGTAAAAATCCTTAAGGCCATGGGGGCGGAGCTAAAGTTCACGCCCGCTCGCCTCGGGACCGATGGGGCAATTGAGCACGCCTACAAGCTGGTCAGGGAAGAACCAGAGAAGTACTGGCTGGCCGATCAGTTCAACAATGCCGCCAACTGGATGTCCCATTACCATGGCACGGCCTTAGAGATCTGGGAACAGACAAACGGGAACTTAGACGTGATTGTGGCCACCATGGGCACTTCAGGGACTCTGATGGGTTTGAGCAGGCGATTCAAGGAGCTGAGGCCCCAGGTCCAGATTGTCGGGGTCGAACCATATCTGGGTCATAAGATTCAGGGCCTGAAAAACATGAAGGAATCATACCAGCCCGGCATTTTTGAAAAGGAACGGCTGCACCGCATTATCCATATCGAGGACGAGGAGGCCTATCAAACCTCCCGAATGCTGGCAAAAAAAGGAGGCATCTTCGTTGGGATGAGTTCCGGGGCCGCTATGGCGGGGGCCCTCAGGGTGGCGCGAGAAATAAAAAGGGGCAGGGTCGTCGTCATCCTGCCCGACGGCGGCGAGAGGTATCTCAGTACCACTCTATTTACCGCCAAGAAAAAATCCGGGCTGCGTCTCTATAACACACTGAGACGTAAGAAAGAAGAATTTGCCCCCATTGAAGAGGACCATGTAACCATGTATTCGTGTGGCCCGACCCTTTGTGAGCCCATCAAGCTGGGCGAGTGCAGACGCTTTCTCTTCTCGGACCTTGTCAGGCGTTACCTGGAGTCTAAAGGCTACAGGGTGACCCTGGTCATGAATCTCACAGACCTGGATGATCGGACCATCGAAGGGTCTGAGAGGGCCGGCATGCCCCTGGGCGATTTCACGGAAAAACACTATCAGGGCTTCATGGAGAGCCTTGACCAACTGAACATAAAAAGGGCCACTGAGTATCCCAGAGCGAGCGAGCATGTTGAAGATATGATAGACCTCACCCAAAAACTGCTCGAAAAGGGCTACGCATACGAAAAATTTCGATCTATCTACTTTGACATCTCCAGATTCAAGGGATATGGCGAGTTCTCTCGAATCGACCTCAATAAGATTAAGCTCGGTAAGACAGTGGATCTGGATCAGTACGAAAAAGAGAACCCACGAGATTTTACTCTGCTCAAACGTTCGACCCTCAATGAGCTAAAAATGGGGATATTTTACCAGACCCAGTGGGGGAACATCAGGCCTAGCTGGCACATAGAGTGTGCGGCCATAGCCCTGAAATACCTCGGCCCCACATATGATATACACATGAGTGGCATTGAACTGATCTTTCCTCACCACGAAAATACCATTGCCATCAGCCAGGCCGTAACCAATAGCCCACTCGCCAACTACTGGGTCCATAACGAGTTGGTAATGAAAAACGACAAGGGTGTTTCCAAGGGATCGGCAGATAACCTTGCCCTAAAAGACCTTTTAGATGAAGAATTCACGGGCAGGGAGGTACGGTACTGGCTACTAAGCCGCCATTACCGGAAACCCATCTTCTTTTCTCGATCCAAATTGCGCTCGGCAAGAAATACCATCGCCCATATGGACAAATTTGTTCAGAAGATTCATTTCTCCAAACCTGCCCAATCTGACCCTGAGATAGACCAGGCAGTCTTTGATTTAAGACAGAGATTTGCGGCGTCCATGGACGACGACATTAACATAGCCGCCGCACTGGCCGCTCTCTTCCGGTTTACCAGGCACATCAACAAAATCATGGACCAGAAAGGGTTGTCATCCCCGGACAGGGACAAGATCCTGAAGGCCATGGAAAAAGTCAACCTGGTGCTCGGGGTCATGGACCTGGAACCGCCAGAGATGGATCGAGATATGGAAATCCTGGTTGCAAAGAGGGAGGATGCAAGGAGGAACAAGGACTGGCAAACAGCCGACCGCCTGCGAGGAGAACTAAGGGAAATGGGAATTGAGGTGATCGATACAGAGGAAGGACCTGTATGGAGCAAACTCAAGCCCTGAGGCCTGCCTTCACTCCTCGTGATCACCCCTTGAAAAATAAATATGAGGGGCCTGGTCTTGACATGGGACACGTCAAGGCCAGGCCCCTCATAAGCAAAAAAATGGCGGAGAGAGAGGGATTCGAACCCTCGAAAGAACTTTCGTCCTTTACTCGCTTAGCAGGCGAGCGCCTTCAGCCATCTCGGCCATCTCTCCGCAAAGCCGCTGAAAATTTCCTGGCGGAGGGAGTAGGATTCGAACCCACGGTTCCTCTCGGAACAGCGGTTTTCAAGACCGCCGCCTTCAGCCACTCGGCCATCCCTCCTGTGTCATTCATATCTTTTTATTTTAACATTATTTGCCTCAATAGTCAAAGTTTTTCGAGGCTTATCCCTATATCTACCCATAAATGACCATCCAGGCAGTCACTGCAAGAGCAATACTCCCACTCTCACGCCGATGGCCGGGAAAAGTCGGAAGCCGAATATGATTCAAGGAGTTTGAAGCTGGAACGCCTGGAGGGCTTGCGGCAAGGGATCTAAGAGATAATTGACAAATCCTGGTAAAAATGCCCTGGCACATTTAAAATAAAACGCCCCTTGCGGTCTTCGCTCAAATGTTCTACTTGAAGCCAAGCACACAAGTTGTTGGACACACCAAATTTAGAACTTGGTGACGTTCTTTGCCACGGGGCCGCGGTCATTCTCTTCCACGTCAAAGGTCACGCGTTCGCCCTCTGCAAGGGTCTTGAAACCAGGCACATCGATAGAGGAATAATGAACAAATATGTCTGGACCTTCGTCCTGCGTTATAAAACCATACCCCTTCTTCTCACTAAACCATTTGACTGTTCCTTCTGACAAAGCGCTGACCTCCTTTCATGTCTTTTCTAGATCATGGTCCAAGGGCTGAGGTCGCGACTCTAGCAAAGGAAATTGTCCTTCAGAGCAATACCGACCTGCAATCAAATCCAGGCCATTATCCAATTATAAGCATAAACACAGCCGTTCAAAAACGTCAACCGAAAAGGTGTGCCTGTAAATAACGTCCCATTTCCTCAAATATTGATCGACTTTTTCCCTTTTTGAAGTATATTCAAAACAGGCCCTGTTATACCAGGTGCAGGCACAATATTGGTGAGGAATAAACAATAGATGTCGGAATCATTTGGCCTTATCGAAGTTGACCTGTTTTCATCAGATGTCAATGGCCTTGACCATCCAGAAGTCATCCGATTCAGGCAGCTTCTGGAGGATGTGGCCATGGAATATCACTCTCGTCTCCTTTTTTTTAATATTGACCAGGGTACCGTAAGTTTCTCTTTTGATAATGAAGAACTCATGACCCACGTCTTGAAGATACTTCAAAATGACAGCCAAGGTTAATCTGGACCATATTGGTATTATACTAGTCCAACCCCAGATACCCGAGAATATTGGAGCAGTAGCCCGTGCCATGAACAATATGGGCCTCAGCCGCCTAGTTCTGGTCGATCCTAAGAATTGCGACCTCTGCCGCGTGCTTAAGACTGCCACGGGAAGCTCCATTGATGTGGTCCAAGAATTAGAGGTCTACCAGGATTTAAGAGATGCCTTAAGCCCGTATCATTATATAGTAGGCACAACAGCGCGTGTCGGCGCCCTCCGCCCTGCCATGAGCCGGCCTCATCACCTTGCCAAGGAACTTATTCCAGTCTCTCAGAAAAACCTGGTGGCCATTATGTTTGGCCCGGAAGATAGGGGGCTCTCAAATGATCAGCTCCGTTACTGCCACACTCTCTCTACGATCTCAACAGAACGTTTCTCGTCCATAAACCTGGCACAGGCAGTAATGATAATCTGCTATGAGCTTTTTGCTGCGAAACGAGATACACCGCCTGAACCCCTCCCCCGCCTCCCGAACAGCTTTGAGCTGGAAGGTATGTATGACCATCTTAAGGGCGTACTAATGAAAATAGGATTCATTGACCATCAAAATCCCGAGCACTGGATGCTTAATATTCGACGTTTTTTTTCCAGGCTCCCCTTGACGGCAAGAGAGGTTCGAGTAGTAAGGGGTATCTGCCGTCAGATAGACTGGTATACAGACCAGTTGGAAAAACCAGAAAAAGGGAGGAATAAATAGGGGGCAACCGGACACAACCCTTGACAACAGCTCGCGTAGGGTGATAGCCTTCACCAGTTTCTCTTGGGGCCCAAGCCTTTGTAAATACCGTAAATGTGTCTTTAAATTCAACAACTTGTAATATTTTCTATATATCTAATCAGCCGGAAGTAAAGAGACCTCTCGACAATTCTATTAGCATTAAAAATGCCATCTTAATGAGTGAAGGCGGCCTGAAGGTGGGTGGTTCTTGTGGCCGTCAGGCGTCATATTTCTGAACGCCTCTGGTCAAAATTTTGGCAGAAATTTGCATTCTTCTATACTCTTTTGTCCCTCACGAAATTGAACCCTTTTAACGATATTCCGTCATATTGTAAGCGCCCAATAATTGGCGAAAACTATGGTGAGAGGGTGATTATCCCCATTTATTGATAAGTTACGTCATATCTTTGTTATATTGATATAATTCATCTTCAACTCTTTGTCCTAAATCTGTCCGGATCTATCCCGATTGGTACGCCTCTTGCCTTAGGACATGGATAGGTCAGATACTTTGTAGAACAAAGGACGTCTTCTATGGATGCACCCGGCAGACAAGTAAATGAATCTGGTGTTACCAGGCGTTTGTTTGAAATGATCACAAACAGCCCTGAAAGCGAGCAACAGACCATTTTAAAGGTCCTGGAGAAAAGGCCTGCGAAATCGACCCCGTCCTCTATGCCTGCTCCCGGCGAAGAACGGAATAACTCCGGCGTCACCGAGCGCTTGTTCAATATGATACAAGGCAGGACCGAAGATGAGCGGCAAGCTATCCTGAGGGTCTTAGAGAAAAGGAGGCATAAGGGCAGAAGAAGACATATCAGGAAGCCGTACTTTACGGTCGTAAATCACCATACTCAAGGCCGCGACTGCACCGATTTTATCCATAATATAAGTGCCGGAGGGGTATTTATTGCAACGCCCATGACTTTCTCATTGGGGAAAGGGATTAACATGGCCTTTCCACTTCCCAACTACCATGACTATATCCAGATTAACGGCGAGGTAGTCCGAACCAGCCCGGAAGGCATCGGCGTGCAATTCACGTCGGCAAACGGGGAACAGGGGGACAAGATAAGGAGGCTTCTGCAGATGGTTTAGATGGCCTTGGGAGTCAATCGGAAGGCGCCGAACGAGACTCTATTGTAAGTATTTCCTCAAGCCTTGATGCGTTTCTTATGGCAAATCCGCTATAATCATTGTCAAAATAGAGATAGGTATTTATACCCCATTTTTTGACCTTCAGTGCCCACGCCTGGAGTTCTTCCTCTGAATACTCTGAGGCATATAATTTTTTCGACCCATGAAGCCGAACATATAGAAAGTCCGCAGTGACCACTTCATGGTATGGATACCTCCCGGCAGTGTCCGAGAGGCAAAAGGCAATGTTATTATCCTTCAGGAGACCAAATACGCCCTCATCAATCCACGAAGGATGGCGTACCTCTAAGACATGTTTACAGGACTGGTCCAGATTCCCGCAAAAAGAGACAAAAAGATCCCTGTCAAAGGAAAGGGTCGGTGGTAGTTGAAAGAGAATGGGGCCCAGCTTTTCCTTCAATCTCTTTGCAGCATTGTAAAGGCGCTGGAGGGGTTCTTCACTATCCTGGAGACGTTTGGCATGGGTGATGTATTTACTGGCCTTAACTGCCCAGAGAAAACCCTCCGGTGTATTCTGGTACCATCTATCAAAGGTTGCGGGTTTTGGCAGTCGGTAGAAGGTGGCATTTACCTCGACAGTATCAAAGTGGCTGGCATAAAAATCCAGCCACTTAGAAACATGGATATTGGGGGGATAAAACAGTTCTTTCCAGTGTCTGTAATTCCACCCAGATGTCCCGATTCTATATCTTGCCCTCATGATCAGATAAGGCGTCAATGATAGGATTCATTCAGAATTCTCTCATATGCCGGACTAAATTCATGCCATATCTGGAGCCCTATGCGGCCTTGGGTCTCTACGATCTCTTTGAGGATCTGTGTGTCGATCAATGGATTTATCAAGACAGCCCTTAAAACGACAATGTTATTAGGCCTATAGCGAGTCGATTCCAGCGTGGTTCTGGACACAAAGGTGGTATCGTCCCGCCTTAATGCCTTGTGCAATTTTATGTTCAAGGCATTAATGAGTCTGTTTACCTTTTTGATCTTTCGCTCCGTATCTTTGGCCTTCTCGCTATCTCTGGAAGACGATAAGGAACTCCTCCATGCAAGGAGTTGTTTTATTACCTTCTCTGGAACAAAACGGTAGTTAATTATAAAGAGTTCAGGCAATCCAAGCGTTTCAAAACTGCCGCTATTCTCCAGGAGCTCCTTAAGGGTATCCGTTGATTCATGGGCGCGCTTAAAGAGGAGTCTATATCCCTCCCGACCGATTATCTTTAACGAAGCCCAGGGCTTCAGGCAGGAAAACGGTCTGGACCCCTCAACAGTAAACCGTCCTGTATCCACCGAATTTCTCCGGATAATATACTGGGAAGAATGGCGAATGTGGTTTAGGTCTTTTTCATTGCGGAAAAGGACCACTCCCATAGCCATGGGGCAAAAGAGCAGTTTGTGCGCATCAATCGAGACCGAATCGGCACCCTCAATACCTTTGAATACGTGCCGATATTCATCCACCAAAAGCGCAGAGCCGCCCCAACAGGCGTCCACATGAAAATGTGCGCCCGTTTCTCGGGATATCTCTTTCAGCTCATCCAGGTCATCCACATTCCCCGTCTCTGTTGTTCCTGCAATCCCTATGATAGCGATGATCTTGGTCCTCTCTTTACCCCTGCTGCGCCTTTGCAGGCCTCTCACCCTCCTGCGGAGTTTTCTTGTGTCTATGCGATTGTTACTGTCTACTGGAATTATCAGGACATTCTCTTCCCCTATGCCGAGCAGGTTGGCAGCCTTCTTGATGGAATAATGACCCCGCGCAGATACTATAATCACACATCTTTCATAATTGTAGTGCCTTAGGGCCCGGTCAACCCCTGCCATTCGAAGGCCGGGGAAATCGCCATCCGGGGGAAAGGCCTTTTCTCTGGAAACGAAAAGCGCGGTCAAATTTGCAAGGGTGCCGTCAGAGGTCACATTACCCAGGGCAACACGGGGATTCTGAATATTCTTCTTATAGAATTTTTCACTCTCATCAAATACCAGACGATGAAGCCAGGCCACCAATTCCCTCTCCACAAAGCTAGACGCCTTGGCGGTTTCGATTTTGACCTGATTCTGATTTAGCGCGGCAGTAATCATTTCGAGAAGGATCATAAAGTAAGGGATGGCACTGGTCATGTGGCCGATATAATAAGGGTTCCCTACCTTGACCGAATGGTTAACCACTTTATTCTTTATCTCTGAGAGCACCTCCTTGATCAGGTGTGGTTTATCAGGGATTGACGTCTGATCAAATATCCTGCTGAGCTCAGGCAGGCTCATGCTGTTATGGATGCCCCCCTTTTCCTGGAAAAAATCGTGGATCATCTCAAGGAGTTCATGGCCGAACTCAACGAACTTGTCCGGGGAATCTGGCATGATAAAAAGCTTCCTCAGATATTCCAGGTTGGCCTTAATACTCTTTGGGCATTCATTCATATGCCTGTCTTTCTCCACCAGCGCTAATTTTTAACTGTCTCAAGATCTCGCGTCATTTGACGCGGATATCGAGCATGCGGTCTACGGCCTTTTTTGCCCTTTCTCTGATCTTTGGAGGGACATAGACCTCTGGCTTCAGGTCCTCCAAGGCCATCAGGACATCGGCCAAATCAGTCTTTTTCATATCTGTGCAGATCATATTGGGGTCTGCAGGGATAAAAAGTTTGCCAGGATTGGCCCTCGAGAGGGGATAAAGGAGGCCAGTCTCGGTGCCAATGATAAATTCCTTCCGATTCGAACTACCGGCATATTCAATCATGCCGGATGTACTTTTGACCGCATCGGCCATGTCAAGGATATCAGGGGGGCATTCCGGATGGGCCAGAAAAATGGCCTCAGGGTGAATCTCTTTGACCTTCTTTACCTGTCCCACGGTCAGATTATTATGGATTGGACAGTACCCCTCCCAGTAACTGATTTTCCTGTCTGTAAACTTCTTTGTATACCTGGCAAGGTTCTTGTCAGGGGTCATCAGGATCTCCTTGGATGGTTCTACAGAATTTACCACCTGGACTGCGTTGGCAGACGTACAGCATATATCGCTTTCTGCCTTGACCTCCGCCGTGGTGTTGACATAGCTGATAACCACGGCACCAGGCGTCTTTTTCCTTCTTTCTGTCAATTCCCTGACCGTAATCATGTCTGCCATGGGACAACCCGCGTCCGGAACAGGAAGAATGACCCTTTTGTCAGGGCAGAGAACGGCCGCTGTTTCGGCCATGAAATGGACCCCACAGAATACAATCACTTCCGCATCGGTCTCAGAGGCCTTAATGGAAAGCTCAAGAGAGTCCCCACAAAGATCCGCAACATCCTGGACCTCGGGACGCTGGTAGTTGTGGGCCAGCAAGATTGCCCTTTTCTCTCTGAGCAGGTCCCTGATCCGGGCCTTTAAAATCGTAATGTCACCCATTGCACCTTGTGTCGTCATACTCCATGCCCTATTCTAAAAAAGGCCTGATCCACCCAAATGTACCTTCTCAGTAAAGAATCCGGGTCCAGAGGGCCCGGCTTTGGCTTGGCCCCAGAGGGGGAGCGAAGCTCTGCATTAATCCCGTCCGGGGCGGGACTCACTTCATGACCTTGATTTCTGGTACGGCATAGCCTAATTTCTCTGACCTGGCCCTGAGGACCAGTATTTCCAATTAACAATAAACATAAAACGTTTTCCGCAAGGTGATCCATATAATGGACTTTTGTTTGAGAAGTCAAGGTGTTTGGCATAATGTAAGATACTTGTGTCTCAATCACAAATGCAAGGGCAAATTCGCCATACCCTCTAATTTTTTTCGGTTTTTTCTTGACAAGTCCTTTCCTAATGACATTCTATCAGAGAAGATAATAGCAAAAGGAGGTGCACCAGCGTGAAGCATTCCATAAGCCTCAAGGTAAACGGTGACACCTATCACCTTGCTGTTGACCCGTGGAAGACACTAAATGAGGTCCTTCGAGAAGAGCTGAACCTCACCGGCACTAAACTGGGATGCGGGACGGGAGACTGCGGTGCCTGTACCGTCCTTGTTGATGGACGGTCAGTAAGCTCCTGCCTTACCCTTGCAGTGGAGATGGATGGCAAAGAAATTACCACGGTTGAAGGATTGGCGCCCTCTGGAGAAAGGCTCCACCCCATACAAAAGGCATTTATCGAAAAAGCTGCCATACAGTGCGGCTACTGCACGCCTGGAATGGAATTGTCAGCCCTATATCTGCTGAAGAATAACCCATCACCCACAGAGGAAGAGATAAGGGAGGCCATCTCCGGCAACCTCTGTAGATGCACTGGATACAAGAAGATCGTCGAGGCTATTGCCGCTGCCGCAAAAGAGATGAAAGAATAGATTGCAAGGGATCCCGATATGACCCTTCCAAAATTCGAATACCTTGCTCCCGAAACTGCGGAAGAGGTATGCAGGTTACTCAAGGAAAGAGGCAAGGCAGCTAAGGTGATGGCAGGAGGCACTGACCTCCTGGTAAGCCTCCGTAATCGTCAATCTAGACCCGCCGCAATAATCGGACTCAAGGGGATCAAACCCCTCGCCCTGATTGTATTTGACAAGAAAAAGGGCCTTTCCATCGGAGCAACCGCCTTACTATCGGATGTGGCCTCTCATAAAGACATATCAAAGATGTACCCCGCTATTGCCTATGCCGCACGGCAAACAGCCACTGTGCAGATCAGGAACATGGGAACCGTTGTGGGAAACATCTGCAATGCCGCGCCTTCGGCGGACAATGCACCAACCCTTTTGGCCATGGGGGCAGAAGTCATAATCATGGGTATTCGAGGTGAAAAACGGTTGCCCCTGGCCAGATTTTTCAAGGGACCTGGAATCACTGCCCTGGGTAAGGACGAGATCGTTATATCCCTCTTCGTGCCACTACCCCCACCTCATTCAGGAATATCTTATCAGCACATTTCCGCCCGAGGGAAGGTGGACATTTCAGCCGTTGGTGTTGGCACAATGATCACCATGGAAGGTAAGAAGTGCAAATACGCCAGAATCGCCCTTGGCGGAGTTGCCCCTGTGCCCATGCTGGCAAAAAAGGCCGAAAAAAGGCTCACAGGAAAAATGTTGATTCCGGATGTAATTGAAGAAACCGCGCTCCAGGCGGCGGAGGAATCAAAACCGATCTCTGATGTCAGGGCGAGCGCGGAGTACCGCAGGAAGATGGTTGCGGTCCTTACAAGGAGGGCCCTTTTGGAGGCAAAAAAAAGGGCCGGTTTATGACAGATATCTTATGGAGAAATGTCATGAGAGAATTCTCTGTGGTCGGAAAGGACCTGCCGAGGACAGACAGTCTTGCCAAGGCCACAGGACATGCCATTTATACAGACGATATTAAACTCCCCGGAATGTTGCATGGGCGGATATTTAGAAGCCCCGTGCCGCACGCCCGTATTGCCCACATAGATGTAAGCAAGGCCTCGGCCCTTGCCGGCGTCAAATGCGTTATCACCGGAGAGGACACACCTAAGATAAGGTATGGCAACTGGCGTCTTTTTCCGAATACTCAAGACGAATATCCCTTGGCCGTAGACAAGGTGCGCTTTGTTGGAGATGAGGTCGCTGCTGTTGCCGCCATAGACAAAGAGGCGGCACTGGAGGCCTTGGAGCTGATTAAGGTGGAATATGAGGAACTCGACCCTGTCTTTGATGTAGATTCTGCCACTCGAGAAGGCGCAGCCGTCATCCACGAATCTTTCCCCAATAACATAAGCGTATCCCGGAAGATCAAATATGGTGATGTGAAAAGGGGGTTCTCAGAATCCGACTATATCCGCGACGACACCTTTAGCGTTCACGCCGTCAACCATGCATATCTTGAACCGTGCTCTACCGTGGCTCAATGCGATCTGGAGGGTCGGATAACCCTGTGGACATCTACCCAAACACCTTATATCGTACAATGTCTTCTGGCATCAACCATGGGAATGAGAGAAAACGATGTCAGGGTAATAAAACCCTGCGTGGGCGGGGCCTTTGGCGGCAAAATGGAATTCAGGCCATGGGAATTTTGTGCCGCCTTCATGGCAAAAAAAACGGGCCGTCCTGTCAAGTTTACCCTTACGAGGGAAGAAGAGCTTATGGCCGGGCGCAGAAGACACCCCATGAAGATTTGCTCCAGGGTAGGTTTTAAGAAAGACGGGACCCTTATGGCCAAGGATTTAAGGATCTATCTTGACGGTGGGGCTTACAACAGCATGGGACCAACGGCCACGTTTCTTTGTGGCAATTTTGGGGCCATGCTTTACAGGTATCCCAACTATCGTTTCCTGGGGGAACACGTCTATACCAACAAGCCCCCTGCAGGTGCCATGAGGGGTTTTGGTGCCCCCCAGTCATTGTTCGCTGCGGAGACCCAGATGAACATGGCGGCAGAAGATCTAGGCATTGATCCCATTGACCTGAGGATCAAAAACGCGATGGTCCCGGGAGATACAATCCCGGACGTGGCCACTATTTCAAGTTGTGGTTTTATTGAATCCCTTAAGGAAGTGGCCAGGATGAGCGGATGGAAAAAGAAACGTAAGACCTTGAAAGACGGTCAAGGCATTGGAGTCGGGTGTTACAGCTTTATTACCGGCGGGGTGTTTAACTGGTTTAACACACAGTATCCATTTTCTGCCGCCGAGGTCAGGGCCTTTGCAGACGGTACCGTCCATCTCCTCACTATGGCCTCTGATATCGGCCAGGGCTCCGATATGGTCCTAAAGCAGATACTGGCAGAAGAGCTGGGACTGACCGTGGAGGACATACGGATAACCACTGCCGATACTGCCATGACGCCTCAGGCCGATCTCGGCTCGTGGGGAAGCAGGGTTACACTCATGGCGGGTAATGCCGTTATCAATGCCGCGGCGCAAATCAAGGAAAGGCTGTTTGGAGTCGTATCGGCCCAGTTTGACCTTAATGTGATCTACGACATGGAATGCAAAAACGGACGAGTGTGCGCCAAAGGGAAACCAGACAGGGGCCTGCCTTTCGGAGAGGCCGTCGCACTCGTTCAGAAGGGTAACCGGGGAGAACCTGTTGTTGTACGCGGATATTACACACCAAGGGGCAAGGGCCTGGTTACCCCTGCCTTCAGCTTCGGTGCCCAGGTGGCCGAGGTGCAGGTGGACAAAGACACGGGGCTTGTGCAGGCAAAGAAAATCTGGACTGCTCATGATTGCGGTACGGTGATTAACCCCTTGGCCGTTGAGGGCCAGCTTGAAGGTTCCCTTCACATGGGACTCGGTTATGCCCTTTCAGAGCAAATGGTCATTGAGAACGGAAAAACCCTTAACAGGTCCTTTCTCGATTACAAGGTCCCAACGGCCCTTGACATGCCGGCTAGCCAATCCGTCTGCATCGAAACCTATGAACCAGAGGGCCCCATGGGCGCCAAAGAGGCCGGCGAGGGCCTGGCCTCCCCCACTGCCCCGGCCATTGCCGACGCAATCTACCAGGCCACAGGCTTCAGATGCAAGGATCTTCCAGTAACACCAGAAAAGATCCTTAAGGGCATGGGGAAAGGAAAACAGTCGAGGTTGTAATGCCATACCTAAGGGTTATTCAGGGTCCGAATAAGGGGCAGATATTTGAGCTGAAAAAAACCGGGAACGAAATTGGCCGCCATAATGAGGCATTCCCCCTGACCGACGGGACTATTTCACGCCAGCACGCCCGTATCTTTTTCCGAAATGGGCGGTGGTTGGTCGAAGACATTGGCTCTGCCAATGGGACGTTTATAAACGACATGGAGATATCCAGGCCTATGCCCTTATTCTCGGGGGGCCTAATTCGTTGTGGCGAGACCATGCTGGAATTCAACAGCGGTAAGACACCCGGCCCTTCCACCGCTGGCGAAGAAGAGGAAGATGCAGAACACTTCGATGCCACTATCGTGGCCACAATACCCAGCAACCAAGATTCATTTATCTTGTCTGCCAAAGGCATCGATAAGCCCCCACAGGCCGAAAGCCTCAGGATCATGTATGACCTGATTGCAGAGGCCAGTAATATCTTCAGCATCGACAACCTGCTTCAAGTGACCCTGGATAAGATCTTTGAGGTTATAAAGGCAGACACCGGCTTTGCCATGTTAACTGAGAAAGATAACAAGCTCCGCATCAAGGCCTCAAAGGCAAAGGAGGCCGCCTCCGGAAAAGAGGTGCCGCTTTCCAGAACAATCATCAAGGAGGTCATAAACAAACAGGTAGGGGTATTGGTATCGAATACCAAGACTGACAACAGGTTCAGTCCTGGAGATAGCATACTGAAACATGGCATTCGATCTACTATCTGTGTGCCCATCAAAGGGCGCAAACAAATCCTCGGGATTATGCAGGTAAGCTGCAGCGTGTCTAAACACACTTATACCCGAGAGGAACTTCAGTTGCTGACGGCAATCGGTTATCAGAGCGGCCTGGCCGTGGACAATGTTCGGCTTTACGAATCATTGGTTCAAAACGAACGAATGGCCGCAATGGGCGAAACCGTGGCATTTCTATCACACCATATCAAAAACATCCTCCAGGCCCTTACTTCAGGCGTAGAAATAGTGGATTTAGGATTACAGCAGGAGAACATCAAAGATGTCAAGAAGACCTGGCCTATTGTCCAGCGCACCCTACATCGAATCAATCAACTAATTCTGAACATGCTGGCCTTTAGTAAGGAACGCAAACCGCTATTTCAGTCGGTAGACATCATATCTATAATCAAAGAAATAGTGGAGCTGGAAAAAATCCATGCGGAGGAGCGAGGTGTAATCTTGATGGCCAATCTGCACTACGTACCGCCTATCCACGCCGAGTCAGCCGGACTACAACAGGCCATGCTTAACCTGATTTCTAATGCCCTTGAGACCGTGCCGGACCAGTCCGGGGTAGTGACTGTTAGCAGCCGGTTCGACACTGCCAACAATAATGTCGTAGTGGAAGTAAGCGACAACGGCGGAGGCATTGCGCCCGAGGATCAGAAAAAAATCTTCACGCCCTTCTTCTCCAGCAAGGGACAAAAAGGTACAGGTCTCGGGCTGGCCGTAACCCGCAAGGTGATCAAGGAGCATGGTGGGCACATACGGGTCTCATCAAAGGTCGGCATGGGCACAAAATTCACCATTACCCTCCCCGTCAAATCAGGCAACGATGCTAGTGGGACCCAAGATATGTCGAGGTAAATCTTTCCAGCCGGTGTCGAGAGATAACCCCCTCCCTCAAAATGGAAGGCGGCTCAACGGTCACGTCAAGCACGGTTGAACCAATTTTACCAGTGGCCTCGCCACCGTCTAGAATCAAATCCACTCTTGAACCTAAAGCAGTCAAAACCTCTTGTGCATTGCAGCAGGCCGGTTTGCCAGAGACATTGGCGCTTGTACCGGTTATGGGTGACCCGAGGACTCGCGTCAATGTGGTAGCAACAAGGTGACTGGAAAGCCTGATACCAATCTTGCCCGTCCCCGCTGTAAGCAACGGGGACACCTTGGTCCCGGCCTCAAATACCATGGTAAGGCCACCTGGCCAGAACGCATCCATGATTTTACTGGCAGTCGGTGAAACACGATCAACGTAGCCCCTTAGCATTTTCACTGAGGAGATCAAAATCAGGACAGGTCGATCTCTTGTCCTCTTCTTTGCAGAAAAAAGCCGTCTTATAGCATCTTCGTTTGTAGCATCTACGGCCATCCCATAAAAGGTCTCGGTCGGAAAGGCGACTATTGCCCCTGACGACAAAGACCTTAAAGCTATCTCAATAGCGGCCTCAAGATTATCAGACGGACCAATCCTTATTATAGGGACTTGACGCATCCCCAGCTTGTCAGCGTCTTTTGCCAATTCTTCAACGCCCATTTTCTAACGAAAACATACCCGCAATGGCGCCAATTCCTATTCTGGCTTCAGGAAATGGTCGTCTCGTCGGCAAGCCTCTTTCGATAATTCCACAGGCTTTCCTTTATAGAGGGATAGTTCAGGGCAAGTATCTGAGCTGCCAGAATAGCTGCATTTTTTGCCCCTGCTCTTCCCGCGGCCACAGCGGCCACAGGGATTCCCGGGGGCATCTGGACGGTCGATAAAAGGGCATCCATTCCCCTAAAGGGCGAGGAATCTATTGGGACCCCGATTACCGGCAGAATGGTATAAGAGGCCACAAATCCAGCCAGGTGTGCGGCATACCCGGCCCCGGCAATTATAGCCTTTATGCCCCTATCGGCCGCTGATATTGCGTACTCTCTTGTTTGGTCAGGAGTCCTATGTGCCGAAAGCACCTTTACCTCAAAGGTAATTCCCAACTCTTGGAGGGTATCAATACACACCTGCATCACATCAGAATCAGAGGAACTACCCATAAGCACACCGACCAGTGTATTATCTGAAGCCATCAAATCACCTCACCAATTCTCCTAAAGATAACATAATAGTCTGCCAATTCCACAGGATCACCTCAACCTCAAACGAACCGCCATATTTTTTATTACCCTTTCCCTGCCATGCCAACGAGGGGATAGATGACCATCCCGGCCAACCAGGCGATATCCTCAGCCGAAAGAATCTCTGAGATGCTCTTGTCAAAGAGGATATTTCCGTCGGGCGGGAAATCTTCATCACCCCGCCAGAGGATCAAGACCACAGGGACCCCCGGCAGGGCCTGGACCCGAACAGAGGCATCACCATGTTCATCCGGAGCCGCACCATAGGCCTCCATAGCCACATTCTGAAGCAACTCCGGACGGTTTCCAAAGGCCTGGACCAAAGGATTTTTGGCCCTTCTCACGAATGCATCCAGATAAAATTTACCATCCGGAACTTCCTGATAGGCAATCAACTTATCAAGTATCTTTGACCCCTTGGAGCCGTGTAGATAATGGAGGAGCAAGACCTGCTGCTGGACAGGTAGTTCCTCATCAGATCCCGCATAGGAAAACCGGAGATCGGGCCACGTAATGACCACATCCCTATTCAAGAAATTAAGGATAATTACCACCTTCCCCTCAGAATCGACCACAAAATCAGCACCGCTAAGATCAGCAATACGCTTTGGGTTCTTATCCTTCAGATCTTTTTTTCCAAGCTCCACCGCCTTCCTGTAATCATCAATTCTCGGCATGCCTATCCTTTATAAAATGTATCTGGTTAGCGTATTAACGTAACTTCTCGGTAAAGAATCCTAGTCCAGAGGGTGAACAGGGCAAGGTGTTACTTTTAACCGTTTACGCCTTGATTAGACTCGGTTATAATAGGTATTAGGATCTAATTTCAAGCCCAATTTCAGATTATCCTGTTTTTACCCCGGATATGAGTGTACATGACATGTCCCGCAGAAAAAAGAAAAAGAGGCATTTCCAGGGAAAAAACATCTCCAGACAGGAACCAGAGATATTCAATCCAGCCTTCGAGGACCTGGGGACATTGAATAAAAAAGACGAGAAGATCTACAAGACACACAAACGGGAACAAGCAGATGTGCATGAAGGACGACAAAATGAGGACTTGTACTTCCTGGAGGCCATGTCGGGAGTAGAGCCTTTACCCGGGAACAAGAAAAAGGTCACACGGATTCCCACGCCTGATATCAGGCCTGCTCATCCAGTGAGAGATGGAGAAGTGGAGGCCATGGCACACCTATCCCATCTAGTCAAAGGACTCGCTGAAATGGACATCACCTTTAGCGATGAATATGTGGAAGGATCAGTGCATGGCTTTGACCGAAGTCTGATGAAAAAACTTAAGAAAGGCAAATTTCCCATACAGGATTATACGGACCTCCACGGTCTGACAAAAAAAGAGGCGGAAATAAAGGTAAGGGATTTTTTGTTGGCGAGCCACCAGCTTGGACTGAGGTGCGTGCTGATTGTGCACGGCCGCGGACTCAATTCTGAAAACCATATCCCTGTGCTAAAGGAACGACTGCCTGTTTGGTTAAACCGCGGGCCTATAAGAAAAATCGTCCTGGCCTTTTCTACTGCCATGCCATATGATGGCGGGACAGGGGCCATATACATCTTGTTGAAAAGACGAAAAGGTAGCCCATAGCAAACGTAAAGGAGGATATCCAAGAACCATGAAATTGGGCCTTATAGGTCTTCCTCATGCGGGCAAAAAGACTGTATTTGCAGCGCTTACAGGGGCTAGAGGGGACAAAAAAGACTACCCCTCGAGTAGAGGTGAACCCACGATTTCAACTGTAACCGTTCACGATAATCGTATCGACTTCTTGAGCAAGATTTACGAGCCAAAAAAGACAACATATGCCAAGATGGAATACCTACTATCTGGCGAAATACCGGATTCTTCTGTTTCAAAGTCAGAAGGGGGAATGTGGAGCCAGATCCGTAATTGCGACGGGCTCTTGTATGTTGTTAGAAATTTCATGCAACCAGGAGGAGACATCCCAATGCCAGAGAAGGATTTCTGGCTACTCGAAGAGGAAATAATCATGAATGATCTCCTGGTCATTGAGAAAAGGCTCGAAAGGATCGAACTTGACAATAAAAGGGGAAAGAAGCCGGAAGGAGAAGAACACTCTCTACTCAAGACCTGCCACGATGTCCTGGAAAGGGGTGACCCACTTCGGAAAATACCTGAACTGTCATCAAACCCGGCCCTTAGGGGTTTCACGTTCCTCTCTGCAAAACCTGTTCTTGTAATAGTCAATAATGAAGACGAAGACGATTCATTGCCAAAATGGAACCGATATCCTGAAAAAGTGGAGCTTATCGTAGTTCGAGGCCGGATCGAGATGGACATAGCTTCCATGTCCCCCGATGAAGTAGATGAGTTCCGCGAGGCCTATAAAATCTATGAATCGGCCCTTGATCGTGTGATAAATAGTTCTTACCTGCTTTTAAATCGTATCTCCTTTTTTACTGTCGGACCTGATGAAGTCAAGGCGTGGACCATTGCAGCGGGTACCCCGGCCCTGGAGGCCGCAGGAGCGGTACATTCCGACATGAAAAAGGGGTTTATCCGGGCTGAGACCCTATCCTATGAAGATCTAGTCAAGCACGAAAGCTTTCAGAAGGCGAAAAAGGCGGGTGTGGTTCGTCTAGAGGGGAAAGACTATAAAGTAAGCGATGGCGATATCATAAACTTCCGATTCAATGTGTAGGCAAGAGGATCTCTCATGGACAAGATCAAGGTGGGCGTTATTGGAGCTGGAGGTTATGGCGGATGTGGCGCGATTGAGCTTCTCTTGAGGCATCCATATGCCGAAATTGGAGCGCTTATAGATAAGCAGGATGTGGGCAAACCGATAAGCGAGATATATCCCCACCTGACCGGTTTTTGCGATTTGCCCGTCATTGACCCGGACGATCCTGGCTGTCCCGATGACTTTCAGGTGGTCTTATTTGCCACCCCTGATGGTGTGGGACAGAAGGCGGCACCTTATTGGCTACAAAAGGGGGTTAAGGTCATAGACTACAGTGGAGATTTTCGATTTAACGACCTGGAGACCTATAAAGGATATGCGGCCAGGATTGGGCGCTCCCAGGAACACTCCTCCCCGGATCTTTTGCCCAGTTCGGTTTATGGGCTGGCAGAGTTGCACAGAAAAGAAATATCATGTTCCGACCTTGTGGGGAACCCGGGTTGTTTCGCAGTGAGCTGCATCCTTGGTCTCTCGCCTGCCATAGAATCAGGGCTTATTGATCCGGAATCTGTTATCTGCGATGCAAAAACAGGTGTCTCCGGGGCGGGCAAAACCCCAAACGCGGGCTTCCATTACCCGGCCCGCTATGAGTCCATGAACGCCTACAAGATTTCCGGGCATCAACACGTCTACGAGGTCGAAAGAGAACTAGGGCTCCTCACAGGTCAAGACATAAGGATTACCTTTACACCTCACGTGGTCCCTCTTTGTAGGGGTATCTTGACCACGATATACGCCAGGCCAAACCATGGCCTAGACCTGAAAGGAGTAGAAGAGGCATATCGATCCTTTTACAAGAATGACGCATTTGTAAGGGTATTCGGCCCAGATAGCCCACAGGCCAGCGTCAATGTCAGGGGAAGTAATTTTTGCAATATCTCTCTTAATGCGGACAATAGGACCGGCAGGCTAATTATTGTGAGCCTCATAGACAACCTGGTCAAAGGCCAGGCGGGAAGTGCTGTTCAAAACATGAATATCATGTTCAGACTGGAAGAAACCGCGGGCCTGCTGCATCCCGGCATTTATCCTTAGGCATACCTACCTGATACAGACCTTCCTCACCTGCGCGATGTCCGTAAGGCCGAGACAAACCTTCCTTATACCGTCCTGCAGTAGTGTCGTCATGCCGTCCTTGATGGCCTGTGTCCTCAAATCCTCCATCGAAGCCCCCTTCTGGATACACGACTTTATCTCGCCGGTGGCAAGCAGAAGCTCGTGAATCCCGATCCGGCCCATATATCCATTATTACTGCACTGTGGGCATCCTTTGGGTCGATAGAGGAAGAACTCATCATTGTATTCGAAACCTAAGGCATCAAAATCGCCTTTATAGGCCCTTGTCAGCGCATCATATTCCTCTCTAGTGGGATGATACCTTTCCTTGCAGTGCTTGCACAGGGTCCTTACTAATCGCTGAGCCAGGACTCCCAATAGGGCATCGGCAAAATTAAAGGGATCCATACCCATGTCCAGGAGGCGTGTTATGGTCTCAGCAGCACTATTTGTGTGGAGGGTGCTTAGAACCAGGTGGCCGGTTAGGGAGGCCTCGATGCCTGTGGATACTGTCTCATGATCTCGCATTTCACCAACCATGATTACATCAGGATCGGCCCTTAGAAAGGCCCTCATAGCCGTGGCAAAATCAAATCCTATCTTGGGCAGAACCTGAACCTGACGAAGTCCTTCCTGGGTAATCTCGACGGGATCTTCTGCCGTCCATATCTTTGTCTCAGGTCTATTGATATACCTCAGGGCGGCATGTAATGTGGTGGTCTTCCCGCTCCCCGTAGGGCCAACGACCAGGACAATGCCATAAGGCATACTTATCATGTCTGTGAATGTATTGTAATTTCGTTGGCTCAGGCCCATCTTTTCCAGCGGAATCGGCCCACCTGCACTCAAGATTCGCATGACCACGTCCTCATTCTGACCCGCCGTTGGTATAGTGGCCACCCTAAGTTCAATGTCCAGTGGTGCGAACTTCTTGAATTTGATCTTTCCGTCCTGCGGAAGTCGTTTTTCAGCTATATCCAGATCCGACATAATCTTGATACGGGAGACGATAGCCCTCTTATACGTGTAAGGAAGGGCCTTATAAAACTGGCAAATGCCATCTATCCTGAATCGCATCATAGCATTGGCAGCCCCCTGCCTAGGCTCTATGTGTATGTCAGAGGCCCCCCTATTATAGGCATCGATAATCATTTTATTGACTAACTGCACAATCACGCTGTCTTCTTCTGTCATGCCTTTGAATTCTTCTTCATAAATATCATCAGAAAAATCCAATTGATTCAAAACGTCCTCATCCTCTGTCAGATCAGACAATATTTGCATGCCTTCTACACCAAAAAAGAGATCTACCATTTTAAATATGTCTTCCTTAAGGGAAACACAGTACTCGAATCCTTTTGCCGGAATAAGCCGTTTTATGGCATCCCTTGCCGGTAGATAATTTGGATTTTCCATGGCCACAACCACCTTGTCGTCCAACTGGGCAATGGGAACGAAGACATTGCTCTTCAAGTAACTTGCCCTGAGCCCCTTCAATAGAAGGCTGGGGACGATCATCTTATGGTCATATGCCACGAAACGGACCTTATAAAATTCCGATAATGATCTGCCTATAACCTCTTTAGGGACGCCGAAATCATCGATAAGGACAGATTCCACGGCCCTTTTCTTCTTTCTTGCCCCGGTCATTGCCTCGTTCAGATCATTACGACTGATAATGTTGCTCGCTATAAGAGAATCGAATTTTGCCGGCCTGACCTTCTGCGAGACGTTCTGATTCTTGAAAAAGGCAACACCCAGGATGTTTGCAATATCAAGTACCGCAGAGCAATCTTCTTGTGTAAAGCGGTCCCCTCCCCTCTTATTAACGATTTGGATAACACCCAAGAGATACTTATTGTATGTGATTGGGACGGCGAGAATCTGATTGGTCCTATAACCGGACCTCTCATCCCAGCTCTTGTCAATTCTCAATTCGGAGTCGATGCGTTTGAGTTCATCCCCATCATATGCATCAATAATGTTCACTGCCTTCCCTGACGCAGCGCAGTACCCGGCGATACTTCTGTTATCGATCGGCACCCCAATTTCTTCAACCTCATCACCGCTCTTAAGCCTTGACACAACTCGCTTTCTGAGACCATCAACAACATAAACAGTAATCCGTTCGGCCTCAAAGAGTCCAAGGATTTTCTCCTGGAGGTTCAGCAAGATCTCATTGGTATCACCCGCGGAGTGTATACTGTTAGTGATACTATTCAGCCTCTTTTGATACTCGAGCTGCTCCTCAAGGGACTTCCCCCTAACACCTGAATCGGACCTCTTTTTTAAGAAAGCTACCATTTGACTAGAAACCGGGAATACGATCCTTAGCTCACATAAATAGTTTTGTTGCAATGGCAATTCTAAAATAATTTTAAGAATATGCAACATATTATTTGCCAAAATATGGAGCATAAAGTAAAAACTAGAATTATTTTTGCCGGAGGCACCATGCTAATAGACAGTCACGCCCATTTAGATATGCAAGAATTTGACAAGGACCGCACCGAGGTCCTTGAGAGGGCCATTGAAGGGGGCCTCTCCCAGATTATTACCATTGGGATAGACCATGATAGTTCACTCAAGGCATTGGAACTCGCTCGTGCACATGACTTTATCTATGCCTCAGTGGGTTACCACCCCCACAATGCCCGTAAGTGCAATGGGGAGAGATTAGATAACCTGGCGCAGATTTCATCCGACCCAAAGGTCGTGGCATGGGGGGAGATTGGGCTTGATTTCTATCGCAGTTACTCTTCGCCGGATGAACAGTCACAGATATTCTCACGCCAGATTGAGATGGCCAATGATTTGAACCTGCCAGTTATTATCCATGATCGCGAAGCACATGAAGACGTTCTCATAATCCTCAAGAAGATGGGAAAGGGTAAACGAAAGGGTGTTATACACTGTTTCTCAGGAGATATAGATCTGGCCGTGGCCCTAATTGGGTTGGGATATTTCATCTCTATTCCTGGAACTGTTACCTATAAAAAGGCCACCCGGATAAAGGAAGTGGCATCCAAGATCCCTCTGGAAAAAATGCTTGTTGAAACCGATGCACCATTCCTCGCGCCAGTGCCCAAGAGGGGGAAACGAAATGAGCCATTTTTTGTGACTTTCACCGCAAAAGAAATAGCACGGCTCAGGAACATTGAGTTCGACCAAGTGGCCCTGCAAACCGCCGAAAATACCAAGAGCCTGTTTGGCATCCCAGATAAACAATGACATTCCAATTCATTACAAGAGGATACCCCCTGATTCTTGCCTCGAAATCTCCCCGAAGAAAAAGTCTATTGGCCCAAATCGGCCTCCCTTTCCGCTCCGTACCAGGCCAAGTGACAGAGGAAGGTCTAAGGGGCGACCCGGTTATGACATCCCGTCTCCTTGCCGAAAGAAAAGCGGCACACGTACGCATCAAAATAGATGACCACTGGGTCCTGGGGGCTGATACCATTGTGGCTATCGATAATACGATGCTTGGAAAGCCAAGGGACAGAAAAGAAGCAAAGCGAATGCTTGGTCTTCTAAGTGGAAGAGAACACAAGGTAATCACCGGATTCTGCATCTTGAGTCCCTCAGGTAATGCAGTTCATTCTGAGGGAGTGGTCACACTGGTTCGGATCAAAAAACTCACCGGGCAAGAAATAGAAGCCTATCTTAATACTTCCGAACCCTATGGTAAGGCCGGCGGCTATGCCATTCAAGGAATCGGTTCCTTTATGATCCAAGGCATATCAGGATTATATACCAATGTCGTAGGATTGCCATTGAGTGCCTTGATCAGCGCTCTAATCTCATCAGGGGCCTTGAAGAGCTTTCCTCTGCCGAATGACCTCTGAAAGAACGACCCCTCCTGCCACAGCGACATTAAGAGACCCGTCATACCCCACCGGTGGAATACTGACGACCTGGTGGCACCGTTTCCGCACAGATGGGCTCAGACCCCGCTGCTCATTCCCCAAGACCAGCACCACATCTCTGTGCCAATCAAATCGATAGATGGACAAATCGCCATCCCCTGATGAGCCTATTATCCAAAAGCCTTTTTTTTCCAGAATATCCAGCGCCCTTCCCAGATTGACAACCCTGGCGATGGGTAGATGGGCAAAACCCCCGGAAGATTTTTTTAGTACATTGGCGCTTATGCCTGCACACCGGTCTTTCGAGATAATCATACCATGGGCGCCGAAAAATGCCGCTGTTCTGATCAGGGCTCCGAGATTCCCTTCGTCTGTGATGTGGTCCACTGCAATCAGAAGCCCCTGCCCGGAATGCTGTAAAGATATGCCGACCAGTTGGTCAATATCAGTATAGGTAAAACCGCCGGCCAGGGCCACAATTCCCTGATGAGCAACACCTGGTAAGATGCGTGATAGTTCAGCCCCTTTCTTGAAACGGATAGGGATATCTTGTTCCCTTGCAATCTGAATAATCTCTCTTATCCTGCCCGAGTCCTTCCCTTCGGCGATCCAGACCTCTTTAATCCTAATCCCTTCCCCAGTCAAGGCACGCCGTACTCCGTGAAAACCTGGTATCATTGCAGTCATTGCGTCACATCTTGCTAGAAATTAAGAATTTCCTTTTTTATCTTTTTGGCCTTGCCTTGCAGTTTCTTGTTTCGTAACATCTCCCCGACAACATGATTGCAGCTCTGGGTGATTGCAGCGCCAGACACCCCTCCAAAAAATTTACCTAGATCTTTGCACGTCAGACCACTTAGCTCTCTGGCGAGACAGATTGTGAGCTCCCGTGCCGTGTTCCTATGACGTCCCTTTTGCCTGATCCTCTGTTCGGTGCACCCAAGTTCACGGCAGACCCCTTCCACAATCCTTTCGAGGCTCACCCTTGGCCTTAGCGTCCTGAGTTGCGGAATTTCCTTTTCATCGTCTCTGTCAGACAGAAAAGTCTCCTTTACCCAGTCGACAAAACTCATATCACCAAGCATAAAACCACCTACAATGTCTTTATTTGGATTCTCAAGGGTCCTAATATCAATCTCCTCAACAAAGCCTTGATACCTTTTTGCAGCTTGTTTCTTCCTCTTTCCAAAATTTGCCAGCAGCCATTCAGTCTCTAGCCAATCGGGTGCTTCTTTTTCCCCAACATATACAGGATAACTGCTCCATTTATAGTCTAACGGGTTGGCTACCATCTTTGCCCGTACCGGGTTCAGGTGGATATAACGGGAGAGCACTTTGAGATATTCATCGGCGTCTATCAAAATGGCCTTAAATCTCCCCTGGAAAAGGTGGCCGCTTCTGCCACGTTTTCTGTTGAAGTATGCGGCATAACTGACGTTCAGCCATTGGATTGCAAGGCTCAAATTAGCCTGAGGAGTTTCAATTAGAATGTGGTAATGATTGGTCATAAGGCAGTATGTGTGGATAATTATCGAAAAACGTTCTGATGCCTTTTCCAGATATTCAAGGAATTTTTCTCTGTCCCTAACACTCAAAAATATACTCTCCCCACCATTGCCACGGCTAATCACATGGTAATACGCCCCGGGATATTCAACGCGTAAAGGCCTCGCCATTATATACACCTTGCCTTGAGAGTTTATCACATAATGATTGCAAACGTGGTAATGCCTAAGACGTTTGAAAATAGGCCAGAGCCAAAAATGTCTCCCTCAGCTGGCCGCCTGAGCTGCTTTCACGGATCACAGATATTGGGGAAATTATCGCTGTTATTAAAGAGGATACAATATTAGGTGAGATGGCCAGAAAAGTCAATGCTTAATTTTTAAGATGTGACCCCAATTTCGGCGGGTTCGGCAGCGCTCAGCCACCACAATGGATTGTGCCTTCTCCACTGCCTTTTCCAGATCGTCATTGATAATAACATAATCATACCACAAGCAGTTTTTCATATCACTCTGGGCCTTTGCCACTCTGGCATCTATAATGCTCTCATCATCCGTGCTGCGGTCCCTCAGCCTCCTTTCCAGGATCTCAAGCGAAGGAGGGAGGATGTATAAGAGTACGCTGTCTTCAAAATGCCTTCTGATATTCTTCGCCCCCTGGGCATCTACATCCAGCAGGACGTCAAGACCCAGAGAGATCTGCTCTTTGAGGCTCGAAAAGGACGTGCCATAAAAATCTTCGTACACCCTTGCCCATTCCACAAAGGCCCCTTCACGTATCATCTTACTGAATGTCTCCCTCTCCACAAAATGATACTCCATACCGTCCCTCTCCGTTCCCCTGGGTCTGCGACTGGTATGAGATATACAATACCCCAGGCCATCGACCCTCTCCTTTAAGGCATTGATGATGGTGGACTTACCGGCACCGGATGGGGCCGAAATGACAAACTGCTGACCAGCCATTATTATTCTTCGAACTCACCCTTGCTCAATGTACAATTAGGACTAAATCTCTGCGCGATAGTCTCTGACTGGATGGCCGACAATACCACGTGATTGCTGTCGGTAATAATAACCGACCTGGTACGTCTCCCCTGTGTGGCATCAATCAGCCTTTTATCCTCACGGGCTTCATCACGGAGTCTCTTGATGGGAGCGGCGCTTGGAGAAATGATGGCGACGACCCGTCTGGAAACGACCGAATTTCCAAAACCGATGTTGACAAGCTTGGGACTCATATATACATCTCCTCTCATTGTAATTGTTTAGCGCTTTGAAACAGACGTATTGCTAAGGTGGGGTGAGCGACATTTTTCAAATATCCAAACTGTTACCTGTCATTCTATATTTTGAACCTGTTCACGGAGCTTCTCCAGTTCTGCCTTCATTTCCACTGTAAACCCAGAGATCATAGAATCTGAGGCCTTTGCTCCGAGTGTATTTACTTCTCTATTGATCTCCTGAATTAAGAAGTCTAGTCTTCTACCAAGGGCCTCATCTACAGACAGATATTCACGAAATTGTTTCAGATGGCTCCTGATTCGAACGACTTCCTCTGTGATGTCCGATCTGTCGGCAAAAATGGCCACCTCCTGTGTAAGCCTGCCCTCGTCAACAGAGGCATCTTCCAATAGACTATTGATACTTTCCTTTAACCTTTTCCGGTATTCTTCGACCACATCAGGTGCCCGTTTACCCACCTCATTGACATACCCCTCCAAGAGATCGAGCCTCTTTGCAAAATCAACCGCAATTGCCTCACCCTCCCTGATTCTCATTACATCCAGAGAATCAAGGGCCTGTTGCAAGACGCCTAGGAAACCCGGCTTGACCCTATCAAGGTCAACGGATTCAGGTTTGGCAATAATCACATCCTTCATCTGGCAAAGGGTCTCAAGATGGACCTCCCGATCAAGCCCGAATCGTTCAGCCAGTTGATCAAAAACCTTAAGATAAGAATCTACCAGAGGCATGTTGAGTTCAAGATTGCAAGGGTTTTGCTCACCATTCTCATCCACCTGGATCGATGCCTCTATTCGTCCCCTCCTAATCCTGCCTAAGATAATTGACCTCAAGTCCTTTTCAAGCGTCTGGAAATTTTTAGGGATCCTAAGGATAATATCCCGATAGCGATTGTTGACCGATCTGACCTCGGCAATAAAGAGGGTGTCCCCCTGTTGATATTCCCCCCTGCCATAGGCCGTCATGCTCCTAATCAATTCTCTTCATCCTCCTCAACTGGTTCATGTATTGTGCCCTCACACCATTAAAAAATTCAATGGTCTCTGGGCTCCCATAATCCGGGTAGGTCCATTTAAGCGATCTGAATGATCCTCGCTGGAAAACCAACGTCAGATCGGCATAAATCCCCTTTGACAAATAGACCCTGTGTACATAGTTCTTTCCTGTTGCCAACACCAACCTTTCAGGGGATATATAGCCAGGATCGATGTTTACCATCCTATCGCCGTCACAAAGATATCCCTGCTCTACCTCATTGGTTCTTAGCTTTATGTCAGGCAGAAGATCCGCGGCAACCAGATGCACAAATGAGACAAAGCGGCGTTGGAGTGGCCAACCCATCTCCCTGGCATAATATCTGGTCCGATCAAAGACCAACAAAGGGCTCGTCCAGTCCACGGGGCCGTACTTATCAGAGAGCAGACCCATGGCCTTATCGATGAGTTCACTATCCGATGAAAACAAACTTGAGATCAACTTGACAGGATCGGGCTCTCTCGGATAGCTCATTTCCCGTGCCCCGTTTTTGAGTGATAATTCTGGGGAAAATCATTAAAAACTTGGGACATCGATGTCCTGCTATTTGACACTTAAGCGCTTCACTCGAATCCTTGACCCCTAGAACCCTTAGGGTATCACCAACTCTTTTGGAGAGGACCCAAAGCTTGAAATGTTATAGAGATATCTGGCTACTCCCCTATGGCCTTTTTCAGTTGTTCAGCGCTTACGGTAGAGGTCCCCACTTCTCCAACAACAATACCTGCGGCGAAATTTGATAGAATAGCAGCGAGCTTGGGGGCGAGGCCCGCCGCCAAACCCAAAGAAAAGGTGCCGATGACCGTGTCTCCAGCACCTGTAACATCAAATACGTTCTTGGCAATGGTTGGGATGTGGGTTATTTCTCCGTTATTCTCAAAAAGCGTCATGCCATCTTTACCCTGTGTGATAAGAACGGAGCGGGAATTCAGCCTGCTGAGCATCAGCCTGCCCGCTTGCAACAGCGTTTTATCATCGACAATTTCAAAGCGGCAAAATGCGCCTGCCTCATAATGGTTGGGGGTAATTACGTCAACACATTGATAATATTCGAAGTTATTGGTCTTAGGATCAACAGCAACCACAACAGATTCACCCGCAGAAAACTGTACCAGATCCCTTAAACCCTTCATAAGCTGGCCCGATATAACCCCTTTGCCATAATCGGACACAATAATACCATCAAGTTCATCTAAGTTATCCCCAATAACATCAAGAAGTTTTTGTATGGTCTCGGGCATGATATTGGACAGGCTTTCGCGGTCAAAACGAACGACCTGTTGATTCTGCGCAACAACCCTCGTTTTTATGCATGTGGGTCTCCTATTCTCCACAATGATACCTTCGGTCGAAAGCCCCATATCGTTGATCTTTTGTAGTATTTCATCACCAACGTGATCCTGTCCGATTACCCCGCAGAGTATAGGTGCCGCCCCAAGGGACGCTATGTTATGGATTACATTTGCAGCTCCCCCAAGCATCTTTGTCTCCCTTTTTACTTCCACTACAGGGACGGGGGCCTCTGGGGAAATTCGGGACACACCACCCCATACATACTTATCCATGATGATATCGCCGATCACCAGGATCCTGGCCTGGGGAAACCTGTCAACATATTTCTTAAGGAGGTCTCCTTCGTAATGCCTTCCAGCTGAGTCGGGCATGCTACAATCCGTGCTTCTCTTTTTTTCGGGCCTAAGTTTACGGCCTCGAAACGGTCAAAATCGCATCACTCCAGCAAGGCCTGTCCTCGACCCTGATCGGGGAGCGGTAATCCAGTGATTTCAAGATGTTGTAGATGCCGGATCACGTCCGGCATGACGGTTTCGTGACTTTTTACGATTCCATCAATTTTGATGATCTTAAAATAAATCGACATTTTTCATTGAATTAGCCAGCCTTATTTTTATATCATCGTATCTTATTGTTGTCCACAGGTAACTGATCGCGTATGACGACACCTCCTGCTCATTGTTAATTGGGAAACCCCCGCTATGCGGGAGTCAGAGAAATTAGGCTATGCCGTACCAGAAATCAAGGTCATATGAAGTGAATCCCGCCCGGCGGGACTAAAGTTAATGCAGAGCTTCGCTCTTCTATTCAGTAAAATGACATAAAATTCCTTAAATTTAGGCACTTTAGACATTTTAGATCACTTTAGTCACTCTGGAGACACGCAAGTAAACAAGCCCCCTCTGGGGGCAAGCCAAAGCGGGGCCCTCTAGACCCGAATTCTTTACTGTAGAACCAAGGACATAGGTCATTGCCAATGCTGTGGTTTCCGCTTTCCCTCTTGGCCGCTTTGTGCCAGGCTGTCAACGATACCATATCAAAGCGTTTTTTCAGCGACCTTACTCCATACGAAATGGGTTTGATAAGACTCCTTTACGCCCTCCCCTATCTCTTTATCGGCCGCTTTTTTATACCACAACCTTCTCTGGACAAGACCTTTTGGTCCTGCCTGGCCTTTGGCCTGCCTTTGGAGCTGGTCGCCTTCCTCTGTTATATGCGTGCCATAAAGGTCTCCCCCCTCTCCCTAACTGTCCCTTTTCTGGCCTTTACACCCGCATTTGTGATCTTGACCGGCTTCCTCATCCTGGGTGAGACCCTAAATAGTTATGGTATTATAGGCATAGCCCTGATTGTCACAGGGTCTTATGCCCTTAATCTCTCCAGCGTCAAGAATGAATTACTGGCACCATTGAAGGCGATTTTCCGGGAGCAGGGCTCTTGGCTTATGATCATAACCGCCCTGATCTATTCTCTGACAGCAACCCTTGGTAAGCTCGCCATTCAACACTCTAGTCCCCAGTTTTTTGCTGTCACCTATTTCCTCTTTTTTGCGCTCTTGGTGATGTCCCTCTTTCCCTTCATGCCAAAAGCCAGGTTCGCACACCTCCTCAGGAGGCCGTTTGTAGGAGCAAGCTCAGGGATAGTGCTTGCCGCAATGATTTTCAGTCACACCCTCGCGATCTCCCTTGTTCAGGCTGCCTACATGATATCTGTCAAGCGGAGCAGCCTTATATTCGGCGTTCTCTTTGGCTACATTATTTTCAAAGAAAAAAAGATCAAAGAGCGCCTTTTCGGGGCATCCATAATGATGTGTGGAGTCCTTATAATCGGCCTCCTCGGCTGATAACAAAAATGCCTCCAAGAGGCCCTTCCCCATCTCCCTCTTCTCATTCCCATCTTGCACAAAGTGTGTAAAATTTTACCATAAAATGGAACTGAAGTTCTTATGACAGAGAAAATGATTCTTACTAATGCCTTTAATTGTTTTCACACAACCGTTTAAATTTACAAGCAAATAATGTCTTTGCGTATTTTGGCATGATCTTCGCTAATATGATAACTGCAAGATTGATTAAGATCAGAATTCCTTGGCCAAATGAAGGAGGCTAACATGACTAGTTTTGAGACCAGATACAGGGTAAATCCACAAGGCATGATAGTAGAAGAGATCTCCATACAAGATACTGACGAATTTGATGAAGAGGACCAGTCTCCGGGCCATCCCATGTTGAAACAGCGCGGCACAACACAGAAAAAGCTTGAAGCCTAGAGGCCTTAATAAGGAAAAATTAATATGGCACCAAATTTCGAAATTGCAGTTCTCAGAAAACGCGACAATTTACACCTTAGACTAATGGGGGATTTTGATAGATCCTCTGTGCATCAATTACTCAATATATTAAGAGAGAATTGTCTCGGCACCTCAAGGATATTCATAAACACCACCTGCCTAAAAAACATTTATCCCTTCGATCTGGACGTATTCCATAAAAACCTTGAATTACTGGGCGAGGAGACCATACCCCTCGTGTTCACGGGCCTGAATGCCGCCAAAATGGTCCGCCCCAATTCAGTTTAGCCCTACCCCCCGGGGCTAATCCTCACTCCAAGCTCCCCCTCCCCTTTTTTGGAGGAGGAGCCGACGGAGTGGGGCCAAAAGGTTACCAAAAACACTTGAAATGTTATCTGCATTGCGTTAATGAACTCCTTACCCGTAAAGGCCTCTGGGGTGAACGACATTTTTTCCCTCGCCAAAAAAGTTCGTGATAGTTTCAAAGCAGGGCGCACAAAGTAATGCGGTTCTGAAGTAAACCATTTGACTATTAAGCCATGTAGGTGTTATTCTGTAGGTGTTCAGTGCGCTAAGCTTCTGGCGACATGACGTTTGAGCCAAAAAGCGAGGGAGTCAGCGACGGTTTTTGGCGCGTCAAGAACATCGATTATCCCTTCTTGCAAACACCTGTCTTAATGGGCCAACGTATCATCTTTTTTGAAGTTTCCTTCATGTATAACCCCGAAGCGGGGTGCTGGGGTCATTTAATTGAATAGAAGAGCGAAGCTCTACATTAATCCCGCCCGGGGTGGGACTCACTTCATGTGACCTTGATTTCTGATACGGCATAGCCTAATTTCTCTGACTCCCCCATAGCGAGAGTTTTAGGATTAACAATGAAAATCGCTGTCTGCCAGATAAATCCCATTGTAGGTGATTTTGAACATAATTTCTCTCTGATCGGTGATGCTGCAGATCGAGCAAAGAAATCAGACTGTGCGCTCGCCATTTTTCCAGAGATGTCTCTTTCTGGTTACCCCCCCAAGGACCTTCTGGAAAAACCCGCCTTTATCAGAGAAAACCTGAACCAACTCAAGAAACTTTCATCAGAAATAAAGGGAATTTCCATACTTTGTGGGTATATAGATATAAACCCCTCAACTCTGGGCAAACCACTGATCAATAGCGTTGCCATCATAATGGATGGAAAAATTACTAAGAGAGGAGGAAAAAAATTACTGCCCACCTATGATGTCTTTGACGAAACCAGGTATTTTGAACCGTCTCCAGAGAGCCTGATCTTCGAACTAGGAGGTATGAAATGGGGGGTTACCATATGCGAAGACATATGGAATCTTGGCGATATTCCAGGGATACCCAGATATGAAGAGGACCCCGTTTCTGAACTCGCCGGCCTGGGTATCGACAACCTTGTTAATATATCCGCATCGCCGTACAGTTTGAATAAGGGCGCCTTACGGCTACGCCTGTTAAAGAAGTTATGTAGGAGGCACGAAATTCCTGCCATCTATTGCAATCAGGTGGGAGGCAACGATGAGCTCCTTTTCGATGGTTCCAGCATGGTGGTTGATCGAGATGGCAGGCTGATTTGTCTTGGCAGGCAGTTTGAGTCTGACATCTTTATCTGGGACATGTCTCAGTCATTTGAAGAGATCACGCATCCCTGGCCCCGGACCGAAGAGGCAGTATTGAAGGGGCTTATTATGGGAACCCGAGACTACACGCTCAAGTGCGGCTTTGAAAAGTTACTGGTAGGATTGAGTGGAGGCATTGACTCATCCCTGGTCGCATTCATAGCATCAGAGGCCATGGGCCCAGGAAACGTCACGGGGATCAGTATGCCCTCGCCATACACCTCAGACATGAGCATAGAAGACGCCAGAGAACTCACAGAGAACCTTGGTATTCGCCTCGAAGAAATTGCAATTGGCGAACTATTTCAAACATATAAGCGAGTGCTGGGGCCCATTTTCAGGGGTCTCAATGAAGACGAAACAGAGGAAAATATCCAGGCCCGAATACGAGGCAATCTGTTAATGGCGCTTTCCAATAAATTTAATGCCCTCCTCCTTACCACGGGGAATAAATCAGAATTGGCAATGGGATACTGTACACTTTACGGGGATCTCAGCGGTGGACTCGCCGTAATCTCTGACATTCCCAAGACCCTTTGTTATCGCCTGGCGGAGCATATCAACCAAAAAGGTGAAATAATTCCCCATCGCATTATTTCAAGGCCTCCTTCAGCGGAACTGAAGCCAAACCAGACAGACCAAGACACCCTTCCTCCTTATGAAATCCTGGATGATATCCTAGAGTCAGCGGTAGAGAATAATCTCAGCCTTGACGAAATCGTGGCCCGGGGCCATAATCCCGTAGTCGTAGAAGATGTGTTGCACCGCCTGGTATCTAATGAATACAAACGCCGTCAGGCACCACCAGGCCTGAAGATAACAAGCAAGGCATTTGGATATGGGAGGTGGTACCCCATTGCAAGAGGCAAAAAAGTGTATTAAAATTTGTCAAATTCAATGGCACTGATTCTTAAATCCACGATTTAACTACTCAGGTAGATTGGCTAAAGGCATTTAGGCTGTAGTATCGCAGAGTGAACCGTGCGTAACCAAACAAAAGTCAGGCCGAGTATCTCCGTTTTCCGAAATCCCGTTTGGTCCGTTCAGGGAATTATATTACGAGGTCGGTCTGTCAAGACGGTTTAGGTATTCCGTAGAATATGACATTTCCGGATGCGAATCAAAAATTCCGGAGGCCGAGAAGATTTTATGCGCCCTGGGGGAACAATGCGCAAGAACTAATAGCCTTCAGGCTACAGCCTAAGTAATCTAAACAGTTACTCCATGATAAGGATTTCACATGAAAAGGAGGATAAAAAAAATTATTTTCTGGGGCTGTCTTGGGGCCATCTTTTATGTCCTCTTGAGTAACCATTTCATCTTCTTCGGACGCACCGTTAAGGTCCTGAAAAAATCAAGGCTTAGCCTCAACTACACATTCTTCAGCACCCAGGGAAGGACAAACCAATCTATCCTATCGATAGACGATTTGCGAGAGGACGGCATAGCTGACCTATTGGTAGATATGGGCAGGATGACGGAGACGCAAAGGGCCACGCTTATGGAAAGGTATAAAGAAGAATCAGAGGAATCCTATTAAACCTCAAAATCGACCTTGATCTTGAACATCTTGACGGCAGGCAAATTTAGTATTTCCCATATCCCTGTCTCCTCAGAGATCTCTTTGAGGGCACCATCTATCTCATTCATATCCTGAGCAATAAAGGTGAACCAGATATTATAGGCGTGATTTCTCAGGTAGTTATGAGTGACACCTGGATGGCGATTTACCGCGTTGACAAAACTCTCAATCTTTTCATAGGGCACCTTTGCGGCACAAAGAGTACTCGTAAAATTGAGCCGGCTGGAGTCGAAATTGCCCCCAATTCGTCTGATAACACCCTCCTCTTTTAGTCTTCCTACTCTTTCAATAATCTCTTCTTCGGTGAGGTTGAAGCGCCTTCCCAGTTCGCGGTAAGGACGGGAGGTAATGGGGAAATCCGACTGGATACCATTCAAGATGCTCTTGTCTATCTCATCCATTTTAGTAAATCACAACCTGCACTACTTCACTTAAAAACCCCGGGAATAGCTTTTGACAGCCCAAACTATTCCCGGCCGTGAAACGTTTGCGACGGTTGATAGACACAAAGCGGTTCTTCGGCCAGAAAATCGCCACTGGCCTCAAATGCCCTGGCCCTACATCCGCCACAAAACCTTAGGTACTCACATCTACCACATTTTCCCTTGTATGCCGAGAAGTCCCTAAGCCGATCAAAGACCCCTGAGCCCTCCCATATTGATTCAAAGGTCGAGGTCTTCAGGTCACCGCAATCCAGCTCCAGGTAACCACAAGGCTGCACGATCCCCTGATTCGAAATAAAGCAGAACGAGGTCCCACCCAAACACCCACGTGTCACAGCGTCCAGGCCATAGGTCTTGTAATCAACGTTTTCGCCCCTGGCCTGGGCCTCCTGCCGCAGGACCCTATAATAATGAGGGGCGCATGTGGCCTTGAGGTGAATTGGGACCCGATCTCTCATGCGGTAGAACCACCTCAGCAGTCTTTCGTATTCCAGCGCATCGATCTCCTGGTTTACCATTTCTCTGGCGCGGCCTGTTGGGACAAGCAAAAAGAGGTGATGTGCCACTGCACCAATACGTACGGCCATATCCAGGATATCTTCGATGTCCTCTATATTATGTCTTGTTACAGTCGTATTTATCTGGAACTCTATGCCCGCCTCTCTGAGCAAACGTATACCATCCATGGCCTTATTAAAGGCCCCCGGCACCTTTCTAAACTGGTCATGCTTATCCTCATCGGCCCCATCCAGAGATATGCTGATCCTCTTTATGCCCGATGCCCCTATTTTTTTCAAGACACTGGGGCCCAGAAGGGTACCGTTTGTGGCCATAACCATACGAAGTCCCATTTTTGTGCCATGCCCGGCCAGCTCAAAGATATCGCCTCTCAACAAGGGTTCTCCGCCGGTCAGGATAACAATCGGCTTCCCTACACGCCCAATCTGGGCCAGGACTTCCAGGCACTTATTAGTATCCAGTTCTCCTTCATAGGGACCGCCCTCAGAACCGGCTCTGCAATGCACACAACTCAGATTACATCTCCTGGTAACCTCCCAGGCCACAAGTCTAAGCTGGGCATTCTGCTCGGGTATCACTTCTGTCAACATTTTATGGCTTTCTCCCAACCACATCGATATGAGCGAAGTCTCCCCCCCGCCTGGGGTCGGACCGCCACGGACAAACCTTTAAATTGATGCCGCTTAGTAACTACCCAAGGGGATTGGGGATGAGGGGTTAAAAGAAGTCGTGCCGTCGAGAAATTATTGTCTGAATTCTGTGAACAGCCCCAAGTCAACTCAGCAGACGGGCCGCGTCCTTTGCAAAATAAGTCAGGATCAGATCCGCTCCCGCCCTCTTAATGCAGGTCAGCATCTCCATCATCACCCTATTCCCGTCAATCCAGCCCTTCATGTCCGCCGCCTTTACCATTGCATATTCCCCGCTTACATTATATGCAGCCAGGGGGAGCAGAGATACCTCTCGCACCTGTCTGATAACGTCCAGATAGGGCATTGCGGGCTTAACCATTATCATGTCCGCCCCCTCATCCATGTCTAATTCGGCCTCTTTCAATGCCTCCAGGGAATTGGCAGGATCCATCTGGTAGGAAGAGCGATCTCCGAACTGGGGGGCCGAATCAGCGGCCTCCCTAAACGGGCCATAAAATGCAGAGGCGTACTTCACGGCGTAAGAAAGGATGGCGGTATTATAATAATTTTCTGCATCCAGGGCCTTTCTGATGGCGGCCACCCTACCGTCCATCATATCAGAGGGCGCAACAAAATCCGCCCCGGCCCTGGCATACGATACCGCCTGCCTTGCTAGGAGATCCAGGGTGGCGTCATTGTCCACCTCACCGTCTCGGATTACTCCACAGTGGCCGTGGTCCGTGTACTCACAGAGGCAGACATCCGTAATCACCACCATCTCTGGTATGCGCTCCTTGATTGCAGAAATCGCCCTCTGCACGATGCCGTCATCTGCCCATGATCTGCTGCCATTTGCGTCCTTTTTATCTGGGAGGCCAAAGAGTATTACAGACAAAACTCCCATGAACCATAGCTCTTCTACTTCTTTGACAATAGTATCTACTGAAAAGTGGTACTGGCCGGGCATCGAAGAAATTGGGTCCTTGTTGCCATGACCATGTTTCACAAAAAGTGGAGATATAAGGTCCTTGACAGACAGGGATGTCTCCCTGACCATCTCTCTGATTGCGGGAGTCCTTCTGAGTCTACGAGGGCGTATAATCATTGGCCTTTACCTCTAAGTGTTTTCATCTGTATTCAACAACAGTCCTCATTCTACCACTCACAGCTCAAAACAATTCCTAACTATCTCTGCCCAATGCCGACCCTCTCCTCTTCCGTCAGATAACACGCAGGGTCCGGGGCCCAAATGTCACCCGTTACCGCCTCCGCCCTTACCCTGAAATTACCCGCACAAACGTCCAGCCACCGGCATGCCTCGCAGTGTCCCTTTACATAGTCTTTTTTATTTTTCAATCTTTTCATCAGGGGGTTGGAGATATCCGGCCAGATCTCACTAAAGGGCCTTTCCAGCACATTGCCGAAGCTGTAATGCCGCCAGAATTGATCTGCATGCACTGAACCGTCCCAACTGATACAACCAATGCCCCTGCCCGAATTATTCCCCTCATTCATCTCAAGGAGGCTAAGGGCCTCATCTGCCCTGGGATTTTTCTCCCTTACCATCCTGAGGTATAGATACGGACCATCCGCATGGTTGTCCACGGTCAGGACCTCTTTGGGCATACCACGGTCGTATAAATCCTTGGTCCTGTCAATGATAAGATCGACCGCTCTCCTGGTCTCTTTATGATCCAGGTCTTGCTCAACCAGATCGGAACCCCGCCCGGCATAGACCAGATGGTAAAAACACACCCGGGGTATATCGTATTCTTCAAGCAGATCAAAAATGTGTGGGATCTCATGCACGTTCAATCGATTAATTGTAAAACGGAGTCCCACCTTGAGACCGAATTCCTGGCAATTTACTATGCCTGCCATAGCCTCTCGGAATGAGCCTCCTTTACCTCGGAATCGGTCATTCACGTCTTCCATGCCATCGAGACTAACCCCAACATAGGAGAGACCGATGCTCTTTAGCGCCTTGGCTTTATCTCTAGTAATCATGGTGCCGTTAGTCGAGATTACTGCCCGCATTCCCCTGTCAACGGCATGGCTGGCGAGCTCCAGCAGGTCTGAACGCATGAGGGGTTCCCCCCCTGAAAAGAGGATTACGGGAACTCCAAAGGAGGCCAGGTCATCTATCAGGGCCAGACCCTGATCGTGATTTAATTCTTTTTCATGGCTGTGCTTTACCGCCCTGGCATAGCAATGAAGGCACTTTAGATTACAAGCACGAGTGACATTCCAGACCACCACCGGCTTCTTGTCCATGGAAAACTGAAGCAGATGGGAAGGAAGGTCTTTAGACATTCTCCCATAGCGAAGGGCATCGGATGGTTCTACAGTACCACAATAGAGCTTCGAGATACCGATCATGGGTGACCTTTCAAAACAATCCATGCCCGAGAACGTGGTGTTTTAAGTCATTTTCTTGAGTAGTCCTGACGATAGAAGTCTTTGATCAAGTTATTAATGAACTTCTCCATGTCAGTAACCGCCTCATCATTAATGGTAAAGTTCTTGATACCAGAACGGTCCTTTACAAGATTGAGGCCATATTCAAGCCTTTTGGCCAATTTAACGGTCAACTCCCCAGCCTCCTGACCTGTTTTAATTGACTGGTTCATGATTTCATCCACTGCACTCTCATCAAACGCAATATCCACGTCAAGCTTTTCAGAAAGTGAAACCTCTTCTATCTTGATTTGACTATACATCTCTTGAAAATCATCGAATGCCGAATTGATATCTAATATGTTCCTCAGGTACAACTCTGCGATGATATCCATCCTCCGTTCATAGATATCAAGGCCTGATCTTTTGTGAAAATCATCGGCAATTTTCGCGATGTACCCTTTTATATTTTCAAGCTCACTTTTCTTTGCCTTTTCAAATCTTTCTATCATCTCCGGATCATCCGGCTTTTCAAGTAGCACCTCAAGCTGGGCAACCGGAGAATCAACCACATCCCTGGTTATCAAAAATCTCTTGATCTCTGTTGAGGGGAGCCTCTTCTCAAACGGGATCAGGACACTTTCTATCGCACTCACCAGCCCACGCGCCCCGGTCTTCTCGGCTGCGGCTATATCTGCAAGCTTCTTCAAGGCATCCTCTTCAAATGAGATATCGATGCCATAGGCCCTAAAATCCCAACGCTTACTCATGATAATGGGGTTGTTGGGGTTCTTTAGAATCTCAACCAGATCCTCCCTGGAAAGTTCATCAAAGACCACGATGACAGGTAATCGACCTACAAATTCTGACTCGAAACCGAATTCTATCAAGTCCTGAGCAGTAACCTCTTTCAGTATCTCCCATGGGACCTCAGTGGGTCTCACGTCCGCCTCAAAGCCAATTCCCTGACTCTGGAGCCTTTTCTTTATGATTTCGGCAAGATCACCAAAGGCGCCGCTCATGATAAATAAGATGTTCTTGGTGTTGACCAGTCTCTTTTCTCTTTTTCCTGTCTTTCTGTAATGTTCGATGGCCTGTATCTGGGATATGGGATCATGTGGGACCTTTAGATCCACCTCAGTCTCTTCCATAGGCTTTAAAAGGGTCCTCTGCACGCCCGTCCTTGAAACATCGTGACCTATCAAATTGTTGGATGAAGCGATCTTGTCTACCTCATCAATATAAATGATCCCGTTTTCGGCCATGGCAATATCGTCCTTTGCCTCATGCACAAGGTCACGGACCAGATCTTCCACATCCCCGCCCACATAGCCAGTCTCACTGAATTTGGTGGCATCTCCCTTAACAAAAGGCACCCCTAATTTTTGGGCAACGAGCTTGATGATATAAGTCTTTCCAACTCCTGTCGGCCCAATCATCAAGACATTATTCTTGATCATGCCGACGCCGGTACCTTTTCTTTTCCTGAAAGAATCCTTGGCATGCTTAATCCTGTTGAAGTGGGTGCAGATCTTGGTAGCTAACACCTCTTTGGCATCCTTCTGCTTGACAACATAGCCATCAAGATAACTCTCTAGCTCCTCTGGCAACATATCAAAGTGGGGTTCGCCCTTGGATTCCCGGCCCCTTGTGACATCATCGGTATGGGCCTCATCCGCCCTTGGAAAAACAAGCGGCGAGATGATCCTGATACGACTACCATATTTTTTGGAAAGGTATTCGCTCAATTCCTTCTCCAGCTCTTTCTGATTCGGGATCTTTCCGGTATCCCCCTTTTCATCCGTGACTATTTTTTCTATTTCCATGTCTCTCCGTCCTGTTGATTATTATTCATTTGATTCAAGGTCCCCGGTCAAGACCGGCCCTTTACCAGTGCCTAGCAAATTTGCCTATCTTCCGATGCGATTAAGTTACAACCGCTTTTTAACTCGTCCACACATTAAGAATATATTCATTGCCTTTTAGGATTTCAAGCATTATGCGCCACCGAAAGTAATCTATTGACTCCCCATGGTAATTCAATTAACGTTACCGCATCCGAATGTTAACAAATAATCTAAGTGATTATAAATGGTTGCAAGGCTAGAAATCAAGCTAAAAAAGGGGCTAATGGATGCTGAGGGTGCTGGCATCCGGCGGAAGTCCAGGGGATATTTTGGGTTTGAAGTGGATGATATGCGTGTAATCCGCGTATTGACCATCGATGTCGACCTCAATAGCGAACAACTGGAGCTAATACGAACGGAGATATTTACCAATCCTGTCACAGAAGAATCATCCTATTCCCCAATTGCTAAAAAATTTGACTGGCTGATATGGGTCGGCTTCCGTCCCGGGGTCAGGGACACGGCCGGGAGTACGGCCGCCGAGGCCATCGAAGATCTCTTGGGAACCACACTCAGATCCCACGAGGCAGTTTATACCTCAAAACTCTATGAGATCAGGGGGCACCTAACCAGACAGCAGATCCATAAGATTGCAAGTGATTTGCTAGCGAATGACATCATTCAGCAATGGAGGATATTCAATAAAGAGGAATGGAATCCGGACAAGGGTATCGGCTTCCCTGTACCGAAGGTCTCTCTGGATCACGAACCCAGGGTGAGCACAATACCAATTCAGAGCGACGATGAATTAAGAGAAATCTCCCTTGAACGTAATCTCGCCCTGCAGGAAAGGGACATCCCAATCATACGAGAGTACTTTTTAAGAAAAGACGTCCAAAAGGAGAGAAAAGAGGTCGGCCTTGATCTCCCCACAGACGTAGAGATTGAGTATATTTCTCAGGCCCGCAGTGACCATTGCAACCACAATACGTTCAGGGGACTTTTCAGGTACCACGATATCGCAACAGGTCGCAGGGAGACTCTAGATAATCTTTTCAAGACATGTATTGAGGCCCCTACCCTGAAAATCAAGGAAGAGAAAGACTGGGTCATATCGGTGCTGTGGGATAATGCCGGTGTAGGGCGTTTTGATGATCAGCACCATTACGTTATTACCGGTGAAACGCACAACAGCCCCTCCAATATGGAGGCCTACGGCGGGGCCATCACGGGCATTGTTGGCATATACAGGGATCCAATGGGCACTGGAAAGGGTTCAAAGCTCATCCTGGGGATGTATGGGTACTGTGTTGGGCATCGGCACTATAATGGAGAGTTTAGCCCACATCTTCACCCCAGGCGTTTACTTGACGGTATAATTGAAGGCGTGAGAGACGGGGGAAATAAGAGCGGCATCCCGACCCCTTATGGATTACTCCTTTTTGACGACAGCTATATGGGAAAATGTCTGGTCTTTGTGACCGCCATGGGAATCATGCCCGCCCGGATCGGTCATGAATCCTCTCACAAAAAGACTACCACCCCTGGAGACCTCATCGTTATGTCCGGGGGCAGGGTAGGCAAAGACGGCGTGCACGGAGTTACTGCGGCGTCTGAGACATTTAGTGAGCACACGCCTGCCGGCCATGTTCAAATCGGCGATCCATATACCCAGAAAAAGATGCACGATTTCCTTCTCGAGGCAAGGGACAAGGGGCTCATATCATTTATCACTGACAATGGAGGTGGCGGATTGTCATCCTCTATAGGTGAATCTGCCCGGTTCAGCAACGGCTGCCGCGTGGACCTGGATAAGGTGCCGCTGAAATACGAGGGGCTCGATCAGTGGGAGATCTGGGTCTCTGAATCCCAGGAAAGGATGACCATAGCTGTAAAGCCTGAACATCTGAATCGCTTCATGGAGCTATCGGCCAAACACTCTGTGGAAAGCACGGTCATTGGAGAATACAACGACTCAGGGTACTTGCAGTTGAACTACGGGGGGAATACCTGCGCCTATATCAGAATGGACCTCTTAGAATCCGATTTCCCCCAGTGGGAATTTGATGCAGAATGGTCCCCCCCTGAAACGAGAGGATTGACAGAACCCTTACTAGGTGAGCCCAAAGATCATAGCGCCCTTTTTTTGGAGATGCTATCGCGTCCAAACATATGTGCCCGCAACTGGATTGCAAGACAATACGATCACGAAGTCCAGGGTGGAAGCGTGATAAAACCCCTGGTGGGCAAGAACCGGGATGTCCCCAGCGATGCGTGTGTGGTAAGGCCCGTCCTGGGGTCCAACAGGGGAATTGCCGTTTGCCAGGCCCTGAATCCTTTCTATTCGCTGATTGACACCTATCATATGGCCGCTGTCACCATCGATGAGGCGGTCCGAAAAATACTGGCCGTGGGAGGAGCCCCCCATCACCTGGGTGGGGTGGACAACTTCTGCTGGCCAACAATCGAATATGACCCACAAGACAACCCGGACGGCAAGTATAAGGCCGCCCAGTTGGTGAGGGCCAACTGGGCCCTGAGGGACTATTGTCTTGGCTATGGCATACCACTGCTTTCCGGAAAAGACAGTATGTATGTGGATGGGAACCTGATCGGACCCAATGGCGAAAGACGCAAGGTCTCAGGCCTGCCTACCCTGCTTTTCACGGTGTGCAGTGTAGTAGAAGATATAACGAAGTGCATAACCATGGATGCAAAATTCCCGGGAGATCTTGTCTATATCCTGGGTGAGACCAAAAATGAGCTTGGAGCAAGTGAATATTATCAGATGATGGGTTCAACCGGCCTAAACGTACCAAGAGTTAATGTCGAAGGGCTCTGGCCACAATACCTATCCCTGCATAAGGCCATCCAAAGCGGTTTGGTTTCCTCCTGCCATGCAGTGACCAGGGGCGGGCTTGGAGTGCATCTTTCCATGGTCGCAATGGCCGGTGAGCTTGGAATGAAAATTCAGCTACCCCTGATCCCCGCCACATCCGGGCTCACCGCAAGTCAGGTCCTCTATTCCGAGTCGTGTGGTCGATTTGTCATGACCGTGGCCCCGGAGAAAAAAGAGGCCTTTGAGGAGATCCTTTCCGGCATGAAAATACAAAGGGTAGGTTTGGTAACTGAATCGCCTTCCTTTTCCATCACAGATGGCAAAGGAAGGCCTATCATCAAGGAAGATGTAATGAACCTTAAGCATACCTGGAAGGGACCGTTCGGGGGATTGGTATGATCCCAACCAGCGCAATTAGGCCTAAGGCACTTGTGCTTACCGGCTATGGCCTGAACTGTGACTACGAGACCGATTTCTCGCTAAGATTGGCTGGCGCAGAATCCCACAGGGTACATATAAACGAACTGATCTGCCCTGAAGGCTCAAAATCCGACATAAGGCTTGAAGATTTCCATATCCTGGTCTTCGGAGGAGGATTTAGCTGGGCAGACGATCACGGGGCCGGAGTTATTATGGCCTCCAAACTCAGAAATCATATGGGTGAACAAATCGAGCACTTTATCGCGAGTGGCAAGCTGGTGATAGGTATATGTAACGGCTTTCAGGCCCTGGTAAATCTTGGGCTTCTTCCCGCCTTTAATCACAAACACACACAAAGACGTGTCGCGCTCACGTACAATGACATCGGCAATTTTATTGATACCTGGGTCAATCTTAGGGTCAATCAGCAAACACCCTGCGTCTTCACAAAGGGCATCTCCTTTTTGGAACTCCCTGTCAGGCACGGGGAAGGAAAGTTCTATGCATCCGATGGTGATATTGCCCAACTCTTTGAAAACAACCAGGTAGTGCTCCAATATGCAGACAAGAATGGAAAAGAGGCCCGTGGTAAATGGCCGCTTAACCCCAACGGTTCATTGAAAGATATTGCCGGAATATGTGATCCTACCGGCCGGATCTTCGGCCTGATGCCCCATCCTGAGGCCTTTAACCATTATACCAACCACCCCGACTGGACCAGGAAAAAGGGGGCCCTTCTAAGGGAGGGTAAATCCATCATGGCCGAAGAGGGAGACGGCATCAGGATCTTCAGAAACGCCGTTGAATATATCAAACATTACTTATAGGCCGTCACCTGAAAGTGCCATCCCCGCTCCCAAATCCTCTCCCCCAATCCGCCACAATCGAAGCACTAGGGTCTTCCATTCCTTATTATTTCTTGACACAGCCCCCAAATAAGAGTAATTACACACTCTTTGAATCAATCCCTTCAAAAGGAGAATAAAAAATGGCTTCGAACGCCAAGAAGACAAGAATAATCCGGGAGAGAAAAAAGAGGCCCAATAAGCGCAACCAAAAGGCGAACAAAGAGCGCATTCAGAGAAATGCTGAAATCCTCAGCGATCTGGCGAAAACGTCTACCTGATGGGGCTATAAATGCAGATCTTATGTGTGGAATATGGGACCTTAAGTATTTAAAAAACCCTGTTGAATATATAAATTTATTTAACTATTTAAGGACTGTCCCGCAGACATAAAAGTCAAGTCTAATCCAAGTGGTCATCTCCTCAATTCTTATCCAATTAACGGGCAGCCTCCATTAAAAGGGGACAGGCGACCGGGAACCGGTCAACTCGCGCATTCCCGTGGCGCGAAGCGCCGCGGGAACGTGGCCATCACCGGCGGGATGGAGCGCAGCGGAATTCCCGTCCGAGTGCATGGCATTGTTCTGTGCCGGTCTATGCTTTATTGGCAATGACTGCAAATTCGCTCGATTTTCGATTATACGGGTTTCCCGTAACGTCGGAATAAATCCCCTTAACGAAAAAACCGGCCTCAACAAACTCGCTCTCAAGATCCTCAGGCACAAAATACTGTAGCCAGTTGTACACTTGTCTGGTTCGCTCAGACTCAATAATTGTGTACTTGTCCAGCACTACCTTCTCTTCATCGTATTTGAAGGTATTAAGAAAGCCATAATACTTGTTCGATGACCAAAATCCATTGAGTTGGTTCACCTCATATGTCGCGGCCTCTTCCCTTTGTTCAAATGCCGATAGGGAATACACATCAAGAAGGACCGAACCGCTTGGTTTCAAAATCTTATGGAATTTACTCAGAATCCCTTTTCTTTGTGTTGAGCTGAGGGCGCAGAAATCGCACATAATCATCAGCACAAGGTCGAACTGGTCTTCTGTTTCAAATTCCAGGTAGTTCTGATTCACATAGCTGATATTCAACTGCTCGCGGGCTGCAACTTCCTTTGCGTACTCGATGGACCTCTTCGAGAAATCGATGCCGGTCACATTTGCTCCGCGTTTTGCCAAACGTGTTGCGTACAATCCAGGACCACAGCCGAAATCAGCTATCTTGGTTTCCTTGCCGATGTTGAACTCAAACGCGATCCATTCCACTGATCGATTGATGAATTCCGCGTTTCGCGAAGAAACATCGATGGCCTCGTTGAGGTGGAACGAGAGCATCTGCTTTGAGGTGTGTTCATCGGTCCATAGATCGTTTGCGGTGTAAAATTGGAACGGTTCTGGCCGTTCGTTAATCTTCTCCAACTCTTCAAACATTCTCTCTCCTAATCTTATTACACAGAATGCGCGAGTTGACCGGCGGGTTCTCCTGCATAATGAGCGTGGTTTTTTACGGTCGATTATGCAGGAGGTTCTGCCGGTCGAACGACTGGTTCACGACGCGAAGCGCCGGGGACCAATCGTTCGACGTAGTCAACTCGCGCATTCACGCCGCGTAGCGGCGTGAACGCCGCCACTCTGCGGCGAGGGAACCGAGTCCGCAGCAGTGGCATGTTCTGCATGATTTTTATTTTTAATGTTGTGAGATGAGGGAACGGAGTGCTTTATTTACCGATTCAGAATTGGGAAAGTGGATTCTTAGATCGGGATCGAGCATAACAGCCCCATCCTCTTCTTTAAAATACTGAATCGATTGAGTGCCATCGTCTTTATTTACAATGACTGTATGTCCATTACGATAAGCCTTGTAGTGTTTTCCCCTAACACCTTTTGAAAAATCGTACTCATCCCTCATTTTATTTTCATTCAATTCTTTATTATTCTTTTTCATACTGTTCTCTCTCAAATCGGGTCGCCTTGCGACATCCGATTATTCTAATATTACCATTTCGTTCAGTATACTACACAACCAAAATCCGTCCCTTAGAGGAGATGCCAATATCAATATACCGTTCTTCTAAATCCGAATGATCCGGATCATTAATTGTAATGGCAAAGGGATCGTTAAAAACTGTTTTTCCTTCCCTAAAATCAACCCCATGCTTTTTTAAGTTAATTTTGGATTTATTTTCGTCCCATTCAAATTTTAATGCCATTTATTATGCTCTATTATCAAACTATCTTCAAATACCCTGTTTTTCATCTAATTTCAAATGCAGAACATAATATTATCCGACAGTTTTTCCGCATAGATATTTATATTATAAGGCAAAAAACGACACAAAAACAACAAAAAACCTGTTTGTATAGGCTGCGACTGTTTGCTATCATAGGTGTAAGATCTTGATGATAGACAATATGGGGATGTAGGATATGAATGATAGCCAACAGTTGAAGCGGGGACAGGTCGCTCCGTTTAATCCCAACCCTAGGTGGCCCACAGGGTATTTCCAGGTGCTCGAAGAACTGGGGGTGGAAGAGCGACGCCGCCCTTTCTATGCGCATTGGGTGCGCCAGTTCTTCAACCATCAACAAGAGAGGAAGCAACGGCGTTACCTGGGTCGACGGGAAATCGAGGAATTTATCCAAGCCCTGGCCGCTGAAGACGTACGAACCTGGTCGCAGGACTTTGCAGCCATCGCGCAGCAGTTGACTAACGAATTGTTTGCGTTTCATATGGCTATTTCTTTGACTTCGTGTTCCCGCGGCCCACCTTGCTGGGATACAAAATCCCGCTGCGGAGCCGCCCTGGCCCCAGTCAAGCTCGGTGCTGAGCAGTGCCTTGCAGACGAGAGTTTTCACGAAACCGTCGCTCCTGTTTAACCATGGGCTATGACTTGCCACATCATCCGAGCTTCTTCACATGAGAACAGGAGCTTTGCGACACGTCCTTAAATACTTAAATGAATTTATATTCGGCAGAGTTATTTAATTAGTTAAGGTCGTTATATTCTAAGTCAGGCCAGATACTGGGCGGTCTTCAGTCTTCGTCCCGTGCGGTATTCTATGTGTCGTGTGAGCACTACACTGATTTCATGAACTACTTCTTCGGTGAGAAAAAATTCCTGCGCCCTGTCCCATGGATCAGACTGCATAATCCTCAGTCCTCTGACACCATCAGGACTTAGGCCAGGAGACAGGGCCGACTCTTTTTCACACCCAAGGCATGCAATGCGGCCCTGGTTACCCTTAAAGATCGCCTTGCCTTCCCCGGTATACGGCCTACCGCAGCAACAGCACTTATCAAAATCGATCCCATAACCCCCAAGGGCCATGGCCCTTGCCTCAAAATGGATGCGCAGAGAACCAACCCTTTGTCCCTCGCTTAGTTCAAGGAATGACTCTTTCAACAACTCAAACATACTATTGTCCACCACTCCCGGAGGGAAGAGGACTTCTGTGAGTTCAATCATGTAGCTTGCCAGTGACAAGGAGGAAAAATTCGATCTGAGCCCGGAAAAACCCTCAACCAACTTGCATGAATGGAGGAAGCATAGATCTCCCTTCCTCCTGGGCTCATACTCCAGGCTTGCCAGGCAAAACAGGTCCAGACAATTGGGAAACCTTCTGCGGCTCTTCCTTGCCCCTTTTGCCACCCCTTTCAATCTACCCCTGTCATAGGTAAAAAATGTGACCAGGAGGTCGGATTCGCCGAACTCCTTCACCCGCATGATAATGGCAGGCGACATGCAGATTTCGCCACTCACTAGATTACCTTGTCCAGAGACCAGCCAAAGACCTTGAAGGCCTTGCCACCTATCTTTTTGTGTAAAGACTTGAGGGCATCAAAAGCGACCGGTTCCAGATCCTCTTCTACCGCAATCATTACGGCACAATTGAAACCAGGCCACACGGCGTCGTCCAGCTTGGGGTCTGACCGTTCTCCTTTCCCTAAAACCCTGCCCCATTTGGTGTAGCCCGTTACACAGCAGGTAGAGAGGGTCTCCATGACTTCCTTGTCAAAATCCACATCGTATATCAGGAAAAACATCTTCATGATTTTATCACTTTTAGTAGGGTCAAGGGTCAAGGAAGTAAGACTAATTATCCTTGAGAGAATTAATCAATCCATTCAATACCCTGCCAACTTCTTCCCTTTGCTCCTCGATTTGACCATACTCCCCCTCGCCCAGGTACCCCAAGTCCTTTGCCAGAAGCAAAAAATTCTCGGTCTCAGCTAGAGATCCCCGAGCAATAGATAAAAAATGGAGATACTCCTTCTTATGCTCTCTCGAATATCCCTCCGCCAAATTCGCACCGACAGAAGACGATGAACGCCTAATCTGTGACGTAAGTGCAAAAAGCTCTTCTCTTGGAAAATCTCTGGTGACTTGATAAATCTTGACAGTTAGGGCATGGGCCTTTTGCCAGGCGACCAACTGTCTAAAGCCTTTGTTATGCACCCTCTAGTCTCCCAATCCCTTGCCCCCTGATCCTTGACCCTTGTCCCTTGACCCTTGACCCTATTCCTGACCCTTGACCCTCTTCTCAAACATATAATAGATCGTCGGTACCAGCACCAGGGTCACCAGTGTGGATACAGAGAGCCCTCCAAGCATGGTGATTCCCAAAGGATTCCAATTTTCTGCCCCCACCTTCCGGGATATGGCCATTGGAAACAACCCAAAGAATGTAGTCATGGTGGTCATAAGCACGGGTCTTAGCCTGTCCCTTCCCCCCTTTGTGACCGCATCGAAAAGCGACAGACCTCTCTTTCTGAGGAGGTTGATATAATCAAGCATGACAATGGCATTGTTGACAACAATTCCCACGAGCATGATTACCCCCATGAAGGACATGATGCCCAGGGTAGTTCCTGTGAAATAGAAGGCATAAAAGACGCCGCTGAAGGCAAAGGGAATGGCAAACATGATAATAAAGGGATCTCTCAGGCTCCCGAACAGGGAGGCCATAATCATATAGACCAGGATAATTCCCATGATCAAAAGGATTGTCAGGTCCCGAAAGGCCTTCTGCTGCTCCTCTACATCGCCCCCAAGGTGTGTTGAAATCCCCGGTGGTGTCCCCAGTTCCACCAGTGCCTTTCTCAGATCAGCGGTAACCTCTCCTAATGATCGCTTGTAGGTATCTGCCTCCACCTTGACGACCATCTGCCGGTTTTTTCTCTCTATCTCAATGGCGCCCTGTCCATGAACTATCCTTGCCACGTTTTTCAGTTTGATCATCCTCCCGTCCGGGGTAAATACAGGAACTTCAGGCAGGTTCTCCAGCCTGTTTTTTTCACTTTCAGTAAACCTCGTAAAGATATCATAGCTGTCTCCGGCATCCTTGTAATCCGTTGCCTGTATGCCGTAGAAATAATTCCGTAATGTCCCCGCAATGGTAGCTATATTCAGCCCGAGATCGGATGCCTTTTTTCTGTCCACCTCCACCCACATCTCAGGCCTGGGGTCCTTCTGGCTGATCTCAACGTCTACCAGCCCGGGTATCTTCTCCATGACCTCTTTGACCTTTCCGGCAAAAAGCATGTCCTGTTCGAGATCCGAACCCTGGATCTCCAGGGATATGGGCTTGCCAGCACCCATTATAGCTGAGGACATCAGGCCCTGGGCATGGACGAGCATCTTACTCACCCCCGGGATCTTTTTCGCTCTGTTCCTGAGAAAGGCAGCAATATCCTTTGCGGTTCTTTTCCTCTTGTCCCTGTCCACCAGCCTTAACCCCATTACCCCTACATTGGCCCCCTGATCAAACCCAACCGCCACATTGATTGAATCATCAGTTTCTCCGGCAATGGCATACGAATGTCTCAGCTCTCCCGGTTGCACGACCTCATTAATATTCTTCAAGATGGCATGAACCGTTTTACTGGTCTCCTCCAGCCGGGTCCCTTCAGGCAAACGAAAGCGGATGTCCACGTTACCGCTATCGACCTCGGGAAAAAAGGAGGTGGAAAGAAATGGAATCAGGGAGATGCTGCTCAAGAAGATGGCCAAGGACAATATAACAACCGACTTTCTGTGTCCCAAAGACCATTCAAGGACACCTCGATAGGCGTCTTCTACAATCTCAAACCCCCTTTCAGAAAGGAAATACATATGACCCAGGAGACCTTTCCTCTTCTTGAGGGCCTCAGGTGTGGCCTTGATAAGCCGGGATGAGAGCATGGGAGTCAGCATCAGGGCGGTCAGCAAGGATGCCATGAGTGTCACAACCACAACAAAACCGAGTTGTCTGAATATGATCCCGGACAGGCCTGTCAGAAACATCAGGGGAACAAATATGACCACCGTGGTCATGGTGGAGGCGGTGATGGCCAGGCCCATTTCACTGGCCCCGAATATGGCGCTGGTCTTAATACGTCCTCCCTTATCTATGTGACGCGTTACGTTCTCGAGTACCACGATGCCGTTATCCACCACCATGCCACAGGCAATCGCCAGCGCCATCAGAGAAACCAGATTGAGGGTGTACCCTGCCAGGAAAAGCAGGATAAAGGCGATAATAAGAGAAAAAGGGATTGTAAGTACAATGATAAAGGCGGTCCTCAGCCTCCGAAGAAAGACGAGGGTCACAAGCATGACAAAGAATATCCCGTAAAAAAGGGTTGACCTCAGGTTTCTGACCGAGCTCAGGATATCCGCTGATGTGTCCATGATAATGCTGATCCGGACATCCCGAGGGAGGACCTGTTTGAGTTCTTGGATCTTCTTCTTGACCCGCCGGGCCACCTCTATCGTGTTTTTCCCTGTCTGCTTCTGTAATATCAATACAATGCCGGGGGTACCATCCCCCCAGCCGTTCATCTGCAGCTCTTCAAAGGCGTCCTCGACCTGGGCCACATCTCCGAGATAGACAGGTCGGCCTTGATAATACCCCACGATAGTTTCCCTGATCTCTTCCATGGTCCTGTACCTGGCAGGGACACGCACAAAATAGGCCTTTGTGCCGGACCTTATGCTGCCAGCGGGGATATTGAGGTTTTCAGCGGCCAGTATCTGATTCACCCGGCCGAGAGACAAACGGTATCCCTCTATTCGGCCAGGATCAAAATAGACATTGATCTGCCTCTTCAGCCCGCCGTTGAGCATCACCGCTCCCACCCCGGGGATCCTCTTGAATGCGTCCGCGATCTGTTTATCTACGATGTGATAGAGCCTGGGCCAGCTCTTGGTAGCAGTGATGGTCATGAACATGATAGGCGCTGTGGAGCTGCTGAACTTGAACAGCACCGACTTCTCCACATCATCCGGCAGATCCCGTTTGGCCAGCTCCAGCTTGTCTCGGATATCATTGGTAGCCACATCCAGGTCAGCACCCCAGTCAAACTTACATGCCACAAAAGAAAGGTTGTCAAACGATTTGGAGGTAAGTGTATCCAGATTATTGACTGTGTTTACCTTATCCTCAATGGGTTCTGTGACCTCTGACTCCACATCCGAGGCGCTTGCCCCAGGCCAGGCCGTCAATATGGATACCACAGGCGGACTGATGTCCGGCATGAGGTCCACATTGAGCCGGGTCAGTGAATATGTCCCTATCAGTGCCAGTGCCAGAAAGAGCATGAGGGTGGCGATCGGCTGTTTTACTGAAAATTCCGGTAGCTTCATCTATCCACCTTCCCCCCTGCCTCTTGACCCTTGACTCTTGCCCCTATTCTCCCTTGCACCCTGACCACCATTCCATCCTTTAACCGGTTCTGACCCTTTACCACCACCTGGTCTCCCACCTCAAGCCCTTCCACTATTTCGGCGACTTGACCCTCTACCACCCCGACCTTCACGTTCTTCAATACGGCCTTCTCATGCTGCACGATATAGACATAGTATGAGCCAGTCCCTGGAAGCCTGTTAAGGGCATCCCTTGGCGCACCAATGACCTCCCGCTTACCCATATGGAGCCGAATATGTGCAAACATGCCGGAGTGGAGCGAGCCATCCTGATTCCTGATGTATATTTCGATCCCTCCGGTCCTGGTCGCAGGGTCCAGGGTAGGGTCAATGACAGAGATGACTCCCCGAAAGGCCCTTGAAGGAAACGCGTCTACGAGTATATCCGCCTCCATCCCTCTCCTTATGTGAGGGTAATCCCTCTCCGCGACAGTTGCCAGGATCTTCAGGGTCTTTTCATTGGATATCCGCACGATGGGTTCTTTCTTGTCTGTCAAGGCGCCCTGATCCACGTACCGGGCCGACACAATACCGCTGATGGGCGCGCAAATCTTATGATCTCTGCAAACGATCTCCAGGCAGTTAAGAGCGGCCTCCGCGCTCTCTATCTGTGCCAGGGCCAATCTCTTTGAGGCCAGGCATGCGTCATACCGGGCGTTGATATTGTCCAGCTTTTGCTGTGATACGGCACTCTCTTGGATAAGACTCTGCATACGATCCCGGTCCTTTTTAATAACAACCAGATTGGCCTCAATCTGTTCCAGATTGGCCTTTGCCGATCTCACTGCGGCCCTGGCCTCCCTCAACTGGGCCCTTATGCTATCATCCTCCAGAGAGGCAATCAGATCACCTCTGGTGACCAAGTCTCCTTTTTCCACAGGCAATCTCTCAATGATCTTTCCAGGTACCTTTGAATAGACATTCACTTCATCCCTTGGACGGGTATCTCCCGTCAATTCCAGGTCCCAGTTGAGCCCCCTTTTCTCAACAGGGGCCGCCTCAACCGGCACGGCATCTTGGTGGCCTACCTCTTCCTTTTTCTGCCCCTTAAATCTCACGTAATTAAAGATTGTAATGCCAAGGAATAGGATTATTGCCACAACAGCGACAACAACCCCGATCTTCCCTCTTGAATGGGCGGCCTGTTCCATAAATACGTCCCTCTCACTGGATTAAGACAATATCATAACGCCTTAGAAGTAGCTGCCCACGGGCTTATGCCCGTGGCACTTGAAGATGAGGACAAAATTGGCTCGAAAAACATCTTCATTATAGTCCCGGTATCAAAAGCATGTTCGTCCCCGTGGTCAAGGACCTGAAACAAAAAGGCATTGGCAATCCCATCCAGGCCTCTTGCCAGCAGATAGGCATCGAAGTCTTTAAATATCTTTTTCCGGATGCCCCTCTTAAAGACCTCAGCAAGTTTCTCCAGCACCCTGTCATACTTCTTCCTCAATTCCGCATCCATGCCGGCCTGCACATTGAAGCTGGCACCCCGCGCCTCTGCCAAATAAAGGCGAACGAATTTCAGATTTTTCATGAACAGCTCAATAAAATTATCAACATATCCCCTGATGCTATCCATCTCATCTTTCCCATCTTCTATGGCCCTTGTGAGTGTGCCCTCGAATTCATCGGAGATCTCAAGGATAAGGGCCGTATAAAGGTCTTCCTTATTCCTGAAAAACTTGTACAGGGTGCCCACGGCAAATTCGGATTGGGCGGCAATGTCGTTCATGGTTACACTGTTAAAGCCATTCTTAGAAAAGAGCTCCAGTGCGCACTCAAGGATCTCACGGCGGTGTCTGATAAATTCTCTTTCCTTTCTAGGTAGACTCTCCTCTTTCATTGCAGACCCCATGAAATTGATATCACAAAATATAACCTTATTTTTTTATATGACATATTATTCAATCAAGCAAGCAAAAAAAGCCCCGCCTTACAGACGGGGCTATAGAGTTTCATTGTTAATTGGGACACCTGGTCCTCAGGGCCGAGTCAGAGAAATTAGACTATGCCGTGCCAGAAATCAAGGTCATGAAGTGAGCTAAAGTTACGGATTATTGCCCACCGCCATATAATTCTTTGATCTTAGACCTATCAGGGCTACCATCCTCCAGGGCAGGAAGATCAGAAACAAATTCTACATACTGCGGTTTTTTGTATCTGGCAATCCGTTCCGCCACAAAATCGATCAGGTCCCGGGCCGCAAGGGTCTGGCCTTCCTTTAGCTTACACACGGCCTTGATCCCCTCCTTCCATTTGGGATCTGGCACACCAAACACGACGGTTCTCTCTATGGCGGGGTGTTCAAGGATTACCTTTTCCACCTCTGCCGGGTACACGTTTTCACCCCCCGGCTTGATCAACTCTTTCTCTGCCTTGCGTCCTTTGTACCACAAGAAACCATCCTTATCAAAACGCCCCATATCCCCGGTATGATGCCAGCCCCCCCGAAATGTGCGCTCGGTATCTTCAGGCAGATTCCAGTACCCCTTGAAGACCATAGGCCCTCTCATGACAATCTCCCCTACCTTGCCCACAGGGACAGGGCGATCATGATCATCCACAACCCTGACCTCAGCCATGGGCAACATCTTACCCGCCGATCCGGGTCGGTCCCTATAGGCCCCAAAGGTCGCCACACAAGAGGTCTCGGTCTGGCCATACATGCAATAAAATGTGCCGCCCGTCACCTCTTGATATCTTTCTATGGTCTCGGCCGCCTCAAGTCCGGCAACGGCCCTCAAAGAGCCAATGTCCGTTCCTTTCTTTTCATGTTGCTCGAGAATGGATGATAGAATAGGTGAAAAATCAAACATGACAGAGGCCCTCTTGTCCTGGATGAGCTTCGTTGCCTTTTCCGCATCAAAACTACTCATATTGACATTTAAGGCCCCTGCATGGAAGCTCGTTGTGGCCATAAAGAGCCCCCCCACATGAAAAAGGGGGAGGAGATTGAGGTGAACATCCGCATGAGTGAGATTAAAAAAGTAATCAAAATGCATATTGGCACAGATAATATTGCCATGGCTCAGCATTGCCCCTCTAGGCCTGCCTGCCACAGCGGCCGTGTGGATGATGACAAAGCTGTCATCACTATATACATCGGCCGGGTCAAAGTCGCCCTGATTATCCATCAGAGAATCAAGGCCAGGCAAGTTCTCTCCTTTCTGACTCAGGGCAAGGTATTTCTCGACCGATGCGAGTCTGTCCTTTAGGCCATCGATTACTTCAAGGTACTCATTGTCCACAAATACTACTTTGGGAGAGCAATCATCCAGATTGTATCCCACTTCTTCAGGGGATAGTCTCCAGTTAATGGGGACCACAATGGCTCCGAGGGCCGCAGCAGCCCCATACACGAGAAAATATTCAAGACTGTTCTTTCCCAGGACACCGATACGGTCGCCCTTTTCGGCCCCCCATCTTTGGAGTCCCAACGCAAGCCGGTCCACATACCCCTTATACTGAGAAAAGGTCAAAGAGCGATCGTCATCCGCCTCGTACCATGCATCTCGGTCTCTATGGCAGATGGCGTTACGTTTGATTAGATCATAGAAGGCAAAATCATAAAGTCCCATAGTTCTGAAATCCCTAACCACGCCCTCCGAGCCGGAGGCCCAAAGGACGTGGTCTATATCAGGTCAGGGCACACAATTGGCCTCAAATGGAAGCACCCTTGTCACACCGTCGGCCGTGAAGGTAAAGGCCCCCTCATGTACAGTAACAGGAACAGACAACTCCGGGACTCCATTCCACCATCTCTCAAGTGCCTGCCAAGGGGTCCAGCCCTTGTCCTTTAATTTGTAGCCCCCTGTGACCAGCACACTCAAAAGGGCCGAACGAACCGTAATCATGGTGGTGGACCTTATCTGATCGGTCTTGTCTGCCGGGATCCAGTACGAGTCATCATTGTGGACGGTCACAAGATCAAATCCCTTATCGAAGCCCACGGTGAATTTAAACCCCTCTAACAGTATCGGATAGGGATTTGGATTTTCGACACTAAACAAGAAGGTCATCGGCAAAGGGGCACCCCGGTCTCCTGCATCCCCCTTTGTGGGCTTTACCTCCTTTGAAAAATACCAGTACCCGTCGTATTGCGGCACCATAAAAGACTCAAGCCTTATCACCGGGTCTTTAAAATTATCCTCAGTGGGCTTGGTCTTTAAAAGGGCGCAGGATGACAGGACAACACCGAGCCCAAAAAGCAATACTGTCATCAAAGCCAATCTCTTTTTCATCATAGGACCTCCCTTTTCGAATGGTTCCTTCTTAGGTTTGAAACAAGTCTATTGCTAGGCAAGCCACCTTTTTCTTCGCTTATAATGTTTCACTTCGCGAAAGCTCTTTCTTCCACCCTTGTCGGTCAGACCAAGATAGAAATCTTTGATATCCTCGTTCTGGCTCAACTTCTCCGATGAATCATCCATTACCATCCTGCCCGTCTCCATCACATAGGCGTACGGGGCAACATTAAGTGCCAACTTTGCATTCTGTTCCACCAGAAGGATGGAGATACGCTGCTCCTTATGGAGCTGCACAATGATATTGAAGATCTCGTGAATCAATTTTGGGGCAAGCCCCATAGAGGGCTCATCGAGCAGGACAAGTCTTGGTTCGGTCATCAGGGCCCTTCCCACAACTGTCATCTGCTGTTCGCCGCCACTTACAAGGCCAGCGACCTCATTTCTTTTCTCTCGAAGCCTGGGAAAATAATGATATACCAATTCCAGGCCCTCTTTTACTGAACCGCTCTTGCGCAAATGGGCACCAACCTTGAGGTTTTCCTCCACTGTCAGGTGCTCAAAGACCCTTCGACCCTCGATAACCTGAACAATACCCATCTTGGCAATATTTGCCGCCTTTTCGTGGTGGATATGTCGCCCTTCATATTCAATGGCACCATCAGTCACCTTGCCATCCTCTGTCTTTAACAGACCGGAGATGGCCTTCAGGGTGGTACTCTTTCCTGCCCCATTGGCTCCTAAAAGGGCCACCACAGCACCTTTGGGCACCTCAAGGGAAACACCCTTCAGGACCAGGATAACCTCATGGTACTTGACCTCAATATTCTTTATTTTCAGTATAGCCTCTGATGTATCCAATACCCCACCTCCAAGAGTGAAGCTTAAAGGCGACTACCATCCAAACCATTCTTTCTCCCATTTATCCGGCCAGCGTTTTTTGATGTCTACCCTTTCCACTTCCTGGAATTTTCCATTCTTCCACTCCTGCACAAGACAACCGGTGGTCGCCCTGTGATCCGTCGATGTAAAGCTTATAGGCGATGCCCCAAGGCCAATATCAAAGTTTCTCATGGTCTCAAAGCCGTTCACCATGATACCGTGGCCCGACAGGTCTCCTGCCTTATCGGCCCTTTTCAATGCCTCCCACGTAATCAGTGCATCGCCCCAGGCCTGAATCGTCCTTATAAGCCTCTTGTTCTGGGGCACACCTGGGTTATACTTCTTGGCCGTTTCAACAACCTTGTCCATGTTCTTGTAGTTTTGTCCATAAAAGGCGCATGGTGTTGCCCCCATAACCCCTTCTGCCGCCTCGCCCGCAAGCCGTGGCAGGTTTTCATCAAAGCCCCAGTTGTTGATGATGTGATCAGCGCCGAGCTCCAAGGCATAGGCATCCCTTAAGGTGGCAGAGACAGACATAGTGGTGTTGCCATGCCACACCAGATCGGGCTTAAATTTCTTCAGGGCCATGATCTGGCTCTTGGTATCAAGGGCGAAAAGAGAGACATTGACATCCGGGCCCACTTCAAACCCCAAAAGCCTGGCATGATCCTTAATGGCCTTTATGGGAGCGCTGCAATAGGGATGGGCAAAATGGTAGCTGCACGCGAAACGAGGTGCCCTTTTTCCATAATCAGGCTTTTCTGGCCACTTCTTGTCAAACCATGCAGTGATACAGGCCCTTGCGTTGGTCGAATAGTCCGACGAAAAGAACAGGTTGTAACGGGACTTTTTCGGGTTGGTCAGGTGCGCAGAATATGAGGCGGAAATATAGGGAATCTTGTCCTTGTTGATGGTGGGTGAAAGCGCCTCGGTATCGCCGGTGCCCCACCCCATAATCGCTACACATCCAAGCCTCTTCAAGAGCCTGTACTTTGTTATTGCCTCAGGGATACGGTAGCCATAGTCAAACCAGATGTATTTGATCTTCTTTCCATTCACTCCACCATTCTCATTAATATACTTGTAGGCCTCTGCCATGCCTATGGCATAGTCCTTTCCCACATCAGAGGTGGCACCGGTGGTGTCCATGATACCACCGATCTTGATCTGCTCGGCCGCGGCACTAGTAGAGAAGCCAAATGCAAATACCACCGCCAGAAGTGATACAAAAAATCCTTGAAAGATGCTCCTTTTCATAAGTATCTCCCCCTTTATGTGCTTATAATGATTTTAATAATAAGACCGGATACAAAATGTACTTCACCCCCTTTCTAATAAGAAAATGGCCACAGGTTAAAATAGTTCTTGATTTGCCACCAGCGATAGGCCAAGCCATTTGGCTCATAGATCAAAAAGATACAAATGGCCAGCCCAAATATGGAATCTTTCAAATAGGCAAAATTGATCAGCAATTGTGGGTAATAATCTGAAATGGGGATCACCGCCATCTGGAGTAGTTCCATGATCAGCACCATGAAAATAGATCCGAAAATGGCCCCATGTATAGAGCCTGCGCCCCCGATCAGGATGACCCCAACCAACCAGAGGGATAAAAACCACGGGAAGTGTTCCGGGCTCAATGCGGCAGTATTACTCACCCAAAAGGCCCCGGCAAGGCCCCCCATAAACCCGGCCACGAAAAAAGCTATAAGCTTATACCACACAATATTGATACCCAGGGCCTCGGCCGCAATATCATTATCCCTAATGGCCACCCACGCCCTGCCCGGCCTTGAGCGAAGCAGGTTGGCAAATATTATCACTATCAAGGTGAGCATGATCGCCATCAGGTAGTAGCTCTTGACATCGCTATCAATAATCCATGGCCCAATCTTGATAGTGCCAGGAGGCAGAGAAAAGGCCTGCCCCCTGCCTCCGATCTGGCTTACATATTGGGTAATAACAAAATCGACCGTGATAAACTGTGCCGCCATGGTGGTCAGGATAAGATAAAAGCCCTTCACCTTGGCACATGGAAGGCCGAAGAGAACGCTCCATATACCTGCAACAAGGCCTCCGATAAGAATACTGATGGGATAGGCAAGGCCCCAATCCAGGAGGAATTGCGGCCATGGAAACTGCAGAACCAGCAGGGTACTTGTATATGCGCCAACCGCTATAAATGCCGCATGCCCAAGGGTAATCAAACCTGTATAGCCTATCAGCAACTGGACACCCATGGCCCCCATAGCGGTATAGCCAATCATCGTGGCCACACCCACCCAATATTCAGAGGCAAACAAGGGGATCCCAATAAACACAATCGCCAGGAGCAGAATCATCTTCCCCTTTATTACCCTGGTCTGCCACCAGCCCTGATCAATTACATAATTCTCATGGTAATTACCGCACGGCAGCCACACACTGGACATGTGAGACCTCCTGATTTATTTATTAGACCCTCTCTATCCTTTCCCATCCCCAGAGGCCATATGGTCTGAACAGGAGAAAGACCGCCATAAAGGCAAAGGGCATTATCTGTTTGACACCCCCCGGGAAATATTGATCCAGATAGGTTCCTGAAAAATTCTCCAGCAGGCCAACTATAATCCCACCCACAATGGCACCGGGTACAGAGTTCAGCCCACCAAGCACCACGGCAGGCAAGACCAACAGGCCCAGATATCCTACGGAAATGTTTACACCGTTGATGTTCCCTAAAAGGGCCCCACCCACACCAGCGCTCATGAAGGCAATGGCCCAGGCCGCTGCATATACAAACCTGGCACTAACACCAAGGGAAAGCGCAGCGGTTTCATCATCGGCCGTTGCCTGCATGGACAGGCCCCACCGGGTGTACTTGAAAAAGGCGACAAAGACAATCAAGAGAACTATGGCGAGGATAAATGACCAGAGATAGACGGGGGAAATCCTCAGGTAGCCTATGGAAATAGGTTTGAGGGCAAAGATGGGTGGAGTAAAGACCCTGGTATCTGTCCCCCACAAAAATTCAATTATACCCTTAAAAAAGAAAGAGAGCCCTACGGTGAGCATTATAACGGTCAGTATAGGCTCGCCAATGAGTTTGTCTAAAAAGATCCTCTCCGTCATATAGCCAAGGACGATTCCTACCAAGAGGGTTAATAGCACAGAAAGGACAAAAGGAATGCCCATCTGGTAGAAGGTAAGGGTCACATATGCCCCAATAAGGGTCAATTCACCCATAGCCAGATTCAGGACACCGGAACACTTATAGATAAGGACCCATCCAAGGGCAACCAAGGAGTATATTCCCCCAACCAGGAGACCCGTTACCAGCGTCATTAAAAAGAGCTCCATTCCTTATTCCTCCTGCTCCCCGCTTGTTACTCACCAATTCTCTGGATACGCAAATCGGTCTTTATCCGCTGTTCTCTGCCATCTTCATAGGTAATGGTAGTGTCCATATGGATAACCTCCGTATCACGGTAAAAGGCATCTACTATATCCTTATACCTATTCTCCACAAATGTACGCCTCAACTTGGATGTCCTGGTCAATTCCTCATCATCTGCATCAAAGACCTTGTAAAGGTTGACGAATCTCCTTATCTTGGCCGGGCCAGGAAGATCCTTATTGGCCTCTTCGATCTGTTTTTGGACAAGGTCATAGACTTCCGGCTTTTGGGACAGCTCGTGATAGCTGGTGTAATTGATCTTTTTGTCGTCCGCCCACTTCCCGACCACGGAATAATCTACACACATAACCGCAACGACATAATCCCGCTTGTCCCCGATTACCCAGGCCTCTTTGACAAATGGACTAAATTTAAGCCTTGTTTCAAGATATTGAGGTGAAAACGGCCTACCGTCGTTTAGGGTCATAACGTCCTTGGACCTATCAAAAACCACCAGATGACCGTCTTCATCTATAAACCCCCTGTCCCCGGAATAGAGCCAGCCGTCTACCAGGGACTTCCTCGTTTCCTCATCGTTCTTATAATATCCCTTGAACACCGAAGGGCTTTTGGAGATGATCTCGCCCGCTTCGGTTATCCGCACTTCAGTACCCGGGAGGGGAGTACCCACTGTGTCGAATTTGACGTCTCCATCCCTGTGAACAATAGATATACCGGCTATTTCGGTCTGGCCATATATCTGCTTCAGGTTAACCCCCAGGGCATGGAAAAACCGAAAATGGTCGGGCCCCATGGCCGCACCGCCCGTGTACGCATGTCTTAGTCGTGACATGCCCAGGTGGTCTTTCAATTTCTTTTGCATGACCACGTAGGCGACCCAGCCAAGAAACTTCCAGTGCAAGAGCACCGGTTTTTTTTCGAACCTGAGATTTGCCACTTTATAACCTACCTTGGTACCAAATTCATAGATCTTTCTCTTGATCCACGAGGAATCCATGCGCTTGACCTGGACGCTCCGGGTCATACCCTCATAAAGCCTGGGAGGCGCAAACATCACGTGCGGGCCAATCTCTCTGATGTTATCCTGGGCAGTTTCAGGTTCTTCTGGAAAATTTATGGTATAGCCGATCTGAAGGCCACATGATATAGACATCATCTGCTCCCCGATCCAGGCGAAGGGAAGATAAGAAACAAAATCATCTGTATCATAACACGGGTCAACTGACATAAGATTTTGACCCATTGTCAGCATGTTCCAGTGTGTGAGGAGGGCGCCTTTCGGGAGCGACGTGGTCCCTGATGTATAGAACAAGAGACATATGTCATCACCATGCCCCTTGTTAACCATCTTCTCAAAAAGATCAGGCTCTTTTCTATCCAGCTCTTTTCCCAGCTCTTGGGTCTTCTCAATGCTTATGAGACAGTCCTGGTGGTAATTCCTCATACCCTTAGGATCATCCCATATAATCCATTCAAGATCAGGGCAATCGCCCTTTATGGACAATGCCTTATCTACCTCCTCCTGTGTCTCCCCGACGAAGAACTTCGAGTCAGAGTGGTCAATAATGTATTTGACCTCATCCATCATGCAGTCCTGGAAGAGCCACACCCCTATGCCGCCCGCACAGAGGGCGGCCATCTCTGCCCAGAGACCCTCGGGGCGGTTATCACCGATCATGGCTACTTTGTCCCCCTTCCTCAGCCCAAGACTTACCATACCCAGTGAAAGGTATTTTACATTGTCATAGTAGTCCTTCCAAGTTAAAGGGCGCCATATGCCGAATTCCTTTTCCCGCATGGCCACCTTTTTTCTGCCATACCTCTTGCATTGGCTAACGAAGAGCTTGGGAATAGTGAGGTCCTTGGTGATCTTTATACCAGATCCATTCATCTCTTCCTCTACCTCCTTGTGGAATACAACTCCTCCTCTCCCAGGTAGGCCTTAATTACATCCGGGTTCTTTTGTACCTCCTCTGGCGGCCCGTCTGTGATCATATTCCCGAAATTCAGCACAAAGACGCTATTGGAGATATCCATGACAACTCCCATATCATGCTCCACCAATATACAGGTAACCCTCCAGCGATCCTCTTCGTTGATGTCCAGGATGAACCGGGCCATATCCTCCACCTCCTCAAGATTTAGCCCGGCGAGAGGCTCGTCAAGGAGCAACAGCTCAGGATTGAGTGCAAGGGCCCTGCCCAGTTCCACACGTTTTTGTAAACCGTACGGGAGCATATGGACAGTCTTGTTCCGTATGCTCTCAATCTCGAGGAGATCGATAATCTCCTCTTCTATAAATCTTCTGGCCTCCAATTCCTCATGCCTGGTCTTGCCCACATAAATGGAGCCGCTCACTATCCCTGACTTGAGGTGGACATGGCGGCCCAGACGAATATTGTCCAGGACCGTCATTCCTCCAAACAATTCTATTTTCTGAAATGTCCTGGAGATACCTAGTCTAGCCCGCTGATGTGGCCTCAAATCATTAATGCTTTGACCTTTAAAATAAATGCCTCCTTTCTGGGGTCTATAAAGGCCATTAATACAGTTCATCATGACCGTTTTGCCCGCGCCGTTTGGTCCGATAATAGAGTGAATTTCGCCCTGCTTTACCTCAAGGCTTACGCCGGCCAAGGCGGCCACCTTACCAAAATACATGTGCACGTCTTCGAGCTTCAAAATGGTATCATTCGTTCTGAGCCCTCCAACCTGAGCCATGTTTGTGGCCTCCTTTCTATGCTATGGTATGTTATTCTTAGTCCCTTAGGAGTGAAATTTAAATCAGGATGGTCATTTATTTTTTTGTCAAAAAAGTTTGGCGTATGAAGTGAACTGAAGTGCCAAAATAGAGAATTTTGTCCACAGTTTTTCTCAGTCGTCCCGTTTTGTCAACCAGTTTTTACCTTAAGGCCGAGAGCTTGGATCACGCGAAAACGGTCATTGCGATCAACTGCTTATCATCATTCCTGATCAGAAATGGTCGTTTTTTATCTGGGGAATAAGATTCTTATGACACTGACTTAGAAAGTACTCATCGGTCATGCCCGCTATAAAATCACGCACTACACCCGCAGCAGGGGTCTTTTCCCTGTATGCCTCGGACATGCCCTCCAGGAACTCCCGGTAAATGGCCGAATCTTCGTTTCCCGCCTCAAAATCATTCAAATATTTCTCAAACAGCAAATCAAACATCAGTTTGACCTTGGCGGTCTGTTCCTTGACCTTATAGTTCCTGTAAATGTGTTCCTCATTAAATTCTTTAAGCGTTCTCAGTGCCTCTCCTACCTCATCGCTGAAACTTACATGGGGCCTATCAAGGCTGTTGCCAACAAGGTCCTCCACCAGCGTGTAGACAATCGTCCCGTTAGTGTCTCCCAAAACGTTCCTGCATTCCGAGGGAATGTCCCCTCGCTCTATCAGCCCGAGCCTTATGGCATCCTCGATGTCCCTGCCAATATAACTTATGGTATCGGTCATTCTTGCAACACATCCCTCCATGGTCATGGGCAAAATATCCAGATAAGGGTTCTCCCCCTTTCGTCTCATCTCATCGTCCAATGTATCAAAGTTCTTGTCCTTTCGCGGCTCCAAGACCTGAGAATGCAATTCTCCTTCATGGCAGAGGATCCCATCGAGGACCTGAAGTGTGAGGTTCCATCCCCTTCCCTTCCTTTCTATCTCCTGGAGGAAAATAACACCTTGTATGTTATGAAGGAAATAACCGAGACCTTTAGCTTCACACAGGGCGGAAAGAAATTTTTCGCCGTCGTGCCCGAATGGTGTGTGCCCGATATCATGTCCAAGCGCTATGGCCTCAATTAAATCTTCATTGAGCCTGAGGAGGCGACCAATGGTCCTGCCTATCTTGGACACCAGCTGCACATGCAATACGCGATGTGTGATATGATCGTTTTTTATAAGATAAAAGACCTGTGTCTTATCAATATAGCGAGAATATGCCAAAGAATGGAGTATCCTGTCGGCATCGATAGAAAAATTTTGTCTGTGGCCCCTGTTTACCTCCTTCTCCTGCCTTCTCCTTATTCCTTCACGGCTTGTACAGGCCCATGGAGACAACCTCTGTCCCTCCATTTCGTCAAGGCCACTTCTTATCTTAAACAACAGCTCATTATCTATCAATCCTTCTATCTCTCCTTTTCGCCAATCCCTTTATTATAGACCTTCTTCAGCTCTTTCCAGACATTCTTACTCCTCCTCGCAATAACCTTATGTACTCGATCAGCAACTTGCCGGGAGTCGTTTTCGAGCTGGTGATCCACGGGAACAGGCCGGCCCTCTTTCTTATACTTCCAGCGCAGGATTGACTTAGCAACACCAGTCTCTGCTTCCTGAACGACCTTCTTTATATTTTTTTTGGTTTGATCATCCATGCCTGACATAACGCGAGGATTCTTCCATACAGTGCGACACCGATTTTTCGGAATATAACCGTCCGAACAGTGTATCACTAAATAGATAATTTTTTCTTGCTAAATTAAGTGTTCAATGATAAATATCTATATTTGTAAAAATTTCCATCTCTGGCTACGCCCCAAAGGTCATGACCTAGCCAGATGAAGCACTTTTCTAATATATCAGGCTGGGCCAGTGAGCTCAACCCCTTATTTACCCCTAAAACGCAGGTTCAGAATTCGGCTCGGTGCCCTTTAACACCTAGGGTAAAATCATCTGAACCGAGGAAAAACCGCAGTTTGGAGATCTAAATGTATCTCCGGAAAAGGAGGAATTAATGCTAGTTATCAACATGAAAGAACTCTTGGAGGCAGGTGTACATTTTGGACACCAGACACGGCGTTGGAATCCAAAGATGAAGCCATACATTTTTGGGGCACGCAACGGGATCCACATCATCGATTTACAGAAAACCGTAAGGCTCTTTAAGATCGCCTACGACTTTATTGTAAGAACCGTTTCCGAGGGCTACTCGGTCCTTTTTATTGGAACAAAAAAACAGGGCCAAGATTCCATCATCGAAGAAAGTGAGCGCTGTGGAATGTTCTGTGTGGTAAACCGCTGGTTGGGAGGAACCCTGACCAACTTCGAGACCATTAGGAAAAGGGTCGCCCGTCTTAGGGAATTAGAAAACATGAAGAAGGATGGCTCAATCAATAGGTACACCAAGAAAGAGATTCTTAAGATGGAAAAGGAACTGTTCAAACTGGAAAGAAACCTGGGAGGCATCAAGGACATGGACGAGCTCCCTGGGGCACTTTTTGTGGTCGACCCTAAGAGAGAAAGAATTGCCGTCAAAGAGGGTAGCAAGCTTGGAATCCCGGTGATAGCCATCGCCGATTCGAATTGTGATCCGGATGAGATAGATTTTATAATCCCGGGAAATGACGATGCCATACGCGCCATAAGGGTGATATGTTCAAAAGTTGCCGATGCGTGTATCGAAGGCCATAGTTTGGCCGAGGAAAAATTGAAGGTAGAGGCCGAATTGCGTAAACAACAAGAAGAGGCACAAGTAGAGGCCTCTTCACCAGAGGAAGGTGAGGGACCGGAGGTTATAGTCCTTCCAAAAAAGGAAGAGCCTCAACCCTATGAGGGAAATGATTCACAAGAGCCAGAAGGCGCGTAAGATCTAGAGACCTTAATTTGGATAAGATATTGGATAAAGAATCCGGGTCCAGAGGGGGCTTGTTTATTCGCGTATCTCCAGAGTGACTAAAGTGATCTAAAATGTCTAAAGTGCCTAAAGTT
>CAYYPQ010000003.1:0-17941 GCA_964473615.1 uncultured Desulfobacteraceae bacterium
TAGACGAAATCATCATAAAAGTTTTGCAATTTTTTGGCTCTGCCACCGCCCAGAGGGCGGGGTTTTCAAGACACAACAAAGAGACACCAGGTTGATTATTTGTGTTTTTCTACTCGCTGAAGTAAAGATGGATTATCTTTCCTTTTAACACTAAATCATTGTTCCGTCAATTACTTTTGATTTCCACAAGATACCCTTGGTAACAAGGCTATAGCTTGGAGCCTTCCTATCTTTTTTGCAAAAAATTTCTTTTTTCATCGTCATCTATTTTATGATTTGAGCCGAGGGGCTTTAGACCCGTTAGGCAATAGGATGGGTTCATTTTTAACCTTTGTGGAGGAGGTGTTTATGGGAAAGGCAGTAAAGCAGCGGCGATTAAGGAGGGTGAAGTATTTGGCACGACTTGCCGACGAAGAGCCGGAGAGGTTTGAGAGGGAAAGGGAAAATGGCATCGTAAAGGCAGTGCTGAATGAAACCCCAAAAAAAGCGTCAATAAAAGTAGGCGATAAATCTGGAGACATGAGGAATCATCAAGAAAAGATCGGAGGTGAACACAGAAAGATGAACGTTATTATTCAATTCTGCCGTGAAATAAGCAGTGGGCTCTCCCTGTGTCCACCGGGACAGGCCCCAATAAAGGATAGCCGCTTCCGTTTTGTCACTCCTAAGGATATTGATGGGACGGAGCTGGGAGACGATCTGGTACAGCTTTACCGTAATATTTTTGGAGACCGAGATACATGGGGGGAGGGAGCTTACTGCCAGAGTGAAGGATGGGATAAAATGATAGACATAAAAGAATACGACAGAAGGTTGGCCACGAACAATGCGCTATGTGAATGTGGTAGCCCACTTCTTCCCTGTCATCCCCCGGATTATATCAAATCGCGTATCTTGGATGAAATGAGTGCCAAGCCTGATACTTTCCCCGCCTGCCTCCTGATGGTGGATGAACATGAGATCGTAGGCTTTACGTGGGGTGCGACAATAAAGGTTGCGAATATTCCGAAAAGGCTTGTCCGTGCCAGATACCCAGGCCGAGAGGACATTGGGGAAAAGGATGCACACTCTTTAATGGAAAGGCTTTCTGAGTGTGGCCTATCCAAAAGAAAGTATGTGCTATATATCGATGAACTTGCAGTGCATAAAAGCCAGAGAAAGGGGTTGAGCCATGTGCAATTTCTTGCAAGGGGACTGTGTGAACATGCCCTGAACAAGACAAACCATGCGATCTTTTGGACATCTGAGAGATCACCAATTTACGATGTGACTATACTCTGTGGGTTTGTTCCGATATATGAAACCTCTAATGGAATTGTCTTTATGTATTTGGAGGATTTTAAGCCACTGCTTGTCTTGTCCCAGAACAAGACCCCCCTGGAGATGCAGGAGCTGTTTATTCAGCTTGCCAAGAGGATATGTTCATGAGTGTAGTAAATCCTAATCGGCAAACAATTATTTCCAATGTGTTGAGTCCGTATGAGAAAAATTGTGCGGGTTTTATGGGTGGCGGCGGTGAGGCTAAAGCAAGGAATTATATGGCGGAGAGGCTTTTCGACGAAGAACCCCAATGATAAGCGAAAGAACAGACAGCGTTGAGGTTGAGAGATACTACATACGACCTCTCATATTATAGAAATGGCGATGGATCTGGGAGCGTCATTAGCGGGCATTGCGAGCATCGATTCGCTCCGAGTTTCACCCTCCTACCAGATATGCGGAAACTTAGAGCTGCCTGCATCTGCAAAGTCCTTGCTTGTATTGGCGTTAGCCCATTCACAGGATAACCCGGAGCTTGATTGGTGGGGCGAGAAAAGCGCGGTGGAACCCCAGGTGATCGACGGTTGATAAATATTGCAGAAGATTTGACAGAATTGCTAAAAGATAAGTTCAGCATAATTTCCGAGTTGCTGCCGTATGGTATTGACAGAGGGGGTATATTCCTCAAAGATGCAGCAGTGCTGTCTGGAATGGGGACAATAGGTGAGAACAATTTATTGATCACTGCGGAATATGGCCCATGTCTTCGCCTTAGAGCTTTAATCCTCGATACAGAATTAGTAGCTACCGGCCCAACATATTTTTCCCCATGTGATGCCTGTGATATTCCCTGTTGGCAAGCCTGTCCTCAAAGAGCCTTTAGCCATGGTTCCTACATACGGGTCAAATGCATGAACCAAATGAAATTAGATGAAGCAAAAAAAGAATTATTTCAAGACAGTGTAACGGAAGAGCCACCAAAAGCACCTATAAAATACTGCCGGGCGTGTGAATTGGCCTGTCCGCTTGGCAGGTAATCTGAGTGGTACCTTGTTTAAGATTCTTGAAGCCAATTTTCATAACTGAGGCCGGGGATCCTCTTGAAATGCTCTATGTTATTTGTAACCAAGACTCCGGAACGACTCAAGGTAATTGACGCTATCAGGATGTCAAAATCCTGAATTATTTGGCCTGATCTGCGAAGTTCAGCCTTGATATTTCCAAACCTTTCTGCACCCTCATAATCCAATGACAAAACTTTTACTTTCCTCAAAAACTTAACAATATTCTCAAGGTTTTCACTTGTATTTTTGGAGTAATAGGCCCCATATTTCAATTCAGCCAAAGTGATAATGGTCATTCTAAGACTATCTGCACCTACCTGTTCCACCCTTTTTCGGATTTTCTCTTCTCCTTTGAGCCAGTAGATACAGATGTCCGTGTCTAAGACATATTCGATCATAGCTGGATATCCCGGACGGCGGATTTGCGGCTCTCATAGACCTCACGTATGATCTCTTCAGTTGATCGTTCGTCCTGCCAACTCCCGAAACTCTCCCAGAACACCTCGATGTCTTCCTCTTTTGCGCTCCTTATTTGGAGGATTTCTTCCTTTAGAAAATGAATCATTTTCAGAACTTTTGGCAGCTCCGACTCCGGCAAGTCATTTATTTCTTTCAATAAATATTGTTCGTAATCAGTCCTTGTTCTTGTAGTCATGATGCCCCCTATCTCGGGTTAGTGATTCATGGGATATTTTATATTCTTGCCTATTCAGGAGTGAATTGCAAGCCCCTTTGCCGTTTTTAAAGGATTGACCAGCCTGTACCGAGGCTTCGGCTGGCAGGCAGGATCGACAGGATAATATACAAAATCACGTAAGAGCATCAAAAACCTCCGGGCTGGCCTTCTCAATCTCATCCAGGAGCACCACGGAAAAGGGCCGTAGCCGGATCTTCTTGATCAAGAGGTTCAAGGGAAAAGCACGCAGCGATTGAAGACACAGAGAGCATAGACTATCTATTGCTTTGCGATAATCGCAGTCCGCAAGAATGCCTGATATTTTCTCCTCTATCCAAGGGATGCTGTAGCCGCGTGCATATAAAATATCGTTAATTGCGACCTCCACTTCAAATGCGGCAATGGCTTTTAAAGTTCTTAGGATCCCACCCTTAGTGGTGGATGAACGACGGAGTAGCAAGAGAAGATCTTTGTCTTTTTTTCTTCGGCTACCAGCGCAAGGACTTCTTCAATAAGCTCTGGAGCTTTCTTTACAAAGGTTTCTGGGTGCTTTCTCTTGGAAATTATGTTGAGGGTTTTTCTGGCGCGGACACCAAATGGCATGCCTGAAATGTATTTCTATGACTCTCTTGCATGGGTAAGTGGCTGAAATTCTTATGGGTAGGGGAGGCTCTACAGGCCTTTCACGCCGGAGGTCGTGAGTTCCCCGCCTGAATAGGCTGGACAGGCGAGTCTCATCGTCCCGGCCATAATTCAAAAAGACTTCGGGTGCAGTTGAGTTATTCAAGATTATTATTGGGTTGGATCGAAGAGGCCGCTTAAAACTACTAACGTACCCGAGAGACAAATTCACAATTGAGGCAATTGGGCGGCACCTCTCCCTTCAGCCCGGCCAGGAGGTTTTCTGCGGCAAGCTGAGCCATCTTGGTTCGTGTCTCCAAAGTGGCGCTTCCCACGTGTGGGAGCAGGACCACATTGTCCAGATTTTTCAGACCGGGTGTCACTTCAGGCTCATTTTCATACACGTCCAACCCTGCCCCCGCGATCTCTTTATTCAACAATGCATCGAGCAGGGCCTTCTCATCCACCACCGGCCCCCTGGACGTATTTATCAAATAGGCGCCCGGCTTCATCAGCCCCAGTTCTTCCGCGCCAATGAAATGGCGGGTTTCATCGCCCAGAGGGATGTGGAGTGAGACAAAATCGGAATCCGATAGCAGCGTGTTCCTGTTCACGTATTTCACCCCCAGTGTTCTTTCCCCTTCAGCTCCCAGCCTGGTCCGATTGTGATAAAGAATCTGCATGTCAAAGCCCCTGGCCCTCCGGGCCACAGCCTTCCCGATCCGGCCCATACCAATAATGCCAAGTGTCTTTCCGGATACCTCCCGTCCGAGAAAAAGCATGGGTGACCATGACCGGAACCTGCCTGTCCGTGTTCTCCGATCCCCCTCCACCACACGTCTGGCAACGGCCAGGATCAAGGCAAGAGTGATATCCGCAGTCGCAGGCGTAAGCACATCCGGGGTATTGGAGACCGGTATATCCCTTTTCGTGGCCGCATCCAAATCAATATTGTCAAATCCGACACCGTAGTTGGCGATCATTTTCAAGTCAGGGGCCTTTTCCAGCAACACCTCATCTACCTTGTCGGTTATCGTGCAAAGAAGGCCTTGCTTGTCACTGACCCGTTCAAGCAATCTCTCCCTTTCCATGGGTCCGTCTTCATCATTTGACTCCACATCGTGCCATTTTTCAATCATTGACATAATCTCCCTTGGAAGCCTGCTTGTCACCAATATCTTCATCTTCTAAATCCCTTTCGCTTTTCATTTTCAAACAGCCAAGGTGTTGCTTCATCTAAAATCTCGACAGGGAATTTACACCTATCTTACCTCAGATATGACCTCAATTTGTCACCAAATTCTTCAGGTGATATTATGGTAATTACTTCATTATGACCTTTTTCAAAGTAATTTACGTCGCTGATTCCCAGAGGTGGGAAACTAATCCTCGGGATAATCCTGGCCTGAACCCGGAAGCTTTCCTCTTTATTCAAGTTTGCCAGCAGCGTCATGTTAAGGCCTTCTACACCCATTTGGTGCAGGCAGGATAATATCCTGGATAGGCCTTCTGAAAAGGATCTCCACCCCTCTTTCTCGACTTCGTCAAAATTGTCTGCACCTTCAAATAGTATGAGGATCTCACCCAGCATGCCGCCAGGGCAAAAACTGGAGAGGTACGTGGCCTCTCCGTAATGATAGATATATCTCGCTGATTCCTGTTCTTCAAAAGCGACAAGGTCAATCCAATAGGTTTGTTTATGCCTCTTGTGATAATCCACAGATGCCTCGAGTAAGTTCCGATGAAACATTGTCGGTTTTTGGTCAGCCACAATCTGTAAATGGGGATGTATTATTCCGCCACCTGCAGACGGCATATAATTCCAATTGATAGAGACATAGGCAACGCCTGCGTCCGCCTGCCGGACCCGCTCCAAATAGATTGAACAGGCCTCCAGGGCATCAAATAGGGCTTCTGCGCTGAAACCATCCAGAGAAAGGTAATGCTCTTCAGAAAAAATGACCACTGCATTGTAAAGACTGTAAGGAAAGGCGTTGGGAATGACCGTCGACTGACCGTGACTAATTCGCCCATCAGGGATAAGTGAAGGGGAAAACTTAGGGGTCAATTCATCGATCCTTTCAGCACAAAAAGGACACATCTCTTTCGATTTTGAAAGGGATTCTGAATCCAGCTCAACTTTCGGCAAGCGCCACCTGTGCGATAGGATACGCGCCCTTGCCCCGGTAAAAAGATCGCTTCTGACTTCTATCATTGTTACTTTTTCTTTAAACTGGTCGAAAGGATCCAGGAATCTGGCTTCGTAGATCTCCTTTTTGAAAAGATTTTCCATATATTGTTCTTCTCCCTCAATTCTGGATAGCCTCAGATCCGGCACCTACTCCTCAGAAAAGGCCTTTACCATGTCGCCCAGATCTAATTCCATCTCCCGTGTCTGTCCACCCAATTCCAGAAACCTGCTCATACGCCTCTTGGCCTCTTTCACGGATGCGGCCTGACCGAAGAGAAAAGACTCTTGGAGCAGGCCCTCGATAAGGGGTAATTCGCTCGCGCTCTGGATGGCCAATTTGGCCGCAGCAATGGCCGCGGCAGGGAATGAGGCTATCCTAAAGGCCAGATCCTCCACAAATGGCGTCAGGTCTTCAGGCGGAAGGGCACGATTGATATAGCCATATCGCTCCGCCTCCTCTGCAGACAAATCACCGCACCCGAGCACCACCTCCAAGGCCCGGCCCGAACCTATCAGCCTGGGCAGCCGCTGGGTGCCCCCGCCGCCAGGGATAATCCCCAGGGCCACCTCAGGCTGTGCCAATATGGCCTTTCCAATGGCCCCAAACCTCATATCCATACCCAGACAGAACTCACTTCCGCCTCCGCGTGCCCGGCCTTCCAGCTTGACGATACTTACTTTGGGCATCCTGCGGAAGGCCTCACACGTCTTGTTCAGGTCGTGAAGTTCAGAAGGCCTGGGCGGAGGTGTATCAGGGAGAAGGGAAAGGACAGACACATCAAAATGGGCGATGAAAAATTCCGGATCTGCACTGTCAAATACAATCACCTTAATCCCGGAGTCTAATGCAACCTCAAAAGATAGCATTAGAAGTTCTTCCAAAAGCTCTAGAGTTAATAGATTTATAGGTGGGTTGTCTATTGTGACAAATGCCACGCCCCTATCCTTTCGAACCTTGAGTAATTTGTAATCTTGCTCAGCCATCTCATTCCTCCTTTACCTATACCTAAAGGGCTCACCCATTAACTGCATGTGACAGGTATCTTACCTATCAGCATCCATTACTTCTCCGGGCAATAATCATGGGCTAAGAGTGTCTTTTATTCATCCCATCCGACAACAAAGTATTCTGTGAGGCTAAAATGTCCAATGTCAAGACGCGACCCCGCTTCCGTACAGGTAATAACAGATCGCAACGGCGGCCATGACACCCACCAGATCTGCCGTCAGCGAAGCAGCCAAGGTGTGTCGAATGCGCCGGACCTGGACCGCGCCGAAGTATACGGCCAGCACATAAAAGGTCGTTTCGGTCGAACCCTGAAGTGTCGAAACGAGGTAGCCGATATAGCTGTCCGGCCCAATGGCCGGATCATTGATGAGGGAAGCCAGGATTCCGTAAGCCCCTGACCCGGACAAGGGCCTCAGGAGCGCCATAGGCAACGCCTCCGGCGGCAGGCCGATTTTTCCTGTAAACGGGCCTAAGATATGGACCATGGCTTCCATGGCACCACTGGCACGAAACATGCCCACTGCGACCAGAATGGCTACGAGATAAGGAATTATCTTGATCGCCACTTGAAAACCCTCTTTGGCGCCTTCCACAAATACCTCATAAACGCGAACGCCCCTTGCAAATCCAAAACCCAGAAATCCCATCATGAGACCAGGAATGACCCACGGAGAGATGGATTTGCCCCACAACACTGCGAGGGGTATACATGCAATGAGGGCAGAGACAGCCAACAGACTGACCCACACCGGATAGGCATCCGAAGCCTCATCAAGTGACATGGCATTCCTTTCCAAGCCCTGGTCGCCATCTGAATCTACCTCTTGATGCTCTTGGGGCCGATCTTTCTTGAAGCGTTTGTAGACCTTGGCCGCGCAGATGGCCGCCAGGGTCGAACAGATCGTAGCAAAAAGTGTAGTGGGAAGGATGCCTGCCGGATCTGCCGATCCAGCAGCAGCCCGAAGGGCAATCACCCCGGTTGGCAGGAGTGTGACGCTGGACGTATTGATGGCAAGGAAAAGGGCCATGGAATCTGTTGCCGTTCCAGGGCGGGTGTTGAGTTTGTCGAGCTCTTGCATGGCACGGATCCCGAAAGGGGTAGCAGCATTTCCCAATCCCATGGCGTTGGCCGACATGTTTAGGATCATGGCCCCCATGGCAGGATGGTCCGCTGGCACGTCAGGGAATAGGCGAACCATCAGGGGCCGGATTAAGCGAGCCAGAATCCTTAAGAGCCCCCCGGCCTCGGCCACCTTTACCAATCCCAAGAACAGCGTCATCACGCCGATAAGTCCCAGGGCAAGCTCCACCGAGTCAGAGGCAGAGGTGACCATCGCCTTTGTCAGCTCCGCCATGGGAGATGCAACGCCGGCCGCCGCTATCCAATGAAGATGCCGCCATCCAGCAGCGACAAACGCAATCATAACTATGGCAAAAAAAACAATATTCATGGTGGATGTAAGACAGCCTGACCATCACTTGTGGCAAAAACGAGGTTGATCAAAGATACCCGGCTCCATTTCTTATGTCAATTGAAGAGAAGGTGGGGACATAAGCTGGTGGACGGGCGTGCCAAGGTGCTTTTTACAGCAGTGAACATCTGTCAAACAGATTGACCCGCTCGCCCAGGCCCAGGTCGTCCCTCCACCTCATTAGTTCAAATCTATCCTTTTCGTCCCTGAGGACCTGTACAAACACTGATTCCTGTTCATCGTGAAGCAATCTTTCGGCCGGGTTAGTGCTGAAAATCTTTGTCCATGTCCCTGAATTTGCGTACTCCGCATTTGCATTGGGAGATAAGCCAAGCAGGTCTGCATAGTGCGTATGACCAAAGACCACGTATTTCACGCCAAGTTGCCTCTGAATTACAGACGCCATCTTCCGGTAGGTTCTCCCGGGGTTATATGTAAGGAAATACATGATATTCCGCAACCTGCTTGTATTGTAGATAAAGCAGGGAACCCAATGACTCCTTATGGCCTCTAGCCTGGTTACATCAATTCCAAACCTTTCTGCCTCTGCCTGGATCCCCTTGTCATTTTTCTGCCGCAGGCCTTCCAGTTCCCCAGGCTCAAACATTTTTATCTTCCTGAAAATCTCCAGGAAATAACAGGCATGTCTCATTATCCTTGGGGAGCAAAGGAATTTAAGCCAGTATTTCTTGACGTAGGCGGACGTTGGCCTGACATTGTCGGCAAAAGGATCTTTCTGCTCGACCTTATTAAAGAGATAGCGCACAAAAAATGCGCCCCCAGGAAGCATCAGATCTTTGCTCTCAGGCAGGAATGGGGCCAGTAAATAATCGAACGAATTCATGCCATCGTACTGTTGACCGTGCTCAATCCAGATCAACCCAGGCACGTAGTAGAACCATGGGCAAAACTCAACTGAACTGGAAAGGGCTTCTCTCTTGTTAGTGATCTTCCCGGGCAGATATTTTTTCATCTCCTCCCTGAAGGCCTCTTGTTGCTCCGGAACGGTCCACTCAATGTCATGATTCCCTGTTATAATGGTACACCTGTTTCCCGTGCTCAGAAACCTCCCAAGGGCCTTAAAGAATACCCAGTGACCGTCCATTATGACCTTCATCTTCCAGACCGTCTTGTCCGGAGAGGTGCCGAGGCCGTATTCCCTTTCTCTTTTGGTCAGTTCGAAACCGTCATGGTTAGGGAGCCTGGTGACCTGAAGAAAATCGACCATGTCACCGGCTATAATAAGCCGCCACTTTCTCCCGCGTCGCTCGGATTCGGCCTCGAGGTAGGAGAGAAACCGGTCGAACTGGCCGTCAAAGAAAAAGTCCTCGTTTCGATTATACCTCTTTGTTCGTGGATTACGGCCCTCGCTGAGGTGCAAATCACTTACTATTGCAATATTGAACTCTTCTCGTCTGGTCATACCTTCCTCATCGATGGTTGTTAAAGCAAGACCCCCATCCCCGAATCGCACTTTTCACCGAACCTGGAAAAAGAATTCCTGTAGTATTTTTAACACCGACTATTTTGATATTGTACAATCAAAGATTGTATTGTAAAGATGATTTTGGGGAAATATAGGGTAATAGCTCAATAATTGAGGGCAACTGTGGTAGTAGAAGGCCAAGGCCGGCCCTGTCCTATTCGCCCTCTGGTGATTAACCCCTATTTATGGGAGGTGTAATATTAACCGAGATTCATGAAAGGTTAGAGCCTTCGCCCTCTGCGGGCGAGGTAAAAACAACCGCTGCAAAGCTGACGGCAGAGCGGGTGGCCTCTTCGTGCCAGATTTGATAGTCGATAATCTGACCTTCTGAGTACGGTAGTACTTCCAGAAGGCAGGCCATGGCGGAAAAGCCACACACGTTGAACTGATCATCTACACTGGCCGACTCCTCCCAGAATCCCTTAGCATCACCTTTTGAGACGGCCTCTAGTAGTCTATGATCGTGCCTTTCTGAAAGTTTCTCAATATATAGGGCGGGCTTATTGTGACCGAACTTTGGTCCGATGTGTGATAAGTCCACACCCGTCACCAGCAAAGTTTCCTCATCTCCATCACCCAATATATCTGCAAGCACTTGCAGAAACGGTGTGGCCGTTTTCAGATATGAGTCCCTAGCATATTGTGAGAGGGTCCCATTCACCGGACCACAGAGTATAGGAACGATAGTGAATGAATCCCGGGCCAATAGGTGTTGCAGAAAAATTATCTGAAACTCCACGGAATGTTCTGCTTTGTGGGCAAAGTCATTATCGGAGATGATTGAATTGCCCGCCTCCATCAATTTTCCAACCGTGCCGCGGTCATTTTTGACGCGGCCGAGCGGGGTTTGAAAGTCCTTTTCTGTCAGGCAAAACAGGCCCTCCATCATCTTGTGGCCCACTCCCATCACTATGACCCTCGATGGTGAAGCATTCCTTAACCACTGATAGGCGTTTCCATAGACCCTGTATCCCACTGCAATATCTATGTGTGGTGCAATGAGCGCCTTTACCCTCCCCGCTGATTTTGGGACCATGGACTGCGTCTTGAGGATTTCATCCAACCTATTTTTCAGGGCCCCAGGCTGATCGGGATAGGATCTCCCACAATGTGAGCACGGCCTGACCTTCTCAGAGGCAAATTGGCCAATGACTTTTTCCCTGGCCCGTTGAAATCTTTCATTATCAAGAAGGAAGGATTCATCAAGCTGTTCCAGCAGATGCCCTATTTCATCAGTTCCAACCAGAACTCCCCCACTCTCCCTCATGAGGTCCGCCTGTATATCGCGGATGCCTTTTGTACCATCCAATTTCGATATAAGGCTGTAAAAGGCCAAAGGTAGGGCCTTGCCGTCCTGTACCAGGCCCAGGTGATCTCGGATGACTATGAGCTGCTCATTACCATGCCGGATTGGAAACAATTCCAGATCTGTTCTAAGTCGCGGATTATTGTCGGCATTCATTTTTACAATTAAACCACCAAATAGCACCTGCACCTGGCCACCGGGAAAGCAGGATGCCAGTGAAAGGTCTCTAGACTACCTGACATGCTTATCTTGAGTAAGATGGGAAGACCTTGAAATGAAGGATGGATCTATGGGCTATCTACGCCCTCACCTCTTGTTTCTTTCTTTGACTAGTTCAATAAATTCTTCCAAGTTTTGTTGAGAACCGAAGACCTCATTGTAAGATTTCTCACTCCACAAGGTGAGCCCCAGCTTGAAAATATTATGTATCAATTCATCAGCGTTCTCCGCTCCCTCCAATTTTAGCGTTTGGTAAAGTAAATCATCAGGCACCTTAATAGGATATATTACCGCAGCCGAGGTGGCATCCGTCTTCAGATATTCCTGAATACTCTTGAGAATTCTGAGGTTTATATATTTTTTGTTATACTCTTCCTCATCCATTATCTTTTGCCCTCATATTCTAGCGCCTACCCTTGGGCACAGGTTGGGGTTACCCCGATCGCAGGAGGCTACGGTTTTAGTCCCGACATTTTTCGTTCGGGCTAAACCTCGGGATGTCGTACCTTTATTCACAGTAAAACCAAACGGCCGGGAAGTCAACCGAAAGCTAGCCAGCATACGCATTATCCTTCAGGAGCCACTATACGTCCCTAAACGAGCCGTGGCGGCCGGCACCTTCTGCAAAGCGTCTTGCACCGTTCAGGGCACCTGCCGCTATCGATCTCAGACCGTGACCAAACTCATTGGCCATTGCATCCTTTAGAGAAAGATCCCATTGCTCATAAACAGACATGCGATCCTCGCGCAGACATACTTGGGGAAACTCCGCCAGTTGATGAGCCAATTTTTCTGCTTCTACCCTCGCCTGTCCCTTGGCGACGATCCTGTTAGCCAGGCCTATTTGCATAGCCTCCTTTGCCCCTACCGGACGACCCGTAAGAATCAGGTCGAGAGCGCGGCTTATACCAATCAACCGAGGTAACCGAACAGTCCCACCGTCTATAAGCGGAACGCCCCAGCGGCGGCAAAAAACGCCTATTATTGCATCTTCTTCAACCACCCGCAGGTCACACCAAAGGGCTAGCTCAAGCCCACCGGCTACGGCATGCCCTGCTATGGCCGCTATTACCGGTTTGTTAAGTATCATTCGCGATGGGCCCATCGGGGCATCCCCTGAGGGCTCCAAACGATTTCTGTGAGAACCTTCCGCTACTGCCTTCAAGTCGGCTCCGGCACAAAAAGTGCCGTGGTCTCCGAATAGGACCGCCACCCTGGCCTCCTCATCTGCCTCAAATTCACGAAAGGCCTTGGAAAGGGCATCGGCGGCCCGGCGATCCACTGCATTTCGCACATGCCGCCGGCTCAGTATGACTGTAGTTACATATCCATCTCTCTCAACAATAACACTCATGGCATTCCCTCTAGTGATCTAACAAAATATTCTTCCATTTGAGGCGTCATTCGAACCCTGGGGCACGCCGAGCTGGCCCCTCTCAATACGCTCATCTAAGTTCCGACATCCTTTCTATCATCAAGATCATGCCTGCTCGGCAAATCATCTATAGTGCCCTGATTCCTGCGGCATTTCGGATGGCACGCAAAGCCCTTTTCACGCTAGCATAAACAGGCACCCCTTGAGAAAGATAACCAAGACGAATAGCCCTGGATGTGCCCTCAAGTCCATTGTCTACTGGTAAATTGGCCCGGTTTTCTATTACAACTATTATGTCCTTTCCTGTCGACTCTCTTATCCGTACACTTACCTCCAATAAAGAATCCATATATTCTTGCAGGACCGACGAACGCTGGTCATCCATCCCCATAAATGCAGGTGCAACTACACCCAAGGGATGGATAAGCATAATCACTACCAAGGCGTCCACAGGTTCTCTAGTGAGGATATCTTCCATCATTCCCGAAATTGCCTCCAGGGGAATGACAGGAGATCCAGTATCAAGAGGGTTGGCCACACTGTTACCGGGCGTAGAGAACCACCCCCTGAGTCTCCGCTGCGTACCAGGGCTGAAGGTGGGTAGATCTAGTCCCCATTGATGGGCCAAGTCAGATGAAAAAACGCCTATGGCCCCTCCACCCCCCAGCAGGGCGACTCGTCGTCCCCGACGACGTAAATGCACCAGGGCCATCATCGTATCCACCATTTCTTCCAACCCCCCAACGGACACGACCCCGGCCTGAGCCAAAACCCCCTTCCATATAGGGGCATCCCCACCTAATGATCCTGTGTGACTCCGGACCGCATTGCTGCCAGTCGGCGTAAGCCCTCCCTTCCATACGACAACAGGCTTCTTGGATGTCACTTTTTTAAGGACCTGCATAAATCTCTGCCCATCGCTTACTCCTTCAAGATAGGCCCCCACGTATCTGGTTTCTGTGTCCTCCGAAAGGTAGTCCAATAATGCTATCGCATCTAGATCACAGCCATTACCAAAGGACACAATCTTGCTTACCCCAAACCCTGCCATACGTGCCTCATGGCCAAAATCCGCAGCAACACCCCCGCTCTGGGAGATAAGGGCCACGGGCCCGCACTCCTTGGAAAAATCAAACCCAGGCAGTATAGTAATTTCCCCCGAAGGGCAGCAGGCACCAAAGCAGTTCGGACCGAGTATTCGAATACCTTTGCGTGCTATGCGAACCACTTCCTTCTGAAGATCTATGCCCCGGGCCTTGCCTGTTTCGGCAAATCCAGACGATATGATCTCAGCGCCTGTCACAGCCTGCCGAAGGCAATCCCTCAGGACATCTGGTACCATTTTGGCGGGTACGGACACGATTGCCAGATCTACAGGGCCTGTCACCTCTCCCAGGCTATGGTAAACCTTCAACGGCTTACAATCTCCATCGCCTGGATATATGGGGTAGATCTGTCCGCTATACCCATATCTCTTCAGACTTTGTATGATCATGTGCCCGAATTTACCGGCCTGGTGGACGGCCCCAAAGACGGCAACACCCCTCGGGTGAAACATCCGGTCCAAGTCCTGACGATCCTGTGAGGTCATATACCTTCTTCATCTCCACTACACATAGTACACCCCTGTCCTTCAGGCAGAACGCCCATAGAACTTCAACTGAACCCCGAAACTTGATAAAAGACAAATAAGATTATCAGGAAACACACTGAAAAGTCAAGAGAACGGCAAACGCAGGAAAAAAGAAAAGGATGGGATAAACAAGCAAACTGTTTCTTCATACTTGTCCAAAAACCGTTTTTGTTGGACAGCATTTTGCCTTAGAGTTTGCCTGAAACACCAGTAACTACTCAGGGGGATAGACTGAAGGTAGAAGGCTGAAGGAAAATTTGAGTTAGCTGAAAGGGAAGCTGCCTTGGTTTACTCATTGAAAATACTTCCTCCTTCAGTCTTCAATCTAAATGCCTAGCTAGTCCCACACAGTACGCGAAGAGTTGGGGGGGGAATTCATCCGTGTCAAAGGCCCAAAATTCAGGGATTAGCAAATGATGTGAAGACAAGAGAATATATCACCTATACTTTTGTTGCAAAAATGTGATTAATGCCTTTTCTTGGCAACTGACAACTGGCAACCGACAACTATCAATTGAGTGTTTTTGCTCAATTAGGCTTTTAGGCAACCTAAATTTATGCAAAATCCTATTGGACTCTACGAAATCAGCCACTAACTCTGAACCCTGAACTGTGAACCATACAACCTGAGCAGTTACGGATTTGAATTTATTTTGGACAGCAGTGGTGTTTCTTATCTTCTTTGTAGACTAAACAGGCCTCTTAAACGGCTAAGGATTGCGAAATGCCGTGCACTGATGCCCCAAGAGGCCGCGGTAGAGATAAAGCAGCCCCCGCCGCTCCCTGAATTGCTGGCCGTGGTCCCGTTTACGGAACTACCTGCCGCCGAAGCCCCGCCGGCACTGCCTTCATCTATCCCTGCCTGGGCACCCGTAAAATGATAGACCTTTATCTCAATTGTCGAGACACTGGATCGTGGATGATCCTTCCTGGAACCCGGGACCATCCATCCATCACCACCGGGTTGCACATTTCCACTCGTATCACAGGCAATAACCCACTCTTTTCCGTTGAAGAGGAAAATACTAAGGGTGCTCAGGTCAATATTACCGGGACAGGGAATAAATATCTTCACCGGTGAAGTAAATCCCGTGGACGGTTGAAGATTCATAGGCTTTCCCATGGGTTGCCAACCTGATGCCACAGCTCCTTCCAGCTCCCCAATGGGCCCGAATCGTGGTGTCACCGGCTCACTGCTGTTATAGATGATCTTCGCCCCTTCAAGATCACCACTCATCACCTGGATACCCGCATCATAAGAATACTGGGAGTCTGCAAGATCAGGATCATCAGGAGAGATTTCGTAGGTGTCAGGCAGGTTATCGGGGGTCTGTGCCTCCTCGTGCTCAGACATGCTCTCAATAGCAAAATCGTAGCTCGCCCCTATCATCCAGTCTTGGGTGCTATCTTTGGCATCCACCTTGATATTGACGCTGGCATCATATAGATAACACCCCAGGCCCTCTTCCTCGCACCTGTCATACACCACCCAGAGCCTGGTTACCTTGGTGTCCTGGTCGGTTGTGAGTTTTACCACCCTTACAACGCCGCTATCACTCAGGTCTCGCCTGTATATCTCATTCACGCCATCGTCAATCGTAAAGGCTATGCTTTGGGTATCCGTAATGTCTATGCCGTCAGGGTCTTCAATACGAACACTAAATGACGTATCATTTGGTACCCGGGTGTCATCACTGATGCCCGCTCCTGCGTGAGGGATGACCTCTTTCATCTCAGATGGTGGAGAGGCCGGATAGGAGCCTTCATCCGCGGGATTCAAACCGCCCAGATATTCTTCGTAATTGGTCCATCCATCACCGTCAAAATCGCCATACTTCCCGTTAGAACCAGTGGCATCCAGGGGATCGAGCCCGTAATTGACCTCCCATGCGTCAGGAAGACCGTCATTATCCGTGTCCGGATTATTAGGATCTGTGCTAAGGGTGCCGCCCCCATTGAATTCTTCCAGATTGGTCAGACCATCATTGTCAGGATCATCATTGGGATCTTGCACACAAACATCACTTTCCCAGTCATCAGCCATATCATCGCCGTCATTGTCGTTGATCCTGACCACAGATGGCGTCACAGGGTTACCCGCCGCGTCGGTAATATTGGTTACTGTCAATGTAAAAATAGTATGATCGGGAATCGACACCATTGCCAGTCGAAATATGTTTCCGCTTGGATTGGTAATCTGATCTCCGGTGACGGCGAAGTTCAATGATGGGCTGAATTTATAATTGCTCCCCTCCATTGCACCCTGGATGCCTCCTTCGCTATAGGTAACCTCTATTGTGTTATCAGCGTAATTGATCGTTGGAAATCCCTCGATAAATGGTGGGGTATTATCTGTTTCTGGAAGATTCGCACTTATATCGATCATGGTGTTGGAACCGCTGTTGCCTACTGAAAATTCCCCATCAGAGGGTGAGACAATTGAGAGTTCTGTATTATCTTTATACACATGTATTACCGCCTTATCCCCTGGTATCAACCCATCTGGTTGATTATCCGGGTCATAAATCGGCATATCTATTACATACGAATCGTACGCATTTAGCCCGTCCGTATCCTCTGCCCGTGGCAAAGTGGCGGTGCCATCCGGTTTGGTTACAACAAAGGTATAACCTTCAGATGCCTTCTGGTTTAACTGGGAGCCACCCACTGTCAACGTGCCGCCGATCCTTGAGGGCATAATTGGAGGAGCAGCCTCAACCTCAACTGCTAAAGATAATACGAGTGTGATCGCGATCGCCCAAAATGACTTCTTAAAATTCATGCCACAGCCCCCTTGTTTGCCAAAAACATTTTCACGCAACAGATGCGTCCGATTCAGTTTAATGCCCCGGTAAAGTCCACGTACAGTCTTCCGATACATTAATCCAGTATCCATATCCAGGTTCCATTGTGCTCAAATCGCTGATGCCCGGGCTTGAGGGGTCATAGACCTTCCATTGACCGTCCTTAAATGCGTATATGGACACAAGTTTACCCTCAATTGAACTGACGGCTTCAGCAATGCCCTTCGAATCTGAGGAATTGTAGCCCACCAAATTCCAACCACTTACTAGGTTAACTGAATCATAAGTCGCCCACCCCGAGACGACCAATTTTGCCGATTCCTTCATATCAATCCAATATCCGATACCGGATTCCATGGTATTTAGTTCGCTGAATCCAGGGTTGGCGGGATCATAGACCTTCCAACTATTATCGATAAATGCCCACACGCTATTGTATTTCCCTTCAATCATACCCAAAACTGATGTGATGCTAGTATCGACGGGTTGCTCATCCAAAGACATCAGATTCCAGCCTTCATGCAGAATTGGTCTCACAGTAATCGTAACCGATGCAGTTACACTCCCTGCAATGTTTGTCGCCGTGAGCGTATAGGTGGTCGTGCTGCCGGGAGATACAACTCGAGTCCCGCTGACGGCATCTATCCCGCCTATTCCATTATCTATGCTCGCTGAATCCGCTCCGCTGATATCCCACGATAGCGTCGTGGATTCGCCTTCATTTATGGTTGAAGATGTCGATGTAAAGCTGTTGATAACAGGTTTTGGTTTCACAGTAATCGTAACCGATGCAGTTACACTCCCTGCAATGTTTGTCGCCGTGAG
>CAYYPQ010000003.1:18041-152451 GCA_964473615.1 uncultured Desulfobacteraceae bacterium
GGATTCGCCTTCATTTATGGTTGAAGATGTCGATGTAAAGCTGTTGATAACAGGTGGTGTGACTATAATCAGATCTATACGTGTGTTGGAACCACTTTCTCCAACAACAAAGCCCCCATCTACCGGAGATGTAATTACCAATTCTATTCCGTCTTTGTACGCATGTACCCTTGCAGACTCACCTGGATTTACTCCACCTGGCTGGCTGGCCTCATCATAGATTGGTACATACATGCTATAACCTACAGAATGGTTGAGGCCACTTGTCAGTTCTGCGGGAGGGACATAAGCCTGCCCATTTTGCTTGAGCACCTCGAATGTGTAACCGGTATCGCTAGTTTGGTCCAACAATATTCCATTCACAGTGACTGAGCCAAATATTCTTGCAGGCTGCGGTATTACCGCCTCGGCCGTGCTTGCACAAAAACAAACAAAGACAGTAATAAAATACCAAAAAGCTTTTTCAAAAATATTCATTAGTGCCTCCCATTATGCTATTCAATTCCACTGAAAGTGAGGCTGTCCTCTAAGATACATGCCAAACACAGATACCTGTGATTTAATTCATGTTATGGTATTGTCCAGGTGCAACCTTTCGAGGTTTTTATCCAGTATGCGTGACCAGAGGACATCTCTGTGAGTTCACTAAAATTCGGGTTATTCGGGTCATAGACCGTCCAACTGCCATCTATGAATGCCCATACGGATTCATAATTACCGTCTATTGAAGCCAGGGCATTGCCAATTGCCTTGGTAACACTTGAATTATATCCGACCAAATTTGATCCGATTAAGAGGTCGATTTGATTCGAGGGCATGGAATTACTAACACATAATATTGCTGCCTCTTTCATGTCTATCCAGTATCCCTTACCTGCCTCCATGGTACTCAAATCGCTCGATCCAGGATCTGCTGGATCATAGACCTTCCAGGTATCGTCTATAAAGGCCCAGACACTGGAATACTTGCCTTCAATGGAAATCAATACCGAACTGATTGCCGTATCGTCCGGTTGTCTACATAGCGAAACAAGGTTTGAGCCCTGAAGGAGCCCTATTGTGATCACGTTTACCTCATTGGAAAAGCCGCTTTCTAGCCCTTCGGTATCATAGGCCGTTACAACAACAAAATAGGCCTTGTTCGATTCTAAACCGCTAAGTATATATTGAGGGTTATTGGGATCACTCAGGTCTTCAACAGGAACTGCTATAGGAGATGTGCCTTGCTCGACGCCTGTCCCGTTATAAGGTTCTCCGGAAGAGCTAGTCTTATAATATATTTTATACCCGGCAAGATCCGACTCTGTATTATGATCCCACTCGAGTGTCACGCTAACAGCAAAGACATGAGAGCACAGGCATAACATTATTAAAACGGGAAGGGATACATATTTTAAGATGTAGTTGAATAAATAGTACTTCAGCCCTTTAAAGACATCAGGACCTTTCACGATTAGGCATTTCATTGATGGCGTCCCCCGAAGATAAGCAAGTTTTGTGGAAAAATGGCCTGCGTTATCTCCCTATTCATAAGACATGCCAGGGGAAGCCTTCTGGAATATGGCCCCTACTTTGTTCTTTAATTACAGGAATTTAGTGATGGCAGGAGGTGAAAGGGAAAGGTTGTTTGCTCAAAAAGGAATAGTGTGTCGCGTCATTATGACACCAGGCCAACGTGGAGACATTGATTATTAATAAGATATTCCGCTAGGTTAATCTGTATCCGTCAGCCTGACATGTAGCATGCTATTCTGGCATAGCCAAAGGCGATCTAGGTCCCTATTGAAGATAAAATAATTCTTTTGGTCCTCTCTATTATTTTCTCATAAGATGTAGTATTTCTCTGAACATAAAAACTGCTTTCCATGTTCCCATTAGCCTTGTAGCAACCTATTAAGAACTCTTTAAAATCATCATATTCATTGAATGCTCTGGAAAAAATCTCTCCCCAGCAATTTGAATAGACTGTAACAAAAGCCATATTGTCCTTGTACCAAGGAGATCTTTCAAAGTCCAAAACAACAAGTAATTTAGTGATATGCTCTTTTCTCAAATAAGCAGAAAGTTCCATATCGAGGCTGTCATACGTACCGAAGAAATCTTTCATTCTTGTGCCGAGATTGATAACCTCCTGTAATGTAATACTTGAAGAATTGGGCCTCATATGAATCATATTCGGCACAAAAAGATTGTTCCATACTAGAAAGGCAATATCGTAAATAACATTCTTGTTTGATACTACAGGAAAGGTCATATCATTGTCTGCAAAAACCTGCCACAATTCATCATTTAGCCATAAGCCTAGCTTAGATATGTTTAATAAGCCTATCGGTTTCTGAAGAATTGGGATCTTGTATCGCTTTTTCATATAAAAGGCTGATATCTTTCTCCCCAGAATAGTTAGATCTCGTTTATCACTCTCGCTGACGACCCCGATATGGTCAGCAGCAATCTCCCTGTACGTCTGGAGCAAAAGCCTAAAAAGTCTGTTCCCGAGTTCTATCTGGGCACCAAAATTCCAGGAATTATACTTCTGCAACCAGACCTGTCTCTCTCTATCGATTGAATACTTCTTTAAAAAGGCCCTTATGAATCTATTCTTGAGCTCTTGCTTTTTGTCATAAGGCCTGACTTCACATCTCATATAAAAACAGTCAATCAAAAAATTAAATAAGTCCTTTCTGGATTCCCAACAGTTGTTAAGGATAGAAGTGACCGTAAACACGCTGTGATCTGGGAATAACATGTCCTTTCTGGTCGTCAAAACCTCTTCCCGAAGCTGGTGGCATAAGAGCCTGTCATGACGTGCGTTCAAAAGCATCTGCAAGAGAGCTATCTTGATAATAGATTTCAATGGGTGAGAAAGTGATTTGTGAAACTGCCAAAGCGCTGCACCAAAATACTCCTCCTTCTCTATCTTTTCTATATCACCGAAGTCGATAAGGTCATATTCCCAAAAATCTTCATCATCTGTAACTGAGAGCGCATCAGCATAATCAATCCCTATATTTTTGTCATAACAGAGCCACCATAGCGGGAGCTTGCCACAGATTACCATGCATGTCCTATAAAATTCCTCCTTCAGCACGTTCTTTTGAGTGCTTCCGGAACTTTCAGAATCAAGATTACCAAAACGGCATTCCCTTATGGCAGCCACATCAGAAACAAAAAAATAGACGGGCATTTTAAGGCTCTCGTCCATCCAATCTTTAATCAAGTTAATCTTTTGATTAATTTGAACCCAGGCCAGTTCGTCAAATTCGTCTTTCTCAATGCAGACCCATATATCACAATCCGAGATTGATGTCTGACTCACACTTCCAACGCTACCAATTGTATACAACCCCTGTATCAAATAGTATTCTGAATCAAGCCTCAAAAGCGTCCCGTTTCTTTGAACGCCAAACATGCCTTTGAAGTCCTTTTCCAGTTTCCTTATCTCTTTATTACTATCAATATTATATACCCTGAATGGCCGCTTGATATCCGGAATATATCCAGGGCATTCGGGCTGATTAATACTCAAAAGCCAAGGTAGAAGGTACAAAATAGTCTCACTTTCTTCGGGTGCAAGTTCAGAGAACATTTTTTTCCTGAACTCGTTGTACTCAATGTAGACTTTCCTATTACGTGAAAGGACTTTTTTTAACATATGTATAGATTTCTATATTGGGAAACGAGTGATAGGGTTTTTCAAAAACTGGAACCCTTGTCCACATCCTCCACCCTGCATGCTACATACCTGTGCAGTGGCGTTGCCGCAAGCCTGTCCCGATAAGTGTTTTTGGTAAGACGATTGACATTGGCGCCGTAAACCTTTCCGTTGTATTCCATACCGAATCCATGGGGGATAATCACCTGACCTGGCCGGGTCTCTTCGCTTACTTCAAGTTCAATTTCCACTGCCCCGGCTTCACTGACTACCCTGACCCTTTGGCCGTCAATAAGCCCTGCCTGTCTTGCATCTTCAGGATTAATTGCGACGGTACATGCTCGCCGGCCTTTGTTCCATGCGGGATCTCGCATGAGGGTGTTTGCATTCATATCCATATGCCGACCCGCTATGAGCAAAAGTGGGAATCGCTTGTCTTTTTCCAAGGATCGGGCCTCGGATTCGGCATCAATACCCTGGATCCAATCGGCCATCTCAGGTATGAATATGCTAATTCGGCCGTCTTCTGTCTGTACCATCGACAGATTGTCATGCGGGTCGCAACGCCCTACCCATATGCCCTCTGGGTGATCGAGGATCTTCTGAAATATCTCATCTCCCATGGTCAACCCCGGATTGAAGCCAGCTCGCTCGGCGCTTTCCTGGAAGCTCTTTGGGACCGTCTGTAGAAGCCCCCATAGTGCCGCCAGGTTGGCGGAGCCGAGTTGTCTGCCCAACGTCTTTGCCAGGACAAAGGGGATGACATCCATGGTCTCAGGATTGGCCTGGATATAGTTCATTAGCTCCATGGCATATGACATACGATCCCCCTTGGCAGCCTCATAAAGGGATTCGGGTATCTCCGGGACGATGCCCAGCCGCTCTGAAAGACGCAAAATAATATCCCCGGCCTCAAGCGGCTCTCCCTCAGGCTCAATAATTGGCCTTCGCATCTGAAAGAAGATTTCTGGAAATGTCCAGGCAAAAAATGTCCCGTCCCATGATTCGTAACCCGACCGGGCGGGCAAGACATAATGAGAAAGCACGGCCGTCTCAGTCATCGCCAGCTCCGCAGTGACCACCAAATCCAGTTCCTTAAAGGCCTTTTCGTATGCGGTTGTATCCGCATACGAGCGCAACGGGTTTGCGCCACACACGAAGACCGCCCGTAATCTCTGCTCATGATCATTTAGGATCTCTTCCGGCATGACATTCGGTGGAAACAAACCCAGAATCGCGGGAAAATCCGTGGCCGTAGTACGCCATGTGTCCGGATCACGCTCATCGCTATGGGACCCCATCGGCACAATGTGACCGGGGATGACATTGCCGCCCGGCACACCGATCCTGCCGCATATCGCCAGCAGTATGATCTCCAGATAAGAGGTGGCCGTGCTGTGTCGATTCATAAGTATTCCCAGGTCGGGATGAATTGAGGATTTTTTGGTGGCAAACAATCTGCACACCTCTCGGACCTGCTCATAATCCAGCTCGCATACCTCAACGGCCTTTTGTGCATCAAAGTCCACAAACCATGGCAAGACCTGATCGAACCCGCTGACGTGCGTGGAAAGGTACTCCTTATTATGCCAACCCTCACGGATGATTATGGATATCATAGCGCGTGTCAAAAGCGCGTCCGTACCTGGTCGAACGGGCAGATGGATATCCGCACGTCTGGCGGTCTCCGAACGCCTGGGATCAATGACCACCAAAAGCCTATCAGGGTCCTTTGATAAACGGTTCAAAACCCGTCTCGCCTGGGGCACCATGTGGCTCATCCACCCGTTCCACCCAATTGCAATCAGCATCTCCGTCCTGTCATGATCCGGAATGGTAAACAGATACTGCCGACCCATTGCCCTGCCCTGCGCCCAAAAGGCCCCTGTCAGCTCTTGAGCCAAAGCGTTATAGTGGTAGCGAGACCCCAGAGCATGAAGCATTGGAACGCCGAACCCGGCCTCCATGTGACAGCCCTGCCCGCCACCTCCCATATAGGCAAAAGAACGAGGACCGTACTTGTCGATAATCGAACGCAATTTCTCCGCAATCTCGTCCGTGGCCTGATCCCAGGAGATCTTTTCAAAACCATCGACCGTTCTTTTAAGCGGGTGTGTCAAACGCTGTGCATGGTGTTCATGAAAGGCCACGTTGAGACCTTTGCGACATGAATAACCCTGACTTCGCGGATTATCTTTATCAGGCCTCACCTTGGTTATTCTATTGTCCTCCACCAATACTTCCAGTCCGCAGTTTTGACCGCACAGTACACACCCAGTCTTATGCCATGTTCCCATGTCTCACCTCCTCAAATACTTTACAGTAGCGCCCCACGGGTAGGCCCACCACACCTTCTGGGGGGCAAGCCCGTGGGTATCTACTTAGTCGAGACACAATAGACTTATCCCATTCCCTTTTCAAATAAATTTATGATTTTTTCATTTTTTGCTTGACTTTTATGCGATTGTTTGCTATAAAACGTTCGCATGCAAATATCTTACCCAGAACCGAAATATTTTATCCTGACACAGATCAACCAGGCGGCAAGGAAGATGATGGCCTATTATAACCGGGAACTTGCCCCTTACGGCATCACCGCACAACAACTGCTGGCCTTGGGAATATTGTGGCGTGAGGGGAGCGTCAGCCTCGGGGTATTTGCAAAAAAGGCAGGGGTAGGCAAGGCCGCTGCGGTATCTATGATCAAACGTTTAGAAGACATGGACCTTGTCGTTCGAAAGCCTCACCCCCATGATGGGCGACTTAACGTGATCAAGCTTACTGATGAGGCAATCGAATTGGCCCCCGAAGCACTTAAGAGGGTCAGGAAATTAGAGAAAACAGTTGAATCAGCCATCGGTGTATCGGACCTACAAACGCTCATACAGGTGCTCTCTGTAATCCGGGATCTTGAATTGTGACGTAGATTTGTATACACCGTCAGTCAACAGCCACCCCTTTATGGGGTGGCTTGACTCAGAGACACAAAGGCCTGGTCAAGGGAGATATAGAGACTTTCTTATTTTCATGGCAAGAGCTGAGAAAGGGACCATCATCAAGTCTTTCTTGATCAGGCCACGGTCTCCGAAAAACTATTAAAGCCATCGGCATTCTCCCTCGCCAAAAAGGCCCACGGGAAATTAAATTTGTCGTAACAGTTTAGCCCTTTAAAACAGACATATTCTTAAGGTGGGGTGAGGCACGTTTTTGGCGTTGAGAAAGATGTCCCTCACCCCGGCTTTTTTCAGATATGCAAACTATTGCAAAGTGTTATTAAACCGGGAGAACCACAAAACTGTATGACCACCAAAGATCTGATATAGTCGGCCCTGGAGAGATGACATAATCGCACTTATCGAATTGGAAAGGGCCTGACATGCCGAATTCAATAGAAGAAAGCCCACTCTATCTCATCGCAAATCCTAGAAGCATTGCCTTTTTTGGCGCCTCAAATAATTTCTCCTCCATGGGAACCAATCTCCTTATGTCTTTACAGGCCATGGGCTTTGGGGGAGTGATCTATCCCGTCCATCCCAAAGAAAAACAAGTAAAGGGCCTCAAGGCCTTCCTAAGTGTCACGGATCTACCGGAGGCACCGGACCTCGCGGTGATAGTACTGCCCACCCGGATAGTGAACAAGACGCTGGAAGAATGTGGTAGGAAGGGTATCAAACGGGCCATTGTTGTCTCGGGTGGATTCAGGGAGATCGGCGGGAAGGGCGTGGACCTGGAAAAAGACCTGGTAGATATTGCGAACAGGTATGATATTCATCTTCTAGGCCCAAATTGTCTCGGTGTTGCTAACCCTCATCATAAGGTTAATACTACCTTTATACCCAGTGAGGGCCCACCGGGCTTTATTGGCCTTGCATCCCAGAGCGGAAGTTTTATTACCCAGATATTCGAGTACCTCTCACGATTTGATCTGGGCTTTAGTACGGCATTTAGCGTGGGGAATGAGGCGGATCTAGATATTGTCGACTGTATGGAATACCTTGGGGCATGCCCCTACACAAAGGTCATAGCCCTGTATATAGAAGGCATCAAGAGGGGGAGAGAGTTCGTAGAAGTAGCCAAATTAATTGCCCCGAGAAAGCCCATTGTAGCATATTATATTGGTGGTTCTGAGACAGGCAGGCGGGCTGGATTTTCTCACACCGGCGCCCTGGCCGGGCCAGATCAACTATATGACAGCATGTTTCGTCAAAGCGGGATTATCCGGGCACAATCTGTCTCAGAATTATTTGCATTTTGCTGGGCCTTGGGCTCTCTGCCCAAGCCGGAAGGGTCCAGGGTGATAATTCAGACCCATTCAGGTGGGCCCGGGGCTGCCGCAGCAGATTCCTGCGGACGGGCAGGCCTTGATTTGCCGCCACTCTCAAAGGAAACAATCGATAAATTGACGCCCTTCGTGCCTCCCACAGGTAGTATTAACAACCCGGTAGACATTACCTTTTCAAAGAACCCCATGGACTATTTCTTTGACATTCCAAGGGCACTCCTTGAGGAAAAAAATGCCGATATGCTCATGATCTACTTTCTTATGCCCTCACAGACAATTAAGCGTGCCTTGGTGGACATGGGATTATCCGAGGACCAGATAATAGAACAGCGCACAAGGCTAATCGAGGGCCAGTGTAAATCCATGGCGCGATTGCTCAGGTCCTATAATAAGCCCGTTGTGGGGTACACCTTCCACAGCCCGGAAAATCCTTTTATACAAGGACTCATGAAACAAGGAATACCTGTATTCGAGGGTCCTGAGCGAGCCGCTCGCGTCCTGGAGGCATTAGTGTATTATACCAACCTAAACAACACAATAGTGAGCAGTTCCAAAAAATCAGCTACTCCAGCTCAAAACGGATAGGGACACGCACCCACATCTCAACCTTCTCGCCTCCCCTCTTCCCGGGTACAAACTGCCACTCTTTGACCGATGCAGTTGCGGCCCTATCCAGGATATGATGGCCGCTGGATCTTAAGATTCGTATGTCGTCAACCCTTCCGATTTGATCGACCAAGACCTCCAGCACGACCGTACCCTGATATCCCCTCATTTTAGCGAGCCGGGGGTACTTTGGAGGGGGATTTTTTAGATAAAATGGTAAGGCCTCCAATCCCGCTTGACCCGACCGGATTGTCGCTACTTCTATCTGATCCTCGGACCCTTCTTTCTCCTGAATATCTTTTGCGCCTTCTCCTAAATCGTAAAGGGGCTTCTCAGGCGTTTTAATTTTTTCGATTTCATGGGCCGGCCTTGCCTTGGGCCTTGTAACGTGCTTGACCTTGCCCTTTGGAACCGAGGCGGGCCTTTTCTTTCTGGTAATGCGGCTTTTCAAAGGGTGTGAATGCTCAGGCGCCTGGGGCTGATTATATGCCAGAGTTAGTGCTATAACGCCTGGGGCTGATCTCGGAACAATACCACTCTTGAGCCAGTCCGGGTCCATCTCGAGAAACAAGACATGAAGTAACGCAGCAATTATCGCAGCAAGCAAAAGACGCCTCACCCTCATTGCTCCACATCGGCCTGGAGAGAAATCCGATTGATCCCGGCCGCTCTGATCTCATCCAGCACATGAAACAAGGCCTGATACGAAAGCCCCCGATCAGCAAAAAGCAGGACACCCGCATCACTTACACCCTGGGCCTTTGCCCTCAAGACATCTGCCAGGGAATCCAGAATAATACGCTCCTTATCGATATATACGGTGCCATCCGACTTGACTGTCACGGATATGGCCAGGTGTTTGTCAATTTTTGCCGTGAAGGAAGAAGGGAGGACCACTGGCAGGGCGTGGTGTACGGCCATTGATAGCATTGTATAAATAAAAAAAACCAGCAACAGAAAGACGATATCGATTAGAGGCAACATCTCGATTCGCGCCTTTCGCTCGGTCTGCAGATTAACCTTCATTGTGGATTCCCCCATATTCCTTTGAAGGCTGTTCAAGTTTTTCATAGACGATTTCAAGGCTTGTCGCATACTTTTCTATTGTTAAAGCGGCATTTTCCACACGTGTATTGAAAAAGTTATAAGGGAAGACTGAAAGAATAGCGATTCCAAGGCCCGCCGCCGTGGTGATCAAGGCCTGGGCGATCCCAGCCGTCACGGCCTGTGGGTGTTCTATGCCCGCGCTTCCCAAGAGTTCAAATGAGGTAATTATGCCAATAACGGTACCGAAGATGCCCAGTAGGGGAGCGACGGTGATCATGGTATCGAGCACCGCCATATGCTGGCGCATCCGCCTGATCTCTTCCGCTGCAGACGATTCCATGGCCTTGACCATAGAGAATTCCCTGTGAAGGATTCCGCTGACCAGGATCCTGATCACAAAGTCTCTTGAACCCGCCACGTTTTCCTTTACTGCCTCCCAATCCCCTTTACGGCACAACTCTAGGACCTGATCAACAAGCGTTTGGTTTCTCCTGATATCCTCTCTAATCCAAAAAAAAAGGCGTTCTAGGATTACCGCCAGGGCAATGATGGAACAGGCCAAGAGGGGATACATGACGGGTCCACCCTTTACAAAAATATGCATCATGGTATTACCTTCTTTAGTTCAATTTAGGCACTTTCCCGGTTTATCCAGGTCATACTATGCTAACACGCGGACTCTGTGTTGTGGGGTTATTATCAACCGTAACCTCGCACCCATAGACGGCCGCAATATTCGAGGCCGTTATGACCTCTTCCGGGGGCCCTGTTGAATAAATACGGCCCTCTTTCAGCATTACCATTCGGTCACAGTATCGGGCAGCAAGATCGATATCATGGGAGACCACCACCACACCTAGACCAGTGTTATGAGCCAAAAGCCAGAGCAGATCGAAAATCTCTCTTTTGTAACGCAGATCCAAAAAGGATGTGGGCTCATCCAGGAGCATGACAGTTGGCTCCTGAGCCAGGGCCCTGGCTATGAGCACACGTTGCTTTTCTCCACCAGACAATTCATGAATCGGTCGTTCCATCAGCTCAAGACAGTGGGTCGCCCTAAGGGCCTCAAAGACCACATCCATATCGTGCCTTCCCTCAAACTGAAACCTGCTCAGATATGGAAATCGACCCATTAGGACTATTTCGAGGACAGAAAAAGAAAAGCGAAAATGGCTCTCCTGCGCTACCATTGCGACCTCTCTAGCCAGATCCGACCTGCTGTAAGCGGAGATAGGCAGGCCCTTAAGCAGCACCTCGCCCTCTTGAGCAGACAAGATCCCGTCCACTACCTTCAAGAGTGTACTCTTTCCAGATCCATTGGGCCCGAGAATACCAACAAGTTCACCGGATTGAAGAGAAAATGCAAGCTCCCTTAAGGCCCACGTCTGCCCATAGCTAAACCCTACCTTTCTCAATTTCAGGACCTTGCCCACCCGCTCCCCCTCGTCTTAAGCAGGTAGACAAAAAAAGGCGCTCCAATAAAGGCGGTGATAACTCCCACTGGTAACTCACTCGGCGAGATAACCGTCCTGGCAATCGTATCCGCGGCAATAAGAAAGACCGCCCCACCCAATGAAGAAACGGGCAATAAAACGCGGTGGTCGGAACCGAAGGCCATTCTCCCTAGATGAGGGACAATAAGCCCCACAAATCCTATCAGTCCAGAGAAAGACACAACCAGACCTATGATCAGGGACACAACCAGAAAACAGATCATCTTTGCCCTTTCCACATTGACACCCAAGTGGAGCGCTGTCTCCTCCCCGGCAGTGATCACATTAAGGTGTCTTGCAAGACCAAATAAAATTATAAAACCTATAAAAAGCACCGGACCTATAACCAGTGACTGGCTATATAGACTCTGGGAGAGATCGCCATAGAGCCAAAAAAGCATAGTATGAAGCCGATCGTTTGCCGAAGTGGCAATAAAAAACATAATGATAGAGGTAAAAAAGGCATTAATGATAACACCCGCCAGCAGTATGGTCGAGGACTCCATTCCTATCTTCCTCCTGCCCATTACCAGCACCAGGTATATGGCCAACAAGGCCCCTGCAAAGGACATAAGCGGAATCCCAAGACCAAAACCAAGCCCCAGGATAATACCAATCACCGCCCCCAATGCGCCCCCGCTTGAGACGCCCAGGATGAATGGATCGGCCAGCGGATTCCGCAGAAGGGCTTGAAATACCACACCCCCTAGGGAGAGAGAAAATCCTGTAATCCCGGCAAGGACAATCCTGGGGAGCCTGATCTTAAACACAATGAGTTTGACCATCTCATTTGCCTTAGGACTCCCAACAAAAAGGCACCACAATTGATTCATGCTTACCTTTGCAGTCCCCAGTAATAGAGAAAAGACTATGACCAAGAACAGGAAAAGGCACAGTATCAGCGAAATACGAATCAGCTTCATAGGTGCGAGAGGTCTTTTTATGGTTGTACGGGGCATAATATTCGAGCCTATTCCTCCCATTTCACCTCTGGATGAATAAGTCTGCCCATAATCTCCAGTCCTTTTACGATACGTGGTGAAGGTCTATCCAACAAATCCGATTCAACAAGATAGATCCTCCCTGTTTTGGCCGCCGGGATGTCTGGCCATTTCAGCCATCGCCTTTTCACAGCCTCAAATCTTCCCCCTCGTTCCATGGAGGATATAATTATGACCTCGGGTCTCCTTTGTATTATCTCCTCCACACTGATTGTAGGATAGGTCATTGGCTCGTCCCGAGACAGGTTTACGCCACCTGCCAGCCGGATCACATCATTGTGAATGGTATTCCTATTTACAGTCATTATTGGTCTAATATTTATCTGCAAAAAAACGACTGGGTGTCTAAGACTGACGGTCTTTTGAAAGACACGATCCATTCGTCTGTACAGGCCATATGACAGATCCTCCGCCTTTTTCCTTGCGCCACAAAGCCTGCCTAAAGACGCAACTGTCTTTATCGCATCTCTCACACTACGAGGATTTACCAGGTAAACGGGAATACCCGCTTGATCCAGGAGTTTCACAACACCCGGTCTATTACCGTCCACCGTTCCAACAGCCAGATCGGGGTCAAGACTGATAATTTTTTCCACGTTAAGATTAATATAGCTCCCCACCTTTGGCTTTTGACCCGCTTCAGGTGGGAAATAGCTGAACTGCGTTACACCCACAACCCTTTCCCCCAGCCCGAGATAATATAGGATCTCCGTAAGGCTTGGAGCCATAGAAACAATCCTCTTTGGGGAAGATTTCAGGCTCACTTCCCTGCCAAGTGCATCCCTAAACGTGGCCGCGGGCGTCAAAACCGACCAGGATAATGTTAACACGCAGGCCACCATGAAAATTGAAGTCCTCGAAGGCATCTCTACGGCTATCTCCCAAAACAAAAAAACCCAGACCGATACTCTCGACCTGGGGATATCCCTTTTTTTATCCTCAAGACACTCTATTAACCTCGATCCGCGAAGGTTTTGTTGCGCCCAGGCAGGTCTTCTGACTCCCCTGCCCTCTTGCCAGCCTTCCCATCCTCACTATCAGGACAGTGGCAATAAGTGGCCAAAAGGGTTCCCTTTTCCTCAGACAAGAGAAAGAAGGGCAGGGTTACAGCGGCGGGCCCGTCCCCGAATCTAACGGGGTTCCCTATTAGCTCAACGGGAGCACCTGTGCTTGATTCTTATTTATAATAGGAAATGTCCGTAAAGTCCAGAATAATTTGAGAAATGTATACATTTCATACAAGATTCCCAAACTCGACTGGCGAGCCACCCAGATGCATCATCTCCGTCAGCGCCCTTTCTCCGTCGCCAGGCATGACATTTACTGCCTTCATGGCATCCGTAAGGAGCAGGACCCCATAACCGTTCTTGATGGCACCCTTGACCGTATTGAGTACACAATAATCCGTGGCAAGCCCCCCTATCATAAGCCGTCTGATTCCGGCAGATCGTAACCGGCTATCCAAATCCGTGCCCTCGAACCCAGAATATGCGTCTTTATTCACCGCTGTCGCCTTCGAAATCACCACCGCATAATCTGGAAGGTGCATGCCCGGAGGAAATCCGGCACCCTTCGAACCTGCAATACAGTGGACAGGCCAGGGACCTCCTTGGTCCTTAAAGGAACAGTGTCCGTCAGGATGCCAGTCGCGCGTCGCAAATATTGGGAGTCTCTTTGATTTAAAAAGATCTATATACCTGTTGATGACAGGGATAATTTTATCACCGTCCGGCACACCGAGACTACCACCTGGCAGGAAGTCGTTTTGGACATCCACCACCACAAGGGCATCGCCTGGCCCCGGGCCAGGATATTTTGAATTTGATGGGTCCATGTTCCTTGCTCTCCTATTATATTCCTCTCGATAACTTTCCTCTAAAGACCCTGCAACCAAATGGAATCTTGGAAAATCAGGGACCTACCCTTCCCAAAAAAACCATCTAAATGTGTTTTGGAAAACAATGCCCATTCCTAAAGGCCCGACCCCAATATAAGACTACGCCCTAACAATTTCAATTCTGAATGCCAGGCAAAACTAAAATCTTGAGAAGGTCTTGAGAAAATGTTAAAGGGGGAAAGAAAATCATGTGATAAGTTGTCGAGACATAGCAAATGATTATCGAGCAGGCCAAAAAAGTCCTGAAAATAGAGGCACAGAGTATTATGGGCCTGGTGGAGAGAATCGGTCCTGAATTTGAGAAAACCGTTGAGATGATCTTGAATTCCAAAGGGAGGGTTATCCTAACAGGTATGGGAAAATCCGGCCTGATAGGGAGAAAGATAGTCGCGACCCTCAACAGCACTGGCACCCCTTCCCTCTTTTTACACCCGGCAGAGGCCATCCATGGCGACCTTGGGATGGTGACCCCGGATGATATCGTCGTTGCCATATCCAACAGCGGACAGACAACCGAAATTAACGCAATATTGCCTATCTTAAAAGAAATGGGTGCCAAGCTTATTGCGTTTACAGGGAGTCTGGATTCGCCAATGGCCCGGGCATGCGATATTGTAATTGATGTCAGTGTGGAAAGGGAGGCCTGCCCAATGGGATTGGCACCTACCGCTAGCACAACCGCCGCCCTTGCCATGGGAGACGCACTATCCGTGGCCCTTATCAGTCGTCGTCACTTTAGCCAGGATGATTTCAAGAAATTCCATCCAGGGGGCAGCCTGGGAGAGCGTCTTTCCGTAAAAATCAGAGAAGTGATGCTCACCGATAACCATATACCGATAGTCCTTTTGGGTTCAAATGTCCGGCGTGCTATAGAAGAGATTGATGCCAAAAACATTGGTGCCACACTGGTTATTGACAGAGATCAAAGGCTTGCAGGAATTATAAGTGACGGTGATCTGAGAAGGGCCCTTCTGGAGCAACGAAACGTACACGAATTGAGCGTTGAAGACATAATGTCCCCCTCTCCAAAGACCATAGACGAAAACCAGACCGCTGCCGAGGCCCTCGGCCTAATGGAACTATACGAAATAACCCACCTTGTGATCGTAGACGAGCACGGTAGAGTAAAAGGCATTGTCCACCTCCACGACCTCTTAGGAAGACAGGAATTCAGGGCCAATGGAATCTGCAATCGCCCCACGGGGGCTCATCGTTGATCTGATAACCCCTCTTTTGAGAAATGGGGCTATTGACCATCGGGGATTGAAAAGGCTTTTGGATCGGATGGCAGCTAAGTGTCAGGCGATACTCTTGGCCAGCCCTCATATGGGAGAGGGCAATAATTTGGGCCTTGACCTCCGCTCGGAACTCTTTGATATATCAATGGGCGTAATCCGGGCCAAAATTCCTATCCTCTTATGGGTGACGCAGGATACCGAAGAAAAAACGAGGGAAGGTATTCTGGCCCTGAAAAAGTCCATTGAAAGGCGAAGATACACTGGACAGGTCTTCTGGGTTGACACACCCCTTTACTACCACAGTAATCGTGGTCTGCCTGCTTATTATCAAGACCTAGGGTCAATGGTTGAGCGGCCATTCATCCTCCATAATGACCCATCACTGATTAACCGCCTTGAAAAACCCTTAAAAAGAGATAATATCCGTACGAGTATTCTCAAAGAATTGTGCGGCCTTGTGAACATCGCTGGACTGGTCTTTTTGGGTGCCTTTGAAAGAGGCCACAACTACCATCGGGCCTGCCACTGGCGAACTGATTTCAGGATCTATGATGGCGATGAGACCCATTTCTTGGATCACCCAAGCATGAGTGGAGTAATATCTGCGGGGGCCAATCTTGCGCCCGATGCCTGGCGCAAAATCACCGAATCATCCCTTCATCTGACGGGAGACCGAAAAAAATATCCCGATTACCTCCAGCAGGTTTGGCGATTAGGACAATACCTCCTCGATCTCCATAACATCTGCCACAAAAGGCCTGTGGCTATTGTCAAAGGGGTTCTCGCAGACAAGGGAATTATCGAAACCCCATCTTGCACCTCTCCTGCTGAAGATATGGAGGAGGCAAAGAGTCGCATCAAGGAATTGATGTTACACTACGGAAATTATGAATAGGTAGGATTATATCGGAAACCATTCTGTGTTCAATACCTGCAAATGCTGTGCATCTTTTTTTCATAGACGGACATTAACGATTGGAGGAAGGAGAGGCAAAAATGTCAGTCATTACAATATCAAGGCAATTTGGGGCAGGAGGTATGACACTGGGAGAACGATTATCAAAAAGATTGTGTTACCGATATGTAAACGAGGATATGATCAGAGAAGTAGCAAAAAAAGTAAAGGTCTCTTCTGACCATGTCCGTGCCTTTGAAAAGGCCGCGGGCACCAGGCTCATGAAATTTCTTGACAAGATAGTAAGCAGGGATTTTATTGATCGACTCATCTCAGAAAAATACGGGTACATGGATGAAAAGGGCTATGTCGATGTGGTAAGGTCGATTATTCAAGAACTATATGAGCAAGGAGATATGGTAATCATAGGTAGGGGGAGCCAGTACATTCTTAAGGGATGTGAAAACACATGGCATATCTTACTGGTAGGCGATCTTGAGCATCGCATCCGTTTCATCGCAGACAAATATCAACTAACCGACAATGAGGCCCAAAAGGCCATAAAACGGGCAGATCAGATCAGGGGCCATTTCTTGGATCTTTTTTCAGTGCAAGGGTCACATGATGACCCCCTTTCATATGATATGGTCCTCAATATGAGGACTGTCAGTATGGAAAAGGCCGAAGAATTAATCGTCGAACTAATCTCAGAATAGATTATTGTCCAGCAAAAATAGTGCTTTTTCTGGAGTGCCTGGCCTAATGGTTTTCTATTAGCTCCCTATAATATGAAGAATCCCTTATATTTTTCAAATCCTCATCGGTCTTGATCATTTCCCAATTATTATAGCCCCTATTGATTGCCTTCTTTAACCATTCAATAGAGTCTTTTTTTCTCTTTTCCATGGCAAAAACGCAGGCAATATTATAGTAGACACCACTGGCATCTGGCCGAAGACTTATTATCCTTTTAAACATGGAAATGGCCATGTCATATTGCATCTTGGCCGTGTACACTAATGCCAAGCTGTTTAGTGCCGGGATAAACCCAGGCTGTATTGAGAGGGCCTTTTTGTACTGACCTGTCGCCTCATCCAATCCCCCCTTACGTTCATATAATCGCCCCAGATTATAGTGCAGCACAGGATCATCAGGGTTGGTCTCTAAGGCCTCTTCAATTTTGGCAATACCCTTATTAATAGGCTTTAGACGCGTATCCAATACCCTTCCCAGATTTGTACGGGCATCGGCGTAGTCAGGATTTATTCGTAATGCCTCTCTAAAATGGTAAAGAGCTTCGTCGACCTTACCTTTACGAACCAAAGCAACACCAAGGTTATTATGGGCCTCCTCGCTATCAGGCCTTATACGTAACGCTTCTTTATAGTGATCTATTGCCTCTCCAGGCCTTCCTTCAGAGGCCAGGGCATTACCCAGGCTGACGTGTGCTTCAACATAATCAGGATCTCTTTTCAAGGCCTCTTCATATTCACTGATGGCCTCTCCAGACCTCCCTTCAGAGGCCAGGGCATTAGCCAGCTTGTAATGCCATTTTACAAAATCAGGCCTTATCCGTAATGCCTCTCTATAATGGGCTATGGCGTCATCCAGCTTACCCTCAGAGGCCAGGGCATTACCCAGGTTATAATGTGCCTCCCCAAAACCAGGCATTATCTTCAGCGCCTCATTATAATGGGCTATGGCATCAGATGTCCTGCCTTTCCGCGCCAGTGCATTACCCAGGTTGACGTGCACCTCAACGGCATCGGGCCTTATTCGTAACGCCTTATTGTATTGGGCCACGGCCTCATCAAGCTTACCTTCAGAGGCCAGGGCATTGCCAAGATTATAGTGGGCCTCTTCAAACCCAGGCCTTATACGCAGTGCATCATGATAATGATCGATGGCCTCGGTTACCCTGCCCTCCTTTTTCAAGAAATTTGCCAGGTTGTTCTGGGCCATCCAGCACCTGGGATTCTTGGCGATCGTGTCCCGCCAGAGCGTTTCTACATTTCTATACACATGTCCGAGCCGCCAGGACTGGAAACAGAAGATAGCAACAAGAAGCGCCGCACATGTTATTCCCACCCGGCGTGCCGACTTCTGCCAGTCATTATAATGATAACTTCCAAGCCCGACTCCCAGGGCTATAACCCCTATGATAGACGTATATTGCCAGTGATTTGCTACAAGAGAGTATTTCATGAAATAGATGTTGAGAAAACCCAGGACGGGTAAAAGGGTGACCACATAATAACCCAGGCCAAACAAGAAGGGACGGCCCCAGGTCTTCCGATAGGACCAGAAGAGGATCAGCAGTCCCAAAAACATCAGTCCTGGCATAAAGGAAAGTATATGTAGATTACCTACCTCCCAGCGGGGATAAACAAAACTCAGATTAAGAGGGAAAATGGCCTTGTACAGATAAAACCATACGGCCCAACCCGCTATTGCCAGCCGCGAAAATAGGCTATCGGACCGTACGATATCTTCACCAATGGCCTGATGATACTGGAACCAGATAGTCACCAGGCCTAAAATGCCGGCCAGCACAAAAAAAGGAACGGTGCGAAGCACGTCTTTACGCACTATTTTGTCACGCTGCCACCACGCACAGCCTAAAAGCACAAGGGGCAGCATCACCACAGAGGTCTTGCTCAAAAGTGCCAAAAGAAAGGACAACAAAGAGATCCCATATAACCATCTGTGCCGTTCTTTCTCGAATCTGAGATACAGAAAGATGCTCAAGAGATAGAACACCATGGGTAACGTATTCTTGCGCTCCGTTACCCATGCCACTGATTCCACGTTGACTGGATGTACAGCGAATATAATTCCCGCCAACAAGGAACCGGGTATCTTTAGTCGGTTTAAGACCAACCATATCAGGATCGAGCTTAAGATGTGTAAGGCCACGTTAACGGCATGATAGCCTGAGGCGTTCATCCCCCACAGTCGCCACTCAAACCACAATGTAGTTGAGGTCAACGGGAAGTAATCCGGGGCCTCTGTCGTACACCAGAACCTGCACAGTCCGTCATTGGCCATGATCAATTGATTTTCTGTAAGGAATTGATTGTCATCCCAGATAAAGCCGGCGCGCATGGCCGGGATATATACTGCAAGTGTCACAAGGGCAATCAAACATGAACCTGTAATTAATCCCTTGAAAGATATGTTTTTTGGCTCACTCGATTCCATGTTTTGACAACAATACCTACCGGTCTAATTTCTTGTAGAAATCTGCAGAGAAGGTCCATATATCATTAAGCAGGTAATTGAAGACCGCCGCGAGGATAATGGCAATAACATTTGCTATCAGATAGTGCATGTATCTCGCAAGCAATACGGTAAGGCCAAACTGGATTCCTATGGCAAGCCCACATGCCACAAAATATTGCCCCATCTGAACAAAGAAACTCTTGATTGTCTTGCCTTTTCGATCGGCCCACGTCCAACTCCGATTCAATAAATAATTACTTACTGTGGCCAAAAAAATCGCGACGGCAAGAGATAGATGAAGACGAGTTTCCTTTGGATAAATATTCTTAAAAATGAATTCTTGATGGATATATAAGGCTACCAGGTTAACAACAGTACCTAGAAAACCAACGGCACCAAATTTGGTGAACCGATGGCCAATCAGTGGGCCAATTATGGGTAGCCGCAGTATCTTATCAATTACAATAGGGGCTCTCCTTCTATTTGAAATCATTGATCCCATTTATACCTGGAGTCCCTTCTTGTTCTTTCAGTATTTCATAAGCCTTTGCGAGCACCTCTTCCGGAGAAATCTCTTTCAGACACAGATTATCTCCATCGCACGGAGACCTTCTGTGGTTGTATGCTGTAAGGCAGGGCGAACAAGATAGTGAGACATAGAAATTGAAAGAATTCGCACTCAAAGGTCCATATAAAGATGGCGTTTCCGGACCATAAAAAATTATGGCAGGAACAGGCGTCATTGCCGCAAAATGCCCGGGCCCGCCGTCATTGGTAACGAGTAGGGACGCAAAATGGAATATAATCATCAGCTTTCTGACCGATTCCGTATAACCGGTCAGGTCAACACATTTGCTATCCTTACAATAGGACAAGATATCATTGGCCAGTTGCTTGTCACTGTCCATACCGATAACGGCAACGGCATACCCGCTTGAAATGAGATCTTTGGCTAAACGACAGAAATATGTAAGCGGCCATGCGCGAATGGGTAACAAACCGCCCCCAGGGTAGATTAAGACAAGTCTTTTGCCGGCTATTGGGGGAAAGTCCATGGTAAGGCCTTCCTGTATCTCCCTAATCTCGGTCTCGCTGACATTCATTGGGGGGACACCTAAGATATTCCCAGAGACCCTGTGCTTTGCCCTTGGCACCTGGTTCGATCCCAGGGCTTCGACCAGGGTAATGAACTGTTTCGAGATATGGGTATACGGATTGTAGGGCACTGGTCGGTTGATAAAATCCCCTCTAAAAAGTCCCTCCTGTGTATAGGGATGAAATCCAGCGCGTATTTTCGCACCGCACAGAAAGGAATAAATGCTGCTTATCCTCGAAAACAGCTCACAATCAATAACAGTATCGATCTTGATCCGCCGCAATCTAAACAGGACGCGAATGCTGTCTATAAGGAACTTTTTCAGAGAGGTATTGCTAACTGACAAAATATTTTTAGAGGGCACTACATCAAGTAATTCCATCACCTCTCTGTTCTGCTCGAACAATAAGACATAAACAGAGGATTCAGGATGCTTTTTCCTGATATGCTCGAACATGGGACGTGCCAAAACCAGGCTTCCCATTTCGGAAAGAAGAATTGTTAGAATTTTTCTGGGCGTCTCCTTGACAGAAATCTCTCGCCTTACTCTATAGAGTAAAGAGAAAATTCGACATAGAAAGACACCTACAATCCGGTCTAATTTGCGTTGAGTATCTATATCCATCCCGACCACGTTAATCCTTAGCCTTCCCCACTATAGTTGCCGACAATTATTGAGATCCTCACCTTCTTACAGCCTTTGATAGAGATAGATATATCCCGTCGGCCTTTTCGTATCCTCGATAAACCCATGCCTTGTCAGCTCGGGTCTTGACCCATCAGGCCGGTCTCTAAAAAAGCCCATACGAGACATCACATACCCCTTTGGTATTTGTCCTAGTTGCCTGAAGAAAACAACAAGCCATTTCGGCCTTGTGAAAAATCTATGGTAAGCCGATGCACCAATTTTTTTTATAATGCTCTTTTCACATTCAGAGTCTTTGAACACAGGGGGGAAAATAAGGTACTTGTCTCCCACATAAAATTCAAGGACTTCAATCATATATGCAGGGGAAACCCAGATGGTATCTTCATCGCTTTCTCCATCCTCAGCAATAGTGTCTAACAACTGCTTAACACTGTCCGTTTTGGGATCGATGATCTCTCCATACACTGGAGGCCACCATGAAAGACGCTGTGTCCTTCCTGGTAAGGGATTGGCCCAGTAGGAAAAGGTAAATGCATTTGAACTTATGACCAAAAAAAAAGTGATTGGGATGACACAATTATTGACCGACCGCTTCATTGAAAAATCCATCAATGAGTTTTCGACAACAAGGAAAACGGGAACAAGGCCAAGGGCAATGAGGTGTGGCATAGATCTTAAAATCCCGTATTGGTTTCCTGTTTCAAAGCCAATCAGCGCGGAATTTGCCAATATTTGAAAGCAAAGGTTGATCAATATGATCTGAGTTAATGGATCTCCCAGGACCATAAGAATCTTTTTTGTCCTTTTCTTGAGGAAGCCAAGGGCGAATATAATCACCCATGCGAGTATGGGAATGCAATTGATAAAATCAAGGTCAAAAACCGTTGCCTTCACACCATTTACAAACAGAAAAAGCCAGTTTCGAGGGTTCTCAAAAAAGATCCTTGTGATGGTATAGTCTAGCCCTGATATGCGATCCAGGGACACAAAAAACAATAGCCAAGATAAAAACCCAACCAAGAGTGCTACCAGATACACGCGGAAATTTTCCCTGTCTTTCATAGAACAAAAAGCGAGAAAGGATACCATGGTGCAAAATGCTGCAAGCTGGTGGGTATGAAAAAAAAGGATGGAGCAAATTGATGCCAAGAGCATCCGCGATTTTGAGGACCTAAATGGATGGAAATGTATCCATAATAAGAACGAAAAGAGGCATATCAGAATAGAAAAATAACGCGCATTTCTTTGAAAGAGCACAATTTGAGGGGAGATCAAGGTCAGTGTTGTGATGAGTTCAGGAAATTTGCTCCTCTTTTTAAGGACTGAATATAGTGGGAAAAAGGCGCCTACCCCAATTAAGACGAAAAGCAGCCTCACGCCCATTGTGCTCTCCCCAAAAAACACAATGGACAAGGCCCCAATGTAATATTGCACCCAGGGGCTTCTTTTCTTGAGCAGTGACTTACTTACCGCTGCACAGTTTCCAATCACTGCGAGATTCCTTCCGTCAAATCCTACTGGAACACCTGTCTTGACTACATTTCTGGAAAAGATTGCCAGGTCTGCCTCATCTCCCCACAATACAGGAGAATGCAGATTCCAGGTATAGACCAAAAGTATTATAAGAATGCAGAGCGGCAGCTTCCAGTTCATGGCCTTCATAAAGTATTCCAATTTTGCATCTTGTACTGTCAAAATAGAAGGTATTCCTAATCAGATTTGATGAGCTCGCGATATTCTCGTGAGTCTCGAATGGCATTCAGATCTTTGTCTGTCTTTATTAGATCAATCTTGTTAAACCCCTTGTTGATAGCCTTTTTTAGCCAGCCAATGGACTCTTTAACCCGATTTCCTCTTGCGTATATACAGGCTATATTATAGTAGATGCTCGCATTATCCGGTTGGATCGACAGGGCCTTTTTGTATTGGCCCAAAGATAAACCATATTGGCCAATACCGGCGTATAAATTACCGAGCTTAAGATATAATATGGGGTCTTTTGGGTAAAGCTCCAGTGTCTTTTGAATTTTGTCATACGCCTCATTTAGTTTTATTTGGTCCGCCAGAAAGGTATTTAGGTCTTCTTCCCCTGAACCAAACCAGTTCCCGTTGGGCCATGATTGCGTTTCTAAGCCCGATCGATAATCCTTAATTTCCCAGATCAAAACACTGTCATTCTGAAAGACCGGTTCAACCAGTGGAATGAAAGGAAAGCGTGAAGTGCTGAAAGGCAGCCCCCCCCGCCGGGCAGTTGCGGTGTCTAACAGGATATAGCGGACTCGATTGCGCAAAAAGACACGCCGGATCACATTTATGTCGGCCAAACCGTGGGGGTTGAAGAGAAGGCGTATAAACTGGCGCTTGCGGCGCAGATCCAGTGTCTGGGCCCAATGACCTTCGAATACGGTATTGCCCGTTCGACCGGGGATCATATTGGCAATGGCGGGTCCGGCAATCACGACTTCACCATCATTGCTATTATTATCAAGCCACCGCATCGCATCGAAATATGAATCGGGCAGATAGTCGCCGAACACGCGCAATGTGTTTCGCTCAAACAATCTGGCATAGAAAAGACCGGAGCCTATCGCGGAGAACATCACGACGACTACAGTCGCAACTACTATGATAGAAAGGCGTGCAGTCGACCTGGACAATGGCCGAGTCGCTGCTCGAAGGCCTGTCATTACCGCCATTGCAGCCAGCAGGCACATCGGCACGTGTATCCCCCAAATAAGCTTTCGCTTAAACTCAATCGGCAGGAATAGCAGTATAATGTTTATAAGGAGCCATCCCAGCAATAGTCCAACCCTGCGATTCCCTCGCCACACGCTCGGAAGTGCAAGCCCGACAATGCACAATAAAAGCGGCAGACCCCAACCAATGACGAACAACCTAAAAGCGGGCAAAGGCATGCTCCAGCCCACCCTTGATAGGACCGGATTGAATTTGACTATGGCCAGGCTATACAAGGCAAAAGGAATCGAAATGGCCAAAACCACCAACATGCCGGCGAATGGTGGCTGGCCTAGGGTGGTGACAGGTTGCTTGAATGCCTCCATCAGGTGCAGGCGGGCAGTCATGACGGTCCAGACGCCGAGGACCGCATACAAGGTCACTATATCGTATTGATGCGTCGCTGTAAGCGCTAAAGCGAACAGGCCGCTAACTATTGAAGCGCGCAAGCGGCCGGAGTCAAGATAACGCAAAAACCATGAGGCAGACCACATCATCAGGCCTAGTGCAATAGGTAGCGTGAAGAACGATGTCACCGTTGCCTGGAAGCCATTGGCTGCATTGAGCCATAGGTCAATCGGTAACTGCAACACGGGTGTATTGTTGGGAACTGTGGTCATCCAGCCAAAGCCAGAGGCCGTTGTGGCGAGTACCAGAGCGAGGAACCGCGTCCAGACATCTCCAGTAAAAAAAGCGCTGAAACGATAGATCCCAAAGATCATCAGCGCCAAACCCATTAGCTGGACTACGTAACACACGGCCATTAACGACGCCCCGCTCAGCCGCGCTGTGGTACCTATCAACCAGAAGAGAGGATGAAAAAATACCCGCCTATGGGGCTCGGTGGTATACTTGTCCTTAAACAGCAGATTCCCGTCGTATGCCTGACGCATCCAGGCAAGATAGCTGTTGAAATCATTGTGATACGGGCCTACAACGCCCATAAATTGATAGCCGTTTCTCGCTTGATGGTATCCATGCCAGATGGGCACGACCACAATGATCGCCATGAGAACAGCCCAGACTATAACTAGGGGACGTCCGTGAAATATTAACATTCTAATATTCTTTTTTCATCATCTGTATCATATAATATTTTTTTGCCTCGAATCACTGCCTTACTCACTGCAGAAGGTGTGATATTTAACTCCTTAGCAATGCTGGTGCCGCTAATTTCCAGATTCCTCACCGCCAGATAGCAAAACACCGACCTGGCCTTCACAATCGCCGGCAGTTTACTCCTCGTCTTTAGGTCCTTAACATCGATTTTGTAATGGCTTGCCACCCTTGATAACAACGAATCAAGATCCAGACCCTGGCTTTGTAGCAGACTACTCTGCTCGAACTGTTCATTCGCCTTCTCAAGGGCTTCGAGGACAAACTCTGAACTTCCCAAAATTCGCTCATCCCCCTTGACCCTAAGCTCATCGGAACGTATTGCTTTCAGAGCTGACCAGCCCCCAATCGAGCGAACCAGGCCTCCACCTATTAGGTCCGGCCTACGCCCTTTACCTATCCCCCTGGCAACAAAGGAGGCATAAGCCTTTTTGGCCTGCCCTTCAGTAAAACCAAAAAGACTCAGCACATAATCTTTGTCCTGCCACTCATTTTTGTTCAGGCCAATCAGAACAGAGTGACCACTAAAACGATAGGATCTAAGTCCTTTAAAATCCTTTACGATCCCGGCCCTCAAAGGATTTAGATGAATATACCGCACCAGTTCCAAGAGATACGGATCTTCCTCGCATAAAATAGACTTGTACCTGTTCTGAAAAAGGTGCCCATGACGTTTGTGGCGACGGTTAAATTGCTGTGCATAACCCGTCAATAGCCGTCTCATAACCGTGGCGATCGGGGCCAGACCCGTCATCAGGAGTAAATGGACATGGTTGGTGAGCAAGGCCCAGGCATAACAATGGGTCTCCGTTTCCACAAGGACATCCCCAAGGCGCTCTAAAAAGTGGTCCCTATCCCGGTCATCGCGGAAAATGGCCCTTTTTTCTATTCCTCTAATAATGATGTGATGTAATGCCCCAGGGGCATCGATGCGTGCTTTTCGTGGCATGCGAGGAAATTAACAGAAAGAAGGGAGAATGTCAATATTTCACGGACGTCCCCTAGTTGGTTAGAGGTGCTTGGAGGCCCATAATGCAGCCTGGAGGCGGTTGGGAACATTGATCTTGTGGAAGATATTATAAAGGTGGGTCTTGACGGTATGTGGGCTGATGCATAGATCCTGGGCTACCTCACCATTCGTGCCACCGGATTCAATCTTAAGGAGTATTTCCCTCTCCCTAGGCGTAAGGGAGACTGACGTACCCTCTTGGATCTTATTAAAATTTTCTCCACCAAAAAGGCATTCTGCAAAGGCATTCCTCGGATACCATAATTCTTCATTCAAAATGGCCTGAACGCCCTTCGCTAACCTGGATGGGGGGTCATCTTCAAAAAAAACACCCCGTACGCCTCGACCGATTGCATTTCTGCAAATCTCCCAGTCTTGACACAGATTAAACAGGGCAATGAAATGCCCGGCCTGACTGGAAAGGCCCTGTTCATCAAGACCTTCCCACACGTTATCAGCCTTGGTATCCGCACAGTCCCACAGGATGAGGGTCACCTGGTCGGTCCCGATATCAGCGGTGTCTGGGCAGCATATGCACACAAGGCCAGTCTCTCTTGCAAGAAACCTGCATAGCAATTCATTCTGGAGTCTCAAGGGACCCACAATGTGGACCTGTGCATCTGAATCTGAATAAGAGCCCTGAGTCTCTTCTTTCATGGTTACCCTTTTGGGTCTTGTGGTGATTCGGAATTTTTTTTTATACTAACACCTACGCGATAAAAATAATAACTGAAAAAACACATGTAAAATGGGGATGTGTTTCCAGTATAACTTGAACTTTGTCAATCTTTTTAGGATGTTACATGTCAATGGTAGTGAGTCAGATAGGGTTGGACTAAGAGGCTGGCGACCTAGGAATACGGAAAAGATCTGGGCTGGTAAAATAGTGGTTCATTATGATATGATTAGGTATTTAGTAACACCTCAGGAAACAGTTTGTTTCCAAGCGCTAATGTGTTACTATATTTGTAAATTTCTATAGTTTATTGCTGGTTTCACTGGGAGGATTTTCTGATGTCAACAGAACCAACGTATGAACAAATGGAACAATACGTCAAGGATTTTGAGGAGGCGGTCGAGAGAAAGCGGCGCGAAAATGTCCAGAGAGAGATTGGCGTGGACTATTCAACCCTCTTGGATTTAGTTAATGATGGATTATATGTGGTGAATAATAAAGGGCGTTTTGTGTTTGTAAACAAAGTCATTGAACAAAGGTCAGGTATATCCTTTGATAAATTTGTGGGTATGCACTTCTTGGATGTCGTGAGCCCAAAAGACCATGACAGGGTCAATGCGAATTTCGAGAAAGGAATGAGAGGAGAGAAAGTGAGTCCCTACGAGTTAGAATATCCCACTTCTGAAGGAAAACCGCTGACAGTAGAGGTAAATACGAGACCCATCTGGAGTAGAGGTAAGCTTATCGGCCTTGAAGGCGTGTCTCGTGATATCACGGAGCGAAAGAGGATTGAGAATGAGCTGCGACAGGCACACTCTGAATTAGAAAAACGGGTCTTGGAGCGTACCGCGGAGTTGTTAAGTGCGAACGATCAACTCCGACGGGAGATCCTTGACCGAAAACGATCGGAAAAGGCCGTTCGTGAAAGCGAGAAAAAATATCGGAATATACTCGAGAGCATTGAGGAGGGCTATTATGAGACTGACCTGGCCGGCAACTTCGTATTTTTCAACGATTCCATGCGTAGACTCCTTGGTTATTCCAGTGTTGAATTAACTGGTATGAACTACCGTCAATGTGTGGATCAAAAACACGCCAAAGACGTATATAAGACATTCAACAACGTATATAATACAGGAACACCTGACAAACAATTTGATTGGCAGGTTATTAAGAAAGACGGGCTAAAAAGACATATAGAGGCCTCTGTAGCTCTGATTATCGATAATGAAGGGCATAGGAGGGGCTTTAGAGGTGTTGTCAGGGACATAACCGATCGCAAACGGTCGGAGGAGGCCCTAAAGGAGCATGCCCGTCGTAATGAATTGATTCTCAGCACTGCAATGGAAGGCTTCTGTGTGATGGACTTTGAAGGAAATATTGTTGAGGCCAACCATTCCGCGTCCCAAATCTATGGCTATCCTATCGAGGAATTGATTGGCATGAATATCTATGATTTCGATTTACGAACTCCCCGGCACATCATCAGACACAGGCGGAAAGTCATAAGGAACGGGTTTGACCGTTTTGAGGCAAAGCACCGGCTCAGGGATGGACTCATTGCGGACATACAAGTGAGCATAAATTTTTTAAACACAGGTAAAGGCTATTTCTTTTGTTTTTTTAATGACATCTCTAAAAGGAAGGAGACAGAAAGGGCGCTTAGGGAAAAAGAAAAGGACCTGAGGGCAAAGGCCTTTAGCCTCAAGGAGGCAAATAGCGCCTTGAAGTTATTGCTAAAAAAAAGGGAGGAAGATAGAAAGGAACTTGAACAAAAGATACTGATTAATATTAAGGAGGCAATTTTCCCTTATTTGGAAATATTGAAGAAGGGCAAAATGGATGACGGACAAAAGACATGTCTAAGTATCCTGGAATCAAGTCTAAAGGATATCACATCCCCCTTTTCTCGTAGTCTGACCTCCAGGCATATAAACTTTACCCCTGCAGAAATGAAGGTTGCAAACCTTGTAAGACAGGGCAAGCCAACAAGAGGCATAGCGGATTTTTTGAATCTCTCCACCAGGACAATTGAGGACCACAGAAAAAATATAAGGGGGAAACTGGGTCTCAGGAATAAAAAGATAAACCTGAGGTCCCATCTTTTGTCCTTTGGACGGGAGGATTTTCAGGTTTGATTCCTTCTCGGCCGGGTTACGGCTCAAACGAATTAACGTGATAGGAGTTCAGATTGAAAAAAGATAACCTGATATGGATAGACCTGGAAATGAGCGGGCTCAACCCTGAAAAACACGTGATCCTTGAAATCGGGTCCACTGTAACTAATTCCCGGCTTGATATAATCGCAGAAGGGCCGGATATGGCCATAAGCTACCCGGAGCATACCCTCTCCTCAATGGATGAATGGAGCCAGAAGCAACACCAGACATCGGGACTCCTGGACCGGGTGAAGGCCTCTTCCTACACCTGTGAGCTTGCCGAGCAACATACATTAGACTTCATATCCGAACACTGCCGAGAGGGAGAATCCCCACTCTGTGGCAATTCTGTCTGGCAGGACCGCCGCTTTTTAGTAAAATATATGCCGCGCCTTAACGCCTTTTTTCATTACCGTGATATCGATGTCAGTTCCGTTAAGGAGCTGGTTACAAGGTGGTACCCTTCTCTCCATACCTTTAATAAAAACAAGCTCCATTTGTCAATCAGCGACATCAGAGAATCCATCAATGAGCTGAGATACTATCGTGAAAATGTATTTCTAAAGGGGCCAAAGGGTAATTGATGCGCATATTATCTCAAGAAACCCCTTGTAATGGGGAATTATCTGGCGCAAGGCCCTTCAGAAAATTGGTCAATGTGGCCCACGCCCCGGGAAGATGGAGGCCCTTTCGTATTAGGTCTAATTTCTCCCGGGCCGCCTTTTCCCCCGCCTCTATCAATTCCCTTGCAAGCAAAAAGTCTGTCCAGTGAAGTCCGCCTACACGGGGATGAATTACCACATCCGCCTCTTCAAGCATAGAACGTTCAAGGTGAAAACTGAGGATCTCAGTTGCACGGACATAGATATCCATTGCTGAGCCTAGTTTTTCATCAGAGTAGATCTCCTTATTAACACTCACGGCAACCACAAATTCTGCACCCTCTTCTCTTGCAACGGTAGTGGGAACCAGATTAATGATCCCGCCGTCTGATAATAGCATACTATCCTTTTCTATAGGGGGCACAGCCCCTGGAACCGCACAACTTGCCATCACTGCCTTTCGCAGTGGGCCCTTTGAGATGACAATAGGCTCGCCACTTACCAGATCTGTAACCACGGCCCTGAAGGGGATCCTGGTATCCTCCACCAGGATATCGGGTATAAAATAATCAATCATGGCCTGAAAATCTTCGCTTTGGAGTATTCCCAGTTTGAACATGGCCTTCAGAAGATAGAGACGATCCTTGAAAAAACCCTGAATCTTCCGGGTTACTGTCAATCTATCAGCGGCCTCAGCTTCCTTAATTGAACTCAACACTGAGCCTTGAAATATGGAACTATTCAGGAACTCGTCTGTCTTCTTTTCCATTTCATCTGGACTCATGCCACTGGCATAAGCGGCACCCACAAGGGCACCAATACTGGTTCCAACCACGATATCAATGGGTATAGCTTCCTGCTCGAATACCCTGATTATCCCGATATGGGCCAGGCCCCTCGCACCCCCACCTCCGAGGGCAAGGCCAACACTTTTTCGTTTCCACAACATGGATTAGGACACCTCCCGAGAATTTTTTCATTGTAACACCTTAGCCCTCTAAAACAGACGATTCCCTGAATTGGAGTGAGGGATATTTTACAAACATCCAAGGTGTCACTTTTCATTTATATGCAGCCCTCCTAAAACCTTATTGACCCGGTTTTGGGGTCATTTCCAGACCCAAGGGTCTTCTCTCTCAGACCACTACTCCTTCCTCTTATCTCCTTGTTTCATTCGCCTATATTATCTCATATTTTTCAATAAATGTCACGCCAAATCATTCCGAGTATATCACTAGCAGAAACCTGGTGTACCCAGGACAAAAACATGGGGGCAAGAGGCAAGACCACACATTTTCCGGATTAAACGAGAAAAGGCGGACAGAAACCGGATGGACCAAAAAAGATAGGGGCAAGGCTGTCCTGCATGATAATCAAACCAGCCACCGCGGGTAGCGACTTGATTATATCTCTCTTAAGGGGTAAAATAAAACCATGTTTTATGTGTTTACCCTAAGTTATTGAGTTAATTGGCTCTATAGGTTTTGCTGTAGGTTTATTTTGGAAAAATACTTCACCATTGTCCTATGTGGCCTGGGCATATTGGCAGTGGCCTATGGAATGGCAACGCACAACAATCTAATTTTCATAGTTGGCCTGGTTCTTCTTATTGCGGGGTACCTGACCATAAGGAAGAGGCTCAAAGACTATGTATAAAACAGGCCATCAGATTAGGGCTTGGTATTTGACACCAGTCTCTTTTTGATTTAAATTCCTTTATAGATATCTCTGGCAGACTCGGTTGAGGGAGGTAAAGTTCAGATGGCAGAACCGATCATGAAGGTATGCCACTATCAGGATGTTCCCGCTGTCACCTTTGGAGACGACGCGCCTGGCGTGACCATACGCTGGATAATTGATGAGCAAAAAGACGGAGCACCCGTTTATGCACTGCGCCTTATCGAAATACAACCGGGCGGGCATACTCCAAGCCATTCACATTCATTTGAACACGAAAATTACATTATAGAAGGCAAAGGGCGGGTTCAACTCGATGGTGAATGGCATGAACTTGGCCCGGGTACCGTTGTCTTTGTTCCACCCAATGTACAGCATACCTATGTCAACGCCGGTGACAGACCCTTCAAATTCTTGTGTGGCATACCGGTATCCAGAGTTCCCGGCCCAGGTCTATCCCCAGAGGGAGCTTAATCACACGTAACACCTTAGCCGTTTGAAATTGAGGTAAAGCCATGGGTGTCTTTTTTAACTTGGAGAACCAACAGTATGAAATTACATGAATATCAGGCCAAAGAACTGTTCGGTAACGCGGGCATACCCATCCCCAACGGTCATCTGGTTACATCGGCCGATCAGGCGACCAAGGTGACTCAGCTTATTAATGGCCCGCCTTGGGTTATTAAGGCTCAAATTCATGCCGGGGGTCGGGGAAAGGGGGGCGGTGTCAGATTGGTGCATTATCCCTATGAGGTGATAACCGCCGCAGAGCAACTGCTGGGCAAGCCCCTGGTGACCAAGCAAACTAGTAGTGATGGCGTTATTGTCAACCAGGTGCTCATAGAGGAGGGAATGGAGATCGATCGCGAGTTCTATCTGGGTATGCTGATCGATAGGTCCAGTTACAGCCCCACCATGATCTTTAGTCAATCCGGGGGTATGGAGATCGAAGAGGTCGCGGCCAATTCGCCTGAACTTATTCTAAGAGAGCATATTAATCCCGTGACCGGATGGATGCCCCACCAGGCCAGAAACCTGATTTACAGGCTCTCTCCCCTCCCTTCGCCGCTGGCTATCAAGGGATTGATGTCGGTCATGGCCAGAGTTTATAACGTTTTTATGGACAATGATTGCTCACTGGTAGAGATTAATCCCCTGGTAATAACCAAAGGGGGCAAGGTTATTGCTCTGGACGCAAAAATTACCATTGATGACAATGCCCTGTTCAGGCAAAAAGAGCTCTTAAAATTAGATGATCCAAAGGAAAAGGACCCTCTTGAATTGATGGCAGAAAAATATCAACTCAATTATGTCCGTCTTGAAGGGAATGTGGGCGCCATGGTAAACGGTGCCGGTCTGGCCATGGCAACCATGGACGTCATTAAGATGGCAGGTGCGGAGCCGGCCAATTTTCTGGACGTTGGCGGAGGGGCCAGCGAGGAAATGATTACAAAGGGTGTAGAAATCATTCTCATGGATAGGCGGGTTAAGGCCATTCTTATCAATATTTTTGGTGGCATATTAAGATGCGATATCTTGGCAAGGGGTGTCCTTGCCGCGGCGAGGGAAAGGAGAATTCGTCTCCCCTTGATTGTCAGGTTAGAAGGTACTAACGTTGAGGAAGGAAGGGAAATTCTTAGAAACTCTGATCTGAAATTTTTGGTGGCAAGAGATCTTGTTGAGGCGGCTGAATTAGTCGCGAAACAAGTTCGTGGAACGGGTTAGTCATGAGTATACTTGTAGACGAGAACAGTAGAGTGGTAGTTCAGGGTATAACGGGACGGGAAGGCACCTTTCATACGCAAAAGATGCTTGATTACGGGACAGTGGTCGCGGCCGGAGTCACACCGGGAAAGGGCGGCCAGAAAGTGGAAGGAGTTCCGGTCTATAACACGCTGCAGGAGGCCGTAGAAAGAGAGGGCGTAAATGTCTCTTGTATCTTTGTCCCTCCGCCATTCGCTAGTGATGCCATCATTGAGGCCGCCTCCGCAAGGCTGGAGGTCATTGTATGCATCACGGAAGGTATTCCCGTGCTTGATATGGTTAAGGTGGCTGGTTTTTTGAGAGACAAGGAATCCGTACTTATCGGCCCAAACTGCCCTGGTATTATCTCCCCAAACAGAACCAAGGTGGGTATAATGCCCGGGGCAATACACAGGCAAGGTGACATGGCAGTGATGTCCAGGAGTGGAACACTCACCTATGAAGTAGTCGAGCAATTAACCAAGTCTGGTTTGGGACAGTCTACATGTATTGGAATCGGGGGCGACCCCATCATAGGGACCACCTTTATCGACTACCTCAAGAGGTTTGAGGAGGACCCCGAAACCAAAGGCGTAGTACTCATAGGTGAAATCGGCGGTACCGCGGAGGAAGATGCGGCCAAATACATTCAAGAGGAATTTCATAAGCCGGTGATAGCCTTTATCGCAGGCCAAACAGCGCCACCGGGCAGACGCATGGGGCATGCTGGGGCCATAATATCGGGCGGCCAAGGAAAGGCATCAGACAAGATTAAGGCGCTTCAAGCCGCCGGAATTACCGTAGCCATGAATCTTGCCACCCTGGGAAAAACAGTACTAGAGGTTATGGTTAAAAGGGGATGAGGTGGTTGAACAAAAACCCAAAAAACGGAGGAATACCCAATGTTTGGCATAGGAATGCCGGAACTCATCATCATATTGATCATTATCCTGATCATCTTTGGGGCAGGCAAACTACCTGAAATAGGCAGTGGTTTAGGGAAAGGGATCAAGAATTTCAAAAAGGCCACTCATGAACCCCCGGAAAAAATTACTCCTCCCGAAGAGGAAAACAACACCACAGATGATGAGACCTAACAGACTGGACCGAGGAGCAGCAGCATATCTATCAAGTTTTTGCCCGTTCAATGCAAGCTGGATTTCTAAAAAGATTCAGAAGGGAATCTCGTCCTCCGGCACGGTAACTGGTTCTTCCATAGGGAAGCGTTCATCCGTAGATTCCGTCTTGCCCGCTTTACCCGCAACGCCTAACATCTGCATGCCCTGCGCAACCACCTCTGTTGTATAGCGCTTATTCCCATCACGGTCTTCCCACATCTTCGTCTGCAATCTTCCCTCGATATAGACCTGTTTTCCTTTACGCAGGTACTCACCACAGATCTCTCCCAGACGACCCCATGCCACGATCTTGTGCCACTCTGTGCGTTCCTCCTTACCGCCATCTTTGTTGGTCCATTGTTCCGAAGTGGCAATTCGGAAATTAGCCACAGCCTTTCCACTAGGTGTATATCTAACGTCGGGATCGGCCCCCAGGTTCCCAATCAATATCACCTTATTTATACCTGCCATCTCTCCCCTTCCCTCCTTTTTTCTCTCCCACCTTAAAAAGGCGAGATTATAGCTTTTTAAAAATACCAGGCGAATTATTTTGAAAAAGGCTAAAATGTTTCGAAATTGGGAAATACCGGTGTCTGGTTTACAGACCTTAGCACAAAGAAAATGACGAAATCAAGGTCATTGAGCAGGCATGCGTGCCCATTGAAATGTATTCTCTATTGACTGCCAGCAAGTAAAGGATTAAGGTTTTCGTACCATTTTAGGTCGTTAAAACCGCGAAGGACCATCATCCATCTGTTAACAGCCCTGCGATGGACATGAGGGTCTGTTGATAGAATCGAACAAAAAGAGGTTAAGATGCTTAAGGTCATACCACTCGGAGGACTAGGTGAAATAGGACTGAATATGATGGCCATTGAATACGACCAGTATATCCTGGTAGTGGATGCTGGGCTCATGTTCCCGGATGACTACATGCCCGGTGTAGACTTTGTAATACCGGATTTTCAATACCTAAAGGAAAGAGAGGATAAGGTCAAGGCCATCATCCTGACCCATGGCCACGAAGATCACATTGGTGCAATGCCCTTTTTTTTAAAGGAATTCCCAATCCCAGTATTTGCTACAAATTTTACATTGGCTCTTTTGAAAGAAAAGCTCAGAGAGCACGAAACTCTGGACCAGGCCATTCTTAATAGCGTTAGGCCAGGAGATACAGACCGATTTGGTCCTTTCAGTGTGGAATATATCAGCGTGAACCATAGCATTGTCGACGGTGTTGGTCTTGCCATAGATACGCCCGAAGGGATCATTATTCACTCCGGTGACTTCAAGGTTGACCCGACTCCTGTAAACGGGCAGTTTACCGACCTGATCCGATTTGCACACTTTGGAGAAAAGGGGGTTCTCGCCCTCTTGTCGGATTCAACCAATGCGGAAAAGGAAGGGTTTACGCTCAGCGAAAAGGATGTGAGAAAGACGCTGGAAGACCTGTTCCAGAATTGTAAGGGGCGCATTATTGTCTCCTCATTTGCATCTAATATCACGCGAATTCAACAAGTTATCAACCTGGCTGTTAAATTTGGCAGAAAGGTGGTCTTTAATGGAAAGAGCATGGTGACGAATGTGGAACTGGCTCGGGGACAAGGGTTCATCAACATACCCGACGGTGTCGAGATCAGTGAAGGAAAAATTAACCATGTCCCGGATGAAACCATCACAATCATTACTACCGGTAGCCAGGGAGAACCCATGTCCGCCCTTGCCAGAATGGCGCGCGGCAAACACAAGAGCATCAGTATCAAGCCGGGAGACACCATAATTCTTTCTTCACGATTCATTCCAGGTAATGAAAAGGCCATAACCTCCATAATAAACAGCCTCTACAGGAAGGGCGCAAACGTTGTATACGAAAAGGTCTCTGATATTCACACCTCTGGTCATGCAAAGAGGGAGGAACTCAAGCTTATGCTGAGCCTTGTGCGCCCCCTATATTTTGTTCCCATTCATGGAGAATACAGACATCTTATAAGGCATGCACAGTTGGCTAAGGAAACAGGCATTCCAAAGGACCACACCATGCTGGTAGAGAACGGGGCAGTGGTCTGCTTTGAGAACCAAGAAGCGAGCCTCGGAGATCCAGTGCATGCAGGCCGGATCATGGTGGATGGGAAGGGAGTAGGAGATGTAGGAGAGATAGTCTTGAGAGACCGCAGGAGACTTAGCGCTGATGGGCTGGTTATAGTCTTATTCGCCGTCGATGAGCAGACAGGAGACGTGATTTACGGTCCAGATATCATCTCCCGTGGATTTGTGTTCGAGGATGAGAGAGGTTTCATCCTTGACGATGCCAAATGTATTGTACTTGAAGTCCTTGACGAGCTTGAGAGACCTTCCATTATAGAGTGGCCCGATGTGGAAACGGATATTCAGAGACGCCTGAAACGTTTCTTTTACGGTGTCATAGAGAGAAGACCTATCATACTACCCATAATAATCCCGGTTTAGATTGTTTTCTTTTTCCGAGGGAGAGAAAATTGAGCAGTAAATCAAAGACAAGGGGCAATAAAGACAAGAAGACAAACCCTATTAGTCAAGAGATCCAGGGACTTGTTTTCCTGCTCCTGGCAGTTATCCTGGGCGGAAGTCTCTTATCCTACAATCCTGCGGATAAGTGGATGACACTGCACTTAGACAAGGCCCATAACCTTTTTGGCACCGTTGGCGCACATCTGGCAGGGGCGATCTTTTATCTTATTGGCTTTTCCTCCTTCTGGTTGGTAGTCATCTTGCTTGCCTTGGCCTTCTTTTACTTTAGTGGTCAATCCTTTCCATCCCGCGCCAAAAGTACAATCACGTCCCTTATACTAGTTGTGTCCTTTTCGGGTATCCTGAACCTTCAATTGCCTCGGGTGGTGAGTTTCAGGGGGAAAGAAACGGTCCCAGGAGGACTTGTGGGCCATCAATTGGCCGGTCTGACAAAAGGCCTTTTGAACAACTTTGGTGCGTTTGTCCTGCTCCTGACCATTTTTGTCATCTCCCTCATGTTCCTGACACACATTTCCTTGGGCGGGCTCCTTTCCAGGTTAGGCCTCTGGGTGCTGGTAGCGTTGAGACGAGCAAACGATATCATTACCAAGAGAAAGGAACGCAAAAAAAGGGCCCGCAAGACAATATCCGCCAGGAACAAGATTAAGTCTAAGCCAAAGGTGAAAATAGTAAGGCCCGAGCCCCAAAAAGAAAAAAAGCCCGAGCAAGAGACTTTCCCGTTTATGAACGTTGCGGGCGAATTCACGCTTCCTACCCTTGATCTTTTAAACGATGCACCCGAGAAAGAGGATAGTAATATCCAGCGAGAAAGTCTGGAAATGAACGCCCGGCGCCTCGAAAAAAAACTGGCGGACTTTGGTGTTGAAGGGGAAGTCGTCGAGATCCTTCCTGGCCCAGTGATCACCATGTATGAATACAAACCGGCCCCAGGGATCAAAATCAGCAAGGTCTCCGGGCTGTCTGACGACCTCGCCTTGGCCCTCAGGGCCCCCAGCATAAGAATTGTGGCGCCCATACCGGGGAAAGCGGCGATAGGCATCGAGATCCCCAACAATCAAAGAGAAACGGTGTTCCTTAAAGAGGTCCTCTCCAGCACTTCTTACAAAAATTGCAAGTTCGATTTGCCGATCGCCCTGGGAAAGGACATCACCGGAGAACCCGTGACCTTTGATCTGACAAAAATGCCGCACCTCCTTGTAGCCGGGGCGACTGGAGCGGGAAAGAGCGTCTCTATCAACACTATGATCAATAGTCTCCTGTTTAAGGTTTCTCCAGAGATGGTGCGTTTCCTAATAATCGACCCGAAAAGGATTGAGCTTTCCATATACCATGATATCCCTCATCTGATTCACCCCGTGATGACCGAACCAAAGGAGGCGACAAGGGCACTCAGATGGGCAGTGGCAGAAATGGAGAGGCGTTATATGCTCCTGTCCGACAGGGGGGTCAGAAATATTAACTCCTATAACCGTAAGATACTCAAAGAGCATAAATCCATTTCCACAACCGGTCCCGAGACCACCGGCAAGACCCTGCCATACGTTATTCTGGTTATTGATGAACTCGCTGATCTAATGATGACTTCCTCGAGGGAGGTGGAAGAATCAATCACCCGCCTGGCGCAGATGGCCCGTGCTGCAGGCATACACCTCATCATCGCAACCCAGCGACCCTCAGTAGATGTCCTTACGGGCATTATTAAGGCCAACTTCCCGGCCCGAATCTCATTTCAAGTCTCCTCCAAGGTTGATTCCAGGACCATACTTGATATGTCAGGGGCAGAAAATCTCTTGGGTGAAGGTGACATGTTATTTATGCCCCCCGGCGTAAGTCGGATCACAAGGATCCATGGGGCCTATATAACTGAGGAAGAAATCAAGAATGTGACCGATTTCCTCCGGGACCAGAAGAAACCCGAATACGATGAGACCATCGTATCTGAGATAGCCAGAGATGAAGAATCTGAAGAAGAAATAGAGCTAGACGAAAAATACGATGAGGCCGTGGAAGTTGTGCTCAAGAGTGGGCAGGCCTCCATCTCCATGTTGCAGCGCAAGCTAAGGGTAGGTTATAACCGTGCCGCCAGGATGATAGAGGCCATGGAAAGAGAGGGACTTGTGGGCCCATCGGATGGAGTACGTCCCCGGGATGTAATCGGCAGGAGGGGTGTATAGAATGCGAAAAGCCTTTGCAATCTTCTATATCCTAATATTTTTCCTGGCCGGAAGCCCTGCCCTGGGAAACGAGGCCTTGTCCAAGATCCTAGAGGGAATCCGTAACAAATATGGCCATCTTCCAGGTCTGACCATCACTTACACTAGAGAGGTAATCACGAGGTCCATGTATATGTTGGGAAACCAGGTCAAAGGAGACCTGGCCAGAGGTCAAATCTACTTTAAGCCCCCTCACTTCATGAGGCTGGAGCAGAAAACACCGCAGGCAGAGACCATCATCGCTAACGGTGACACGATCTGGTGGTATATTCCTGAAAAGAAACGCGCCTATCAGTATTGTTCCAAGGAATTCGGAAAAGAGTTGAGCATGCTGAACGACATTTTTCGAGGGCTTTCCCGAGTGGAAGATAAGTTTCAAATCTCCTTAATGGGAAAAAACAAACAAGGGGAATATCAAATCGAGTTGAGACCGAACCCGCCGTGGGAAGAAATTGACCATATAGTCATCACGGTGGCGAGCGGCTATGATATACGAGGAGTAGACAGCTACAGCCAGCTAGGTAGTACCACCAGGTTCAGACTTAAAGGTCTCACCAAAAAGGATAACTTCGAAAAAGACTTTTTCCAGTTCCTTGTTCCCGAGGGCGTGCAAGTAGAGAGGGGAGGAGGATAAAAAGGTACCCCCATGAAATCGCTAAGAAGAAAAAAGACCCTGTCTTCCCCTACCCTTCAAAGCCGATTAGCCGAACTGGAGCAAGAGGTTGCCAAGAGAGGAATTCAGATTCACTATGATCTGCTCGAGGCCGCAGGACTAAAACTGAAAGGAGGGATCTGCAAGATAAACGGAGAATACCATATCTTCGTTGACAGGCGAAAATCGATGACAGATAAGATTGATATCCTACACGATTTCCTCAATCGCCCTCTTCCAGCAAATATCCCTGAAGATAAGGTGCCCCTGAACTGAATACCTTTTATTGACCTTTTGGTGCTGACTATTGCGTGGTATCAGTCAAAAATCCCTGGTTTACCTACCAGATATTATTATGTTCCTGCTGGTCTCATGGCTCTTACAACCATGCACCTTGGCCACGGCAGAACACCCTCCTTGCCTGGATAAGATCACCTCACAGGTGAGCCTTTTGGTCGCAGATGCCAGTGGCCATATTGTTTACAAAAAGAACGGCAGAAATAAGTTCATTCCAGCTTCCACTCTCAAGCTTCTCACCGCCCTTGCAGCAATTCACCAGCTAGGAAGATCCTATAGGTTCCAGACAGAGTTCTACACAAGACCTGACCAAGGCCTGATAGTAAAGGGGTACGGGGACCCGCTCCTGATCTCGGAGGTACTGCAAGAGATCGCAGATGTCTTGGCTAAAAGGATGCACAATTTTAGGGATCTGGTATTGGATGACGACTACTTCTCTCACCGTATAAGGATTCCGAGTGTTGGAGGGTCAACCAACCCATATGACGCGCCTGTAGGGGCCTTATGTGCAAACTTTAACACAGTCTTTTTTGACCGTGATCAACAAGGAAGAATCATCTCTGCCGAGCTACAAACTCCCTTGATCCCGTTCAGCCTCAACAAAATCCATTCACTGGGCCTGAAGAATGGACGTTATACGTTCACACATGACCGGAAGGAGGCCACACTCTATCTCGGGAATCTACTTTCCTGTTTCTTGAAAGAAAGAGGTGTAAAAAGTCACGGAAGGATTCGCTTAGGGTCTGTAAAACCCGGGGATCGGCTTATCTATACCTATACATCCAGGTTTACCCTTGAGCAATCCATCAAGAAAATGATGGAATTTTCCAACAACTTTATTGCGAATCAGGTCTTTATTACCCTGGGGGCAAAAGAATATGGCCCTCCCGGTACGCTGGCCAAAGGAATCAGGGTTGTTTCCGACTATGCAAAAAATGAATTGCATTTGAAAGATCTCAATATTGTAGAGGGGTCAGGGATCTCCAGGCAAAACCGCATTTCATATATGGACATGCTCACAGTTTTGAGAAACTTCTCGCCATACAGGCACCTCCTGAAAAGAAAGGATAATGTCCTTTATAAGACCGGGACTCTCAGGGGAATCAGAACACTGGCTGGATTCTTAGAGGGCCCACGAGAAGGCCCTTACTGTTTCATTATATCTCTTAGGGAGGCCTCTCCGGATACTGATGCCCTACTAGAATATATGAAATGTTCTCTCGCTCATCGCGCCAAATGAGATGGTCATCGAATAGATGAGATTGACACCCAAATGTAATTCCGGTATTGTGCGTCAAAGAATTAGCGGATACTATCATCCGGTTATCCTTTATCCTAACCGACATCGTCGCTGATCTTGGCCCACCTGAAATAATGTTTAGTGAAAAAGGAGACCAATAGCGTGAAAGATCTGGAAAGGTATCGCCGGATTGGAAAGGCTTTCATAGATACCTTAAGACTCATTACCTATCCCATTGCAGCAAAACTTATTAGATCCGATGAAGACGCCCCCACTGATGCATTGCATCCACGAGAGGTATTTGGATCAGAAGTTCCTGCCTGTCTGGTTTACACCTGGTGTCGCAGGACGGCCTTTTCTTTTTATCTCACCAAAGAGGATATAGCCTGCAAACCCATCGTCATATATTTCGGCCTTGATACGTTGACTGATCCTGAAGACCTATATAGGAGTTGGGAAAAACATGCCGGCTACAAGAGAGACACAGAGGCGGAAAAAAGATCCAGGGAAAAGGACGCCCGACTGGAGCCGCTTGAATTCAAAGGGATTGTGGTATCCCCCTTACATGAGACCATCGTGAGGCCTGATCTCGCCATGATATTTTGTTCACCGCTGGCCCTTTCACATCTTATCTTGGCTGCAACATTTGATGGGACAAACATTACGAGCAACTTCAATGGAATGGAGTCTAGCTGTAAAGAAGGGATCATAAGAACATATAAGACAAAAGACTGTCAGGTAGTAAGTCCAGGGATGGGTGATAGAGTGCTTGGCGGCGTGCAGGATAATGAGATGTTGTTCTCAATACCTGAAAGATACCTTGAGTCTGTAATGAATAATCTATTCAAGGCCGGCGAAAAGATATCACCTCACCCATTTAAGATTCCTCACGTGGTGGCAACATTAGGGGCTAATAATCTTTTTGGGCAACCAGTTGAGCCCGGTGTATGGAATGAACTAAGGGCAAAATTCACAGAAAAAAAAGAGGAGTAAAAGGTTGTTTTCTATGGTAATTTGATACTCGGCGCCAGATATAAAAATTTATTTTGTGGAGGTAATAAAATGAACTTTCAGTATCAAGAGTTGTCCCAGAGGATAGGCCTTGGGCAATCAGAAAGGATTCCTAAGCTCTTTGCCATGCTTGCAGATTCATCAGAGACCGAACTGCTTCTTGCCTTGCCAGGCGACGCATCGACTCTGGCCGAAAAATTGGGAAGGTCTCAAGATGAAATCAAACAACAACTGCAGACACTGTTTGTCAAGGGGGTTATCTTCCCTTCATTCAAGACCGACCCCCCTTCCTACCGCATGTGTCGTGACATTATCCAGTTCCATGACGCGACCATATTATGGCCGGATGCCCCTAAAAAATTCCTTGATCTATGGCAGGAGTGGACCGAGATTGAATGGCCATCTCTCGCCAAAATGGCAAGCGAAATCTTACCCCGCCCAGGCATGCGAATCATTCCTGTTGGCGTGACCGCCCAGGCAGATGGCCAGATCCTAGCCTTCGAAGACGTCAAGGAGATTATCGAAAACGCCAAGAACCTTGCTGTGACCAAATGCACATGTAGACTTGTGGCTCACAAGTGCGATAGGACATTGGAGGCATGCATACAGGTCAACAATGCCGCGTCCTACGCCATTTCCCGTGGCACTGGTCGCAAGATTTCCAAGGATGAGGCATTGGATATAATCCGCAAGGCCGAAGAGGAAGGCCTAATCCATTCCACCTTTAATCAAAAAAGCGTTGATCACGTTATATGTAATTGCTGTGGCTGTTGCTGTGAGTTCTTGCCTGTCCTGATTAAGTACGGTACCAGCCTTGTTGATCCCAGCCGGTTCAGGGCAAAGGTGGATCCAGATCTATGCGCCGGCTGCGAGACCTGTCTGGACCGTTGCTATTTTGGGGCTATTGAGATGGTTCCCAAGGATGGAGATGAAGACGACCTCATTGCTTTTATTAATCCTGATATCTGCCTTGGTTGTGGCCTCTGCAAGGTAACCTGCCCAAGCGAGGCCATATCTATGGATGAGGTAAGGCCCGCAGACTTCGTCCCGGAAAAGGCCTTTGCTTAAAGCACAGAAAGCAAGCAACATTAAGGAGGTATGTTGATGGCAAAAAATTTCAAGGTATGGCCAAAAGACTGGCCAAGGCACCTAAACTATCCCGAAATCCCCGTTTATTCCTTCCTTGATCAGACCGCTGTACGGGTCCCAAACAGGATCGCAATCATCTTTGGTGGGATGGAGCTGACTTACGGTGAGCTGAAAGAACTAAGTAATCGTTTCGCCACTGCATTGGCATCCCTGGGAGTGAAAAAGGGGGATCGGGTGGCGATCCATCTGCCCAATTGTCCACAGTTCGCTATCGCATACTATGGCATCCTGAAATCCGGTGCCGTCTTCACCCCACTAAGCCCCCTACTGGCACCTAGGGAGGCGTCCTATCAACTCAACGATTCGGGCGCTGAGACATTGATCTCCCTGGATCTCTTATTCCCAGGCATCAGCCCTATCGTGCAGGATACAAGTATCAAACGCATCATAACCACCAGCATTGCCGATTGTTTCAATGCGCTGATTGCCCCCTTGAAGCCCATAGGCAAAACAGAGGTGCCTGACACCATAGACATGATTTCCCTTTTGAGCCAATACAAGCCCGAGGTCCCGGAGGTGTCCATCGACCTGGACAAAGACCTTGTCCATATAGCTTACACAGGTGGGACAACAGGCCTTTCAAAGGGTGTAATGCTTACCCATCGCCACATAGTGGCCAACGTCATCCAGGTCGGCAACTGGATCTCCGGAGGCCAGGTTGAGATGGTTGACGGTGTCCTGCAGCAGGTCTATCCTCCTGGCGTAGACCCTGAAAAAGACAGGCTTATAACTGCAGATCGTGAGACTTCTTTGGTGGTGGTCCCCTGGTTTCATGCCATGGGGACAATCGGGTATCTGAATGGCCAGATTTGTGCCGGGAACACCATGGTTGTCTTCCCCCGATTCGATCCCAGGGAGTATATCGAGGCAGTGGCCAAGTATAAGGCCACTTTGCTGGGAGGCGCCCCTCAACTTTACATACCCCTCGTCAACCTTCCTGATTTCACTTCCTACGATCTTTCAGGAATCAAGATTGCGGCATCGGGTGCGGCCCCCCTTGCCATGCCGATTCTTGAAAGGATGCTAGAAGCCTTCTCTGGAGTTGTATGCGAGGCCTATGGGCTCTCCGAGTGTACTATGTGTGCCACGGCAAACCCACCCGAACGCGACAGCATACGGCCTGGATCAGTAGGTATTCCGGTAGCCGATACCGAGTGCAAGGTTGTCGATCTGGAGACGGGGGAAGAGCTTCCGCCAGGCTCGGAGGGGGAAATCTGTATAAAAGGCCCTCAGGTCATGAAGGGCTATTGGAACAAACCGGAAGAGACGGCCCAGGTTCTTAAGGATGGATGGCTCTTAACCGGAGATATAGGCCATGAGGATGAAGATGGGTTCTTCTATATCACCGATCGGAAAAAAGACATGATCATCTATAAGGGATACAATGTGTATCCCCGGGAAATCGAGGAGGTTATTTTCGAACATCCTGCGGTCCAGCAATGTGCTGTAGTGGGAAAACCAGACCTTGATTCAGGAGAATATCCTGTGGCCTTTGTAGAGCTGAAAAAAGGTACACAGGCCAGCCGTGAGGAGATTATCGAGCATACCAATTCACAAATTGCACATTATAAAAAGGTCAGGGATGTAATTTTTGTAGACGCCATTCCAGTGAGTGAAGCAGGAAAGGTATTAAAGAAGGAACTGAGGGGGATGCTAAATTAATGACGAAATGATTCTAAGTGATACAAACCATAATGAGGATTTAGGGATTGGCAGATGATGTCTGGTGTTGCAAAAACCTGATTAATTCCCTTTTCTGCCAACTGACAACTGCCAACCGGCAACTATCAATTAACCGTTTTCGCTCAATTGGGGTGATGCAAATTGTAAAATTTGGCCCTAGAACAAAGAGAAAGGACAAGGGAAGGACATGTCTGAAAAAATAGATAATAAGAATCTTGGTCCGCAAACGCAGGATGGTATTCAATACCCAAGGGATGCCCCGTGGCCAAAAATAGTGAGCTACATCACGCTTATCACCTTTCCAATATCCGTTGGCCTTGCAATTTATGTCCTGGTCCAGACCAATATCTTTAAGCTGGTCATCTGGCTTATTGCAATGGTTATCTTCGCCTATCCGTTACGCTTACTTGTCTGCGCGCGATGCCCTTTTTACGGACAGCACTGCTCAACAATCATGGGCAAAACCACCCCGCTGCTTTTTAAACATCGGGAGGGTAAATCCATGAAGCTGGGCCTCTGGCTCGATCTGGCCTTTTTTTCCTTTCTTTGTGTCTATCCCCTACCGGAGACCTGGCAGGTCGGCGGGTTTTTGATGACCCTGCTCTGGCTGGCCTCATTCCTTGTACTCAGTGGCCTCTTAACCAGGCTGGCATGTTCGGTTTGCCCATTCACATTCTGCCCCATTGGCAAGGTCGGCAGGGCGTTTTGGAGGCTGTTCGGCGCCTGAGACACGCAGGTATAGATCTATTTATGATCGATTATGCTCAACCCCAATTGTGGCATCTCCAAGTCCCAGATCCTTGATCTGCTTTCATCTATCTAAAATTATGGCAATTCCTTTCACCATAGAAAAATACTGTACACATACACTATTTTTGTTGTTTACAAAAAATTGACATATAAGCACTTTATTCCTATACTTATCTACCACAGAACGGATTTCCTAATTCATCAGCTATCACTACTGGGGCAAATATTTATTTGCCTGAGGCGAACCTAAAGGGACAACAAGGACAAAAGGATCCTGCAAAGGAGGGGATTTATCATGCCAATCGAAAGGCCATTTAAACAAGGAAGCGACTTCGAACACCTTAGAAACGTAATCATGCGCGAAACCACCGATGGTCCTGTGCCGATAATAGAAATGCTGGCCGATGGCTCCATTATGGGCGCTGTTACAGGGATGGAGTACCCCGTGGACAGCATGACCGAACTTGCTGAGCTGATTGATCCCACTGGTGAAATCTCTCAGGAAGGGCTTGAGGTGGGGCTAAAATTAATGGACTTGACCCTGGCCTTCAGCAAGGCCGTAGGTTATGACAGTGTAATGGCAGTGCCAATCGTGCCAGTTCCGCGAACAAGCGCTCAATTCGCTAATCGTGGCGGTGAAGGCAAGGCCAGGCCCTGGCAAAACGAACATAATGGCATAATCACTGATCGAGCGAGTTTTGACGCATTTGAGTGGCCTTCGCTGGATAAAATAACCATGCTTCCTCTAGATTACATGGGTGAATTACTGCCATCAGGCATGAAAATTCATGTATTTTATATGGGCATTTTTGAAGACCTGAGGGCCATCATGGGCCTTGAGCATATGGCCATAAAAAGCATAAAGGAGCCAGATCTCTTGGGTGATATCCTGGAGCAACTCACCATACTGGCTGAAACCGCCGTAGATCAGGCGGCAGCCCACCCGGCCACCGGGGCAATCTTCTATGCCGAAGATATGGGCTTTAACACAGGAACAATGCTTTCCCCCAACTTCTTCCGCGAATTTGTATTTCCCCGTCATAAGCGGATAGCTGATGCCTGTCATAAACACGGCAAACCCTTCCTGTTCCATTCTTGCGGTAATATTGACACCCTCATGGAAGACCTAATCGAGGACGTTGGTATCGACGCAATTCATAGTTTTCAGGACGTTATTGAGCCAGTAGAAGACGTTTACAAGAAATACGGCGATCGGATTGCCGTTTTAGGTGGAGTTGACGTTGATCTCCTGGCCCAGGGCACACCTGAAAAGGTTAGAGCCAGGTGCCGGCAGATTCTCGATGTATGTGACCAAGGTGGTTTTGCTATCGGCTCTGGAAACTCAGTAACAAACTACTGTAAGATAGAGAATTATTATGCCATGATCGACGAAACCAGAAAGTGGAATGAAGAACGAGGATATCTTTGATAACAAGCTCAAGGAGAAAAACTTGAGCTTTCCGACGAGTTCCCAGTCTATTTCAAAGGGCCAGGCTGTTACGAGTTTGTAAGAATAATGAATGAGTTCCAAAAAATATTTCCGGTATAGAGAACTGAGATGTCACAGATATTTCCTATAGGTGGTGGAAAGGGGGGCGTGGGCAAGACCTTTATAACGGCAAGTCTCGGGGCATTACTTGCCAAACACGGCAGAAGGGTTGTATTGGTTGATCTGGATTTGGGTGGCTCAAATCTTCATACCTTTTTGGGAGTAAAGGATCCTGATTCTGGTCTTGATGATTTTCTGAAGAAAAGGTGCAATAACCTTGATTATGCGGCCTTGCCAACTATCATCCCAAATCTCTTTATTATCTCTTCAATGAATTGTTCCTTGGAGATAGCCAATCTATTTCATGCACAGAAGTTAAAAATAATCAATGCCATTCGAGGACTTCCTTATGATTATATCCTGCTGGACCTGGGAGCGGGAACTAGTTTTAATACCCTGGACTTCTTCTTGACCTCGAATGAGGGTATATTTATTTTTACGCCGGAGCCTACTTCAATTGAAAACACGGTGCGGTTTATTAATGCAGCCTATTTCAGGAAACTCAAACAGGTCCTGAAACGAAGCACTTTCAATTCCCTTGTCAAAGAATTTATTGATCAATCTGAAGATGTAAACATAAGGCTAACGAATATAGTGGAATTTGTGAAGGACGGCGAGCCAGATAAAGCCAGTTTACTGTTGTCCAAACTGAGCGGATTCAATTTCCGATTTATTCTGAATGAAGTTCGAAACAGCACAAGTCCGAATCTGGGTGACAATATTGAAAAGGTCTGCAACAGACATTTTTATTCCACATTTCAGTTCCTGGGAAATGTCAGTTATGACAAAAGAGTACATGACTCTGTCTTTTCAAAAACGATATATATTACAAGGTATTCATATGCACCAGCCGCTACTGATCTCAATCGCATTGCAAGAAAACTAACCGAAAACGCGCAAGATGATATCTCACAGCCAGCAAACTTGGCCTTGCAATAGGTTGGCGTGCGGCACTGGCATGTTGATAATATTCAAAAGTAAATAGTTACCTGAACTGTTATGAAAAAATTTGACAATCTAAATTATTACGAATTACTTGAAATTCCTGTAAATGCCTCCGGTTCTGATATCAGGCAGGCATATAGGGATGCCACAATAATATATAACGAAGAATCTCTAATCACTTATTCTTTCTTCACAGACGAAGAAAGGACCGAGATCCTAAAAAAACTCGAAGACGCTTTTCATACATTGATTGACGAAAAGGCTCGAGGACTCTATAACAAAACGCTTGTAAACTCGGGGGCGATTAAATCATCTGTTCTGGAAAAAAAATATAACAAAAAGGCAATGCCACTCTTTGCTTCCTCAAAACTAATTGACGAAGAGGCCTTTCTAAAGAGAATTAGGAAGAGGAGAAAAGAAAAGGAGGTGGAAGAGATCTCAGGACAAATCCTCTCCAAAGAGGTTATCTCAGGACATGAAATAAAAATGTTACGAGAGTCAATGGGGATAGAGCTAGAGGAGATCTTTGAAGTGGCCCGGATCAGTGTAGCTACTTTGAAGGCCATAGAAGACGATAATTTTGCAGGCCTTCCACCAAGCGTATATTTGAAGAATTTTTTGAAGACTTACGCAGATCTTCTACAGCTGGATCAAGAAAAAGTAGTTGATGGTTTTCTGCGGCATATAGAACTCTCAAGAGAAGCGACCTGAGATACGAGCACGGATTAGGGCCACTATCATTGTCAGGTTTTCCGTCAACTACAGGAGTTTGTTATCCGCTCGCCTGGCAAAATATCCACAAAAACAAAACCATCTCGCTCTATGGCTTCACCTACTGATATCTTTACCGCACTGTTGAACATTGGCCCATCAAAAACAAAGCTATGAAACTCTCCATTCTCTCCACAGGGATCTATCCCTTCAGGCAACCCTTCAAGAAATGCTCCATCGTATTCACTCCCAACCAGATGGCGAGGCACCTGCTTGGGGTCAAGACACGTAATCTTTGCCCTCAAGCCATTTCTAATCATATCATAACATAGCTTATCTGTAGGAGTTCCCCAGAGGGGAAATAAGGGAATAATTCCTGTGCTTGCCAATTTCTCTTCCCGATATCTTCTGACATCTGACAGGAATAGATCCCCGAATGCCATGTATTCGATATGTTCCTGTCTCGCCTCCTCGATGAATTCAGCCATTTTTTCATCATAGATTTCATTGCTGCACGGATGGGGAATACGAATTAAATGCAGAGGGAGACCAATGGCTTTTGATTGCTCTTGTAACAGCCCGACCCTTACCGCATGCATTGCAACACGATCAAATTGCTCGTTAACCGTGCTAAACAGTCCGACAACCTGTATATCAGCCCTTTTACGAAGTATATGAAGTGTCCAGGCGCTATCCTTACCACTGCTCCATGACAATAGTGTTCGTCTTCTCATTACAGCCCCATGAGTAATTTAAACAAGTCCTGCAGCCCCTGGTCTTGAGGATATCGGGGTACAAGAGAATAAGAGCCTTAGTAATAAGTCTGTTTCAAAGGGCCAAAGTGCTGCGGAAGCCTTATCTGCGGACTAAAACTCGAGCAGGAGCTCCGTCTCCTCCCTTAATGCAAAGAGGAAGGCAGAAAATCTCGCACGGCCCTGCCGGGATATCCACAAGATTGACACCCTCCACGATCACGACCCCGGCCTCCAATAGAATCCTGTGCACATGGGCTCCAGGATTCATGTATCTTTCAATAGAGAGATAGTCTATTCCCACAAGCCGCACACCTTTTTCTACCAAAAAACGCGCTCCGTCTTCTGTAAGGTACACGTAGTCCTCATAAAAAGATCTCTTTTTAAGAAATGGCCCATTGTCTGTTTTCAGCAAAACACGGCTATGCTCGCCAAGAGGTCCATTTTCAAGGACCTCTCTATCTATATAATCCTTGCCTCTTACGTCCAGGAGCACTCCCGGTCCCAGAAGGGAATCAAGAGGAAGTTTTTCTATGGTGGCACCGCCGTCCAGTGCGTGGGCGGGCGGATCCACATGAGTTCCTGAGTGCGTCCCCATAGATAGAAGTGCCAGATTGAAGGCATCGCCTTTGTTTCTCTGAGAATGAGGTTCAATATGAAATACCGGATCCCCAGGAAATCCGACCATCCCGTTTTCCATAGGAAGCGTAGCATCATAAATCTTCATGGCTCCTCTTTTTTCATTCATTTTGGCCATAATCAAAGGCATTCCATTACTAAGGGAGCATAAATATGTTTGCATAAGACATATCTGAAAGGTTGATAAAAAAGTTATGATGCCCGGAAAGAGGTGAAATTGCAAGCGGAAATATGAAATAATGCCATTTGACACACGGCTGCCTTTTCTCTATACTCCCATCCAGGATATGCGAGGCCCTTATACGTCACCTGAATCACCCTGATAGAGATATATGTACGAGAAACCAAAGTATCAGGCTCCAGAGGGGCTTGTTTACTCGCGTATCTCCAGAGTGACTAAAGTGATCTAAATATTTGCAAGGGCATACAAAAATTCTTATTGGGAGGATGTTATTATGTCCAAATTATTAGAGATACTGGGATGCCCTTATCCCATTATCCAGGGGCCTATAGGAGCGATGAACAGCCCTAAATTGGTAGCTGCCGTATGCGAGGCAGGGGCATTCGGGATGCTAGCGCTGGGTTTTAGCAGGCCAGAAGAGGCAAAGCATCTCGTAAATGAGGTTCGGGATTTAACTGATAAACCCTTTGGAGCAAATCTGATGTTCATAAACCCTGACAATCCAGAGATCCTTGAGATATTGGCGAATGCAGGTGTAAGAACTATTACCACCTCGGCGGGCTTCCCGGGAAACTTTTATAAGGACATACATAGCCTGGGAATGAAAGGCCTTCATGTCCTTCTTTCCTCAAAACATGCCAGGAAGGTTGAAGACCTCGGGGCGGATGGACTTGTCGTATCAGGAGTTGAGTCAGGAGGTCTTCGTTCTAATAAGCCAGAATCTTCAACCATGATACTGGTGCCTTTGGTAGTAGACCAGGTAAGTATTCCGGTAGTGGCCGCCGGAGGTATTGCTGATTCGAGGGGCTATCGTGCTGCCATGGCCTTGGGTGCTCAGGGGGTCCAAATCGGAACCCGTTTTATAGCCACTAAGGAAGGCCCTGCCCCTGAAAAATGGAAGAAGGCCATTGTGGACTGCGAAGATGGAGGAACAACCCTCCTTCCCTTAGGGAACGTATCTATGCGGACTATCATTAACCCCAAACTGAGACAGGCAATAGAAGACCAGGACAGAGATCTTTCTCAGGAATACAATCTATTGGATGCCCCCCAGGCCTGGAATACCGGAGATTTTGATCTGTTTCCGGCAGGTGGTGGCCAAATAAGTGCCCTGATTAAGGAAGTCAAACCTGTCAAGGCAATTATAGAAGAGATGATCTTTGAAAGTGTGTGAAAGGGCAATCCCACGGGCATACGCCGCGTAGATAACGAAAAAAAACGATTACCTTTTCAGATTATCCTTTGAGGCAATTGTTCAAATGCTTATAAAAACCAAAATGGAACTGCAAACCAAATTATCGTATCAGAATCTGGAGAATAAAGATGAATATAGACGACCTTCCAATCTTTAAGACACTGGGCGCGAATGCTATCGACCCTTCCAAAGAGGCCTTTATATTTGTTAACACAGACGGCTCTGACGAGATTGTCACAAACCTCGACCTATATGAAAATTCAAACAGAGTAGCTAGGACCTTACTTGCCCACGGCATAGAAAAAGGGGATACGTTCTCTATCATTATGCGGAATCACCCTGAATTCTTGTATGCGCTATTCGGGGCATTTAGTATCGGTGCCATTGCGGTTCCAATTGACCCAAGATCAAAAGGATCGAAACTGGCGTTTCAGATAAACAACTCAAATTCAAAGGGCATTATAATTTCTGACGAATTCTTGAGCAATGCCAAGGCCATTTCCGATGAGATAAGCGACGTCCCGGTGATGGGTGTGGTATATAAAGGTCATCACGGCGTTAATGTCTCTCCAGATTATCCAAGCATTAATGAAATACTTTTAAATGAAGATACCGCCCCTCCTGATAAAGTCGTTGATTTTGATATGAAGGCCCCATACCAGATAATATACACGTCTGGTACAACAGGCGATCCCAAGGGGGTTGTCATGAAAGGGGACAGATACATAGCCTATGGTATGTTAGGGGGCATCTGGGGATATCAAAGGGACGATATCCCCTATACCGGGCTTTCTATGACTCATGGAAATGCGCAGGCAGTGACAGTTTTTCCATCCTTGGCATGTGGTGTAAAGGCCGTTATTGCGGAGAAGTTTACAAAAAGCAGGATCTGGGACATTTGCAGGAAATATGAATGCACCACCTTCTCTTTGCTGGGCGGCATGATGATGGGCATCTACAGTGAGCCCAAGAAGCCCAATGATGGGAAGAACCCGGTTAGGGTGGTTATCAGCGCTGGTACTCCACTTGCTATTTGGAAGGAATTTGAAGAACGTTTCCAGGTCAAGATCTTTGAGTGGTACGGTGCTGTTGAAGGGGGTTTTGCATATAATCTCCCCGGAGCAGGACCTGTTGGCTCATTCGGCAAGCCGCCTGAGGGTATTTATGAGATGAAGGTTGTCCGAGAAAATGATGAAGAATGTGAACCAGGAGAGGTGGGAGAGCTCATATTCAGGCCGTTTACTGGTAAGGCAGAGGTAGAATATCATGGCAATAAAAAGGCATCCGACGAAAAGACGAGGGGGGGTTGGCAGAGGTCGGGAGATATATGCCATATGGACGAAGATGGGTGGTTCTATTTTGATTTCCGAAAGGGCGGCGGCCTGAGACGACAAGGTGATTTCATCCAGCCTGAATACATCGAAAAGATCTTTGGCGAACAACCGGAGATAACGGATGTCTGTGTCTATGGCATACCCGCGGAGACCGGTGCTCCAGGGGAAAGTGATATTGTTGCAGCCGTGGTACCGGCAGAGCGCAAAGGAATTGATGCGAAGAAAATATTTGATGTAGCCTCCAAGACATTGGAGAGGAATGCCATTCCTTCCTATCTTCAGGTTGTAGATGAAATCCCAAAGTCTGCATCTGAAAAGAATCTGGATAGGCTTTTGCGCAATGAATTTAGAAAGGACGGACCCAATGTGTTTCGGTATTCTAATGCCCCATAAAACAGGAATGTCTAGGCTACCAGCCATGTATTTAAAGATGCCGCCGCTGTGAAGCGGATCGGCCTTTTTTCCAAATGAAATCAGATCCTGAAAGGAGGACTATATAGGTAATGGATAACGTATATGTTATTGGTGTCGGGATGATTCGTTTTAATAAATACCCGAACGCAACGGTCAGGGGCATGGCAAAGGACGTAGTAGATCTTGTCCTAAAGGATGCGGGGACGGGAAAGAAAGACCTTCAGGCGGCCTATGTCTCTAATACCTTCTGGGGGATGTATACAAATCAGCACTCCATCCGAGGGCAGGTCATGCTTCGCGATATGGGAATAGATGCTATCCCAATTGTTAATTGCGAAAACGCATGCGCAGGTGCCTCAACCGCCTTTCACCTGGGATATACGGCCATCAAGGCAGGCATCAGTGAAGTGGTGCTGGCCCTGGGCTCGGAAAAGATCACGCACGAAAACAAGGCATTTGCACTGGGTGCCTATGCCTCATGTATGGATGTGGAAAATCTTGAAAAAAGCATTGAAATGTTCGAGAGGGTGAGCAAACAAATAAATATCAAAGTTCCCGAGGGGCAGACCCCCCCTGGCGAGGGGCGCAGCATATTTATGGATGCCTACGCCCTGGGTGCCAAGTGGCATATGAGCAAATTCGGTTCGACCCAGAAACAGCTCGCCACTATCTGTGCCAAGAACCATTTTCACGGCTCATTGAACCCCAAGGCCCAGTATCAGAAAGACATGACTGTAGAAGAGGTGCTTGAGGACAAGCCCATCTCCTATCCGCTTACAAGGGCGATGTGCGCTCCTATCGGTGATGGAGCTGCAGCGGCCATCCTGTGTTCCGAATCATACCTGAAACGGCTAAAAGAGTCTAGCCCTGTAAAGGTCGTTGCATCTGTTCTTGGATCAGGCAAGGACCGCGACATGGACGGTGAAGACATTGGCGAACGCTTGTCAAAGCAGGCATTCAACCTGTCAGGCCTGGGACCAAAAGATATAAGTCTGGCTGAACTGCATGATGCAACCGCATATGGAGAGCTTCACCAGACAGAGGTCATGGGATTTTGTCCTATTGGCGAGGGGGGGCCCTTTGCAGAATCAGGCGCTACAAAGCTGGGTGGCAAGCTGCCCATCAATACTAGCGGTGGTCTGGAGTGCAGGGGCCATCCCATCGGCGCGTCAGGCCTAGCCCAGATATATGAGATTGTTGAACAGTTGAGGGGCAAGGCGGGAAAACGTCAGGTGGAAGGAGCAAAAATCGGCCTTACCGAAAACGGTGGCGGAAACATTGGCGTTGAAGAGGCATCCATGACCGTTCATATACTCGAGAAGGTCTAAGACACCGATACAACACTTACTCTGGCTCTGGAAATTCAGGTTCTTTCTTGGAAAGGAATGCCGATATGCCGTGGTAGCACTCGCCACAGGCAATAAGCTCCGCCGCCCGCTCTGTCTCCAGCTCGAGGGCCTCATGGAGAGGCATGCCGGTAACCTTCCTGATAACTTCGAGTGCAAATCGTACGGCCCTGGGCCCGTTTTTCGCGATGTTTTCCGCGAGTGTAATGGATTCATCGAGTACCTTGCCGCGATGACTTATACGATTGACAAGGCCGAGGCCGTATGCCTCTTCCGCCCTCACCCGACGGGCAGTTAGTATCAAGTCCGCGGCCTTTGCTGCCCCAAGCATTCGAGTCAGTGCCACTCCCCCACCCCAGTCAGGCATGAGCCCCAATCGGACCTCTGAAAAACTGATGACGGCATCAGGGTCCATCACTCTCAAGTCACATCGCACCGCAAGCTCTGCTCCCCCACCATATGCATTTCCATTGAGGGCAGCAATTATCGGAACCGGCAAAGAGACCAATCTATCTATTGCGTTTCGTATGCGTCTTAACAAACCCGCTATGGGCCCTCGATCGTGATTTTGAACCGCGTTGATCAGGTTCTCGACCTGTGGATTGTCGGGATTGACATCAAACCCGGCACAAAAGGCCTTTTCTCCTGTTCCTGTCAACAGCACTACCCTTGGCAAATCCGCCTTTAATTTTGAAATGACCTGCTCAAGCAACAGCCACATCTCTTCATTGAATGCATTCCTTCTCTTGGGACGATCAAGAGTGACAACCGAAACATCACCTTTCCGTTCCAAATGGATACTCGCCTCAGACATGATATATCCTCCCATTTTGGACCATTTTAGGAATAAATGCCTTTGTGGACAACAGAAAAATGCCGGGGCACACTTATATGATGTAATGTCAAGCAAGGGCCAGCAAGACTGTGTAGCTTTTTGAAACAGACGGTTCCCTGAAGAGTTACAAGATTTCAGCCAATTTTTCTTGACAAATCTTCAATGCAATAGTAGCCAGTGAAACTTCACAAATTATCTTATCCACTTGTAGTTTTTGATCCTCATAACACATCTGTCCTTTTCAAGATACCAGGCCCGGCACATGGCGAATGTTGATGCAAATACAAAAACAGGAGTCAAACAATGAAAAAAACCATGTTTACTTTGATGTTTGCTATTCTTTTGTCAGGACTTTCTTATACTACCTCCGAGGCAAGAGAAAAGGCAAAAATCAGGATAAAAATAGCCACTATAGCCCCTAGAAAATCCAGTATGATGAATATCATAGAGGAATTTCGCGATGAAGTTAGAAAAGCGACAAATAATGAAGTCGACTTTAAAGTCTATTCTGGCGGAGTTCAAGGCGATGAACCGGATGTCATACGCAAAATAAGGCTAAAACAATTGCACGGGGGCTTTTTTACAAGTTCCGGTCTGGGCCGAATTGTACCATCAGTAAGAGTTATGGACATTCCGTTTATGTTTAGGAATAGCGACGAGGTCTTGTATGTCCTTGGCAAATTGGAAGATACCATGAATACATACTTTGAAGATCGTGGATTTGTCGTGTTAGGGTGGCATGACATTGGAATGGTATATATCTTTTCTAAAGAGCCTATTACTTCAGTTGAAGAACTAAGAAAACAGAAGTGCTGGGTGTGGGGAGACGATCCTCTGATAACCGAGGCCTTCAAGGCCATAGGCGTTTCACCGATTCCCCTCGCCCTCACTGACGTCCTGACATCACTATCCTCAAATCTTATAGATAATGCTGGTAGCACTCCTTTCGGCGCAGTAGCGTTTCGCTGGTATACTAAATTTAGGTACATGACCAACGTGCCTGCCGGGAATGTGGTTGGAGCAGGTATTGTCACAAGAGAGATTTGGGATAAGATCTCTTATGAAAACCAAGCGAAGATAAAGGAAATAGCAAAGGTCTATTTTGATAGGCTTACTGAGGCTTCTATTGAGGCTGACAATAAATCTATTAAAATCCTAAAAAATGCTGGCATAAAAATAATCCCTTTTTTAGATTCAGAATCGGACAGAAAATACTTCATGAAAATGGGTGAAGAGGCAAGAGAAAGCGTTATTGGAAAACTTTACTCAAGAGAACTCCTGAATCATACGTTAGCGTTGGTCGATGATTACAGAAAAAATCATCCCGATAGCATATTTATAAGGATTAAGTAGAATTCCTCACAGTGCGAGAGGCCAACCTTTATAGACAGAGAAGAAAATCTGTCAGGTCTTGTCATTTTTGAAGGCGTGGGTTCGAGTGGTAAAATCTGTTACAAGAGAAATCAATCCTGTCTGCAAGGCGTGCCGTGGAGCCGTGAGGCTTTTTGGCAGGCAGGGCGCATATCGCTATGTGTTGTGCCGAGAATGCGGAAGTCTGCAACTCGATCCATTCCCAAGCAAAGAGATTATGGAGCGTATGTACAGGGATGACTATGCGTCTGCAGGGCATTACAACCCCGATCCCATTGAGGCGTTGCGCTTGGGAAGTCCCTATTATGAAGAATTGTCTGATATTATAACGAAGGCCGACCTGCCGGATGGTAGGATACTGGATTTCGGATGCGGGTGGGGCGGATTGTGTACTTTGTTGAAGGAGAAAGGACTTGATTATTTAGGGGTGGACATCTCCAAAGAAGAAGTTGAATACTGCCGACAAAAGGGGTTACATGTAATTCAATCTGATTTGGACATGCTGGAAACAACAGGTCAAAGATTTGCCGCAATAGCTACTGTTTCGGTTTTGGAGCACTTGATCGATCATGAGAAATTCATGGAGACCCTTAATAAAATGCTCCTGCCGGGAGGAATTTTCATTGCATCCACTCCCACTGCCCCCTTTGCCACTTTTGTAGGCAACTGGGTAATGCGCATGAAAAGCGGGGAACTGGCGACAAAACCCTTCGATCCTCCATGGCATACGGTCCTCTTTTCCCCTGAAGGAATCCGTCGACTCTCGGCTCGACACCATCTCTACCTGGAAAAAGTCCTGCCCTCGCGCGCGCCTTTTGCCCCAGGTGTATTGGGTATGATTCGCCCATTTGCCACCGTGTTCGGGAAGGCAGGCTTCATCCTTTTCGGTGAAAAATGGCCTGTAGTCGTTTCTCACATCTTTATCTGCCGTAAACCAAGGGCATAGTTGGTATAAGTCAGGTCATCCATAGCCCCTGAAATTAAAGCGCTATTTCAATTCATCTAATACTAAAGTATTAGAAAAATAAACCGCCATCTAATACTTTTTCATTATTAAAATACTACTTTCGCCTTATTTACTTTTCTCTCTTAAACTGGCATACTTATGTTGTATAGATGTATTTGACTTACCTATCATGACAAGCAAAAAAAGAAAGGCAAATTTTATGTAATAGTTCACTAAAACGGGGCAGAAGGGTTTTGTTGACGCGACTGCCGGGAGGGCACCGCCTTTTGCCCTTAGAACTTCCTCGATAAATAATGGGTGCCAAATGAGCTCTACAATAATAACTGATAATGGAGGTAGACGTTCAGGGATAGATAGGCGTCAATTCTCCTATTATGAACACATTCCAGAGAGGCGATCGGGCAAGGATAGAAGAAACGGAAATGACCGTAGAAGCTCAGAATATAAACATATGGGGATTATAGAACGTAGAGATACTTTTTTGAAGGCAGGCGTTGATGATCTTGCAAAAAGTCTTTATTGAGACAGCACACCAAAAAATACCACACCTCCGAAAACCTTAGCTCACCCTTTGCATCGGAACAGTAATTCACCACGTGGAACATTGAATAAAAAAGGGTGTCGGGTCCGAGACCCGATACCCCTCAATTTACCTCTTGGCCTGCCACATTAAGCCAGCAGTTCTTAGTGAGTGGAGATGATGACCAATGCCCTGTGATTCGGGTTGATTGGATGAATGGTCTGGCCAGGAGTAAGGTTGGCGCTCTCATATCCGCCAACATAGGCATGCATGGTCAGTTCCACACCAGAGATCTTCATTTGGCCAAGGGCGTTTGACTTGGCAGGCGGAGTCCTGGTGAAGTCCCACTTCTCTGTTGAGAGATACTGAGCGGTCTGAACGGTGTAGGCCTCATCATCCAAAAAGAGGCCACCTATATCGATCTCTTGCACTGAGATATACACATCTGGAACTCCAAAAACGACGCCAGTCTGGCCCCTACCTACGCAGAAGGGGTTTTCCCTGGCATTGGTGCTTCCAGTCAGGATATCGATGGTGAACGGATGAGCGGCACTCTGAATAAAGGTACCGGCTCCATCAGATGTAATGCCTGTTGCCCCCGTATCCATGGTGACATAAATATTTTCCATATTTATATCGAATACGTTGAAGTAACCTGGGCCATATGTAACAGGTATTGTGGACACGACCAGGACACCGCAGTCACTGTCGCCCCATGCGAGGTTCAGGACATCCAGGTCCATGGAAAAATCGATAACAGAGATGCTCACACCGGTCTGACCGGTGACGGCATCCATCTGGCTATCCGAGATGACGTCCATGGCAAATGCTGAGAAAGGGACCATCATCAAGGCAGCAACTATGATGCATAATGTTATTTTCTTCACTTTATCCTCCTATCAAAACGCTTTTCTCTTTCCACAGGCAGTCCGTCTACCCACCCACGGTCATCCTAAGGCAGGCCTTTTCTGTGGCGTTTTAAATGGTTAAAGGTTAAAAATGTAATTCTACCTTGTTCAAATCATGCGTTTAGCCCATACCTCCTTCTTTCATAAGAATTTGACTAATCTGGAGTGACCCCCTTAAAGAGACCTTTCGCGTTACAGGGCGCATACCACATGCCCTGGAGAGGTTCGTCGCTTCAATTTCTTCCCGCATAGGCTCAAAACCAAGACACCTTCAGTGCCTCCTGTGGGAGACCTATAAATAGGAACGATAGCGCGGTCTCGACTACTCTTACGTCAATCAATAAAGGGCCGATCCAGTATCAAAGAGCGATGGTAAAGGCCTTTTACCAAACGCATAGCCAGCAACAAATCACACTGACATGCATCTTCGTCTTCCACTCTCGCAAATAATATGCCATGCATTCAGATATCTATAAATATCTTTCTTAGGCAGCCAAACCCATTAGATATCAACTGATTAGCAACTACAAAACAAGCCGGTGATATAAATCGCTTACAAAAATCCTGTGGTGAGTTATTTAAAATGTATGTAAATAAATACCATTTTTGTGGACCCAGGCGGTGGTCCTTGGTAATATTTTTTATACTTTATGGCGTGCCCTTGAAGGCAAACCTTACAATAATGCGTTAATATATCTGAAAATATTCTGTTGATTCAGGAGGATACAATATGAATGGGGATTTAAGTGCAGAAAAAGCCGGTCAGAGTAAAGAATCCGGGGCCAGAGGGCCCGGCTTTGAATGGCTTATTGGTGGGTAATTGAAGAGGGAATAATTCATCCCCTATTTGGCAAACTGACCGCCGTTTTTGGACAAGACTGACCTACTGTCTTTCCTTGAATCTTGCGGTAAGAAATCGTGAAAGGTCGGGAGGGGGAGTGATCACCTCACGCTGTATTAGGGCCACCGCCCCTGTGCTGCATGTTGGCGGACAGATGCCGCATCCAATGCACAGGTCTTCGTCAACTACCGCTATGTTAGCATCTCCAACTGCAATTGCCCCCATTGGACACCTCTCTTCACAGGTACCGCATCCCGCGCAAACATCACTGTCCACCTGAGAGACATAATTAGAGGGAGAGAAGGTCTGCATCCCGAATTTTTTCTTAGTATCCAGGAAAACACAACAACAGCCACAACAGTTGCAGATCGTGTTCAAAAAGCCATCGATATTGTCAACGGTATGAACAAGCCCTTCCTCGTCTGCGTCAGCCAGTATCTTGACGGCCTCTTCCTTTGTTATCTCCCTTGCCATGTCCTGCGCAACCATATACCGGGCCATGCTACCAAAGTGAAGACAGTTTTCGAGGGTATGATCACATCCCCCACCTGTATATCTCCTCATCTGACGACAGGGGCAGTGCGCCACCGCACCATATGAGGTCTTTTCTATCATCTCCTTCAAGACATCAAAGGGCAATACCTGGGACTTATCCTTGAGCGATCTTTCTATCGGTACAATCCTCACCACAGGCATTTCATCTCGAGATAGTTCCTGCCCAAAGGCCTCTTCTCTGTATTTCAGCCAAAGTGGCGCCAATTCTCGGGCCACCTTGGTATCCTTGCCGGCCCAAAAAGGGGTCTCTGCCCAGCCCACTATGGAAGGAAGGAGGCGGTAACGTCTCTCTTTCCCGGGCGGCTTATCCGTGAACACAGTACCTCGCCGAGCCATACGATCCAAGATTCCACTTAGTGCTTCTACCTTTTCAGGATAAATCTCCTTTAACTCTGGCAGTGTCTTATTCGTAAAGGGAAGCATGACAGCGATCTCCGCTTCCTCACCCGGGAAAAGGATTTCCAAGATGCGCATAAGCGATGGAGACGTAGGGCTCCCTACCACGCCCTGATCAAGATAGTTGGCCAATTCCTGATAAAGGTCTTTTTTGTACATAAAAAATCTCCTTAATATGAAATTAGATTTTTTTGAAACCCGGGCAAGATAATAGACTGGTCGTCTAGGGGTGTCAACCTTTTTTTGATAGTTATCTATTTGGTACAAGTCTACCAGATCGTCTTAACATGGGGATACTCCAGCAGTTTTATATCTTTTGTTATCAAAGGAATCCCTGCCAAGATCGCTGTGGCAATGATCATGCGGTCTGCGGGGTCATTATGTAAAGAAGCGGGCAGATTTACTGATTTTACTGCAACCTGATTATCAACCGGTACAAAATTTATAAAAGGCATGCGCTCAGATTTTGCTATCCAGTCGGCCACTTCCATTGAGAGCTCCAAGCGTTTTTTGGCAACCAGGAGAGCAACCTCCCATGCACTGATTGATGAGATGATTATCTGCTTATCTCTTACCGCAGTATCCAGAATCTTTCTTGCCCTGGGTGAAATCAATTCTGGATTACTGACAAACCACACCCATACATGGGTATCGAGAATAATCATTTCAGAGACTCCCAGTCTTCGATCCCTACAGGTTCGGTCGGGTTATCGTACCTAAGCACCGAATTGCGTAATGCCTCGAGGGCCTTTGAGGGCTCTTCGGCATATGGCACGATTTTTAAAACTGGTTTACCACGGTCACTGATAATTAGTTCCTTTCCAGTCTGTTCTACCTCTCGGAAATACTGCAACGCGCGAGGCTTGAATTTGGATTTGGAGACAATATTTTTCATATTCAAAGACCCCCATAACATAATCTTGAACGGCCAAATGACATGGTCATAATACCATGGTCACATTAAAGTATCAAGTCAATATTGACAAACTCGTAAAAAGTCAGAAAGTACCCGTTTTCCTCATTCCCGCGAGGCTTGTCCTTGACCCTGATCTGGGAGATGGAATCCAGTGATTTCAACATGTTGTGGATACAGGATCAAGTCCGGCATGACGGTTTCGTGACCTTTTACGAAGCCGTCAACATTGATGGTTTCGAAAAAACTCCTTATTGAGACAGCGCAAAAAAACCCGAAATTGGCCGTTATCTATACCGGCGTGGCATTATACCGTATGTCTTCACCTTATACCCAAAGATACGTTCAGTTGTGTTGAGCCCTATCGCGGCCCGCCTCATATTTCCCCGGCTACTCTTTAACGCATCAATAAGAAGTTCCCTTTCAAAACTCTCAACCGCATCTTTCAACGACTGAGACTGCTGAGTTCCTGTTTCACTCGCGGTTTGAAGAGTAGGTGGTAGATGGTAGCTGTGAACAACCTGATCCTCACAAAGCAGGATGGCCCTTTCAAGACAATTTTCCAGCTCTCTCACATTCCCCGGCCAGTGGTACTGCATTAGGGCGTCGATTGCGGGGGTAGAAATTCTCCTTATGTCCTTTCCGTACTCCTTTGCATATTTTTCGAGGAAGTAGTCAGCCAATAAGAGCAAATCCGCCTCTCTCTCTCTTAAAGCAGGCAAATAGATAGGATATACATTCAGGCGATAGAACAGATCCTCTCTGAATTTCCCCGACTCAACTGCACTGGTAAGATCTTGATTGGTGGCCGCAATCAGACGGATGTTTACCTTGATAATCTTTGAGGCCCCGAGTCTTTCCAGTTCCCGTTCCTGGAGTACGCGAAGCAGTTTCCCCTGACTCTCCAGTGCCAAGGACCCTATTTCATCCAAAAATATAGAGCCCCCGTTTGCCAGTTCGAACTTTCCTGCCTTCTCTCGGTTGGCACCCGTAAAGGCCCCCTTTTCATAGCCAAACAGCTCCGCCTCGACCAGATTTGCAGGCAGTGCAGCACAATTGACCTTAACTAAGGGCTTTGTGGAACGCAGGCTGTTATAATGGATGGCATTGGCTACAAGCTCCTTTCCCGTGCCGCTTTCCCCAAGCAAGAGGACATTTGCGTTGCTCTTGGCCACCTGTGTAATCAGATAGAACACCTCCTGCATCTTGCGGCTATTGCCTATGATGTTGGTGAAGCTGTATTTCTTGTTGAGTTCCCTCCTGAGCCGAATGTTTTCCTCTTTGAGTTGCTTCCTCTCCCTATTGATCTTCTCCAGCAAAGAGACCTTCTGGGCGATCAACGTGCTGATGATAGTCAGAACCCTAAGATCCTCATCCAGGGGAGATGCACCTTCAAACATTCGATCCACGCTGAGGGCGCCAATAACCCTCTTCCCTTCCTTTACAGGCACACAAAGAAATGAAATCTTCGATTTGTCGATACGACTCCTGGCCCCCGTCCTATCAAGGAAAAGGGGCTCATCATCTATGTGTGGCACGGCCATGGGGCGTCCTGATTCTATGACACGGCCCGTAATACCCTCACCTAATTTATACCGTCCCTTGGTCTTCTCCATTGATGAGATTCCATGGGCTATCTCAATGTGGATTTCCAATGTATCAGGATTCAGGATGGTAATAGAGCTGCGGTTCATGCCGAGATGTTCCGATAACAGGTCAAGGACCTTGTATAGGGACTTCCTGAGGTCCAGGGTGGCATGAATGGCCTTTGTGATCTCATAAAGACATGCGATCTGGTCCGCTTTGGGTGTTATTGGGTTGGTAAGCATTTATAAAGACTCCAAGTTCAGGATTATTGGATTACTCGCGCCGATCAACTAGCCTAAAAATACAAAAATGTAGAGAAATTGGCAAACCTTTTTATGGCGTGGCCCTTTTCTTCATTTCGCTTGATGTTCGAATGGTTATGGGCTAAGATTTGTGGAGGCTTCAATGGATTGAAGCGCATGGTGTTACCTCCGGGCCAACCCCTTACTGAGGATGAAAAAAGAGCAGGGGAAAAACGATATGAAATCTAAGATCTCTTTTATTACCATTTTTTTGATCCTTGTCTGGCCTTCGTTGGCCTTATGCGACACAACCGTAGAGTTCTGGGCCCGATGGCCCTATAGCTCATCAAAGGCTATTGCCGTAGATGACAGTTCTAGTCCCACTAAGGTCTTTCTGGGAGATGGGAATTTCATCTATATTCTCGATGCCGATGATCTCACCCAACAATCAAGGTTCGAGGTCACTACCTCTGGCGATGTATCGAGTATCTTTCACTCCCCTGACCACCCTGATAAGCTCTATGTCGCGTGTGGAAGCGATGGATTTAAAATAATCGATGTCTCAGATCCCAGTTCGCCGACGACTACATTCGAGAATGAAACAATAGACGATGCAACGGGCATTTTCGTTTCAGGAGACTCCGCCTATATCGCGGAGGGTTTTGGAGGCGCTCACGGAGAGAATCTGGAAATAGTGAGCATTTCGGATACCACGGCCCCTAAACACCTCTCATCGGTTCTTCTGCAGGGCGTATTTTTTAACCTGGCAAATGCGCGTGAGGTCTTTGTTTATGGTGATTATGCCTATGTCACGGATGAATTGAATGGACTGCATATAGTGGATGTCCGAGACAAGGGGAACCCCTCTTGGAAGGCATTGTTCCTAACGGTGGCGGTCGACGTATATGTTGATGGAAATTACGCCTATCTGGCATGTGACGCCGCAGGCCTAAAAACAATCGATATCTCCACCAACCCGGAAAGCCCTACCTTAGTCGGCGAGTTTGACACAGAGGGTGAGGCAAACGGCATCTACGTTGACGGCGATTACGCCTATGTTGCTGACGGAAGCGACGGTTTACAGATAATCAATGTCTCAGATCGTAAAAATCCTAACCCGGCATCTTCTTATACTACTAACATAACAGGGGCACACAGCGTCTATGTTGCCGGCAACAATGCCTATGTAGCAGACTACACAATCGGGCTACAAAAAATCGATGTCTCTGCCCCGGCAAGCCCCAATTTGAAAGCGACTTACAGACCTACCGACACAAGCGGTGTCTTTGTCACTAAAGACGGGGACACCGTCTATGCCTATATGGTTGATGACGGTCCAGACCAAGGACTGCGGATAATCGATTTTTCACCTGTATTTTCGACATCTAATGCCAGTATGCCCGACCTAAAAGGCTTTATTAAGACAACGGGAGAAGCACATGCCGTCTATGTTTCAGGCAATTATGCCTATATAGCGGATGGGAGTGAGGGGCTTCGCATAATTGACGTTTCCGATCCCACTAACCCTGTGGAAAAAGGGTTCCTTGATACATCAGGGGATGCAAAAGGCGTCTTTGTCTCCGGTGATTATGCCTATGTGGCAGAAGGAAGCAACGGTGTGGAAATAATCAATGTTACAAAACCCGCAAGCCCTTCTTTCGTGCACACAATTGATACCACTGACGCAAAAGGGCTCTATGTTTCAGGCAGTTATGCCTATGTGGCTGATGGAATCAGCGGATTACGCGTAATCGATGTCTCTGAGAAGGCAAACCCTTCTCTAGCCACCAATGTTGGGACATCCGACGCAAGCGGCATTTATGTCTATGACAACTATGCCTATGTGGCTGATGGGAGTGGTGGGCTAAGAATAATAAATGTCTCTGACCCAACTAATCCCGGCACACCTGTCACCTTTCCCACATCCGGAAACGCAAATACCGTCTTTGTCTCAGGGACCCTTGCCTTTATCGCAGAAGGAGATAAGGGCCTCCAGATAATCGATGTCTCTGACCCCACAGATCCTCAGGACGCTGGAAGGTCGTTTGACTCGACAGGCACTGCTCGGGACGTCTACGTCCTGGGAGATTTTGCCTATCTGGCCGATGGTCCTGGAGGGATACTGGCCATCGAACATAGTCATGTTTCAGATGAGTTTGTCCCTACGCCGACGACAAATGAGAGCCCTGCCAGCGGATGCTTTATTTCCACGGTGGCTTATGGTTGGTTTCAGGGCCCGCAAAGTTCTATTTTCAGTTTATTTTGAGCAATAACGATGGATTAAATCCATCAGCAATCAGGTAATTTCCCATGTATATTCTTTCTATCGATCAGGGCACAACAGGCACCACCACAGTCCTCTATGATCAGAGCGGGGGCATAGCCGCCAAGACATACAGGGAGTTCACGCAAATATACCCCCGGCCAGGATGGGTGGAACACGACCCCATGGAGATCTGGCAAACAGTCATTGACGCCGTCGAAGAACTTCTCTCGCAACATCCGGGAAAGATCGCCGCCATAGGTATTACTAACCAGAGGGAAACAGCGGTCCTTTGGGACAAGAATAATGGGCTGCCTATCTATAACGCCATTGTATGGCAGTGCAGAAGGACGGCGGAATTTTGTGAGAATCTCCACGAACATGAGGCACTCTTTCGCAAGAAGACGGGCCTCCCCGTGGACGCCTATTTCAGCGGGACAAAGGTAAAATGGATACTTGACCACGTTAAGGGCCATAAGCCCGATGACATACTTTTCGGCACCATCGACAGTTGGCTTATCTGGAGACTTACCGGCGGAAAGGTGCACGCGACCGATTATACCAATGCCTCTCGTACATTAATCTTTGATATTAATGAAAAAAAATGGGATCAGGAGCTATGCGAGATCCTGGGTGTACCGGTATCAATCCTGCCCCAGGTGAGAAAATCAATCGATGATTACGGTGTTGTGCAAAGCCTAAACGGCCTTGATGGAATTCCAATCTTCGGTGTGGCCGGAGACCAACAGGCGGCCCTTTTCGGTCAGGCATGTTTTGTTAAAGGTCAAATAAAAAACACTTACGGCACCGGCTGTTTCGTGGTAATGAACACAGGCCCTGAACCGATTGTTTCCCACAAGGGATTAATCACTACCCTCGCGGTAGAAGGCAGCGGAGGTCCCTGCTACGCCCTTGAAGGTTCCATATTTATCGCCGGGGCGGCCATACAGTGGCTCCGTGATGAGCTGCGAATCCTTGATAATGCCTCTGACAGCGAGGCCCTTGCCCTTTCTGTAAAGGATAACGGTGGGGTCTATCTGGTACCGGCCTTTGTGGGCCTGGGTGCCCCTCACTGGAATATGCAGGCCAGAGGTGCCCTCGTCGGGCTGACAAGAGGCACTAACCGCAGTCATATTATCAGGGCCGCCCTGGAATCCATGGCCTACCAAACATATGATGTCCTTTCTACCATGGAGGAGGAGACCGGCACAAGACCGAACAGGCTCATGGTTGACGGCGGGGCGACCGCAAACGATTTTTTGATGCAGTTTCAGGCAGATATAATTGACAGGCCAGTTGCCCGGCCATCGATAATAGAATCTACTTCCCTGGGCGTGGCCTATATGGCGGGGCTAAAGGCGGGAATATGGAATGGTCCTGAAGAGCTAAGCAAGCTCAAGACATATGATCGTGAATTTACTCCATCAATGGACCACAAAAACCGTAAAGAACTCCTCAAGGGCTGGAAAAAGGCCCTGCGGCAGGCAATGGTAAAATAAGGGAGAATAGCTATGGATCTCGAAATTTTCCAAAAAATGGGTGCACCGGAACTTCGCAAATATATTGAGTTCCTTCTCTGGCATTACAGGGTAGTTGATGCCTTCTGGTTCATTTACGTGAGTGAGCGTTTTGACCAGCAAACCGCCGAGCGTATCAATGAAAAGGTCTGGGGTCGTGTGGCCAGTATGGCGGCAAAAGACCTGGCCTCTCGGTTTGATATCGCGGAAAAAGGCCTCAAGGGCTTTGTAAAGGCCCTCAGGTATTTCCCCTGGTGCATCCTTGTGGGCTATCAAATTCAAGAATCAGACAGCGAGGTGATTATCTCTGTCCCATCATGCCCCACCCAGGTGGCCAGACTGAATAGGGGACTGGGCGAGTTCGTATGCAGGGAGATGCACCGCGGTGAATTCACCAGCTTTGCCCGTGTTATAGATGACCGCATCCAAGTTGAATGCCTCTTTGCACCCCCAGACCCTCACCCCGACGATATGTTTTGCAAGTGGCGGTTTCGTCTTGGCCAATAAGCCCAACGTCCATAAGAGATGTTGTTCCACCGTTCCTTGCCGAAAGGAAAAAATGATATGTCTTTTGCAACTTCTATCCACTGCATGGATGGTAGAATTCAGGAAGCAATTATTCGGTTTATAAAGGCAAAATCCCGGGTCGAATATGTTGATACTATTACTGAACCGGGACCCAACAAGGTCCTGGCCAAAAGTCATGCCGAAAAAGCCCATCTAATCGAGAACATAAGACATAGACTGGCAATCTCAATCAATCATCATAAGTCGAAAAATGTGTTTATATCCGGTCATTATGATTGTGCTGGAAATCCGGCTGAAAAGAAGGCGCAGATATCTCAGATAGAAAAATCAATTGAACTCTTAAAGGAATGGTTCCCTCAGATTTCGGTCAATGGCCTGTGGATAAACGAGAAGTTTGAAGTGGAGGAACTCTAAGACCTATAGCACCATATCAGGAATTTCCATTTGCCCATTGCCGAAGGCTAGCAAAAAGGCATCGACTACCTTGGGGTCAAAATCTTTACCGGATCCCTTGGCAATAATTTCCTTGGCATCAAAGGGTGACATGGCCTTGCGATAAGGACGATCACTGGTCAGGGAATCGTAGACATCAGCGATAGAGATGACACGTGCCTCCAAGGGTATTTCCGTTCCATGTTTGTAGTTATAGCCTGTACCGTCATATTTCTCGTGATGAGCCAGAATGATGGGTATGATCCGGCCCAATGGTCCCCCAACTGGCTCCAGCATGTCAGCACTCTTACTTACATGTTTCTTTATGCCCTCGTATTCCTCCTGGGTTAAGCGAGCGGCCTTGTAGAGAAGCTTCCTGCTGATATCTATTTTCCCAATGTCATGGAGCAGAGAAGCCGCACGTATGTCTTCAATTTTTTCCTGGCTGAACTTCATGTATGCAGCAATCTTGACCGCATAGATAGAGACACGGTAGGAGTGATTCTCCGTGTATTTATCCTTGGATATGAACTGGCGCAGGATGTGCAGCACGCCAAAATAGGTCTGTCGCAATTCGTCCATGCGCTTTTGACTATGTTCGTAAAGGGTCCCCATGGCATAGGCAGTGACCACCAAGATGCCCGCCCATGCCGTAATGTCATACCAGCGGCCTTCAACAAACTCAGCGGCCGCCGGGGTACCTGTAAATAATTTTGTATTGTAATGCGCGAGCAGACCAACCAGAAACACACTGGCAAAGGCCGTGAGGGTAGCGTGCCGTCTGCCGTAAAAATAGGCGGAAAAGACCGTCGGCAAGGTGTAAAAACCTAAGAGCATGCGCTGGGCGGTAACCATATAATTCATGACACCAGCGAGAACCAGCAAGGACAAAATAAGCCATACCTCCTTATTCACCTCCGCCAATCTATTTATTACTATGGATTTCATTCGTATGGCGAAATTTCCTTCGGCCTGATATACACCAGAGGTGAAACCGACCGATGCGGCTGATAGGAGTGGCCCTTGATACCCGGCCCATCCCTGGGAGAGGTCACCCGGGTCTCCAGCGATTACTCCTTCTTTTACAACTTCTTCCTGCTTTCTCACCGAGTCGTTTACGGGGTCTTCCACTGCCTTTTGTCGATATTCCATATTCTTCCTCCTGGATCAAACATGCGCTATTCACCCATCTGACAGATTCCATCCATAGTATCGGCGGTTTAGGGCAAGAACTTTAGTGAAATCTTTTTTACCCGGGGAACCAGAAAGCTTCGCCTCATCTTTAAGTGCCACGGCATTACTATGGGTAGCTATTTGACGATATCCGACTGGAGGAAATTTTGGAGGGTTTTAAGGGCATTAAAGGCCAATCTTGGCCTTTGGCAAGCGCCCGATAACCGGGGTAACCAGGCTACCTATATAGAGATAGTCCCTTGACTCGGTCACACTCGTATTGATGGGATAACTGCCATGGGGATCCTGCAAATCCTCAACAACATTACCTTCCTCGTTAATGGCTATGATATGACCATATGCAACCGCTTGGGGCTGCAGGAAGGAAGGCATCCGCTGAATCACCTCGCGCAGGAACGGATTATCTGACAATTCATCCAGGAGCTGGTTTCGTGGCGACACCAAGGCCACCCAGTAAAGGTCTTTGAGCCCCGTCGAAATATTGTCAGGAAAGGAAGGGAGGTTTTCCACAAAAGGCTCTGCCTGGCCCTTCTTAGGGCCTGCGATCCAGTAGCGCATCACCCTGTAGCTCCCTGTCTCATTTACCAGCACGTAAGTCTGGTCATGGCTTACAGCAACTCCGTTGGCGAAATTGAGGCCACCCAACAACGTCGTGGCCTTGCCGGTGGATGGATTGTAAACAAGCAACCGCCCATAACCACCGTGCTCATTGATATCGAGCAGGCTTGCCTCGTAAGTACCACCCCATTCCTTTGCACCAAATTTGGTTGACGCATCGGAGAAATAAATCCTACCATCGGCTGCCACGTCCACATCATCGGCATACCGGATTGGCAGTCCATCTGCCTTTGTGGCCAGTTCGGTTATAGTGCCATTGGGAGAGATGGCCAAGAGGCCCCTGAAGGCATCTGCAACTATCAAATTGCCATCATTGTCAAAGTCGATACCGAGGGGGCGTCCCTTTGTGTCCACCCAATTTTCAGGCCCGGAACCATCGGGTTGCAGCCGCACAATGCGCCCCTCGTGGGTCGCCGCATATATGCGCCCTTGGGAATCAAGGGCTATGTCTTCCGGCCCATGGTTGTGTCCTATCAGTAATGCCTGTATGCCCTTCAGGCGATGATTAGGCGCGAAAGGGCCAGTATAGCCCGGATCAGGAGGGGCCTTCCATGCCACTGGCTCAACCGGCACCGGCCAGGCAACAAAATATAGGATTATCGCTATAATGATAATGAGTAATGACCAGAAGACCTTCTTGAGCATACAGCACCTCCATGCTGAAGGTATTGAGCTGACCAAATGACTCTATGAAAAATAGGCTTGAGTGTCAAGTTTGCAACGGATTCTTTATTGCCTTCCAGCATTTTTTACAATATACTGAGATTGGGTAACTACTCAGGTAGATAGGCTGAAGGCATTTAGGCTGTAGTATTGCAAAGTGAACCGTGGGTGACCACACAAAAGTCAGGCCGAGTATTTCCGTTTTCCGAAATCCCGTTTGGTTCGTTCAGGGAATTATATTACGAGGTTGGTCTGTCAAAACGGTTTAGGTATTCCATAGAACATGACATTTCCGGATGCGAATCAAAAATTCTGGAGGCCGAGAAGATTTTATGCGCCCAGAGGGGATCAATGCACAATAACTAATAGCCTTCAGGCTACAACCTAAGCATCCTGAACAGTTACGAGATTGGTAAATTTGTTCATTTTCAAAAAAGGAGTTTCTTATGGCAGACCGCTTCTCAGGGATGACAGAGAAAAGATCCGAGCCAAGGTCTATAACAGACAAATACTATAGCGTGGAGTTATCCGTAAGCGGCACAATTTTTGTTCATCAGTTCAAAATATGGGACATGTCTTCACATGGGCTATGTATACTGGTGAAGGAAGATTCTGATTTACTGAAGCACTTGGAAGTGGGCACTGTACTGGAGATGAAATACTATGGCCCTGATTCATCAAAGCCTTTTGAATTTCGCAAAACACAAATCAGGCATATCACCAAACACGAAGAAGGGAAATTTAAGGGCCATTGCTCGGTGGGAATATTAATCTCAGAAGATCATGATTCTCAGGAATCTCCCCGGTAAGGTCTCCCCAGAAGTAAGGCCCACGAAGTTTAGTCGTGGAAAATGGATTTTTGAACTTGACTTAAGGAATTTAAGTAAATAGAATAAAAGGTTAATTTTCTCTGGGAGGAGGCAAAGCCTATGTATGCGGTTATTAAAACCGGGGGGAAACAGTATCGGGTCACCCCGGGTGATGAGGTCAAGTTAGAAAAACTCAGCGGTGAGACAGGCGATACTGTCACGTTTAATCAAGTCCTATTAGCATCTGATGGCGAGAATGTCCAATTAGGCCGACCATATCTTGATGATTTAAAGGTCACAGGCAAAATTGTTAGTCAGGGGAAAAGCAGGAAAATCGTGGTCTTAAAATACAAGAGAAGAAAAGGTTATCGTAGAAAAAGGGGCCACAGGCAACTTTTTACACTAGTGAAAATCGAAAACATTGAATCTTAGCACGATTGAGATAATCGGGATATGACCTCCAAAAAGGAGTAACCACAATGGCACACAAAAAGGCTGGCGGCAGCTCTCGAAACGGCAGAGACAGTGCAGGGCAAAGATACGGCATAAAAAGGTTCGGCGGTCAGAAAGTCAATGCAGGGAGCATACTTATACGCCAGAAGGGGACAAAAATACACCCCGGGAACAATGTCGGTCTCGGAAGGGATTATACCATCTTCGCCAAAATTGACGGGCTCGTAGCGTTCGAACGTCTAGGCAAAAACCGGAAAAAGGTTAGTGTTTACGCCTCATAGGCATACAGGGCCGCGTCGGTCCAACGGGCATCGAGACTGTTCCTCCCATGACACGTAAAACAGCTTTTCTGGATGAAGCGGTCATCACTGCGGCATCAGGAGATGGGGGGAATGGCTGCGTGAGCTTCAGGAGAGAAAAATTCGTTCCCAAGGGCGGGCCGGACGGTGGTGATGGAGGAGATGGCGGCAGTATTATTGTAAAGGCGACAAAGAGGCTCTATACGCTGACGGATTATAGCTCTCGCAGGAACTTCAGGGCAGGTAACGGCGAACCGGGGAGGGGTAAAGATCAGTCAGGCAAAAAAGGCACTGACTTGGTCCTCGAGGTTCCATTGGGAACCATTATACAGGATGATGATTCCGGTGAGTTACTTGCCGACCTAATCCGTAATAACGAAGAAGTTCTTCTAATTTCCGGAGGAAGGGGGGGTAAAGGAAATCAGCATTTCACAACCTCCACCCACAGGGCACCTCGTTTTGCACAGCCCGGTGGTACCGGGCAAAAAAAGAGACTCAGACTCTCACTAAAGTTTCTGGCCGACATAGGGATTGTTGGATTACCTAATGCCGGCAAATCCACTCTTCTTTCCCGCCTCACCATGGCACGACCAAGGGTGGACAACTATCCCTTCACAACTCTTGTCCCTAATCTGGGTGTCATGACCCTGGACGACGAAAGGTCCCTGGTCATAGCGGACGTGCCAGGACTAATCCATGGTGCGAGCATAGGCCGTGGTCTTGGCCATAGGTTTTTGAGGCATATTGAGCGTACAAAAATCCTGTTACACCTCTTGGACATCACCTACCAGCCTGTCAAGGACATCCTTGAAGATTTTAATATCCTTAGAGACGAAATCGTGAGATACAATCAAGAGTTGGCCCAAAAACCTCAAATGGTGGTTATAAATAAGATGGATCTTTATGATCCTGACCGCAGGGATCTTACAAGGCTACGCACCACCCTTGAAGAATTTGGGGTTGATTCTCTGGCCATCTCCGCACTATCGGGTGATGGGATTGAAGAGTTAAAAAAGGTCATCTTTGAAAAGTGCATAAGATACGGGATTTTTTCGCCCTAGAGACTCAAAAATTCCGGCCAACTGTGATAGGAGAAGGTGGAGCCGGCTCGTGGCATTTCATATGAGCGATGGCGGTAATTAATGGAAATCATTTCCAGAAGAGATCTGCTAAAGACAGTCAAAAGGGTCGTGGTTAAGGTCGGGAGTGGTGTCCTGACCACATTGGATGGTCTGAATATGACCGTCATTGAAGACCTGTCTATAGATATATGCAGGCTCGGAAAGAAGGGAATCGAGACCATCTTGGTCTCATCAGGTGCAATCGCCTGTGGGCTCAGAAAAGTCTGCATCTCCAAGAGGCCCAAATCCGTTTCCCAGCAACAGGCCATGGCCGCTGTAGGGCAGACCAGTCTGATGAAGGCTTATGAGGACGCATTTGCAGTTCATGGGCGAAACGTGGCCCAAATTTTGATCACCCGCGACGATCTTACCCATAGAAGTCGCTACCTGAATGCCCGTAATACTCTTTTCACCCTGCTATCCTGGAAAATCATTCCTATTATCAACGAAAACGATACTGTGGTAGTTGATGAAATAAAATTCGGTGATAACGATAACCTCAGTGCCATGCTCACAAATATGACAGATGCCCATCTGCTCATTAATTTGACCGACATTGATGGTCTCTTTGATAAGGATCCGCGAACAAATATGCACGCCGAGCTCATCAGGGTCGTAGAAAAGGTCGACAGAAAAGTGACGAAATTTGCAAATTCAATCCCGGGCTTCCTTGGCAGGGGAGGGATGGCGAGCAAGGTCAAGGCGGCACAAAAAGTCGCGCTCGGTGGCATTCCGACAATTATCGCCAATGGGCTAAAGCCACGCATACTGGAGAGGATATTTGCGGGAAAAGAGGAAGGAACACTCTTTTTACCACGGAAAATTCCACTTTGCAGCCGAAAGCACTGGATAGCCTTTACAAAGTCCCCAAAGGGTGAGATTGTCGTCGATGAAGGGGCAGAAAAGGCCCTTGCAAGACACGGTAAAAGTCTGCTCCCTTCAGGCATCAAAGAGGTAAAAGGCAGGTTCAGCGTCGGGGATTGCGTCTCGTTGATCGGCGACTCCGGGAAGGAAATCGCGGTAGGCATGGTCAATTATCATTCCGGAGACATAAAAAAGATTATGGGGAAAAAGTCTTCTGAAATAGAATCGAATCTGGGATTTAAGCACGATGACGAGGTTATTCATCGAGATAACCTTGTTCTGAGCGAGCAGATAGAGTGTTATTGATGGGGGTGAACTTAGGGGCTTCGCCCCATCACGATGCTTCGACAAACAACTCATAATTTCAGTAAGTTGCAGAAATTAAGAGACGTTAAATTAAAAGGGGAAGATCCATGTCAACAGAGAATATGATCAAGCAAATGGCCAAAGATGCCAAAAAGGCCTCCAGGGAATTGAGAAGATTGGAAAGGCCCCAAAAGGATGCCGCTTTGACTCTGATGGCGGCCAAACTACTAGAAAAGCAGAATGACATCATTGGGCATAATGAGAAGGACCTATTAAATGCCAAACAGGCAGGCCTCTCATCAGCCATGGTGGACCGACTCACCTTGAATGAAAAGGTCATAAGGGAGATGGCGGATGGCCTGAGAGAGGTGGCCGCCCTGCCAGACCCCGTGGGTGAGGTCACGGGTATGTGGAAGAGGCCCAATGGATTGCTTGTGGGCCGGGTCAGGGTACCTCTCGGGGTGATAGGCTTTATTTACGAATCGCGCCCCAATGTAACAGTAGATGCCGCCGGACTGTGCCTTAAATCAGGTAATGCGGTGGTCCTTAAAGGTGGTTCAGAGGCTATTAACTCAAACCTAATACTTGCCGACCTGTTGAGGGAGGCCCTTGAGGAGACAAGGCTCCCCCAAAAGGCCATCCAGGTCATACCGACTACGGACAGGGAGGCAGTCAGTATCCTTATTGGCCTTGATGACTACCTCGACATCCTCATCCCAAGAGGTGGGGAAGGACTTATACGATTTGTTACGAGCAATTCTCGTATCCCGGTGCTAAAACATTATAAGGGAGTATGTCACATCTATGTCGATGAATTCGCTGATCTAGAAATCGCAAAAAACGTCTGTTTTAATGCCAAGGTACAAAAGCCGGGCGTCTGCAATGCCATGGAAACCATGCTTGTCCACGAGGCCATTGCCGGTGATTTCCTCCCTGACATGCTAGGCCGTTTTGGCGATGCGGGTGTGGAAATCAGAGGTTGTCCAGAGACCGTAAGACTTATTCCCGACACTAAACCGGCCGATGAAGCAGACTGGCCTGCTGAATTTCTTGACCTGATTCTTGCCGTCAAGATAGTTTCAAGCATTGATGAGGCCCTTGATCACATTGAAAAATATACCTCCAACCATACCGAAGCCATCATCACCAGGGACTACGACCACTCACAGCGCTTCCTGGCCGAAGTGGACTCTTCGGTAGTTCTTGTCAACGCCTCCACACGATTCAACGATGGTAACCAGTTGGGTCTTGGCGCGGAAATTGGCATCAACACATCAAAGCTCCATGCCTTTGGCCCTATGGGCTTGGAGGAGTTGACGACCACAAAATTTATTGTTTATGGACAGGGTCAGGTTAGAGAGTAGAAGACACCTTCACATTCAAATAATTTCGGGGGTCTTTTTTTGAGACTGGGCATTTTCGGCGGCACCTTCGATCCGATACATCTGGGGCATCTCCGATCTGCGGAGGAGATAGGTGAGGACCTGCAACTGGAAAAGGTATACCTGGTTCCATCGGCCTCCCCTCCTCACAAGACCAGAGAGCCCGTCACACCATTTCATCACAGGATATATATGGCAAGACTCGCAACAGGAAATTCCTCGATGCTAGAAGCCCTGGATCTTGAAGGGAAAAGGCCAGGACTTTCTTATTCCATTGAGACGCTGAAGGAACTTCACAATATGTTCACACCGGAGCCAGAGCTTTTTTTTATCCTGGGCACTGACGCCTTCTTGGAAATAAATACGTGGAAAAGTTACCATGCCCTTTTCGATTATGCCCACTTCGTGATTATCCAGCGGGCGGGTTACAGGGATGGAGAGCTTGAGTCCCTTCTATCAAACCTTGGTGTGGATGTAAAAAAGTCCCAAACTAACGATATCTTTATCATGCCGTCTGGAAAAACATTAATTCTCAAGTCACCAACTTCTATAGATATATCCTCAACACGCATAAGAGAGATGATGGCTCAAGGAAGGTCCATTCGTTTCTTGGTCACGGAATCGGTAAGAGATTACATTACGGAAAAAGGATTATTCAGCAACCATGCGATCTCTTGATAAGGCGAATCTATGTCTAAGAATAATCAAGGAACGAAAGGCAGTCGACCCCATATTATTTGAGGTGGAAAAGCTGACCTCTATTACCGATTACTTTCTCATTGCCACCGGGGACTCCAGCAGACAGGTGCAGGCCATTACGCGCCACCTCCAAAGAAAAATGCGGGAGGCCGGATTCAGGGCCTTTGGAGTTGAAGGGGAACATGAGGGCCACTGGGTCTTAATGGACTATGGTGATGTTGTCATTCACATTTTTTACAGGCCCTTTAGAGAGTTTTATGACCTGGAAGGCCTCTGGATTGATGCCCCGCGTGTGAACCCAAAAGATGAAAGACAGGAGGAAGCCGAATTTTGAAAACAAGGGCCTCTCACTATTTAAATACAACCTTAATAGGCATTCTCCTGGGTTTCATCTGCTCTGCCTGTTGCCTGTATCCTTCCAATGCCTTTGCCATTTCCACTGAGGAAGAAAAGATACTGGGCCAAAAATTCTTGTCCCAGTTGCGTAGTCAGTTTGAGCTGGTAGACGATAATTTCGCCACACAATACATTAATGATTTGGGCCATTACCTCATCACACCGCTAGAAACACAGTCCTTCAGGTTTAGGTTCTACATCGTCAAAGACAACACCCTAAATGCCTTTGCCGCCCCGGGTGGAAATATATTCTTGTTTTCGGGTCTAATACAGACTATGGACAGCGTGGATGAACTGTCCGCTGTTATATGTCATGAGATCGGCCACGTGGCCGCAAGACATCTGGCACAAAGAATCGAACAGAATAAAAAAATAGGTCTCGCCACTATGGCAGGAATTCTTGCAGGGGCCTTCGTCGGCGGCCCGGCAGGTGAGGCCTTGATCACCGGCTCTGTGGCGGCAGGTGTTCAAACACAGTTACACTACAGCAGAAATGACGAACGCCAGGCAGATCAACTGGGATTTAAGTATATGAAAGCAGCAGGCTTTGACCCCTCAGGGATGCTCACCGTCCTAAAAAAAATCGAGAAGGGACACTGGGCGAATCCAGATGCGGTGCCAACTTACCTCCTGACCCATCCCACTGGTCCTGAAAGACTTTCCAGTCTCGATACCCTGCTGAGCACTTACACACAAAAAATGCCGAAAAGAGAAGCCGAAAAATTTACGACCCTTTTCCCATATTTCAAGACCATTATCAGGGCCAAGTGTCTTGACTCACATGACGCTGAAATGCTGTTTAAGGTCGATCTCAAGAAGGACTCTGGTTCCACGCTACCCAACTTTGGACTTGGTATTTTATACAGGGAAAGATCAGATTACGCACTGGCAATCAATTACCTGAAAAAGGCCCTCAGGCACAGGCCAGGTTCGATGATTATATTGAGAAATCTGGGAGAGGCCTACCAGATGAATGGCCAAGACCATAAGGCAATCGCGGTGCTTGAAAAGGCCCTGAAACGGGATGAAAATGATAAATCAGCACTATTTCTCCTGGGAATGTCTTACGAAAACCTTGAAGAGTATAAAAAGGCAATCTCTCTCTTTGAGAGATTAGCCTCTTTCAGACCCGTAAAAAATGAGGTCTATTACCATTTAGGCCTCTCGTACGGAAGGCAAAACAGGCTGGCCCTTGCCCACTATAATTTTGGGATCTATTTTAAAAGGATGGGACGGCCCCAACAGGCAAGCTTTCATTTCCAAAAGGCCCTTAAACTATCTGAGAATGACCCACACCTCAATAAGAGAATTCGTAAGGCATCAAAAGAGCCGCTTTAAATTCCGCCTATCCCGCCAATTCCCTTCCCCCACCCTCCCTCTATACTTCACAGATAATAGCTCAATAAAAAGTGGCAAAAGCCTTTTCTTGTCACTTATCCTTGACATTTTGAATCAATTTTTCGCATTATGAGTTTGCGCTCATATTTGGAACTATTAATCAATCCAATAAAAGGAGGATACACGATGCCTCTCAACATATCCCCTAAACTGCCCCGCAAGGAGAGAGAGAAAAATCAGCATCGTCTTGAGGTCCTGGAGGCGGCCGAGAGGCTTTTCGCATCCAAGGGTTTCCACGGGACATTAATTCAGGACATAGCCGACTCTGCCGAGTTCAGCGTGGGCAAGATTTACACCCTGTTTGCAAGCAAGGAGGACATTTTCGCCTCTCTCTTGGACATGAGGGGCAGGGAAATCTATGAGATCGCCAGGGCCGCCCACTCGGCAGGCGGGACGGCCTGGGAAAAGGTGAAGAGGAACCTGATTGATATGCTTGAGTTCCTTGATCTCCACAAAGACTTCGTTCATATCTTCCTATACCAGAGTGCAGGCTTCCCCTCGAAGTTACAGGCCGGTGTTTCAGAAGGATTCCATGAGTATTACATGAACACCAGGAGACTGGTCCTCAAAACAATTAAAGATGGGGTGGCCTCAGGTGAATTTATCAATGCGGAACCAGAGGACCTCCTCCTCGCAATGGACGGAATCGTACAGATGTTTTGCGCCAATGAGGCATCAGCCCATCCTGAAGCCAGCCTGGTCCCGCTGGCCGATCGCATGTTGAAGGTTTTCTCAAATCAACTGGTCAAAAATCCCGTCGAGTAAACATAGGGATAGATTTTTTGTCCCAATCAGACCCACAGGCGGAGGGGATCAAAAAGGAGCAAACAAAGGATGTTTAAAAGGGTTTCAGAAATAGTGGTGCGATTTCCATGGGTCTTTATCGCCTTTTTCCTTTTGACCAGCGTCTTTTTCGCCTCGTTTATACCCAACGCAACTCTAGAACCCGATATCAAGAAAGCTATTCCCAGTAATCACCCCTGCAGGGCCGGCACGGATAAGATAGAGGACATCTTTGGCGGGACCCAGATGATAATGGCGGTCATTAAGGCGGATGACGTCCTGAATCCGGCCACCCTGAAGCGTACAAAGGAGATCGCAAAAAGGATGCGTCGCCTGCCACAGGTTGACAGGGTCTTTAGCCTGTTCGATCTGAAAGATATCCGTTCGGAGGACGGCGAGATGCTGGTCGACCCCGCAGTAAAAACGATTCCCCATACGGATGCCGAACGCGAAAAATTGCGCCAGTCCCTGAAGGACAACGACATGGTCTACGGCAACGTCGTCGCCCATGACTTTACCGCAACAGCGGTAATAGGAATGGTCCGTATAGGGGTATCAGATAACGAGATCATGTCTGCGGTCAATAAGATTATTGCCGAAGTGCCGGGTCCAGAGCCGGTGGAGCTGGGCGGCATGCCCTACGTACGGACAATTGTGGGACATGATATGCAAAATGATTTAAGGTTTTTCATGTCCTTTGGCCTCATTATTATGCTTGTCTTCCTGTTCATTTGTTTCCGGCAGCTCCGCGGCGTAATACTCCCTTTTCTGGTGGTCGTAATGTCCATTGCCGTGAGCATGGGACTTATTCCAATCATGGGCTGGAAGATCCACGTGTTAACCGTTTTGCTCCCTGTGATGCTGATAGCCATAGCCAATGATTATGGCATACACCTAATCGCCAGGTATCAGGAGGAGAACTACCCTGGAAATACACTCACCTCCAAGGGACTGGCCAAGCGCATAATTCAAGACCTTGGGAAACCCGTTATGTTTGCGGCAGTGACCACCATGGCCGGCATGTTATGTCTGCTGTCACATGTCATGATACCTGCAGAACAGCTAGGTGTCCTGGCGTCTGTGGGTATTGCCTATGCCTTCCTTGCAAGCACTACCTTCATCCCGGCGGTGATAGCCATATTGCCCAAGGCCAGGCCTGTCGTTGACTTGAAAAAGGAATCCGGCAAACGCCCTGCCCTTGATCTCCTACTGCTTTTTGTGTCACGTTTTGTCTCAAAAAGGCCCAAATCAATTATTGTCTGCACGATTATTACAGTTGCCGCTGTCTCCACTGGAATCTATTTCCTGAAGGTTGAAACCAACCTGGTCAATTTCTACCCCTCGGATGCACCGGTAGCCGTATCTGCGAATATGGTCAACAAATATTTTGGGGGCAACACCTCAATTTCGATACTCGCCGAGGGAGACATTAAGGACCCTGCTATACTTCGGCAGATTGATGACCTGGAGCGCAGCCTGGAGGCCCAATCGAACGTCGGAACCACAACATCACTCGCCCGGGTGATCAGAAAAATGAACAAGGTCATGCACGACGGAGACCCCAGATTCGATAGGATCCCGGATACAAGGGAGGCAATCGCCCAGTACCTTCTTCTCTATTCAATGAGCGGCGATCCTGATGACTTCGACAAGCTGGTTGACTTTCCTTATAAACACGCCCAGATCATGGCCAGGATAAATACCACGGGCATGAAGGGGATCTCAAAGGTTGTCAAGTTTACCGAAGACTATATAAAAAAACATCCTAACTCGCCATTCACGATCCTGGGTGGACATGGTGTCATGTTCACCCGGATGGTCAATATTATAGTCAACGGCCAGATTTTGAGCCTTTTTGCCTCTCTTTTGGTGGTCACAATCCTGATGACACTCTTGTTCCGATCCGCTATTGCAGGTCTCATGGCGTTCCTGAACCTTAGTCTCTCCATGGCCCTGCTTTTTGGGCTCATGGGCTACCTCGGGATCAACCTCGATGTGGCTACATCTATGCTCTCTGCCATAATGATTGGGGCAGGCGTTGACTACACGATCCACTTCCTCTGGCGTTACCGAGAGGAGAAGGCCTCTGGCAAGGACCCACGCACCGCTGTCATTATAACCCTTACCACCGTCGGCAGGGGTATTATCTTTAATGCCTTGAGTGTGGTGGTGGGCTTCGGGGTACTGTTCGCATCCGCCTTCCTGCCGGTCAAGTTCTTCGGGTTTTTGGTTGTGGTTTCAATCAGTGCCTGTCTTGTTGGCGCCCTGGTGCTCCTGCCCGCGATAAGCCTTGTCTTCAGGCCAAAGTTCCTGGAATTCAGACCCACCATAAAACCTACCTCGACCGATCATATAGTGCCCTTTCACAAACCCGCCGTGAAAGGGCATAAGACCATTCCTCGAGAGGATGTCTCAAGGCCAAGGCCCGCTGATGTCGCGTGATCACATATAAAGGGTCAAACCAAAGGAGGTTACCATTATGAAAGAGCCTGGAAAAAAAGTCTGCTCAGCCCTGATGATGTTCTTTGTGGCTGTTTGCTGTTTGTCACTGAAAACTTCATATGCAAAACAGGGCAACAATGACAAGGCCAATCTGTCTCCCGAGCAAATCATGACAAGGAACCACAGGGCTACCAAGCTGGATGGGGCCGAAGAGGTTACCACCTTGATAATTTACAACGCAAGGGGGAGCAAGAGGGTCCGAAAGATGGCCATAGTGAGCAAACTCTATGGCAATGGTGATACAGAGAGGCGACTGATACGGTTTATTGAACCCGCCGACGTCAAAGGCACCGGACTGTTGACATACGATTACGAACGAAAGGATGACGACATATGGTTTTACATGCCCGCGCTTCGGAAGACCAGGCGCATCGTGTCCTCTGAAAAGGCCAAGAGCTTCATGGGAAGCGAATTTTCCTATGCGGACATGACCCCCCCTCCGGTAGAAGACTTCAATCACAAGATCCTGAAAATGGAAATCGTGGGAGGAGTAAATTGCTGGGTGATTGAGTCCGTTCCCAAGACCGATGATATAGCCGAAGAGAACGGATTCTCAAAGAGGATTAGTTACATCGGCAAACAGGACTATACTATCCGTAAGGCCATCTATTATGACCTGGACGGAGAGCTGCACAAGGAACTGAACACTGAAAAAGTAAAGGAAATAGACACCAAGAAGCACAGGTATCGTCCCATGTACATGTTAATGGAGAACAGACAGGATGGGAGGAAATCAGAGGTCAAGGTAAACGCTATAAAGCTTCGTTTACAAATTGCCGATGACTACTTCACCACGCGCTACCTGGAAAGGGAGTAGGTATGTAGGAGCTCAATAGTTGAGGGTAACTATGGTAGTAAAAGGCCAAGGCCGGCAGTGCGGCCTTTTTTCGGCCTTCTATCCTGCCTGGGGCATTAGGGGGGCGTCGTCAGAGAGTGTGGGTTGAGGCTCGTAGCGTGGTTACAATATAGACTTTGTTGTGAGAGAATTCTAAGCGCATATCGCCGCGCGATGATTGTGATGACAGGGCGCAATATCGGAACGTCAGTTCTGGTTTTTGGCCTCAAAAAGGTCCCACTGCCGGGCCTGTCCTATTCATGCTCTGGTGATTATCCCCTATTTATTGAGCTAATACTTTTTACGGAGGGAATAGAGAGTGAGGAGGGGATTGGGAAACATCTTCTTGATTGTGCTCATCGCGTTTCTTTTTACATCAACGGGACATGCTGAGGAAAACAAGAAGTTTGCGCAAAAACCAGAGGCAGCGAATTCAGACTGGGCCAGTAAATCAAGTCACGAGGCCCCGTCAAAGAAACTGCCTTATTCCGTACAAGTAGCGGCCTTCAGGGTCAAAACCCACGCCTATGAATTCATGGCCAAATTGAGGGCAAAAGGCTACGAGGCATATGTCTCCCAAAAAGCAGCGAACGATAGAGGGACATGGTACGCTGTACGGATAGGTGACTATAAGGACCTGCAAGCAGCATATCGCGCCTCATCTCTATTCAAAATGCAGGAAAATAGGTCCGCATTTGTCATACGTAAAGGTTCGCTTTCAATTGTCCCTTTAAAGGAACAGGCAACTGAGATACCCATCTCTGATCAAGAAGAAAGAGCAAGAAAGGGTGAAGGGTCAATTATTGATAGCCAGGGAATGGAAGAGGAATCTGCCGGGAGTCTGTTTGAGCAGGCAGTGAGTGGTGGAACTGCCGCGGGAAGTGAGCAATTAAAAGGGAGACTGGGTCTCTCGAACCTGGATATAAACGGGTATATTCGTGCCGGTCTGTGGTTGGGGAGCAAGGCAAGACAAGGTGATGCCGAGGCAAAGGCCAGCTATGGGGAGGCATCGCTTAAGTTACGTGCCAGAAAAGGCGATTCAGGAGATGGCTACGCCGAGATCCGGTTCCGTGACGGTACCCAGTCAGTGGAAGAAGAGAATAATGCGGACGTTCGTGAGGCATACGTAAATGTCTACACCGGACCGTTCGATATACGATTTGGCCGCCAGATCATTGTCTGGGGCCGGGCCGACAGCATAAACCCAACCAACAACCTGACGCCCTATGACTATCGAGTGCGTTCCCCGGATGAAGATGACCGGCGCCAGGCAAACTTCGGCGTGCGCTCCTATTATAATTTCATTCCTTTTCGACTTGAAACGGTTTGGATGCCGACCTATGCAGAATCGCATTTCCCGGATTTTACTCTTCCGCCCCTGGTCCAGATGGCGAATTCTGATTATCCGGGGACCAAGCTCTCTGGCGGGGTTGAAGCGGTCCGTTTGCATTACGAGGCCCCTTCGCTGGATGCCTCTGTTTCCTACCTTTACGGCTACTCAACATACCCGGGGATTGAGTTCCGCGAAGCGAACTTGTTATCAGACTCTCCCATCACTGTGGGCTTTACCACCTACCGGCACTCAGTGGTCGGGTTTGATTTTGCAACCAATATAAAGGAGGGTTACGGGCTTAGGGGGGAAATGGCATATCGCAGACCTGCCCATTATGAGGACAGGGAGGAAGTTCCCATGCCCGATCTCTATTATGTGATGGGTGCCGACAGCGAGTTTCTAAGGGGTAACGTGTCGATAATTGTCCAGTATATTGGCCGCTATGTGTTTGACTGGAAGGATATAGTCGATCCAGGACTATCCTCTTCGGGGATCCCTCCTGGTATTCCGCCGGAGCAATTACAGCAGTTTATTCTTGATGAGGTTGAACTGGAGAATCGTATGTTACAAGGCCAGCAAGACAGGATGTCGCATGCCGGATTCATAAGGGCCAATTGGAAACTCCTGCAGGAGACGCTATCACTTGAGCTGGTCAGCGTATATAACTTTACGACAAGAGAAATATATATGCGTCCCAAGGTTTCCTATGACATCGCCGATTCGCTCAAACTGATTGTTGGCGGGGAAATTTTTGATGGTCCTGAAAAGACATTATTCGGAACAGTACGTGAGTCGCAAAGCGCGGGCTACGCCGAAATCAAGGTCTCCTTCTGATCTTCCTTTAATCAGTTTTGGTGAGGCGAGCAATTCCAGGAATGACTAATTGATAGAAGAGATTGAATAAGCGGAGAAGCAAAGGTTTGAAGGCAAGAGAGTCGAGGAGGTGCTGCAAATGAGCATAAAGAAATATCAAAGCATTCTAGAGAATATTGAAGATGGATACTTCGAGGCCGACCTTGCAGGAAACTTAATCTCTTTCAATGATTCAATGTGCAGGATACTTGGGTATCCGAAAGATAAACTGATTGGCATGAATAATCGAGTATACCTGGCTCAAGATAAGGATAACGCGAAAAGGACCTACCAAACCTTCAACGAGGTGTACACCACGGGAAAACCTGAGAAGGGTGTTGTTTGGGAGATTATAAGAAGAGATGGCGGCAGAAGACCGGTTGAGACTTCCTTGACACTAATAAAGGATGAGACAGGTAACCCCCTGGGATTTAGAGGTATTATGAAGGGCTTTAACGATCGTAAAGACTCTATGACACAGCCAGTACAATACCAGGCTTCTTCCAGAACGGAAACCTGAAAATGGCTTTTCTAATAGGAACATAAAAGTGCTTTCAGAAAATGCCTATAAATGTTATTAGATCTCAAAAATTGCATTTGAAAGCAAAAAAAAGGGGGCATGGAGAATGAAAAAAATTATATTTGCTTTTTTTGCTGTGATTATGGCGTCAGGCCTTTTGTGTACTCCTTCCGAGGCAAAAAAAAAGGCCAGGGTCATAATAAAAATAGCCACTTTGGCACCCCGAGATACTGTCATGATGAAAATTATAGAGCAATTTTGTACCCAGGTTAGAGAGAAAACAAATAATGAAGTGGATTTCAAGATCTATTACGGGGGGGTGCAGGGAGACGACGGAGAGGTCTTGCGAAAAATCAGGTTAAGACAATTGCATGGGGGTATCTTTACCGGTTTTGCGCTGGGTCGAATCGCTCCTCCGGTAAGGGTTACAGAGATCCCTTTTGTGTTCAGGAATTGCAGTGAGGTCTCCTACGTCCGGGCAAACCTGGAAGACACCATGGAGAAATACTTTGATGACGCTGGGTATGTGGTCTTTGGATGGCATGATATCGGCTTTGTGTATTTCTTTTCAAAAGATCCCATCACCTCAATTGACGCACTGAGAAAGCAAAAGGTCTGGGTATGGGGTGATGATCCTATGATGACTGCGGCCTATAACGCTATGGGCATTTCGCCAATTCCCCTTTCTCCCATGGACGTCCTGACTTCACTATCATCGAGCCTTATAGATACTGCACCTATTACTCCTTTTGGTGCGGTGGCATTTCGTTGGTACACCAGGTTTAAATATATGAACGGCCTTCCTGGTGGCAATGCAATTGGAGCAGTTGTAGTTACAAAAAAAAGATGGAATGAAATTTCTCCTGACAGTCAGCTTAAGATAAAGGAAATAGCAAGAGAGTACTTTCATAAGCTGACTAAGGCAAACATAGGGGCAGACAGAAAATCTATAGACCTGTTAAAGAAACAAGGTATTTCAATAGTATATTTTAAGGAAACACAGGCCGTTCTCGATGATATGGGTAAAAAGGCAAGAGACAGTGTTGTTGGAAAAATTTATTCGAGAGAACTTTTGGACCGGACCTTATCCCTTCTTAACGAATATAGGAAAAATCACCCCAATGCACTAACCATGAAAATTGAATGAAACTAACGGGGTAGGGTCTTGACCTTCAAATGTAGTCCTCCCTGACAGGTGAAAACACCTCTATGGCAACCGAATCCTCCAAAATCTCTGCCGAGTGCTCTACGTTCCCAGGAATACACCAGCTATCCCCTGGTTCCGCCTCAAGTCTTTCATCCCCAACCATCAGAGTCATACGTCCGGCGATAAGATATCCGGTCTGTTCGTGGTGATGCCTATGTGAGGGAAGCACCCTCCCCTTTTTCAACTTGAACTCGCAGAGCAACGTCTTTTCGCCATGGACAAGGGTTTTGAGGTGTATGCCCTCAATGGCCTTCCTATAGCCCTTTTCATCCTTTTTATAAAACATGCGCCCCTCCACTCGTCATTTCACCTGTACCCGCCAAAAATTCGATGATCTTCATGTCTGGCGGAGGAAAGGAAAATTCCCTAAGTTCTCCAGGGTCAACCCATATGATTTGCTGGGCCCGTAAGGCCCGCGCCTCGCCCGCCAGGGGCGTACAACTGAAGACATGTAAGGAAATTACTTTTTCATCATATTCATGATCGATGGTCAAAAGGGTTTTATCCACCCTTACCTTGAGGCCCAATTCCTCTTCTATCTCCCTCTCCAGGCAGGCCTCAAGGTCCTCACCTTCTTCCTGCTTTCCCCCTGGAAACTCCCATAGGCCCTCAAGATGGCTTCCCTTGGGACGCTGCGCAATCAGGACCCTACCGTTCTTCCAAATCAATCCAGCCGTAACGTGATAATAGGGCTTTTTACTTTGTTGTTTCATCCTTTTTAAGTACTGTCTTCAACCTCAGCCTGAGATAGGCATCCTCAGCCTCTCCGCAATCAGGAGATATGTCAATAATCCGCTTATATACCTTCAGTGCATCCTCAATTCTTTTTTGTTTGTCCTGGTACCTGGCCAGGAGCAGCAACAGATCAATATCCTTCGGGCTGGTCTTCAACCCCTCCTCAATCTTTTCAACGGCCTTCTTCTCATCACCAGCCTTCAGGTAGGCCGTTACCAGATATTTTCTGATATCCTTCTGATCGGGATTGATTTCCAATCCCTTCTTCATGACACGTATGATACCCTGGTAATCGCCCTTATCATTTAAGTAATCGAATATGTACTGGTAGGCATCGGCCTCATTCGGCCTGAGTTTAACCAGAATCTGGGCCTGCTTGAAGGCCTCCTTAGGATCCTTCAACTTCTTACATATATCAAATATGACCCTATGGATCTCCTCATCCTTCTGGTGTGACTCCAAATACCTCTTAAAATGCACCAAACTCGACTTCAGGTCCCCGCTTTCATATTCGAGGCTACCTAAATTATATATCACCGTCTCATTTTTAGGGTCTAGTAACAGGATCTTTTCATATATCTTTTTTAGCTTCTCTTCTTCACCTTTTTTGTCCAGTGCCTGGGACATCAGGAGCATTGCCTCAAGCGAATTTGGGTTTTCTTTTAAAATATCCGAAAGATACTCCTGGGCCTTTTTAGATTTTCCCCTTTTTATCAGCCGGCGAGCCAGCTTCAGCCTGCCTTCCACATCATTTGACCTCAACCTCACCGCCTTGTCCAAATAAAAATCTGCCTTCTCATCTTTATGGGTCTTCTCATAAAGATAGGATAGGTTATAATAAATATTTGCATCCTTATTATCTGATTTCTCCGCCTTAAGATAAAAAGAGATGGCCTTTTTGTTCTCTCCCATTTCTGCATAAAGATAGCCAAGGCGTTTATAAATCGAAAGCCGAACCTTCCAACTGATGCCTTTCACATTCAGGACAGTTTCATATTCTTCAGCAGCCGATTTTGCTTTTCCCCCCTCTTCCAGGGCCTCGGCCAGCTTGATCCTGGTCTTTATGTCACCCGGGGTAAGCTTAACAAACCTCTTTAATACCGAGATGACCCCTTCGTTGCTTTTCATGGCAACGTATACGTCCAAAAGCTCATTTAATATACCCTTATCCGGCCTCTTGCCGACTATTTTTTCAAGCATGTTTGCTGCCTTTTTCCATCTCTTCTGGGACTTGTATTCCTCTAAGAGTCTCCGCCAGATTTGAGCATCCCCGGGCAAGAGATGAACGGCATTTTCAAGAACGGCCAGCCTCTGCTTAATGTTGATGGTCCTGTCGGCCTTATCCAGCCAGTCCTCTGCAGAAGGTTGCACGACCCAGTCCATATACCCCAGATTTCTATTGTAGTATTTAATCCAAATCCGAAACGTTCTGCGACCAAAGATCTCTTTTGGAGACAGCAACGCTGAAAGGTCCATTTCATCAAATCGAAGGGCACCCACATCAAAGTCTTTCGACACCAACCGAACTCCTTGATTAAGGAAAATATTTGTGGAAATCTTGACGATCTTCACCCTATCGTAGGGTCTGAATGCGAATTTCTCACCAGGAGAGATTTTTTTTTGCTCATTATTTGAGGAGATCAGAACAAAATTGACCCTTGGGGAGGGACTAAGAATGCTGTGCCAGAGCAACCACCCCAGCACTAATGCCCCAATCGCTACAAGTGCCGTCAAATAGGCTGGCCAACGGAATGGTAACTTTATCTTTAGCTTTTTCTGCAATCAGTAGTACCCCAATTGAGCGAAAACACTCAATTGATAGTTCCAGGTTGTCAGTTGGCAGGAAACGGAATTAATCAGATTTTTACAATACCAGCATAAGTGATATATAATTTTGTCTTTACATCACCTGCCAATCCTTGAATCCTGGCCCCTGACAAAAAGGGTAATAGCGGAACAAGTTTGAAAGCGAACTATTTTTTGGAAGGGGGCTCAACTTTAGGCCTCTTGGCCGACCTCCCTTCCCATATCAAGAGGATGGGGCTTGCCACAAAGATAGATGAATATGTTCCCACAACAATCCCAACCAGCATGGCAAAGGCGAAATCATGAATCACGCCACCGCCGAGGATAAAAAGGGCCAAAACAACAATTAAGGTCGTACCCGAAGTAAGGATGGTACGACTCAATGTCTCATTAATACTGCCGTTCATGGTTTCATCAAACGGTTTTCTCCTAAAACGCTTCAGGTTTTCCCTGATCCTGTCAAAGACGATAATGGTATCGTTCAATGAATAACCAACGATTGTCAAGAAGGCAGCTATGATTGAAAGAGAGATCTCCCTGTTTGTCAATGCAAAGGCCCCAACGGTAATGGTAACATCGTGAATTAGCGCAACCACTGCACCCAGGGCGTATCTCAATTTCAGAAACCAGCAAAAGCCAATTGTTACAAGTAGAGCAATTATGATAAGCCATGTTACCTGCACGCCGAAGCTGGATGTGACATAAACAACAAAAGCCAAGGAAAGAGCCATTATGATGCTCATCATCCATTTAAGCTCAAATCGACCGGATATATAGATTGCGATAAATAGTATCGCGTAAAAAATGGCAAATAGTGCCTTTTGCCGCAAATCTTTGCCCACCTTCGGTCCAACCATTTCTACCCGCCTTATCTCAACATTTGACCCGAGGCCGGAAACCAGGGATTGTTTGACCCGGTCACCTAAACCGGCGGGTTGGATATCTGCCTTCCTGACCCGAATAAGGTACTCGAACTGACCTCTTTCACCAAACTCCTGAATAATGCTATCCTCGAGATGGACAGGCCTTAATGCATCTCTTATCTCAGAAAGAGAATGGCTTTGGCCAAATTTGACCTGTACCAATATTCCACCTGTAAAGTCGACGCCATAGTTCGGCCCTCCCCGCCAGATGAGCAAGAGGACTGTCAGCATGATCAAGGTGCTTGAAAAAACGAAGGCGGCCTTGCGTCTACCTATGAAATCAATATTAATACCCGGTTTAATAAATTCCATTTATTCACTCCACTTCCGGCTAAGCAAAACGGTTCATGACATCTTAGCACCTGCCTTTGAAAAAGGCATTGGCGCATCATCAAATACTAATCTTCTTCATTCTCCGTTGAATATAGAGATAGTCAAAGACAATCCTGGTCAAAAAAATTGCTGTAAATAGGCTGGCAATGATTCCTATGCTAAGGGTCACCGCAAATCCCCTGACCGGACCTGTCCCGAACTGAAACAGGACCAAGGCGGCGATCAATGTGGTAACATTGGCATCGAGAATAGTTACGAGGGCCTTCCCATAACCCCCGTCAATGGAGGCACGCGGCGTCTTGCCCAGTCTCAGTTCCTCACGTATGCGCTCAAAAATCAATACGTTGGCATCCACTGACATACCAATCGTAAGTATCATACCGGCAATCCCGGGAAGGGTCAGTGTGGCGCCAAAAAAGGCAAGACCCGACATAATAAATAGGATATTTAGCAGGACTGCCAAATCGGCAATGGCCCCAGATAGGCCATAATAGATTGCCATAAAGACTATGACCAGCACTCCGCCAATGAGCATGGATTTGAACCCTTTTCGTATTGAATCTTTTCCTAGAGAAGGGCCAACAGTCCGTTCTTCCAGGATCTTTACCGGGGCGGGAAGGGCCCCGGCCCTAAGAACAATAGCCAGATCTCGTGCCTCATCCATACCAAAACGCCCCGTAATCTGTGCCCGCCCACCGGATATCCTATCCTGGATGACAGGGGCCGAATAGATCTTATTGTCAAGAACGATTGCAAGTCTCTTCTTTATGTTTTCTCCCGTAATACGCTCAAAGAGTCTCGCGCCCTTGGAGTCAAATGAAATACCTACATAGGGTTCATTATATCTGCTGTCGATCCGCACCCTCGCATCAGTCAAAGATCCTCCGGTAAGGGGAGACCTCTTCTTTAACAGGAAGGGTACCTTGTTGCGACGGCCTGTCTTTGGATCGATTTTGGTCTGATAAAGAATTTCATCCCCTGGGGGCATATTTCCCTTTAAGGCATCGTCAACGCTGTTTTCTTCATCAACGAGCTTAAATTCCAAAAGGGCGGTCTTACCTATGAGATCTATGGCCCTTTTCGGGTCCTTAACACCGGGCAACTGGACCAAGATCCGGTCATGCCCTTGGGGCCGGATATCTGGTTCGCTGACCCCGAACTGATCAATCCTATTCCTTATCGTCTCAAGTGCCTGCTCCACCGCCAACTTCATGATGCGGCTCTTTGCCTTGGGATGCAAAGTCAGTTTAAACTCTGATTGATCTCCCGTAGCAGGCAAGGACTCCACTTCAAAGTCAGGATAATTGGACTCCACTACGTCTCGAAAAGGCTCTCCATCCTGCTCCCGCAAGAGTGAAACCACAATTCGGTCTGAACCCTCGCGTTTCAACTCATGATATCTGAGTTTGCTTTTACGCAAATCGTGCTTCAGTTCCTCAGCAACTCTGTCCAAGTTGCTTTCCACGGCCTTTATTGCCTTTACCTCCAGAACGAGATGCATCCCGCCTTGAAGATCAAGGCCCAAATGAATCTTGTCGTTTGGCAGCATCTTCGACCACCATGGAGGGAGCGTTGTGGCGATTGAAGGCATAAGATAAACAAGTCCTATCAAGACCACGAACAATGCAAGTAAGCCACGCCAAGTCAAGCTTTTTGACACTTTCTGCTCCTTGGTTAAATTTGGTGAGTTTTTCAAGTTTTCCGAGGTTGTCCACTTCAGGAAAACACGGATAACAAAGTACTTCTGACTGATACCAATATGCTATTGTCCCTTACTAACGATACTGCCAATGGAGTTCCTTGCGACCTTGACCCTTACCTTGGGGGCAATCTCCATTGTAACGACATCATCTGTTAGGCCGGTAACCAATCCATGAAGGCCGCCAGAACTGATCACGCGATCTCCCTTTTTTAGGCCACCAAGCAAGTCTCTGTGCTGCTTCGCCTTTTTTTGCTGAGGTCGGATAAGCAAAAAATAAAAAATGCCGAACATAAGTATCAACGGGATAAAGGCCCCAAAGCTACTACTTTGCCCGCCACCACCTCCGCCTCCCATAGCATAGACCAAGTAATTCATAACCCCCCCCTTTTAATCGCTCAACTACTCAACTAGTCCCTTCCTCTGGCCCTCATGGAAGTGATCCCTGTAATCGTTGAGCCTGTCTTCTATGATAGCCTGCCTCATCTCTGCCATCAGATGAGAATAATAATGAAGATTGTGTATCGTATTTAACCGGTATGCCAAGAGCTCTTTTGCCATAAAAAGATGTCTCAAATAGGCCCTTGAAAAATTGGAGCATGTATAGCACCGGCAATCTTTGTCAATGGGCGTTTCATCATCCATATACCGGGCATTCTTGATGGTCAATTTGCCCCTGGTGGTGAAAAGGGTGCCATTTCTGGCATTGCGGCTAGGTATCACGCAATCAAACATATCCACACCAAGCATAACGGCATCCAGCAGGTCTTCAGGAGTTCCTACTCCCATCAGGTAAACGGGTTTTTCATCGGGCAGAAAATCTCTTGTCTCTGTTATGACCCCCAGCCTGGTTTTCCGATCCTCCCCAACCGAAAGCCCGCCCATGGCATAGCCATCAAAATTCATATCAACAAGATCCCTGGCACTCATCTCTCTTAGATCGAGATACATCCCACCCTGAATAATCCCAAAAAGTGCCTGGCCTTTGTCTGCCTTGTAATCGAGGCATCTACGGGCCCACAAGCTTGTCAGTCTGACGGAATTCAGGATATAGTCGTAATCAGCAGGGTAAGGGGCACACTCATCAAAGGTCATTATGATGTCAGCACCCAAGGCCATTTGAATGTCCATGGCCTCTTCAGGACCAATGAAATGCCTTGACCCATCCAAATGAGATTGAAATATTACGCCCTCATCAGATATGGTCCTGAGACGAGAAAGACTATAGACCTGAAATCCTCCACTGTCAGTCAAAATTGGACCGGGCCAGTTTATAAATCTGTGCAGGCCCCCAAAACGTTTTATCACCTCGTGGCCAGGCCTAAGATAGAGATGATAAGTATTGGCCAAGATGACCGTGATCCCTGCTTCCCGCAGATCATCAGGCGATACCGCCTTCACACTCCCCTGGGTGCCTACCGGCATAAAAACAGGGGTATCAATAATCCCATGGGGAGTGCTGATCTGTCCTGCCCTGGCCCTACATTCCGAAGACCTATCGATAACCCTGAATTTCAATTAACACCCCAATTGAGCGAAAACGCCCAATTGATCGTTGCCGGTTGTCAGTTGCCAGTTGGCAGGAAATGGGCTGATCAACAAATGTCAAGCAAACGCTATTACAAAAGCAGCATGGCATCGCCATAACTGTAAAACTTGAATCGCCTATCAATGGCCAACCTATAGGCATCTTTTATCACGTCAAGGCCTGCAAAAGCAGATACCAGAAAGAGCAGCGAGCTTTTTGGCAAATGGAAGTTGGTTATTATAGCATCCACTGCCCTAAAAGAGAACCCAGGCGTTACTACAAGATTAGTCGTGCCTTCTCCCGGAGGGATAGAACCATCCGGGCCAACGGCCGTCTCTAAGGCCCTGACAACAGTGGTACCCACAGCGACTACACGCATGCCTTTTCTTCTTGTCCGACCAATTGCCTCTGCGGTCTGTGGGTCAATGCGGTAGTACTCCTCGCCTATGTCATGTCTTCTAATATCTCTTGTACGAACAGGCCGAAATGTCCCGTATCCAACATGGAGCGTCAATGGAACTATTAAAACCCCTCTGTGCCTCAGGGCCTTGATCAACTCCCGCGTAAAATGCAGCCCGGCTGTGGGTGCCGCCACGGCACCCTTCCTTTCTGAAAAAATCGTCTGGTATCGTTCCCTGTCAAGCTGTGAGTATGGATTGTCGTCTCTTCGCTTGATATAAGGGGGTAACGGCATATAGCCCTTTTGTTCAAGTAAAGAGTTAATGCCTCCATTGCCACTGAATGTGATATCAACCAGACCGTCATCCAGGACGTCTTGCACCCTTCCCAATACACCCAAATCAAAAAGCAATAGGCCCCCTTTCTTGGGCCGTTTTGATGATCTTACAAGACATCGGCGCATTGAAGGGCCATTCTCGCCCGAATCCAGGTGCTCCAGCACCACGACCTCGACACGCCCTCCACTCTCTTTTCTACCAAATAGCCGCGCCGGAACGACCTTCGTATCATTCACAACCAACAGATCACCACGCCGCATTAACGTGGGTAGATCAAAGAAATGCCTCTCAAAAAATGACCTTCTTTGACGATCAACAACAAGGAGCCGCGAATCGTCCCTCTTGGGGGCTGGAAACTGAGCAATCAAATCCGGCGGAAGCTCGTAATCGTAGTCCTTTAACTCGAACATTTAACTTTAGAACACTTAAGCTGTTTAAAGATGCCCAACGGATGGCAATAGCTTTTCTTGGCGCCCCGCGTGGCTTGCCTAACGTAGATGGCCTTATTTTGAAAGGCCCCAAACTGTTATAAATCATATAATTTAAAGAAAGTTTGATTTAAAGTCAATATTTTAATCTCTAAAAAAATACGCTATTCCCAATGCCAGGCCCATTGCCAACAAACCAAAGACCCTGAGATACCGTTCCGGGACTTCCTGAACGCCTGACATCCACTTTTTTATCTTATCAGGAAATGCGAAATAGGGAAGGCCCTAATTCCTGGGACTTCGATTATAGTGCTTGATCTATAAAGAAAAATCAGATAGCTTTTGTTAATTCGTATTCAGGATTTCCCTAAAGAATGATCGACAAGCACAACAATGTGATGATTGATCTCTCTGCCCTGGTTCATAATCTCCGTCAGGTAAGGATGCTGATAGGCCGGGACACCAAAATCATGGGCATCGTAAAATCAGATGCCTATGGGCATGGACTGTTACCCGTGTCACAAACGCTTGAAGAGCAAAGGATTGACTCACTCGCAGTTGCCCATCTCCATGAGGCGCTTAAGCTAAGGGAAGAAGGTGTACGGTTACCCCTTGTGATCCTATGCGGCATCCAGACCAGGGATGAGGCGGATCAAGCAGTAGAAAAGGACCTGACTCCTGTCCTATTTGATCACACATCGGCAGAGGTCCTGGATCAAGAGAGTGCAAGGCGTGGCAAGACAACTCATGTCCACTTAAAGGTCGATACCGGCATGGGAAGGTTAGGAATCCACAGTGGAGAGTTAGGTCCCTTTATCCAGAGAATAATGAGGCTGAAAAACCTGGACATGGAAGCGCTTATTTCCCATCTATCATCTGCCGATGAAAGCTCACACGATTTCACCGATCTTCAGGCAAGGCGTTTTGAGAAGGCCGTGGAACTAGGGCGCTCCCTGGGACTGAACTTGCGACTGAACAGCCTGGCAAATAGCGCCGGAATTATGTCCCACAAGACAACTCATCTTGAAATGGTGAGGCCGGGAATTATGCTTTATGGCGGTCTCCCTTCACCTGCATTCCTAAGCCCTGTTGCTTTAAGGCCTGTTATGCATTTCAAGGGCAGGGTCTTGCAAACCAGAGACCTACCTGACCAGACCCCTGTAAGCTATGGAAGGACTTACTACACAGAGGGTCCACGGCGTATCGCGATCCTTTCGGCCGGTTACGCAGAAGGCCTACCTCATAGCATGTCTAATGCAGGAAAAGTACTAATAAGGGGGAAAAAGGCACCGATTGTGGGAACGATATGTATGAATCTGACTATCTGCGATATTACCGGGATTAAGGGCGTGAGTTCGGGAGACGAAGTGGTCTTTTTGGGTCCACAAGGGGATGAAACCATCACGGCCGATGACTTGGCCAAATGGGCAGGGACTATATCCTATGAGGTGCTCTGTTCCATAGGACAACAAAATACGAGGAAATATTTATCATGAAAGGGAAGCTCAATGCGGTGCTCAACGCCAGCATTGACGATTGTTTTGAACGGGGCCTTCTAAAACACACCCTGCTTCAAGACTATGTGATTGAAGTCCCTAACAATCCGGATCATGGCCATTACGCCACCAATCTACCTTTGACGCTCGCTTCAAGCCAGGGACGACGTCCGTTGGATATTGCCAAGGTCATAGTGGAACACCTCAAAGACGATGAAGGCCTTCTCGAGAAGGCGGAAACAGCAGGCCCGGGCTTTATCAACTTCAGAATAAGACCGGAGGCATGGCATAATGTCCTATCCAATATTGTCGCCCTTAAGGAAAATTATGGCCGGAATATGGTCGGGAATGCCCAAAAAGTTCTGGTGGAATTTGTAAGCGCAAACCCCACCGGCCCTCTTCATCTCGGACATGGGCGAGGAGCCGCGCTAGGGGACACACTCTGCAGGACCCTCTCCTTTTGCGGATATGAGGTGACCCGCGAGTTTTATATCAATGACGCAGGGCAACAGATGAAGCTCCTAGGTGAATCTGTCTTTAGTCGCTGGAAACAGATAAATGACTCCGACTATCCATTCCCGGAAAACGGTTATCACGGGGATTATATCTTGTCCCTGGCCAAAAAAATCTCCCGGGAAAATGATTTCAAAGACATGTCTCAAGAAGACATAATCGAATTGTGCACCAAAAGGGGCAAAGAATTAATGCTTGATGAAATCAAGCAGGACCTTGCACGGTTCAAGGTCTCCTTTGATGTATGGTATAACGAAAATGACCTCTATGATTCAGGCCTCTTACAGAATACCCTTGAGATGGTGCGTCAGAGGGGACAGCTCTACGATGGGGACGGCGCCCTATGGATCAAGACATCAGATTTCGGAGATGATAAGGACCGCGTTATTCGTAAGAAAGACGGGCAGTTTACATACTTTGCATCTGATATCTCATACCATCTGGAGAAAAGGCGAAGGGGCTTTGAAAAGGCCATCAATATATGGGGGGCGGACCACCATGGCTATGTCCCCCGGATGAAGGCGGCACTCCTGGCACATGGTATCCCTGAAAACTGGCTGTCCATCATGCTGATTCAATTGGTCAAGCTCTGGAAAGGCGGTCAGGAGATCAAGATGTCGAAAAGAGCGGGTTTTTATGTTACACTTCAGGAATTGATGGATGAGGTAGGAGTTGATGCCGTACGGTTTGTCTTTCTGACCAAGCACCATGATTCCACGCTGGATTTTGATATGGATATGGTAAAAAAACAGGATAGCGACAATCCCGTCTATTACGTCCAGTATGCACATGCCAGGATATGCAGCATATTCAGAAAGGCCGCCACAGAGGGCATCTCCATGCCGGATCATCCAAACGGGCTCCTGAACCGACTTGAATTAGAGGAGGAGATGGCGCTAATCCGGCTTATGGCGGAGTTTACTTCGCTGTTGGAAGATATCTGCGCAAGCCTGGAGCCCCATCGTTTAACCTATTACCTGACAGATCTGGCAGCCCTGTTCCATAAATATTTCAATCTGGGCACAAAGGTGCCAGGGCATCGAATTGTCACGCACGACAAGGCCCTGAGCCAGGCGAGACTCTTTCTTGCAGCGGCCGTAAGAATTGTCATAGCCAATGGGTTGAACCTTCTTGGGATCAGCTCCCCGGAAAGGATGTAACTAATCGAGGAAGCTATGGGTACAGAAAGCACAAAAACCAGGAAAAAGAAAAAATATCGTATGGATTTTTCGCTCCTATCGCTGTTTCTTTGGAGCATGGGAATCTTTGTCCTCATGGGCTGGATATTTATCTTGGGAATTCTTGTGGGACGGGGATTCTTGCCCGAAGGAATTCAATCTCTTACAAAGCGCGAAAAACAGCTCCCCGGGTTCCACGATAGGGTCTCCAGGAAAAATCCCATTAGTCCAGGCTTCAAGAAAAAATCGGACACTGTCAAAAAATTCGATTTCTACGATAAGCTCGCGGAGACAGGTGACAAAGTTGCCACAAAAAGCGGGCTGGGCCCCGAGAAAAAGATAGCCCACCAAAAGACGAGCAATAAGGTCGCGGTGCCCAAATCTGGCGCTAATTTCACTCTACAATTGGCCTCTCTGGAGCGCAAGGAAAAGGCCGAAAGCCTGGTCAAACGATTAAATGACCATGGTTATCCCGCCTATATTTCTAAGGTTGACATAGGTGAAGGCACTTACTACCGGGTGAGATGTGGCAAATTCAAGACAAAAGAGGATGCATTGAGTCTTGAGAAGTCATTGGCCCAGCGTGAAGGGCTGAAGGGTTATGTTGTAACCCTTGAAGAATAGGAAAAGATCCCTGTGTCCGTAAGAAAAGCCATCACTAACGATATCAAGGTCATCCACAAGATTCTAAACCACTATGCAGATCAGGGACTCCTATTGCCCAGATCTTTGAGTGAACTCTACGATCATCTAAGGGATTATTTCGTGGTGGACCAGGACGGTCATAGAAATGTGATCTATGGTGTGGCCGGACTAGGTATCTGCTGGGACGACTTGTGCGAAATCAAGTCCCTGGCCATTTCTGAAGACCAACATGGTAAGGGATTTGGCTCCCGTCTTGTAGATGCGTGTCTTGAAGAGGCCCGGGCCTTAGGACTGAAGAGGGTCTTCACCCTTACCTACATTCCAGAATTTTTTATCAAATTCGGATTTAAAGAAGTGGAAAAATTGGTTCTTCCGCACAAGATCTGGTCCGATTGTTTGAAGTGCCCAAAGTTCCCTGACTGCGATGAGACGGCCTTGATGATGAAACTGTAGCCCAAAGACCGGAAGAACCAAGCTTCACTGAGGAGGAAAAAATAATGTTTGGCATTGGCATGCCTGAATTGATCATTATTTTGGTTATTGCCTTGATCGTCATAGGCCCTAGTAAACTCCCTGAATTGGCAAAGGCCCTTGGCAAAGGCATGGCCGAATTCAAAAAGGCCAGCCAAGAGATCAAGGACAGCTTGCACCTGGATGACGAATTGAAGGAGGCAAAAGACGATCTGGCAGACTCCATAAAGGCGCTGGATGAACCACTCGATCTTGAGCCTCAAAAAGGCCCTGGAAATGGAGAGACAACATATGATGAGCCAAAGAAGATGGACAAAAACCGTCTAGAAACAGGTCGTGAGCTCCAAAGTGACAGAGATAAAGTCAAGCAACACCACCATGGCCTCCCCAACGGAGACCTAGGGGAGAAGGCCAAGGATGAATAGTGACGAAAAGCAACCCTTTCTGAGCCATCTGGAGGAATTGCGAAAGAGGCTTATCGCATGTGCGATAGCCATTGGAATAGGATTTGTCATTTCATATGTCTTCTCAGAAAGGATCTTCCAATTATTGATTCTGCCCCTGAGGTCGGCCTTACCTGAAGGGGACAAACTCATTTTCACCAACCTGCCGGAGATGTTTATTACCTATCTCAAGGTGGCCTTCATTGCAGGGGTGCTCCTTGCCCTGCCAATGATATTCTATGAGTTATGGATGTTTATCGCCCCTGGACTTTATCAGAATGAGAAAAGATATGTGATACCATTTGTGGTTTCTTCCACTATTCTCTTTATAGGTGGATCTCTCTTCGGCTACTTTATCGTTTTTCCCTTTGGGTTCAAATTTTTTATTGGATTCTCAAATGAATATGTCAAGGCCCTCCCGTCGGTCAAGCAGTACTTTTCCTTCTCCATAAAACTGCTTTTTGCCTTTGGTATTGTATTTGAACTCCCGGTCATTATCTTCTTTCTGGCGAGGATAGGTCTCGTAACAGCCGATTTTCTGAAACAAAAACGCAGGTATGCCATACTATTGACCTTCGTCATAGGGGCCATACTGACTCCTCCGGACGTCATCACCCAGTGCATGATGGCCATTCCACTGATATTACTGTTTGAGCTGGGAATTATTGTTGCAAAGATTGCGCAAAAAAAGAGAAAGGCGGACGAGAAGGAGATCGAGGCTGAGACGTCGACCGATTAGCCTGGAAAGATACTAGGTTATTGAAATAACGTGATCTTATTCCTTGAAATGGTCAACAAGAGAGGTTCCTTTTGAACCTCTCCGTTTTCATCAAATGAAATCTTACCTGTCACGCCTATAAAATCATGACACTCAAGGAGGGCCTTCTGGACGTCCTTTCTCGTGCGCACTTTCCCTCTTGAGATTACCCTACTCAAAACCCTCACCGTATCATAACCATTCGCAGCCAATACCCCTGGGTAGGAATCAAAGTTTTTTCTGTAGTCCTCTACAAAGGATCTAACACCGGGCCCCGAAGCCCCCCTAAAAAAACCGGAAGGGAACATTGCACTCTGGACATAATCTCCTGCCAACTTTATCAGTTGGGGAGACTGCCAGAGGCTTGTCCCCATGAGTTGGACATATAGGACGTCATGATACACCAATTGCGGCGCGATCATGGCCACCCTTTGGAAGTTGTCGGGTAAAAAAATGGCATCAAAATCTATGATGGGTTCCGGTTTATCTGGTTCGAGTTCATCTTCCTCTTCCTCCGGGGTCCTCATCTCCTCGAGCTTTTTCACCAATGAATCAGGTCTACGGTAATAAAGACCGACGGCCTTATTTATCTGATCAGCAAAATCAGTCTGATCCGGCCGATATGACTCGACACAGGTCACCATACCCCCCATTTCCTCTACCCTGTCCCAGAACAGGTTCATAAAAAAGCGACCATATGAGTTGTCAGGATATAGGATACAAAATCGCTTAATACCAAATCGGGATATTGTGGTATCAACAAGCCTATTCACTTCTTGAGAGGGCATCAAGAAGTTACGAAACACCATATCCCCCTGTTCCGTGACCCCTTTTTTTTGTGTAATGGCAATTATGGGGACGCCCAGCTCCTGTGCCTTCTTGGCAACCGGCACGGCCGTCCTGCTCGAGAGAGGCCCTATTATGGCCGACACGTTTGCATTATCGACCAAATCCTCAAGACCGGATAGGGCGGTGTCCGGATCTCCTTTGGTATCTCTGATAACCAGCTCCAGATTTGGGCCCTGTCCCCGTTCACCGAAGACCCCCGCGCCTAATTGGATTCCGTTCAAGACCTCCTCGCCGTAAATGGCAAATGGCCCGCTCAGGGGTAACAGACAACCAATGACCCCTTTTCCGACCGATATTTCCTCCTTGATCTTTTTTAGGAGCCCCTCTCCCAACGAGACCCACGACCCGTCTGAGGTAGATTGGAGCAGAAGCATTGCTGCTTTTTCGGCCCTTTCCGGTTCATTGCGCCCCAAAAAAATAGTGGCCATCGTATAGTATACCTGTGGCGCGTAATTGCCCTCAAGATCAGACGTTTCAAGCCGCTCAATTTCGGATATATCTATTTCCTCTGCCAGCGCTTCTAGTCTTTTAGTGATCTCCGCCTGCCTTTGTGAACCCTCGCGGCATTCCTCTTTTGCCTTGACCCACCAGACAAAGGCCCTGGGATTATCATCCAAGGCCTCAAAATCTCTCCCAATGATGTCCATGACGTCCGACCTCAGGGTGTCTCTCGGATATCTCTCAAGCCATTTGAGGGCCTCGCCCTTTGAGCGGTCATATTCTTTCAAAAGATAAAGGGCCCTTACAATCTCATAACGCACATAGGACAATTCCGAGTAGTTTGAATACCTCTCAGGGATTCTTTCGAAGAATCCGAGGGCCTTCTCGTATTTTCCGATCCTGAGATATGCCTCTCCCATCCGCTGGAGGGATAAGGCCGACTCCTCCACCCTTACCTCCCCCTTTGAGGGTACCCTCGGGTGGCAGCCCATCAAAAAAAAGGCTATACCCACCGTCAAGGCAGGGATAGCCTTATGCCAGCGCATTTGGCCAAAAATCACTTCTGAACTTCCTCGAAATCGGCATCTACCACGTCTTCATCCTTTGAGGACCCGCCCGTAGCGCCAGCGCCAGCCGCGCCCTCTGCCTGTGCCTGCTCCTGCTGTTGGCTGGCCTGCGCATACATGCTCTCCGCCATCTTATGCGATACATGTGTCAGCTCTTCGCTAAGGCGTTTAATCTCTTCTATATTATCTCCCTCCATGGCCTTTTTCAACCTCTCTATGGCCTGGTTGATATTGGACTTTGTGCTATCATCCACTTTGTCGCCGGCCTCTTTGATAGATTTCTCAGTAGTATAGACAAGGGAATCGGCCATGTTACGCGCGTCTATCAGTTCACGCTTCTTCTTGTCTTCCTCGGCATGTATCTCCGCATCATTTATGAGCCCTTTGATCTCCTCTTCACTCAAACCACTCGAAGCAGTAATCTCAATGGACTGTTCCTTACCAGTACCCATGTCCTTTGCGGACACATGCACGATCCCATTGGCGTCAATATCGAATGTCACCTCTATCTGTGGGATTCCTCTGGGCGCCGGAGGGATACCAACCAGTTGAAACCTGCCGAGGGTCTTATTATTAGACGCCATTTCACGCTCTCCCTGGAGCACGTGAATCTCAACAGCCGGTTGGCTGTCGGCGGCTGTAGAAAAAATTTGACTCTTCTTGGTGGGAATAGTGGTGTTTTTTTCAATCAGTTTTGTAAACACTCCGCCAAGTGTTTCGATACCCAGGGAAAGCGGCGTCACATCCAATAGAAGAACATCCTTAACATCCCCTTTCAGGACCCCGCCCTGAATGGCAGCGCCCACGGCAACCACTTCATCAGGATTAACACCTTTACTCGGCTCTTTCCCAAAGATTTGTTTAACTTTTTCCTGAACCTTGGGCATCCTGGTCATCCCTCCCACCAGAATCACCTCATCAACCTCATTCGCCCTTAGGCCCGCGTCTTTCAATGCCGTATTACATGGACCCACTACCTTTTCGATCAAATCATCGACAATTGCCTCCATCCTGGAGCGTGTTAATTTTATATTAAGGTGTTTGGGCCCACTGGCATCAGCCGTGATAAATGGGAGATTGATATCCGTCTCCATGGACCCGGAAAGTTCTATCTTGGCCTTTTCTGCCCCTTCTTTTAGTCTCTGAAGCGCCATCTTGTCATTGCGAAGGTCTATACCCTGGTCTTTCCTGAATTCATCTGCCAGGTAATCTATTATCCGGAGATCAAAATCTTCCCCTCCCAAATGGGTATCACCGTTGGTCGACTTTACCTCAAACACACCTTCACCTATCTCAAGGATAGATATATCGAACGTACCTCCGCCTAAATCAAAAATCGCAATCTTTCGATCTCCCTTTTTGTCCAGTCCAAAGGACAGAGATGCCGCTGTAGGCTCGTTTATGATTCTTTCCACCTTCAAACCGGCAATCCGTCCGGCATCTTTGGTGGCCTGCCTCTGGCTGTCATTAAAATATGCGGGTACAGTAATTACTGCCTCTGTAACCTTCTCACCGAGGTAGTCTTCTGCTGTTTCTTTCATCTTCTGAAGTATCATGGCGGATATTTCCGCCGGACTATATTCCTTGCCTCTAACAGAGAGATTGCAGTCACCGTTGGATGCCTTACTGATTTTGTAAGGAAGTGTCTTTTTATCTCTTTGCACCTCAGCAGATTCATATTTCCTTCCAATGAGCCTTTTGACCGCAAAAATCGTGTTCTCAGGATTGGTTACCGCCTGCCTCTTTGCAGTCTGTCCAACCAATCTCTCCCCGCTATCTGTAAAGGCTACCATTGAAGGCGTTGTCCTACTCCCCTCTTTATTGGCAATCACAACAGGATCACCACTCTCCATCACGGCAACACATGAATTAGTTGTCCCAAGATCAATCCCTATTATTTTCCCCATTTCTCTGCCTCCTCCACACTCTAACTCTCACTTTAATTGAATTCCTTCGTAACACTTCAGCCCTTTGAAAACAAGTCATGCAGGGGCGTGCGCCCCACTAATCATTGTCTCAAAGAGCTAACCGCTTACGTTTTTTCAATCTTTTGTCTAAAGACGCAAGTCTCAATTCTACTGAGCAAGGCCTTTGCTTACAATCACCATGGCAGGCCGGATTAGCCTCTGATTGAGCATATAGCCCTTCTGAAGCTCCTTCAGAACCATCCCGGGTTTCACGGAATCATCCTCTTGCTCGCTCATGGCCTGGTGAAAATTAGGGTCAAAGGGCTCGCCCACCGCATTGATCTCTTCGACCCCTTCTCTCTCTAACGTATTCTTCAAACCTTTCAGCGTTAGATCTACACCCTCTCTGAGGGCATGAAGTGCGTTTTCATCCTGAGAGTGCAAAATTGCGTTTTCAAGACTATCCAGGACAGGGAGCAATTGTTTTATCAGGGATTCATTGGAAAATTTTGCGAGATCACCCTTTTCTTTCCGGAACCTCTTCTTCAAATTATCAATCTCCGCCTGGGATCGCACGTAAAGATCAAAGTTCTTATCTGCCAACGCCTGAACCTCTTTAATCTTATCGAGCAATTCAGATCCTGTCATCTCTTCCGGGGGGATCTCACCTTTTTCCTCATCCTTCTTCAGCGCACCCTCTTCCGGCTGTCCTTTCAATTCTGCCTCAGAATTTTCTAGATCCTTTTCCTCTATTACTCGGTTCTTAATCACATCAACCTTGACCACACCTTACTCCAGTCCAGATTAAATCATCATTCTTCTTTAAAATACTATGGGAAACATTAAGCATCAGGAAAAGTTTTGTCAAGGTATGACATAGCAAGTTTTTCACGCTCATTTCGATGCGTCTCTTGGAAAATTGAGGCACATCGTACCGGCTCAGCTTTTCGAATAAATATAGATGCCCACGGCCTCATGGCCTTGGCGCTTGAAGATTATGGGAGGTTTTGGGGCCTTTTTGCAAATAGAAGTATGCTTTTCAGTAGAATGAACCAAAAAAAGTTAACGTATGGTGTGTCCAGTCAACCTCTGAAGGGCCTCCATATACTTCTCTCTGGTCTTCTGAATAATCTCTGGAGGCAATTTCGGTGGCGGGGGCCTTTTTCCCCACTTAATCTCCATAAGATAGTCCCTCAAAAACTGTTTATCAAAACTTTTTTGAGGACCGCCGGGGTAATATTCATCCATGGGCCAGAATCTGGACGAATCCGGCGTCAGCACTTCATCAATCAAGATCAGCCGGTCCTCATAGATACCAAACTCAAACTTCGTGTCAGCCACAATAATCCCTCTCTCCGCGGCCAGGTACCTGCCAAATTCATAGATCTCCAGGCTAATTCGCCTAATCTCGTTTGCATTTTTTTCCCCGATAAGCTCAACTACCTTTTCAAAGACGATGTTTTCATCATGCGTGCCATCTGCCGCCTTGGTAGATGGAGTGAAAATTGGTTCTGGCAGGCCCTCTGACTCACGAAGACCTTCTGGAACCGGGATGCCACACACGCTCCCATTTGCCTGGTATTCCTGCCAGCCTGAGCCAGATAGATACCCCCTTACGATACATTCAACCGGGAGGGGCCTCGCTTTCTTCACCAAGATACTCCGGTCCCTAAGATCCTCAATATATGGCAGACAAACATCCGGGAACTCGGCAGAATTGGTGGCAATGAGATGATTTTCCACAATGGATTCAAGTTGCCTGAACCAGAAGACAGAAATGCCTGTAAGGATCATCCCCTTATCCGGAATGGGATCATCCATGACCACGTCAAACGCAGAAATACGATCGCTCGCCACTATAAGCAACTGATCCCAAATCTCATACACATCCCTGACCTTGCCCCTTTTTACGAGCCTCAGATCTTTAAAATCAGTCTTTTGCAGTACGCCTGAGTTCATAGACTATCTCCTTTAAATCAATCTTGCAAAAACGGTTTTTGCAAGGTTGCAAATTTAACCGCGAGGCGCTGAGCACGCCGAGAAATTTGTTCTTTTAAATTGTCGTGAGAGGCGACAATTTAAAGATTACTCCGTCCTATCTAAATGCACTACATCTTCGATTGATAATCATAGCGCGTTTCAAAACACCCTAAGCTTTGCGTTACACCCTACCTTTTGATTCTAGCCAAATAGTCTCTGTAAAATTTCAGGACCCTGTTTCGAAAGGAGATCGTCTCGGGGTATGGAGGGATTCCCTTATATTGCCTAACCCTTCCGTGACCAGCATTATAGGAGGCCAGGGCCAGACTAATATCTCCATTCTCAAGCTTCATCATAGAGGCGAAATACTTGAAGCCCTGCCTAATCGCCTTGCTCGGTTCTAAACGATCATCATCTCCTCTCCTCAATAGCTCCTCTTTATACTTGTAATACAACCGGTTCCATTTCCGGCCACAGTCCAAAGACTTCTGCATCAATAGCCATGCCTGTTGGGCAGAGCTACGTGCACTTTCTGCTGTAATTTTCTTTATTATCGCTATCGCCTTACGCCTTGATCTCCTCTCACATTTCATGAGGGATTGAGCCTCATCAAAATACCCGGGCATAAAAATATTTTTCATACCGAGATCTTTTGCGGTCCTCGGCATTATCTGGGTGAGCCCTGCCGCCCCCACATCGGATACACGACGGGGATCAAAAGTGGACTCTTGTCTTATCAGGGCAAGAAACAACAGAGGGTCTACGAAATATCCCGAATTTTCATGATTTTTAATAACCTGCGCCAGAAGCGGCACATAACGAGAACCCGGCTTCCCCACTATACGTTTCCACTCAGAGTCAACTTTTCCTCTCCTGTCCGAATTATATCTATCGAGGTCGAACATCTCCTGAGATTCCTTGGGGGCATTACTTACGAATTCCCTGAAGACGTGATTAACGAACCTTACATTCAGCGGATTCAATGGGGGAGAGTCATCTTCCTCACCCTGACATCTGTTGTAAAAGTACGCCAAGGCATCTCTTAAATTATAGGAGGCCGTCTCCATGCCCTCACCCAACAACTTCTCCAATAATCCCATACAAATGTCATGATCTAGCCTGTTATCCAAATCAGGAGATAATCTTGCCCTATACTCCAGCATATGTTTCTTGGCAGATCTCAGGGCCTTGTTATAGCTAACAGCCAGTTCGGCCACCTTTTCTGCATGTTCCCCTGTGGTCATACCCTTTTTTTGGCTCTCCATTGCATCGATCGCCTGCTCAAGCAGGCTGTCAGCCTTCTTGAATAATTTAACGGCCTCCATGTAATCCTGATCAATAAGCACTTTAAGCCCCATGGAGCGACCAACCTCCGGACTGATCATCAGGATACCTTCTTCCCCGCGATAGGCATCATCTGAGATGCCCTCCTTCTGTAAATCAAGGTTGTAGGAGATAATAATCTTTTTTAACAAAGAAAGGTCTTCGCGACCCCGGGATGGGGAACTCACCGCCAGCATTGAGACGGACAGTACAATCAGGATGCCTAAACGATTAAGAGAAAAAGAGGATTTAGAGAGTTTTGTCATCGCCTTTGTATAAAAGAGGGATGTCATCCTAATTGAGCCGATACTCAATTAGGGAGCTATCAGGGGCCAGGATTCAGTGTTGCAAAAATCTGATTAATTCCGTTTCCTGCCAACTGACAACGGGCAACGGGCAACTATCAATTGAGCGTCTTCGCTCAATTGAGGTGTTACTCCTTTACGATTTTTCCCAGGACTCCCCCTAGCCAGTCCTTGAAGTTATCTCCAAATGATGGGGCCTGGATGACCAGTTTGCACTCCGCATGCCTATCGGAGTCCATACTTACCGCCCTGGCCGTGTATTCTCCTACTGGTATTGGCGGTTGATTAATAACAATAATGGTCTCCTTCTTTTCATTCTCGCCAAGCTTGGCCCTAAGGAATTCAGAGACCTTGACCAATGGAACCTTTGGATCAACCTCTGCGGTGAAGTATCCGTTTTTATCCACCTCACCGTCGGCAATAGGGACATCCACGATCTCATGCTCTTTTTTGACACCCAAGAGTTTAATAAATACTGAATCATCAGGCTGAAACCCCTTGCCCCTGAACACGATGTGGGTATCTTTCAGAAGTGTAACAACTCCAAGGCGGACACTATCGGGTTCAACAATCATTTGAGGCCCCTTGACCTTGGGATCAAACGGCTTGGGAGCGGTGGCACAACCTATAAGCATAAAAATCAAGACAATCGAAATCAAACCCGGTTTTGGGTACCATTTACTGAATGGCCATTTTCCCTTAGTAATCATTTTCTTGCCCTCCTATTTAAAATACTTACCTATACATGGCCTCAATTAGGTCACCAAAGGCCTCATTCACATATTTCCTCTTCACCTTCATTGTTGGGGTCACCTCTCCATCTTCTTCATAGAGTTTCTTGGGAAAGATGGTAAATTTTTTCACCTGTTCCACACGGGAGAGAGTGGCATTTACCTTATCTACCTCAGCCTGAATCAGGCCTATGATTGAAGGGTTTTGGGTCATGTCTCTATAAGTGGAAAATTGAATCTTGTTGTCCTGCGCGTATTTTGCCACGTTGTCCTCATCGATCATAATCAGAGAGGAGATAAACTTTCTCTTATCCCCAATAACCACCGCATCATTTATATATGGACTAAACTTCAACTTATTTTCGATATATTGAGGCGTGATGTTTTTCCCCCCTGCAGTGACAATTATATCCTTCTTACGGTCAGTGATCTTTACATATCCGTCCTCGTCCATCTCTCCCACATCACCGGAATATAGCCACCCGTCGCACAAGGTCCCCTCAGTGGCCTCAGGGTTCTTATAATATCCCTTAAACACACCTGGGGATCTTACCAAGATCTCCCCATCTTCTGCTATCTTCACCTCCACACCAGGGAGAGGAGGTCCTACAGTCCCAAACTTCACCTTGTCCATCTTGGAGACACATGTCACCCCAGTACCTTCTGTCTGACCATAACCCTCTATCAAATTGACACCGATGGACTGGAAATAATGCAGGACGTCGGGAGAAATCGGGGCCGCACCCGAATATGCCACCCTCAATCGGTCAAAGCCCAGTCTTTCTTTAAGTTTTCTGAATACCGCAAGGTGAGCGAGCTGATAAAGCAGCTCCAGGTACAAAGGGACCGGTCTGAAGTCCATTTTCAGACTGGCCCGCATCTTCCCCGCCCTGAGGGCCGTGGCATAAACAAGCCTCTTAAACCAGGTGGCGTCCGACATCTTAATATACACTGCAGAAAGATATTTTTCCCAGACACGGGGGACGGCATATCCCACTGTCGGGGATATCTCGCTCATATTATCCGTCACCGTGTCAAGGCTCTCTATAAAGTTGACCGTGTATCCATGGGTAATATGCGCGAAAACCGAAAAAAGACGTTCAAAGACATGACACAGGGGCAAAAAGGACATGACTTCGTCCGTGTCATACAAAGGGTTTTCTGCTGTGATGGCCTTTCCCATCCAGGTTACATTCCTGTGGGTCAGCATGGCACCCTTTGGGGGGCCCGTCGTGCCGGAGGTATAGACCAGGACAGAGAGATCTTCGGGTGTGATCTCGGCTAGTCGGCTTTCAAATAGACCTGCTTCCCTCTCCGTTACCTCACGGCCTAAATCCAGGACATCGTCGTAGCTCATGACCATGGGATCCTCAAAATGCCGCAGCCCCTCCATGTCCCAAACGATCACTTTCTTCAGACAGACAACATTATCCCTGAAATGGAGCCACTTATCTAGCTGTTCTTCATTTTCCGCAAAGAAAAACTTAGACTCAGAATTCTGAACAACATATTCAACCTGCTCACAGGCATTCGTGGAATAGACCCCTACGGCGAATCCACCTGAACATTGAACCCCCATATCTATAATCACCCATTCTGGACAATTATCCCCAATAATGCAAACGCCGTCTCCCTTTTCAAGCCCCATGGATACAAGGGCCGAGCCAATATACTTGACCAGTCTGTAATATTCATTCCAGGAGATGTCATGCCAAAGGCCATGTTTTTTTTTCCGCATGGCCACCCGATCCCCATATTTCTCTACGGTCTGCTTAAAGATCTGCGGAGTGGTCTTGGGAGTCATTATCTCCACCTCTTCTTTCTCTTCCAGCGTTGATAACCCTTTGCAGACTCTTCTGACCTCATACCCATATAGAATTCCTGAACGTCCTTATCCCCCATAAGATCCTCTGATCTTCCCTTCATAACAAATCGGCCATTTTCCAATATCAGGCCCACATCAGATATGGTCAGGGCCATCCGGGCGTTCTGTTCGACCAGCAGAACAGTTGTTCCCTCATCATTTATGGACCTAATAATCTCAAAAATTTCCTTTACCAATAGAGGGGAAAGCCCCAGGGAAGGCTCATCTAGCAAAACCAGCTTGGGACGATTCATCAAGGCCCTTCCTATTGCCAGCATCTGCTGTTCCCCTCCCGAGAGTGTCCCTGCCCACTGGCCCTCTCTCTCTCTGAGGACCGGGAAGTATCCGTATATCTGATCAAAATCTCTTCTAATGGCCGCACGATCCCTTCGTATGTAGGCCCCCATCAAGAGATTTTCTCTTACAGTAAGCTCCTCAAATACCTCCCTCCCTTCAGGCACATAGGAGATCCCAAGTCTAACGATCACCTCGGGGTCCTTGCCATCGATCCTCTTTCCCATGAATTCTATGGTGCCTTTATCGGGCTGGTCTTCCAACAGACCCATAACGGTCTTTAATATCGTCGATTTGCCCGCACCATTATTCCCCAGGATGGCGGTAATCGTCCCCTCGTCTACGCTGAGAGACACTCCACGCAGGGCATAGATCAAGACATAGAGGGTCTCGATATTCTTTATCTCAAGCAATGTGCTCACTGATCTCATCCTCACCCAGGTAGGCCTTCAAGACCTCAGGGTGTTTCTGCACCTCAGAAGGCATTCCTTCTGTGATATATCTACCAAAGTTGATGGCCAGAATGCGGTCTGATATATCCATAACCACCTTCATGTCGTGTTCGATCAACAAAATCGTGACACCGATCTCATCCTGAATGTCCTTTATCCAGAAAATCAGGTCCTGCTTCTCTTCAGAGTTCATTCCCGCAGACGGCTCATCTAGAAGGAGAAGCTCGGGTTCCAGGGCCAGCGCTCTTCCAAGTTCTATCAGTTTTTGAGTGCCATATGGGACACCTCTGACTAATTGATCTCTAGCAGATTGAAGATCAAGGAGGTCTATTATTTGCTCCACGCGGGCACGGTGCCTTATCTCGTCCTGTGCCGCCTTGGATCCTCTCCTGAAAAAAGTAGCACCGCTCCAGATACCTGTCTTCATATGGATGTGCCGACCTAGCATCAGGTTCTCCATAGCGGTCATGTAAGGAAAAAGTTCTATATTCTGAAATGTCCTGGCAATCCCTTTCCGGGCAATCTTATGCGGCCTGAGACCTGTTATATCTTCCCCCTTGAAAAGGATCTTTCCTGAATCGGGCCTGTAGATCCCGCTGATACAATTGAAGATGGTGGTCTTACCCGCACCGTTAGGGCCGATAATCGAAAATATCGAGCCCGTTTCTACATCAAAACTGATGTCGCCCACTGCCTTTAGGCCACCAAAGCTGATATTCAGACAATCTATGGAAAAGAATTTGTTATCCGTCATTGCAAATAACTCGGAAAAACCGAAGGCAGGTCTATATACCCGTCCCTTCAGACCTTTTTGATATAATGTCTGGCAAAAAGTCCACTTGGTCTAAAACAGAGTACCAGGACAATGATCATGAATGCCACCACCGATTTAAACTCAATAGATACATATCCACCGAACAAGTTTTCAATTATTGCTAGCACATAGCCCCCAAAGGCAGCACCAACCAGTGATGTCATTCCTCCTAGAACAGCGGCCGCAAACCCCTTCAACAGGGCGTTTAGCATCAGGGTTGGATCAAGGGTGGCGATGGGGGCCAGCAACATACCTGCCACTGCACCAATAATAGAACTCATGGCCCAGGTAATGGATAGTATCCTGTTAGTGCGGATCCCATTGATGCGGGCGGCCATGGCATTTTGCTGGGTAGCCTTCATGGCGATTCCCAGCTTGGTGTATCTAAAAAACAAAAAAAGGATAAACATCAATATGAGTGTGATGAGAAATGTGGCGATATTGAGATAACTCAACACGGCAGATCCAAGATTGATGACGTCAAAATCTGAGACGGGGAAAGGGAAATTTTTCTGATCAGCGCCCCATTTCCAGCTCGCGATGCCATAAAGGACCATCTCAAAGCCCAGTGTTATAAGAATGAAGCTAAGTATATTGGGGTCTTTTGCCCTCCTCAAAAATATGAATTCAAGGAATGCCCCCAAGGCCGCGGCAAATATCAGGGCACCACCAAAAGATATAAGAAAGGACTTACCATAGGATTCAAGGAGAGCATAGGCCACAAATGTGGAAATCATGGCCATTTCCCCCTGCCCGAAATTGGGGACCTCTGAGGTCTTATAAATAATCACCATGGCAAGGGCAATTAAGGCGTATAGGCTTCCAAAGGATAGGCCGCTGACAAGTAGTTGGAGAAACATTTAGGCTCCTCTATAAAAATGAAGTCACAACCTGTGGATTACGCATCGTTCGGCTCTCCATGTATAATCCGAAAAGGCGAAATAGCCTCTTTTAAAACGGCCATGTCTTCCAGTAGATCTTGGTCCTTATCCAGAAACCATATAATCCAAGAGGCTCAAATACGACCAAGAGTATAATGATCACGCCAAAGATAATACTCGAGATATTGGGAAGGCCACTGACGGTCATCCAGTTTCTTGAAAATGATATCAAAACGCTCCCGATGTATGGGAGTTCCTGCACTTTATCCAAGGTCAGCATGAGCCATGTTATAACTATCCCCCCCATAATGGAACCAAAGATAGAACCCAGTCCGCCTACAATCACAAACGCCAGGAAATAGATGGATAGTATAAAATTAAAAGTACTCGGATTGATAAAACCAAGTAAAAACGCGTACAGGCCGCCGGCAAGCCCTGTATATAAGGCGCTGACAGCAAAAGACAGGGTCTTGTAAAAAGTCAAGTTAACGCCCATGGTCTCCGCTGCGATGTCGCTATCCCGAATAGCAATAAAGGCCCTCCCGACCTTGCTCTTCATAAGGTTTCTGGCACCTATTGTCAGGAAAAACGTGATCGGGATGATCAAAAAATAGAGCTGACGATCGCTCTCCAAGTTATAAGTACCGAAGGGATGTAATATATCAAGGCTGGGTGCTTCGATCCCCATTCTGCCGCCAAAGACCCGCCAGCGACCAATCACCTGGGTAATTGCCATACCAAAACCCAACGTGGCGATGGCAAGATATGGTCCTTCCAACCTCAGGGCCGGTAGCCCCAGAATAAATCCGAAAAGGCCTGCTGTAATGGCGGCCAGTAACAGGGACACAAAAAAAGGCAAATGTAACGTGTTCATTAAGAGTACAGTCATATAGGCACCGATGGCGAAAAAACCGGCATGACCCAGGGATATTTGTCCTGTATAACCCACAAGTATATTCAGACCAACCGTGACGATGATGTTGATGGCCATATAATTGGCCATATAGATGTAGTAAGAAGAGCCCATAATCTTGGGGACCAAGAAGGGAAATACAATAAGGAACACGATGAGCATCATGAACCAAAACCAGAGTACCTTATTGCGCAAAAGCTGAATATCTTCGTAATAATCCCTTTTCATGTCCATGGTCTTATATTCTCTCGCCGTTTACACTATTCATGGTCTGTTTTTAATCTCCATATGTAATAGCTCAATAAAAAGGGGGCGGTGAGAACCTCTTCTATTCAACCGCCCAGACTCACTTCTCGGCCAGTTTGCCAAGCAGTTTATTATAATACAGCTCTGTTTCCTCAAGTAGAGGAGATCCCCTGCCCATCATGTTTAACTTCATGATCTTGTAGTTGATCTTTTTGATCGCGCGGTATCTTTCTTTCTCGTCCGGCATATCATCCAGCATATCCTCCATCCGCCTAATCTCTTTCTTGAGTTGAAGCTCGGGAGGAAGACAATCCGCATTCTTCAGGATCTTGTATGCCAACCGAAGGTCATCGGGCACATTACTATCATCCTCAATCTCGAGGGGCCTGCCACTTCCCGGAAGATTGTCAAATTCCCCCTTCTCCTGGGCCTCCCTGATCCTTTTTTCTATAATCTTCTGAAAGCCGGCCATAATTGAGACTTATAACTTATTAACCTTACCAATACAACCCGAAATAGAATTTCAAGACAGTTCTGGACTCGCACGTCTGGTAACTACTCAGGTAGATACGCCGAAGGCATTTAGGCTTTGGTATCGCAGAGTGAACCGTGAGTGACCACACAAAAGTCAGGCCGAGTATTTCCCTTTTCCGAAATCCCGTTTGGTTCGTTCACGGAATTATATTACGAGGTTGGTCTGTCAAAACGGTTTAGGTATTCCGTCAAACATGACATTTCCGGATGCTAATCAAAAATTCTGGAGGCCGAGAAGATTTTAGCCGCCCTGAGGGGAACAGTGCGAAAAACTAATAGCCTTCAGGCTACAGCCTAAGCAACCTGAACAGTTACCACGTCTGAGCCGGTCCGACGGGGCATATCGCCCTTGACAACGCACATACTATCCGTTATTCCCTTGAAAACATTTGAAAGATGGCGATAATCGCCACCAATATCCTTATTCTCCTGTACGAAGCAACGGCCCTTTACAAGAAAAAGGCGTCCAATACAAGGGCGACAAGAACTAATGATTGACGAACTGGATAAGAAGATCATTAATCTCATCCAACATGACCTGCCCCTTGATAAAAGGCCCTTTGCGCTCATGGCGGAAAAGGTCGGGGTTAGTGAAGAGGCATTTATTGAGCGGGTTATGAGGCTTAAACAACGCGGGATAATCAGACGCTTTGGCGCTACCCTGCGTCATCAGGAGGCGGGATTTAGCTCCAATGCTATGGTGGCCTGGGTCGTACCGGATGATCGTGTAGAAGACACAGGAAAGATATTAACGCATTTTCGAGAGGTCACTCATTGCTACCAGAGAAGTCCCCAAAAGGATTGGCATTACAACCTATATACGATGATCCATGCCAACACCCGCAAGCAATGCTACCGGATAGCGGAACGTATGGCTCAGACTATAGGGATAGAGGAGTTTATATTGCTCTTCAGCGAAAAGGAATTTAAAAAGACCAGTATGGAATACTTCTAAGACTTACACCCGAAAAAACCCTTTTAGGACCTTATGAGCAAATTTGTGTTCAAAACTGGCAGAAAATTTCTTAGATATGGTATGCGGAGCGAAGCGACACCTTAACTTTAGTCACTTCGGGCCCTGGCCCAGACCTAGTTTATTGCTCCCTTTGTGTAAGACTTCCTGACGTAGTATTCCGCAGGATCGTGTCTAGAATGCTCATCAGGGGGCACCAGGGCGGGCTTTAGTTCAATTTAGGCACTTTTCCGGTTCATCCGAAAACCGATTACTTACCGGAGACAAATAATGAAAAAACAGTCCAAGATTCTTTTTGAACGCGCTAAGACCTGCATTCCAGGGGGTGTAAACAGTCCTGTCAGGGCCGGAAAGGCGGTTGGACTTGATCCTCCGTTTATTGCCAGGGCGAAGGGTTGCTCCATATGGGATGTGGATGGAAATGAATACATCGATTACGTTTGTTCATGGGGGCCTATGATCCTGGGGCATGCCCATCCCGAAGTAGTTCATGCCTTGGAGGAGTCTCTTGAGCGGGGGACCAGTTATGGCGCGCCGACAGGGCTTGAAGTGGAAATGGCTGAGACCATTGTCGAGATGGTACCGTCTATTGATATGGTCCGCATGGTAAACTCCGGGACCGAGGCAACCATGAGCGCAATTCGTCTCGCCAGGGGCTTTACCGGCAGAGAAAAAATCATTAAATTTGATGGCTGTTATCATGGTCATGCAGACAGCTTATTGGTCTCCGCCGGCTCAGGGTTAGCGACCCTTGGAATCCCGGGGAGCCCTGGGGTGCCTCAGGATCTTGCCAGGCATACCATATCGCTCCCTTTCAATAACCTGGAGGGGGTGGATCAGGCCTTTCGGAAATTTGGCGCACAGATAGCGGCCGTAATTGTTGAGCCTATACCCGCAAACATGGGAGTCATTATCCCTGTCAAGGGGTTCTTGGAGGGCCTCAGGGAAATTACCCTCGTCCATAACTCCCTGCTCATTTTTGATGAGGTAATAAGCGGTTTCAGGGTGGCTCCAGGCGGAGCCCAGGAACTCTATGGCATCATGCCTGACCTGACGTGCCTGGGCAAAATAATCGGGGGTGGTTTGCCTGTGGGTGCCTATGGAGGCAAAAAGGAAATCATGTCAAGGGTCTCTCCGGAAGGGAATATCTACCAGGCAGGGACCTTATCGGGTAATCCGCTGGCCATGACCGCGGGTATTGCCACACTCAGGGCCCTGAAAAACAGGGCCATTTACCAAGAACTCAAAGAAAAAGGCGATATGCTCTTTTCCGGCCTCCGCGAGGCCGCCAAGAGAGTGGGAGTTGATGTTACTGTCAACCACATTGGTTCCATGGGCACGCTTTTTTTTACGGAGAGGCCTGTTATGGATTTCATTGCTGCCAAAAACACGGACCAAGGCCAATTTAGAAGGTATTACAAGAGCATGCAGGAACATGGCATATATTTAGCGCCGTCACCCTTTGAGGCGACATTTTTATCGACTGCCCACAGTACGGAAAAAATAGATATGACCATTACGTCTGCAATGGCAGCCTTTAATACTGCTTCTCAATAAGGGTCCTCCGACCCCCGAGCATCGAACGGCACCAGGCGTTTCTGGTCGCCTATAGACAAAATTTTATTGACTTTTTCTGAAAGTCCGTGGTAGACACGACCTGTTTTCCCTTAAATGACAAGGTCATGAGCCTTGACCGCGCCTGATGGATGAAGACTTAAAAAAAACTATCAAGACCTTGGGCTTTATCAGCACCATTGGCATTGCAATGGCTTTGTCGATCGGGATAGGGGCATTTATCGGCTATTATATTGACAAGAAGTTCGGAACCCACCCATGGTTTTTATTGGTCTTTTTGGGGTTCGGTATTGCCGCCGCATTCAGGAATCTCTATATCCTATATAAAAAGGCCAAGGATCTCTAATGGACTGGAATAAGTTATACAAGGAACTCAAAACTCAAAACTGGGTCATCCTTATGCTCCTGGGATCGAGCAGCTTCATATTCATGAGCCCTATGTTCACCATGGGAGTCATCCTGGGAGGACTAATTATCATAGCCAATTTCAACCTACTACAATACACCATCCAGTGCGCCTTCTCCCCCGGGATGAGTTTAAAGTCGAATAAAATGTCCATAATTGCAAAATATTATTTCAGGCTTGCCATCATAGGCATAATAATCTATATCCTGATTACCAATGGCTGGGTTGAACCTATAGGCCTGACCCTTGGACTATCCATAGTGGTAATCAGCATCGTTAATCTTGGTATTCGAATTATCTGGAGGACATCTTCGGGGGAAACGATTTAGGTTATGGAGCATTCTTTTTTCTTTGTAGACGCCATATTGTCAGCATTTGTGGGAGAGGGGTTTGCCCATCATTACTCGCATGTAGTACACTCGTGGTTGGTTATGCTCATCCTGATCGTGAGTGCCATATTATTTGCCAGAGGTGTTCAGATCCTACCAAAAAAGGGGCAAAATTTCTTCGAGGTCATTATCGAGACCCTTGAAAATTTTATGGTGGAAATTACCGGACCTGAAGGGAAATTTTTCTTCCCATTTATAGCCACCATCTTTATCTTCATTCTTGCAGCCAATCTGATCGGCCTGGTTCCCGGGTTCAACTCACCCACCGCCAATCTGAATACCACCCTCTCAATGGCCCTGTGCACTTTTATATACACCCATATCATAGGGATCAAATTCCACGGGGCCAAATATATCAAACACTTTTTAGGACCTGTATGGTGGCTTGCCCCTCTTATGTTCCCCATTGAGGTAATCGGCCATTTGGCCCGGATAATGTCATTGAGCGTCAGGCTTTTCGGAAATATCTTTGGCAAGGAAATGGTGATCTCAATCCTGTTTATGCTAGCCGGTCTTTATCTGGCCCCTCTCCCAATCCTGTTTTTGGGAATTCTGGTAAGCTTTATCCAGGCGCTTGTGTTCATGCTCCTGTCGATCATGTATTTTGTCGGTTCCATGGAGGAGGCACATTGATCTTTGGAGCCAACAACGGCCCCGATTCACTGAGGGCCAAGGCAACGCAATTGTTTGGCTCGGAAACAACTTTATGGTGGAAGGCCATAAGATTAAAAGAGGAAAGGAGGTTCATATGTCTAAGAAAACGTTGATCGGGGTCATTACAGCTTTTCTGGTTTTGGGTGCGGCTTCAATGGCATTTGCCGAGGATGGCACTGTCAAAGCCGCAGCACTGTGGGTGTTCTTTGGGATTGCCGTAGCAAGCGGCTTTGGTATTGGAGCGGCCGCCCTTGGAACCGGAATAGGTATGGGTAACGCCATTAATGGCGCCCTCCTAGGCACGGCCAGAAACCCTGAGGCAGGCGGCAAAATCATGACCACTATGATTATTGGTTTGGCCCTGATCGAATCACTCTGTATTTATGCCTTGGTCATCTGTTTTATTCTTGTTTTCAAGATTCCAGATCTGGGCAAGATATTCGATCTTATCCTGAAATCCCTAGGTGGCTAGGTTTACTGCCTACAAACAAAAAAGGGGGTCTCTTCAAGGCCCTCTTTTTTGGGTCAAAATATGTGCATTATTTCACAACTACGAATCCAGAGAATTCCAATAAATAATGACTAAAGGCTCCAAAATACCCGGTCCAACCATAGAACGTTTAGCCCTTTACTCCAGACCACTTGACTCCCTTCTGGAAAAGGGGTCCCCTATTATCTCATCGGAAAACCTAGCCAAGCTGTGTGGTGTGAATCCTGCCCAAGTCAGAAAAGACCTTGCCTATTTTGGTGAATTTGGTGTCCGGGGTGTTGGATATGATGTCAGAAGACTATTAAAAGAAATAAAGAAAATCCTGGCCACGGACCGGGAATGGACTCTTTGTTTAGTGGGAGTGGGGAATCTGGGCAGTGCGTTAGTGGAAAATGAAAACTTCAAGAGGAGGGGCTATCGTTTTGTGGCCGCCCTTGATTCAGACCCGAAAAAAGTTGGGGAAAGACTTCCCTGCGGGCTGACCATCGAATCGCTAAAAAAGGTCAGAGAACTGGTTCAAACACTGGCAATCCAGATAGGGGTCATAACAACACCTCCCTCTGAAGCGCAGCGCGTTGCAGATTTGCTCATAGATGCTGGCGTAAAGGCAGTTCTTAACTTTGCACCTATCCAGGTAAGAGTTCCAGAGTATTGCCCGGTGGAAAATGTTGATATTACCGTAAGGCTAGAGGACCTTGCCTATCATTTACAAAATATTCTCTGAAGGCCTGCCGTAACTTATCAGTAAGGAATCCGGGTCCAGAGGGCCCCCCTATTATTGATCTCTTACCGCCTGGTTCGTTTAAATAGAATTTTTTTGAGAAATTGGCCGGTATATGAGCCATCGAGCCTCGCAATCTCTTCAGGGGTACCTGTACCAACAATATAGCCGCCATTTTCTCCCCCCTCCGGCCCCAGATCAATTATATAATCAGCCGTTTTAATCACATCCAGGTTATGCTCGATGACCACCACGGTGTTCTTCATCTCCACAAAATAGTTTAAGACTTCGAGAAGTTTCTGGATGTCTGCAAAATGAAGCCCGGTGGTAGGCTCGTCCAGGAGATAGAGGGTCCTTCCGGTATTTTTCTTGCTCAGTTCTTTTGCAAGCTTAATCCTTTGTGCCTCGCCGCCTGAAAGTGTCGTGGCAGGCTGACCCAACTTGATATAGCCCAGTCCCACATCCATCAACGTCTTTAATTTATTCTTGATGTTGGGAATGGTCTCAAAAAAAGCGAATGCCTGATTCACAGTCATATCAAGTATATCCGCAATATTATTCCCCTTATACTTTACCTCTAGTGTATCCCGATTGTAACGAAGGCCCTTGCATGCCTCACAGGTAACGTAAACATCGGGAAGAAAATGCATCTCTATCTTAATAATCCCATCCCCACTACAGACCTCACACCTTCCTCCCTTGACATTAAAGCTAAACCTTCCGGGCTTATATCCCCTGTGCCTTGACTCAGGCAGCATGGAAAATAGATCACGAATGTAGGTAAATGCCCCGGTATAAGTAGCGGGATTAGATCGGGGCGTCCTGCCGATGGGGCTTTGGTCAATGTTCACCACCTTATCAATATACTGTATACCCTTAATGCCCCTGACATTGCCGACCCTTGCCTTGGAACGGTATAGCTTCTGAGAGAGCGCAGGATAGAGGATACCATTAATGAGACTGCTCTTACCGGAACCGGAAACCCCTGTGATGCATGTGAAGGTGCCCAATGGAATTTCTGCTGTAATCTCTTTTAGATTGTGTTCCTTCGCCCCTTCAATCACTATTGCATTCCGTGTCCCTTTCTTCCTTGACCCTGGCACGGGTATGGAGCGTCGCCCATCCAAATACTGACCCGTTAATGACACTTCATCGCGGATAAGCTCCTCGGGCGTTCCTTGGAAGACCACATGGCCTCCCTGTCGGCCCGCCCCAGGCCCCATGTCTATTACATGATCTGCTGACAGAATGGTCTCGGCATCATGTTCCACCACCAATACGCTATTACCCAGATCTTTTAGGCGCCTCAAGTTCTCCAATAAACGGAGATTATCCCTCTGGTGCAGTCCTATGCTGGGCTCATCCAGGACATAAAGGACGCCGGCCAGGCCGGAACTGATCTGGGTTGCGAGTCTAATCCTCTGATCCTCACCCCCTGAGAGTGTTGCAGATGAACGTTCTGTGGTGAGATAATCGAGACCTACGCTCATCAAAAATCCCAGACGGTCTTGAATCTCTTTGAGGACCCTGCCGGCAATTGCCTTCTCCCTTGATCCAAGCCTCAAATTTTGAAAAAACTCGTACGCCTTACCAATAGACAGGGCCGTAATCTCATTTATGGCCATTCCTCCAATCCTGACCGCCAGGCTAATCGGTTTGAGCCTGCCCCCCACACACTCCGGGCAGGGCATTATACCCATATAGGCCTCGATCTCTTCCCGAACCTGATAGGAGTCTGTCTCGTGATAACGTCTCTCCAGATTCGGAATAATTCCCTCAAAGGGACGGGAATAGGAATACCTTCGATCATCCCTCTCAAAATAGAACTTTATCTCATCCTTGTTTGAACCGTACAGGAAGGCCTCTTGAACCTCCTTTGGAAGCTCCCTGAAGGGAAGGTAAACATCGATCCCGTAATGCTGACACAGAGAGTCCAGCATCTGCTGAAAATATACGGAATGCCGGTTGGCCCATGTGGCGATGGCCCCTTCCCTGAGTGAAAGGCCAGGGTCGGGAATGATCAGATCAGGATCGAGGTATCTTTTTGTACCCAACCCGTTGCATTCCACGCACGCGCCCTGTGGATTATTAAAAGAGAACATCTGGGGTGTAAGCTCGGGGATACTGATGCCACAATTGGGGCATGCCGCCTTTTGGTTGAAAAAAACCTCCCCGGATCCGTTGACGTCAATGACCGCCTTACCATCTGAAATAGACAGAACGAGTTCCATTGAATCGGTAAGGCGACGCCGTATGTCGTCCTTGATGCTCAGCCTGTCCACCACCACACTGATCTCATGTTTCTTTTTCTTGTCCAGAATGATTTCTTCATCCAAGAGCCTTATTTCTCCATCTATCTTGGCCCTGGTAAAGCCATCCCTTCGGAACTGTGCCAGCAACTGGGCATGTCCTCCCTTACGTCCTTCAACCAAAGGGGCCAGGATCTGAACCTTTGTTCCTTCCCCCAGCTCCATGATCTTGTCTACAATCTGTTGGGTAGTCTGGGAGCTGATCTCTAAGTCGCATTTCGGGCAATAGGGCTGACCTACCCTGGCGAAGAGGATCCTCAAATAATCGTATATTTCAGTGACCGTTCCCACGGTAGAACGCGGATTCCGGCTTGAAGTACGCTGCTCAATGGATACCGCAGGGGATAGCCCCTCAATGGAGTCCATATCGGGTTTGTCCATCTGCTCTAAGAACTGCCTGGCATATGCGGAAAGCGACTCGACATATCTCCTCTGGCCCTCGGCGTATATGGTATCAAAGGCAAGGGAAGACTTGCCGGAACCTGAAAGCCCCGTTATGACAACTAGCCTGTTCCTCGGGATATCTAAGGATATATCCTTGAGATTGTGCTGCCTTGCACCTCTTATTTTTATGTAATCAGTCGGCATGCCTGAAATTCACCCGTCTTGACGCCTGTTTTTCACCATCACGGTCGCCATTTTTATGGCCGCCTTCAGGCTCGATGCATCCGCTTGTCCGGTCCCTGCGATATCATAGGCAGTCCCGTGGTCCACTGAGGTCCTGATGATAGGCAGTCCCAGGGTAACATTCACCGCATCAGAAAAATGTATCAGCTTTAACGGAATAAGACCCTGATCATGATACATGGCAACAACCGCATCGAATTGGCCCGAAGCGGCCTTATAAAAAAGGGTATCCGGCGGAAGAGGGCCCACGACCTGGTGACCATCATTACAGGCCCTTTTTATGGCAGGGGCTATTATTTCCTTTTCTTCTGACCCAAACAGGCCTGACTCTCCCGCATGGGGGTTGAGGGCCGCAACGGCCAGGCGCGGATTCTCAAGACCAAAATCTTCACAAATGGCCTTTGCCGTTATGACAATCGTCTTATAGACCATCCCCTCCTCTAAGATCCCGGGCACATCCCTAAGGGGGCAATGGATGGTAACCAGGGACACGCGCAGCCTGTCTCCGGCCAGCATCATTACATAGTTATCCGTTCCAGTAAGAAAGGCTATGAGTTGTGTATGGCCCTCATACCGGTATCCGGCCTGATGCATCAGGGCCTTATTGATCGGACATGTCACCATGGCATCGAGACTGCCCTTCTGGATCATTTCCACGGCCCTGACGACATACTCGACCATTGCCTTACCGCCCTCAACTGCAGGCCTCCCAGGAATAATACCATCAGAGCTCAAATGAGAAAGTGCCATTAGATCTACCGTTCCCCGAGAGGACCTGGCCTCAGAAGGGCCTGAAATTATATTCAACGACAACTCTTGAGATATCCGCAAAATAGCTGAACCCAGGCTCTCAGGGTCTCCTAACACCACAGGCCGACAGGACCCATGGATTTGCGGGTCGGCCAATGCCTTGACAATAATCTCAGGCCCGATCCCCGCCGGGTCACCCATTGTAATGCCTATCAAAGGCGGTCGTGGCAACTAATACACCTCTCTATAATGACCTATCGTTATTAAACCTGCCGCCCTCCCCGCCATAGGACCTATGGCCGGTGGAGCCCCACGGGCAACCCCGTCGCACCACTTGGTTTCGCATAAATCTTTTCCCAAACTTTTATTATCTCTCGTTTGAGACACGGTGTCAATTTCCTTTCAACGCCGCGTCAGAGCTTTTTCCTTTGCACTCAAACCGCCTTTGCCATATCATCTTTAGGCCCTCATGGGGCAATCAAGACCTTAAACCCTAATATGGATTCAGCGTAATAGCTCGATAGAAAGGGGGGAGAAAATTTCAATGAAAAGCTATCGCAAGGAATTGTGGTTCAATGTCCCCACAAGAAGGGCCTTCATCAATATCACTCCTCAGGTAGAAGAATGCCTGAGGAAAAGCGGTATCACCGAAGGTCTCGCCCTTATAAATGCCATGCATATTACTGCCTCTGTATTCATAAATGACGACGAATCAGGTCTTCACCAGGATTACGATAGGTGGCTGGAGAAATTGGCTCCCCACGAACCGGTCTCCCAATATCGACATAATGTGGGTGAAGATAATGCTGACGCGCATATGAAGAGACAGGTCATGGGCCGGGAGGTGGTTGTCGCCGTAACAGGTGGAAAACTGGATTTTGGTACCTGGGAGCGGATCTTTTACGGCGAATTTGACGGCAGGAGAAAGAAACGCGTGCTGGTCAAGATTATTGGGGACTAGGCAGGGCTGGAGGCTGCGTTTATAAGTGTTTCAGGTTTTTTTTATGACTCCTGCGGCGGTGAGGACTGTGTAAGGATCTTCCAAGGTGTCCGACAAACGCAAACAGGGGAAAAATCCAATGTGGCCTGTACGGATACGCCGTTGCCGTAATTTCGGTTGGCATTCAATTCTTTTCTGAATTAAAAAAGCGGGGGCACTTATGATAAACAGAAAAATTGTTCACTTTCTTCTTATTCTTTTTTGTCTTGTATGCGCGGGACAGATCCGAAACAGTGTTTTTGCTCAAACCGGGGCCTTAAGCAGGGCGTTTAAAAAGGTCAACCCGTCAGTAGTAAAAATCCTTACAGTGAAGCGCGCGGATGTTTCCAATAGGCCTAAAATCAAAGGCTCGCTAGGTTCCGGCGTGGTCATTTCAAAAGACGGTCTTGTCCTCACATCCGCTCATGAAGTTGACCTTGCGGATAAGATCATGGTTGTGTTCCTCGATAACCATCGCACAACGGCAAAGATCGTGGCTTCATCGGATCAGGCGGATGTTTCTCTGCTGAAGCTCGATTCCATCCCAAAGGATTTTGAAGTGGCCGAGCTTGGAGATTCGGACGCTGTCCAGATCGGAGATCAGATATTTGTCATCGGCGCCCCTTACGGCATCGACCATACCTTGACCGTTGGTCACATCAGCGGGCGACGGCAATCCAGAACGGTCTGCCATCAATTGACGCCCTTCGAGTTCCTCCAGACTGACGCCGCAATCAATAAGGGAAATTCCGGCGGCCCTATGTTTGACGAACGAGGGAAAATCGTCGGCATTGTCAGCCGAATTCTGTCAAACTCCGGCGGTTCCATGGGGATAGGCTTTGCCGTGAGCATCAATACAGCAAAAAAACTTTTACTGGAGCAGAAATCCTTCTGGATCGGGTTTAATGCCTATCTTCTCTCCGGCGAGCTGGCAAAAGCGTTTAATGTGCCCCAGGAAGCCGGCCTTCTGGTGCAGCATGTGGCCAAAGAATCCCCTGGAGATATCCTGGGCCTTAAAGCCGGCAGCATTCCGACGCAGATCGGCAAAGACCGCTTTCTGATCGGTGGGGATATCGTTCTTACCATCCAGGGATTTCCGGTCACCAATACAGTCGGCGACGTATGCGCCATTCAGGATGTGATCGGCGGATTTACCACCGAGACGCAAATTGAACTGACGGTACTGCGTAAAGGCAAGATCATCACCTTAACCAATAAGAAATAAGCCTGATCCGTCTTTCTCCATCATAGTATTTTTGCAAGCGATTTTAAGCCTGCGTTTATGATTGGCTTCTTGACTCACAAGGGCACTTTCTCTATACTTTTTTCTTGAAAAAGTAATGTCTTATCAATCACGTATCAGTTGACCTTTTGCCAGTTAGAAGGAGATAACCATGAGTAAGATTAAACTGGGAAAGAGAAATCTGCTGCTTCCATATCTTCCCGTGCTGGTTGGTACAACCGTGGGAGGCAAACCGAACTACATCACCATCGCCCTGGTTGGCTGGATGTGCTACGATGCAATTTCTGTTTCCGTGGGCCACAACCAGTATTCAAATGCAGGCATACGGGAAAACGGGACGTTCAGCATTAACCAGCCTTCGGCCGGGATGGTGAAAGAGCTCGATTACTGCGGCCTGTACAGCGGCAGGAAAGTGGATAAATCAGCCCTTTTTGAAAACTTTTACGGCACACTCGAAACCGCCCCCATGATCAAGGAATGTCCGGTTAATATCGAATGCCGCGTCGTTCAGACAATGGAACGGCCGGTTCACACGGTGTTCATCGGAGAGGTGGCCGAGGTCTATTTTGATGAGGATTGCCTGACAGAAGGGGTACCGGACGTGGCCAAGGTCGATCCGATTTTCTTCGGCCCGGTCAAAGGCCAAACAGAGCTTTCTGGCTGCTATTGGAAAATAGGCGACTATCTGGCACGGGCCTGGAAAGTAGGAAAAGAGCTAAAGCGGGATGAGGTAGAGTAGAGAGCTGTTTCCGCTCCTTTCGTGCGGCGGTGCCTCAATAGCTGATCCCTGGCTGCCTTCGCCAGCCCTGCCTCATCAAACCGTGCGTGCGGTTTTCTTCCGTCTGGCGGGACTTTCCGATGTTCTTCACCGCAGCAGAGCATGCACCCTCGTTCAACCCGCCGTAGCCAGCTCCCCGAAGAGTCACGGACAAGGTTGTAGGCATGACCGCGGATGTCCGCCCGGTAAACCTTGTCATACAACGCATGAAAGGCTCCTTAGCAGAAACCTTTTCATCTCTTCCAGTTATCTTACGTGGTGCACTTCAACTTGAATTCACCTGACTGCGCTGTTCAAGATTAGAGATATTTGTCAAGATCATCCAGCGGACTCACAATCCCTTCTCCGCCCTGTTGCAGGACATGGGTGTAGATCATGGTGGTCGATATGTCTTTGTGGCCCAGAAGCGATTGAATCGTCCGGATGTCGGTTCCTCGCTGAAGAAGATGCGTTGCAAAACTGTGACGGAACGTATGCGCGCTGACACGTTTGTCAATACCGGCTTGACGAACCGCCGAGGCGATGGCCTTGTTAATAGGACTGGCGTCCAGATGATGCCGCCGCTCAATTCCGGTTCTCGGGTCGGTGGAAACACGTCCTGCCGGAAACACATACTGCCATTGCCATTCTTTTGAAGCCTTTGGGTACTTTCGGGCCAACGCATACGGCATGTAAACCTCGCCGTAACCCCCCTTCAGATCCTGTTCATGAATGAGTTTCACGCGTCTGAGGTGCTCTTTTAAAGGTTCCACAAGGGTTGAAGGGAATGTCGTCACCCGGTCTTTGGCCCCCTTCCCCCTTCGCACGGACAGCGCTTTCATGTCAAAATCGACGTCATGGACCCGCAGGCGCAAGCATTCAATCATGCGAACTCCCGAGCCATATAGGAGCTTGACGACAAGCTGATGAACACCGGTCATCAGAGTGATGATGCGGGACGTTTCTTCCCGTGTCAATACCACCGGAATGTTCACTCGTTTGGGAGCCCGTTCGGCATTGATGTCTTTGTCCATCGGTTTTTTCAAAACATGTTTGTACAGAAACACCAGGGCATTCATCGCCTGGTTCTGGGTGGAGGGTGCCACGTTGAGTTTGATCGCCAGATGATTGAGAAATTGCTCAATCTTCTTTTCTCCATCTCCCAAGTCATCTCTGCTTTTCATCTTATGAAACGCCACATACCGTTTCACCCACATGCTGTAGCTTCGTTCGGTGCGTATTGAATAATGCCTGCGTCGCATGATGCGGTGCATTTCATCCATCAGTTTTCCGGACATACTTTACTTCCCCATTGACATTTTTTACGACAAGTGATACCGGACATATTGTATATTGTCAATGGGCAAATTTACCTGTTCAATCTTAAAATATCAACATATCGGGCAAGTTTACAAAATAATCAATTGTTCACGCCGCTACGCGGCGTGAATGCGCGAGTTGACTACGTCGAACGATTGGTCCCCGGCGCTTCGCGTCGTGAACCAGTCGTTCGACCGGCAGAACCTCCTGCATAATCGACCGTAAAAAACCACGCTCATTATGCAGGAGAACCCGCCGGTCAACTCGCGCATTATCTTTTAGGAGTATCAATGATTGATTTTCAAAAAAATGGATTTTTAGCAAAAGATATTTCCGAATTTGAGAGCGGTTTTAAAAAAGAATATGCCCAATGGCTAAACTTCCTATATGACATCAATCAATACGGTCAAGGTCTTCAGTATGACCTTGATATCAACAATGAAAATGGCCAACAACTTGTATGCGCCTCTCTATTTGCGCGTTGCGTATCAATGTACCAGTCTACCATAATTCTTTCGGTAAAAGGCATGGAGATTCAGGCAACTATACTGTTGCGCTGCCTGCTTGAATCGATATTCAGCCTTGTAGCATCTTCAAAGTCTGAAGAAATGGTGAAAAAATATGTGAATGCAGATTTTATCGAGAGACGTAAATTTTTCAATAAAGTGCGAATGTGTAGAAGCGAAAGCATGAAAGATTTGGCTGAAAAACATGCAACAGATGAAGTGATAGAGGAAATAAAAGAGGATATAAAAAAAACAGAGGCACAAAGACTCTCGACTGAACAAATTGCCATAAAAGCTGATCTTCATGAATGGTATCTAACGGCCTATTCAATTTTCAGCCATTCAGTTCATTCATCTGCCCGCGATATTGAAAAGCACCTTATTGTTGATGAAAACGAAAAAATAATGGGGCTGCAAAATGAGCCAACTATAGACAATTATGACTTATTATTTGCAACAGCAGCAGAGTGCATGTTGCAGGCCTTTATGGCAATCGAGAAGGTATTTGAAAACAACACATCAGAATTTGTAAAAGGAAAATACCATAAGCTGGAAGAGATGCTAAAAACAATTTAAAGATAACAAAGCGCTTTAACACGGAGCGCAAAAAGCCGCGCCCGGTTAAGCGCAACGTTATGTTTTCTAAAACGGTTTGGTTGTAATCATGTCAAAATGTGATTGTGTTGTTTGCCGGAATAATCATGAATTTGAGAATCATCCGGATCTAATATCAGATTTCGCAACCGGAAGAGTTATTATCTTTGCAGGCTCCGGAATAAGCACCGAGCCCAGGAATGTTTTGAAATTTACGCTCTACGATGATGTTGCCGCAGAATTAAAATTAGCAGGTAGCTCTCCCTGTTTCCCTGATTTAATGGAGCAGTATTGTGCTCAACCAAATGGACGGTTAAAGCTCCTTTCAAAAATTAGGAATCGATTTAAGCATATTGATTCATTTCCTGAACTTAAAAAGATTGCAACAAGGTTCCACCGTGAATTATCAACATTATATCTCGTAAATACTATAGTAACGACTAATTGGGATATGTACTTTGAAGAATGTTGTGCGGCAACACCTTTTGTCTCGGACCAAGATCTCGCTTTTTGGGAAAACGAAGATCGAAGGGTTTTAAAAATCCATGGGTCCATAAACAACTATGGATCTATAGTAGCCACCGCATCAGATTATTCAAAATGCCAACAGCGATTGCATTCCGGCTTAATTGGTGGGATTTTGAAGGGTTTGTTTGCCACACAATCAATTGTATTTATAGGCTATTCTCTGAGCGATTCTGATTTTCTAAATATCTGGAAATTTGTTTCCGAGCAAATGAACGGTTTGCAAAGACAAGCATATGTTATTACGCCATTTGAAAATGAAAGGGATAAAATTCGAAGACTTGATCTCATCCCAATTATAACTGATGGTTCGTTTTTTATCTCACAATTAAAGGAACATTTTATTTCTAAAGGATATATGCTGCCAGACAGCATATATTTAGAAGCTGAAGAGTTGCTTTCAATTGTCACTGAGCATCATAATGCTTTGTATGAGCACTTCAAATGTTCAGATCACCCTCAATTGATAATTACTGCATCTTATCAAGATGGAATGATCCATGCTCTTGAACGTGTGATTAACCTGAGAAGCACGGGTGAAAGCTCTCATCCTTCTAGAATACAGGGGGTTTTTAAGCCTTATGAGAAATGTGATAGGGTCAAGTCTCCGGTTGACTTTTGATTTATAAAAGGGGACGTTGGTTCTAAAACAATTTATCAATTCAAATTGAAGAATAGAATTAAGGTACTATCTTTCTCCAGAATGATGATTCCAATCGTACATTATCATATTTCATGAAAATCCATCAAGCGGATGAAAATAATTTTTCCCAGACCATATTGAATCAACTTCTTAATTCTCAAGTTGCTTTGGAACCAACGTCCCCTTTCACGGAACTATTGTATTGGGGCGCCGGGGCCTTTCAGGATTTAAGGAGTTCTTCATGGGGAGCGTTACCAGCAAGGTCCTGTGCCGGTCACTCGGCTTAGCAACGTGGATTGTGCAGTAAGGGAATTCATCTGTTTTACGATCTCAGAAAGGAGAGATATGAGTTTAGTAACATCAAAGAATGTTTCCAAAACATACATAACCGGCGACATCAAAATTGAGGCCCTAAAAGGTTTGACTTTCGAAATAGAGCCGGCCTCTTTTGTTTCTTTTGTCGGGCCTTCCGGGAGTGGAAAGACCACCATCCTGAATCTCATCGGCTGCCTTGACAAGCCGACGGATGGAACCTTAAAGGTTAGCGATACGGATATTTCCCATCTCAACAGACGCATGGCCGCTTCTTTCAGAGGTGAAAACATCGGCTTCATATTTCAGGACTTTAATCTGCTCCCTGTGCTTACAGTCCTTGAGAATGTGGAATACCCCCTTCTTATGGTGCAGAACATTCCTTCAGATGAAAGAAAAAGGCGGGTCATGGATCTCCTTGATGCCGTTGGGATGATTGAGCAGAAAGACAAATATCCTGATCAGATTTCAGGGGGACAGAAGCAGAGAGTGGCTGTAGCAAGAGCACTGGTTACAAAACCAAAGCTCATTCTTGCAGATGAACCGACTGCAAATTTAGACCATAAAACCGCTTATATGGTCATAGATATCATGAAGAAGATGAAGGATGAGTTTGGGACGACCTTTATATTCTCCACCCATGACCAGAAGATTGTTGGGGAGGTTGAGGTCATCTATATGCTGGAAGACGGAGAACTGGCCGATCGACATGTAAAGGGAGGTTAAGGCAATGTTCAATATATTCAAGATCGCCCTGAGAAACCTGACAAGATACAAGAGAAGGACATTCCTTACAGCTTCATTGATCACCGTGGGCGTTGTATTTGTCCTTGTCTTTATTGCCGTCACAGGGTCCTTCAAGAACATGATGATCGGTCAGATAACAGACTCCTTTGTCGGTCATATCCAGATCCACAAAAAGGGGTATTTAGCATCCATAGATAACCTGCCGCTCACCATGAATCTGAATCCCAAGGAACTAAAAAAAGTAGAAAAAGCGATCAATGAAACTGCCGGCATTGAGGCCTATTCAAAAAGGATAAAATTTGGCGGCATGTTGAGCAATTTTGTTGAGACAACCAATATAAGGTTAAACGGTGTAAATCCAGAAGATGAGGTAAAAACAGTTCCCCTCCTTTCCTCAAGAATAAAGGAGGGGGACAAGACCATAAGAGAGGGGGAGATCCTTGTCCCTGAGCTGATCGCAAAGGGCATGAAGGTTAAGGTCGGTGACACGGTTGTTGTTATTGCCACCAATAAGGACGGCTCTGTAAACGGGAAGCAATTCAAGATCGGAGGGATAGTCGAGAGCGCCACGGGCCCCGGAGGCAGAGATGGTTATATGCATATAAAAGACGCCATGGAAGTCCTCAGGATGGAAGAAATGGATATCAGCGAGATAGCATTAAGGCTCTCTGACTTCAGCGCACTCCATCAGGTGTATGACAAAATCAATAGAATACTCTCAAAGGAGCTGAACAAAGCCGGCAAGCCCGTCTTTGAGGTACATACTTGGGAAAAACTCTCTCCCTTTTTCAATATTGCAATTATGATAGATGTAATGACCTTCTTTATCAAGATCATGCTGATTGCCATCGTGCTTGTTAGCATCATGAATGTAATGATCATGGCGGTATATGAAAGGATAAGGGAAATCGGCACGATTGCCGCCATAGGCACAATGCCCGAGAAAATTCTCTTGATGTTTTTGCTTGAGGGGTTTTGTCTTGGTGTCCTTGGCGTACTGACAGGAGTTATCCTCAACTCCGGGGTTCTATATATCTTGAATATCATTCATATTACCTTTGATTTTGGTAGACAGACAGGCCTCATACTCTCACCCACAATAGATCTGCCGGATATATTTATAATCTCGGCAATCGTCATTGTGGTGTCAGTTGTAGCGAGTCTTCAGCCTGCATACAAGGCGTCAAAGATGGAGCCCATTGATGCCCTGAGACATGTATAGGAGGCAGTAGCATGCAAAAAATCTTAATCTTTTTTATGACGATGATGTTTGCAGCGCCTGTGTACGCAATAGATGGGGACCAACTTCTAAAAAAGGTAGACAGAAACCTCAATCCTGAATCCTATGAATCATATAGAAAACTCATCAACATGGAACCTGATGGGAGGAAAAGGGAGTTTATACTTTTTACTGTAAAGAAAGGACAGGACAGGGTCGCATCGCTATTTCTTTCGCCTGCGAGTGAAAAGGGGAGGAGCACGTTAAGGCTTGGAGAGAATATGTGGCTCTATATTCCCAATGTGGGAAAACCGATTAGGATAACAAGCATCCAGACGGTTGTGGGAGGCGTGTTCAATAACTCTGATATATTGCGGCTCGATTATACTTCTGAATACAAGGTAAGTAAGGTAGAAGAGAGCAGTGATAAATATCTGTTGCACCTTAAGGCCAAGACAAAAGCCATTGCCTATGACAAACTGAAGATGTGGGTACACAAGGGTGAGTTACTGCCCACCAAGGTTGAGTGCCTTACAGAGGCCAATATGCTCATTAAGACCCTTTATTTTAAGAAAGTTCAAGACTTTGGAGGGGGAATTGTTCGGCCATCCGTCATAGAAACGGACAGCCCTCTCTACAAGGGCTATAGGTCCATCATGATCTTTGCCAAAATAAAAGAGCGGGACCTCCCGGATGAGGCATTCACGCTCAATTTTCTCCCCAGAGTAAAGAGCCTTAGATGAAGGGGATGTTGATCCTCACAGGAGTTATACTATGGGTCTGGTTTCTTCCCTTTCCGGCCCTTTCAGAGGATGAATACACGTTTGATTTGTCGGAAATCGAAAATGAGATCGAAAAGAAGCCTTACAGCCTCGGGGGATTTCTTGAGTTTGGACCTGTTCTTTTCAGTCTGGACCGTGATTCTGCGTTTTACAAGATCAAATTCAATGATAAAGACGAGGGATCAACCTTGGAACAATACAATTCTCGTCTTCGCCTCGAGGGAAGCTATCACAAGGGCATTGCAGGCCTTTTTTTTAGAGCCGATAGTCGCCTCTGGTACGGCTATGAGGGATGGGACGGGGAGATTAATCTCTCGGAAGGGTATTTTGCCTTAAAACCAGGACCGAGTTTCGCTCTTGAGGCAGGCAAAAAGGTCGTCCAATGGGGGAAAGGCTATGCCTTCAATACCGTGAATTTTATCTCACGCCCCAAAGACGCCGATGACCCCACCGAGCCCGTAGAGGGGTATTATTTTGCCGTTGTCGACTGGATCAAGAGCTTTGGAGGTCCCTTAAAAACGCTGGCCTTCACACCGGTAATCCTGCCGGTCACGAAATCCATAAACGACAAGTTTGGTGAACCGGATCACGTCAATTTTGCCGCTAAGCTTTACGGCCTTCTCTGGGACACCGATATAGACTTGCTTTTTTTTACCGGGAAAAGCCGAACCACCCGTTACGGCCTTGATTTTGCCAGAAATATCACATCAAACTTTGCGGTTCACGGAGAGTTTGCGTGGCTCCCCGGGTTTGATAAGAAAACCATAGACAGCCAGGGGAATCTCTACACCGAAAAATCAGATATTCTGAAATACCTCTTCGGCATTCGATATCTTACCACCAACGATATGACGTTCATCGTTGAATACTATCACAATGGCGCAGGTCTTGACGAGGAGGACGCTGATAATTTTTACAGGTTTGTTGACAGGGCATACGACACGTATCTTTCCACCGGAAACAGTTCCGAGCTTGACAGGGCAACTCAGTTGTCCCAGGGATCTTTAGGTGCCGCCAAACCGATGCGCGACTACCTCTATTTGCGAGCCAGTTGGAACGAACCATTCGATATCCTTTACTTTACCCCGGCGGTTTTCTCGATAATCAATTTAAACGATCGAAGTCTGTCTATAACTCCGGAACTATTGTACAACCCCATAACCAACCTGCAATTAAGACTGCGCGGCGCTTTTCTGATAGGAGGTAATGACACTGAATACGGCGAAAAACAGAATGACTATAAGGTTGAATTGCGGGCCAGGTATTATTTCGACTAATAATGGACATTGAAATCAAAGTTGAAAATTATCTGAAAGAGCGTTTCGGGCCGGAGACCAGGTTGATCTCTATGCAGCGGCTTGGCGAAGGGGTCCACGGCGCCGCGTACCTGCTAAAATTCAACAATCCCCAGGGGGAAAACCGGTTGATCATGAAGGCCCTCTTTCCTTCAAGATTCGGACATGATCACTATTCTGACAGGGCCCAGGTCCTGCTCCTTGCACAGG
>CAYYPQ010000004.1:0-120419 GCA_964473615.1 uncultured Desulfobacteraceae bacterium
AGGAATACGTCTGTTTCAAAGTGCTAAACAATTACGTATTTTTTACTTTTATATTAGCGTAACAAATCCTGTCAAGCGCTACCGCAAATGGATGTCGATCTCTTGGCCCCAAGGCCTCCCGACAGTCACTCAGACAAGTCCTCCTGTACCTGTCGAATGTATTAAACTCGTTCCTCTACTCTCCTGTGTCCAGCAAAGAGATATGGGACATGGGCAGTTTTTTAAAGGGGGATTGAGGGATTTTTGCCAGGGTGTTTGTCTGCCGGGTGGTTTTTGATGATGAATATGTCGATAAACAGAACGAATGCTAGCTAATTGAGACTAGTTTTTTATTGTCAATCGGGGTTTTTTAGGCTTTAATAAGTAATGAGAGCCATATCAAAATTTAAATGATGGGCAAAGGGCAAAAAGTGAAAGGCAAAAAGGTTATTGTCGGTATATCAGGGGGCATTGCGGCATATAAGGCGGCGGAACTGGTCAGACTGCTCGTCAAAGCAGGGGCAAACACCAGGGTGGCCATGACATTAAATGCCACAAGATTTGTGGCGCCCCTTACATTTGAGGCCCTTTCGGGGAACGGGGTGGTCTGGGATATGTTCGGTCAGAAAGAGACCTATATGGCCCACATCTCCTGGGGCCAGGACGCAGACCTGGTCATTGTTGCCCCGGCCACGGCCAATTTTATTGCCAAAATGGCCCACGGAATTGGCGACGATTTTCTGTCAACCATGGTCCTTGCTGCTACGGCCAAGATTATGGTTTGCCCATCTATGAATAGCCAGATGTTTATGAATCGTGCCGTACAGGATAATCTTCGACTGCTTGAGACCAGGGGGATTGAGGTGATGGCCCCTGGGGAGGGACAACTGGCCTGTCGTACCGAGGGCCCTGGCCGCCTGCCAGAACCTGGTGTGATCCTGGAGCAGGCACGGACATTGTTGACCCGGCAGGATCTTGCAGGATTGAAGGTCCTTGTGACCGCGGGCCCCACCGCGGAACCTATTGACCCCGTCAGGTACATTACTAACAGATCGACGGGCAAGATGGGCTATGCGCTTGCCCGGGCCGCAAGACGCAGGGGCGCGTCGGTGACCCTCGTAAGTGGACCCACCTGCCTGGAAGAGCCTTATGGGATCACATTTTGCGGTGTAAAAACTGGTGAAGACATGAAGCGGGCGGTTTTTGAGTATCGTACTGACGTTGATATAATCATCAAGGCCGCGGCAGTGTCAGACTATAGGCCACGAGAATTCAAATCGCACAAGATCAAGAAGGGAGAGGATATATTATCCCTTGAGCTGGTAAAGAATCCTGACATACTTGCCCAGCTAGGGGCTACGAAGAAGGATGCCCCGTGTATATTGGTCGGTTTTGCAGCCGAAACAGATGCCATGCTGGCCAACGCCAAGGAAAAATTGGTGGCAAAAAATCTAGATATGATTGTTGCCAATGACGTGTCGAGAGAAGATGCCGGGTTTGATTCAGACACCAACGTTATCAAGATTATCTATCCGGACGGACACGTAGAGGATTCCCCGTTGTTGACAAAGGATGAAGTTGCAGATTTGGTCCTGGATAGGATCAGGTCTTTGATCGGACAGGAACGCCCATAAGGCGCGTGAGGTGTGGGCCTTGATACCAGAAGAGGAAATAAGGGAAATCTTTAGCCACTTAAAGGCCCTTATATTGATTCATGAAGAGATGGGGATGGAGCCACCACGTCTCTCGGCGGAAGACCTACGTTATTTAGAAGGCAATGCCGCATTGCCTCGTGACAATCCCGGCGCCTTGGGCCATCTGGACACACTTGAGGCCCTTAAGGCCTTTATAGGGGAATGCCAAAGATGTAAGCTCTGTCGAGGTAGAACCAACCTGGTTTTTGGGGAGGGTTCGCCTAGGGCCAGATTGATGTTTGTGGGGGAGGGTCCAGGAAGGGAAGAGGATAAGGTAGGCAAACCCTTTGTAGGTGAGGCGGGGAGGCTTTTGACCAGGATTATTGAGGCCATGGGACTGACAAGAGAAGGGGTCTATATCTGCAATGTGGTAAAATGCCGTCCACCCAAGAATCGTGATCCGGAGAGGGATGAAATTGACACCTGTATACCCTTTATGAAGCGTCAGATCGACATCATCATGCCGGAGGTTATCTGTATTCTCGGCCGAGTAGCAGGAAAGGTTATTCTTGGGGATGGCTTTAAGGTTACAAGAGATAGAGGGAAATGGCATCGCTACGGGGACATTGCGGTTATGCCCACCTTTCACCCCGCCTATCTATTGAGGAATCTATCCGCAAAGCGTCATGTGTGGGAGGATGTCAAAAAAATCATGTCACGTCTGGGGCTGGAGGTCAAAAAAATTGATTAGACACCGAGTTCTTGGTCGTTTTTGTTTCATAGTCTTTACAGTCTTGGCGTGGTTTTGCCTTCCGATCTTTGGCGGCATCCAACAGGCCCTGGCCAAGGATGGAGTTTTGATTATAGAGCTTGAAGGACCTATCAACCCGGGTACGGCCATGTATGTAGTTAGAGGTCTGGAGGAGGCCAAGAAGCAAGATGCAGAGCTTAGCATCATCCGGCTGGATACGCCCGGCGGGTTAGGCTCTTCCATGCGCACCATTGTCAAGGCTATATTGAATTCGCCAGTCCCTGTTGTCGTCTATGTGGGACCAACGGGCGCGGGCGCTGCCTCTGCCGGCGTGTTGGTCACAGTAGCGGCAGATGTAGCGGCCATGGCGCCCGGGACGAATATTGGGGCAGCCCATCCCGTGACTGCCGGAGGCAAGGACATAGAGAAGACCATGTCCAAGAAGGTAACCAATGATATGGCCGCTTATGCCCGGGGAATCGCGGAAGAAAAAGGAAAAAACGGGGAATGGGTGGAAAAGGCCATCCGGGAGAGTGTTTCTATAACCTCGGATGAGGCCCTCAAGAAAAACGTTATTGACCTTGTAGCAAAGGACATGGACGACCTCCTGAAGCAACTCGATGGGAGGGAAGTAAGCCTCCCGGAGGGCAAGATTGTTCTAAAGACCGCGGATCTAAAAAAAATATATTATAGGCCTGGGTTTCGAGACAAGGTCCTTAAGACCATCAGTGATCCCAATATCGCCTATATCCTGATGATGATTGGCCTTGCAGGCCTCTATTTTGAACTGGCCCATCCAGGGGCTATATTTCCAGGAGTGATAGGCGCGATATCTCTTATTCTTGCCTTTTATTCATTTCAGACCCTGCCCGTAAATTACGCGGGCCTTCTGCTTATTTTATTGGCAATCATATTTTTTATTGCCGAGATAAAGGTAACAAGCTATGGTGTCTTATCCATAGGTGGATTGATTTCCCTTACCTTTGGTTCTATCATGCTTTTTGAGGACATAGGGGTCCCTGTCAAGTTGATTATACCCACCGTTATTTTGGTAGGCGGGTTTTTTGTTGTTGTCTCGGGACTGGCTTTCAGGGCCTATCATACCAAACCCAAAGGAGGGGTGGAAGGGATGGTGGGAGAAGTGGGTTTGGTGAAGGAACGAATCGACCCCGAAGGCCTGCTTTTTGTCCACGGCGAGTACTGGCGGGCAATGGCCAGGGAAAGGCTTGAGCAAGGAGAAATGGCCGAGGTCATAGGTGTCGATGGCCTTGTTTTAAAGGTAAGGAAGGCCACAAATCGTGAATTTTGATTTAGGAGGTATATTATGTCCCCTTTCTTTATCCTTGTATTAGTGCTTCTGGTGCTGTTTTTCTCAGCGGCCATTAGAATCTTGAAAGAATATGAGCGTGGAGTGATCTTTCGTCTGGGCCGTGTTATCAAGACAAAAGGACCCGGGTTGATTATTCTCATCCCCGTTATCGATAAGATGGTTAAGGTGAGCCTGCGTCTTGTCGCCATGGATGTGCCTTCTCAGGATGTGATAACGAAGGATAACGTTTCGGTCAAGGTGAATGCCGTGGTGTATTTCCGTGTCATGGATCCCACGAACGCCACAATTGAGGTAGAGAACTTTCTCTTTGCCACATCACAACTGGCCCAGACCACCCTGCGAAGCGTATGCGGACAGGTAGAACTTGACGAACTGCTTTCCGAGAGGGAAAAGATCAATACGAGGTTACAGAATATCCTGGATAAACACACTGATCCGTGGGGAATAAAGGTCACGACTGTTGAGGTAAAACATATTGATCTGCCCGAGGAAATGCAGCGTTCCATGGCAAGACAGGCAGAGGCCGAGAGAGAAAGGAGGGCAAAGGTCATCAATGCGGAAGGAGAATATCAGGCCGCTACCAGGCTGGCCGAGGCCGCGGGGATAATACAGAAATACCCAGAGGCCCTTCAGCTTAGATATCTTCAAACCGTGAGAGAGATATCTTCCGAGAGTAATTCAACAACACTTTTTCCAATACCGATTGACCTTTTGTCGCCTTTTATTAAAAAGAAGGGAGATTAAGCCCCGATTATTGAACTACGATAAAATGAATAAGAAAAAAAGCAGGAGAAAATGAGATGGAAGAAGAGATTAAAGAAGAAGTTGGTCAAAAAGAACAACAGGTTTCAGAGAAACCCCTTGAGGAGATGACAGTCAAGGAATTGAGGGAGATAGCGAGAGATATCCCCGGGGTTACCGGGTTCAGTATCATGAAAAGGGGGGAATTGCTGGCCATTATTAGGAAGGACAGAGGGATTGAGGAAGTCCCGGAAGAAGTGAAAGAACCGGAGAAACCCCTGGAAAAGATGACGGCAAAGGAACTGAGAGATGTGGCCCGGGAGATCCCGGGGGTTAGCGGTGCCCACGCGATGAAAAAGGATGAGCTTCTGGCTGTCATAAAGGAGGCCAGGGGGATCAAAGAGGAGAGGCCTGTAAGTAAAAAGAGGGGTAAGGCAGGCAAGCATACACTGAACGTTAAAGAACTCAAGGAAAAGATCGTACGGCTTGGAGATGAAAAAAAAGGCGCTCGAGCAGCAAGTGATCGCAAAAGGGTAAATGTCTTGCGCCGTCGTATTAATCGTCTAAAAAAACGGACCAGGAGGGTCGCTCAGGCCTGAAACAAATCGAATTTTTGAGCAGGCCTCCGGGATAGGTGCCCGTGGCCTGTTTTTTTTGAATGATAAAGAGGCTACTTTCGGGCTATGACTGGAAAGGACAGTTTGAGTTACCCTAACAAGGTAGTCGCCGTCATTGTGGCTGCGGGCTCAGGTATTCGTCTGAACAGCTGCCGGCCAAAACAGTTCCTGGACATTGATGGCACACCACTCTTGGCCGTGACCCTAATGCCCTTTCAAAGTTCCAATAGTGTGGAGGCGATTGTGGCGGTGGTACCTTCAGGGGAGGTGGATTACTGCCATAGAGAGATCGTTGAGCGATTCAAACTGGACAAGGTGGGGCATGTAATTCCAGGCGGTAAGAGACGCCAGGACTCGGTAAGACTGGGGCTTGAGGCCACAAAGGGAGATTATGACCTGGTCCTCATTCACGACGGTGCCCGTCCAGTAATTGATGTGTCCTTGATTAATCGGGTGATTGGGGAGGCAAGGGGTCATCGGGCCGTGATAACCGGCCTCCCTGCCAAAGAGACCGTGAAGGAGGTCGACAGCCGCCAAGAGGTTGTAAGGACTTATGATCGCGGGCAAATGTGGCTTGTCCAAACCCCTCAGGTCTTTCGTTATAAGGACATTATGGAGGCCCACCATGTGGCCCTCCGCGAGTATAGGGAAGAGGGGGCGACGGACGATTCAATCCTGGTAGAACAATTGGGGATCCCCGTCAAGGTAATCGAGGGCTCCGAGAAAAACATTAAGGTGACCACCCCATACGACCTGGAACTCGTCCGAATAATGTTAAAAGAATTGGGGTAGGATAAAAGTATTTCCATGGATCAAGGCCCTGTAATAAAGCTGCTGATATAACGGGCCACGTCCTTTTTCCCCCTAATAATCCCATAATGTCCCTCGCAAAGGATGTCCGCGCCAAGGAGCAGAAGGCGATTTAGGGAGTGGATGTAGTCTTCTTGATTCGAGAGAAGGGCGGGATCCAGTGGGCCATGTACATCCTGCCCGAAAAGGACCTTGAGCCCCTGGGACATGGTGAGATAGGCGACGGATCCAGGAGAATGTCCGGGAATATGAATGGCCTCTATGGCCAGATTTCCCAGGGATATCTCTTCTTGAGGAAGAGAGAGCTTTCGGTCCACCAAAAAGGGATCGAGGGTGGCACCATACCACCTGGCAGCCGTCACCCTTTGGTCCCCTTTCTCCAGGAACGGGGCGTCTTCTTTGTGGGCCACTATCTGGCAATTGGTGGCCTGCTTTATTTTTTTTACGCCTCCAGTATGATCAAAGTGGCAATGGGTGATAAGGAGGTACTCGATCGCCTTTGGATCAATCCCACATGATCGTATATTGCTGAAAACAGTCTCCGTGGCATTGCCACACCCTGCGTCCACGAGCGCTGCATGACCATCAGAATAAATTAAATAGATCGCAGCGTCTTCCCCCGAGGATAAGTACCCGCCGCCGACCTGGAATATCTCGTCAGTGATTTTCATCGCAACAAATATACCTTGGCAAGGACTTATGTATTATATAATATCTCATTCTTGTGCAAAACCTTTTTTTGTTGGACAGCGATAAATACGGATATGATTATTAGGATAGGTACACGAGGAAGTAATCTGGCCGTTACTCAAAGCCGATGGGTCAAGCAGGAGATTGAGGCCAGGTATCCACAGGTAGAGGCTCAACTAATAAAGATCAAGACGACCGGGGACAAGATCCTTGATTCTCCCTTGTCCAAAATAGGTGGGAAGGGGCTATTTGTAAAGGAGATCGAAGAGGCCCTTTTGAGAAAGCAGGTTGATGTGGCGGTGCACAGCATGAAGGATGTGCCGGCTGAATTAGCGGAGGCACTAATGCTTTCGAGTTATCCTGAGCGGGAAGATCCTCGTGATGCTATTATATCATCAGGTCATCTGGGCCTGGAAGGGCTTCCCCATGGTTCAAGAGTTGGTACCAGCAGCCTGAGAAGAGCGGCCCAGCTACTTTTTATGCGTCCGGATCTGGATCTCTTGCCCTTAAGGGGGAATGTTGACACCCGTTTGAGGAAAGTAAAATCCGGTGATTTTCTGGCGATCATCCTGGCTACCGCCGGTCTGAGACGTCTGCGGCTTGAACACCACATAAGCCAGATCATTCCTTCACAACAGATTCTTCCTGCTATAGGCCAGGGGGCTTTAGGTCTGGAGGTGAGACAGGACGACGAGCAGACAATCAACTTGCTCCGTTTCTTGAACCATGTGCCCACGGAAAAGGCCGTCAAGGCAGAAAGGGCCTTTATGAAGGAGCTAGGAGGCGGCTGTCAGGTACCAATTGCCGCCCTTGGCCATTTGGATGGTGACATCTTACTTTTGGAGGGAATGGTGGCGGAAGTGGATGGTTCCAGGCTTATCAGGGACAAGGTAATAGGGGGAATTGATGATAGCCAAGAAATCGGGACCATGCTGGCGAGGAAATTGCTGGAATCAGGTGCTGATAGAATTCTGGAAAAAATTTAGGCTAGAATATGACACAGGTTTGTGAGGGCAAGGTATATCTGGTGGGTGCCGGTCCTGGTGATCCAGGCCTTATGACGCTAAAGGGCCAGGGATGTCTCTCTCGAGCCGACGTCATTGTTTACGATTATCTGGCAAACCGGACGTTCCTTCAATATGCAAAGGATAGGGCAGAACTCATTTATGTGGGTAAAAGAGCGGGCTCCCATACAATGAGTCAGGCGGAAATAAGTTCACTAATTGTTGATAGGGCGCGGAAAGGCAAGGTCGTGGTGAGGCTCAAGGGTGGGGACCCCTTTGTCTTTGGCCGGGGAGGCGAGGAGGCCCTGGAACTCGCAAGGACGGGCATAGATTTTGAGGTGGTGCCAGGCATCAGCTCTGCCATCGCCGTCCCCGCGTACGCTGGGATCCCGCTGACCCACAGGGATTATTCCTCCAGTGTGGCCTTTATTACTGGTCATGAGGATCCGGAAAAAGAAAAATCACAGATTGAATGGGACAAAATTGCCACTGGTGTCGGTACACTGGTCTTTGTTATGGGAGTCAGAAATCTCAAACAGATTGCCGAGATTCTTATGTCATATGGGCGATCCCCTGACACACCGGTAGCCATCATCCGTATGGGGACATTTGCTGAACAGCGGACACTGGAGGGCCCTCTGCGTGATATAGCTCAACTCGCGCTTGAAAACGGCCTTACACCTCCGGCCATAATCGTGGTTGGTGATGTGGTCCGCCTGAGAAAAAGACTCAAGTGGTTTGAAAAGAGGCCCCTCTTTGGAAGGAGGATCGTGGTGACTCGCGCCAGAGAGCAGGCCAGTGAATTCCTTGAGGACCTTACCCGGCTTGGAGCCGAATGCATTGAATTTCCCACGATAGAGGTGATTCCACCTGCAAGCTGGGACCCCCTTGATAGGGCCATCGATCGATTGGAGAACTACCAGTGGGTGGTGTTTACCTCAGTAAATGGAGTCAAATACTTTTTGAAAAGGCTCCAGGACACGGGCAGGGATATCAGGGACTTGAAGGGACTCAAGATTGGTGCTATTGGGCCCAAAACGGCGGAGGTATGGCATCGCCTGGGGATCAAACCAGACCTTGTGCCCGACGAGTACAGGGCGGAGGCTATAGTAGAGTGTTTCAGAAAACTGGGGGCCGAGGGCATGAGATTTTTGCTCCCCAGGGCGGCACAGGCAAGGGAGGTCTTGCCAGAGGGGCTGAGAGAGATGGGCGCAGCGGTTGATGTGGTGCAGGTATATCGAACAACAACGCCCGATTATGATACCGATCGCATAAAGAATTTGTTGGACCAGGGGGCTATAGACATGGTTACCTTTACAAGTTCCTCTACCGTTACAAACTTCGTAGACATGTTTGAGGGAGACCAACAGAGATTGAAGGGATGGATGGATAGCGTGGTTGTTGCCTGTATCGGACCCATTACGGCAAAGACGGCTGAGGAAAAGGGCTTCTCTGTCAGTTTGGTTCCGCCAAAATACACCATCAAGGCCTTAACCGAAAGCGTTGTTAATTACTATGGCTCTTGAAATTCCTGAAGCCGTCATCCTTTTGCAATACAGAAAACAGGGATCGGCTTTTCCACGCCTCTTAGAAGCCGGGAGGATTCCTGAGTGACCCGAAACCGTGTATCCATATGTTCTCTTACGCTCTTGCTAATCAATATCTCCCCTGATGAAGCCTCTGAAGCAAGGCGCTGGGCAAGATTTACGTCTGTGCCTATTACCGTATAATCGAGTCTTTTTTGGGAGCCCACATTTCCCAGAAACACTTCACCAGAGGTGATCCCTATGCCGAGGCCAACCTGCTCAAAGGCCTTCTCTGCGGATATCCATCCTGCCTTGAGGTTGTTAAACCGCGTCATAATCTCAACAGCGGTAGAAATTGCTCCGTTATGAGGATCACTGATTGGAATAGGGGCGCCAAATATGGCCAGCGCGGCATCTCCCATGAACTTGTCCAACGTGCCTTTAAATCTGAATATTACCTCACTAAGAAGGTCAAAGAATTCATTCATGAACGACCTGATGGTCTCCAAGGTGAGTTCTTGGACGAGAGGTGTAAAGTTCCTGATATCAGCGAACAGCACTGTAATATTTTTGATCTCGCCGAGTTCCATGGGATTTTGTCCGTGTGATATAAGGACTTCGGCCACCTCCGGTGCCACATACTGCTCGAAAAGGGTGCGCATCCTTATTTTTTCCGCCCGTTCCTCCATGATTTTCACGTTGTCCAATGCTATTACGGCCTGGCTGCAGATTACCGAGAGCATTTCGATGTCGGCCTTGCTAAAGGGGTCCCCCTTTCCAATTTTACTTATGTTGAGCACTCCCAGGGTAGTCTCTCTCAATTTCAATGGAAATGATATAGCTGCCACAATATTTTTTGACTTAAGCAGAGATGCAAACTTTGGGTTGTTTTCAGGGCCGCCGTTTATGATGATAGGCCTACCTGTTTGAAATACTCGTCCGGCAATTGTTTCCCCTGGCTTTACCCTGCCCTTGAGGACTATATCTTCTTTGACACCTATGGACGCGGCGATTTGTAAAACTCTCTGTGCCTCATTGTAAAGCATGGCAGAGATCCTTTGTGCCCCTGTCTGCTGGGATACGGCCTTGATTAATTCGTTAAGTATCTCTTTTTTTGTGTGCGAAGTTATGAATCTTTCTCCAAGCCTGTACAGCGGGATAAGTGTTTTGAGACGGGTGTTTTCCTCCATCAGTGCGGCCTTGTTAAGGGAGTCTTCGACGACCTGGGCCAGTTCGACTATTGTAAATGGCTTTTTTATAAAGCCGCTGAAGCCGAGCTTCATTGCCTGGATGGCAGTATCCATTGTGCCGTGACCTGTCATTAACACTCCAACAATCTCATGCTGTTTTTCTTTGAGAGCAAGGAACGTCTCCAGTCCGTTTATTCCAGGCATGGCCATGTCCACTAGTGCCAGATGGAATTGTTCAGCAGCGGCGCACTGTAAGGCCTCTTCGCCGCTGGATTTCCATTGGACTTCATATCCCTCATCAGTCAGGACGCGGCTACACAGATCAACAATTGTTTCCTCATCATCCACAACAAGGATTTTTCTTGCCTTCATAATTTTCTTCCATGGTAACAGTTTGGCCCTTTTCAAGGTAAATCGATTGACTTGGGTGAACTTTTCTAGGCCGCAGGCAGAATCACCACAAAAGTGTTCCCCTTTCCAAGCACACTCTCGACACGAATAACGCCCCCATGTGCCTCAACGATTCTATTGCTTACCCAGAGGCCGAGGCCCACCTGTGACATCTTGTTTTGGGTGGAATTAAAGGGTTCAAAGATTTTTGATAGGCGCTCGGGAGATATGCCAGGCCCGGTGTCCTTGAAGGAGACATAGACCTTATCGCCCCTTTCTCCACTCTGAATGCTTATCAGGCCTTGGGGGGCATTAGTTTCCCTTTTCATGGAATTCAATGCGTTGCTGACGAGGCTGAAAAATACCTGGCCCATTTGGGCAGGGTCAGCCACAACCGGAGATATCTTGTCTGCCAATTTAAGATCAAGATGAATTCCGCCTTCAAGCATTCTTCTCTCAGTCAGCAGCAATGCCTTTTTAACAAGCCCGTTTAGATCTGTATCGATTCGTGAGCCGGGCTCAATGTTGACAAAGTCCAAGAGGTTGCCGGTTATTTTGCTTGCGCGGATGGCCTGGGCCCGGATCTTTTCCATCATCTCTTTTGTCTGTTTTTTGTCCATGGACGACCTGAGGATAAGATCCGTGTAACCCAATATCCCTGTTAGCGGGTTATTTAGCTCATGTGCAATGGTTACCGACAGTTCTCCAAAGGCGGCCATCCTGGCTGAGGCCAACAACTGATCTTGGGCCTTTCCCTGGAATTCCAGAACCTTTTCCAATTCCCTGTTGGATCCACGCAGGTTTTCATAGAGCCTGGCGTTTTCAATACTATATGCCACTTGGTGGAGTAGGGTTTGAAGGAACTGGATCTCTTCATCACCGAAATGTGGCCGTGTCTTGTCTCTTCCTAAGACGAGTACTCCTATGGAAGAACCTTTTGCAACAATGGAGAGATACAAGAGGCGGGAAAAACCAATGTCCGGAAGGTTGAGGCCTTTCATATGAGGATCTTGTTCAATATCCTCTATCGAAATAGGCGACTTATTGCTGGCCACGAGTCCAGCCAAGGTCTTGCCTGCATCAAGGTCGATTCGGTCTGGAAGTTCCCCACTTATGCCAAATGATGCCGCCACATTGAGCGTAAGGGGATCATCTTTTTTCACTGCCAGATATCCGGCCTGAGAGTTTACCGCCTTTAAGGTCCTTGCCAGGACAACCTTCCCAATTTCCTCCAGATCGATGCTCGTTGATATGATCTCTGTTATTTCACTTAAGGTTGCAGACTGAACGGCCCTTATCCCTAATTCCTTGGCCGTTTCTTCCAACTTGGAGAGGGTCTGGTTAAACGTATTCGCTATCGTTACCAGTTCTTTTGTCTCTCCCGAGCCCTGGACCCTATCGACCCTTCCCTCTATGGCCTGTGTCATCGTCGATGATATACCCTCGATATGTTCGGCTATCCTCCTGAAAAGGATAAATCCCTCAAGTATGAGAATAAGGGCCAGGACGACAAGGAGACCGGGCAGAACAGTGTTAAGGGCCCCAAGCCTAAAATAGATAAAGGCAAATACCACGATAGGAATGGCTGTTAGGCAGTAGAAGATAAGCTTGAGTTCATGCCATATGCTCCTGTAAGTGCCATAACTCTTTGGGGAATTGTCTTCTGGACGGTGTTTTTTCATGGATTCAAGCCTGCTCCTGTAACCAGGCGGATGGCGCGGCCAAGTGGCGGAGGGTTTCTTTTCTATCTCGGGAACGTAGGGAAAAAACGGTTATATGTCAAGTTCTAACGTAACTCCTATTCACCCTCAGGTGATCAAGCCCACATTTATTGAGAAGTTATGAGCAGGTTATTTTGAAATTCTCTTTGATGTTTCAGGGTAGAGGACCTATAATATCATGATCGAAGCCCAAGCAATGGATTAAGGAGGCTCTCAAGCCATATGTCTTTTCTCTTTATTGGCTCCACTGGAGACCAGGCCGGGCACAGCCTTGTAACCTGGGCCATTGCACGGCGTCTCTTGGATGGAGGCCTGAGGGTAGGGTTGGTAAAGCCCTTTGGGACCGATCCTGTGAACGTTGAAGGTGCCTGGGTGGACCGCGATGCATCCCTGTTCAAAGAGGTATTGAAGCTCCACGACCCCCTTGACCGAATATGTCCCTATCCGGATTTCGACGAGGGGTGGAGACAGAAAGGGGCCGGAGAAATCCTGGAGGAATTCAGTGTTCTGGCTCAAGAACTTGCTAAAGAGAAGGATGTGCTCATTATCATGGGTTCAAAGCACATCTTTGTCGATGATGCCTCCTATCCGGTTAGTGATGTCTCCTTTATTACAGCGCTCAAGGCCGACGTCATCCTTGTAAACCGCTATCGGAGCACCTCCCGGTCAATCTATTCCATCCTATCTCTTAGTTCACTCCTCAAAGGGAGGATCAAGGGAATCATCCTCAACAGGGTGCCCCCGGAACGAGTTGAAGAATTGAGAAACCATTTGATCCCTGCACTTATCCAGAAAGGTGTCCCAACTCCCACTGTAATGCCTGAAGACCCTGTTCTTTCTTTCCAAACCATTAGAGAGATACAGGAGATTCTGGACGGGAAGGTCCTTTGGGGGGATGAAGGTCTCCTTGGGCGGCTTGTGGGAGGAATGACAGTAGGATCAGCAGAGCTGAAAGGCGAGCTGCTTATATTCAAAAGGGTATACAACAAGATAATTCTTTTGGAGCCTTTTGGCCCTGACGCGGAAATCGAAAATAGTGAAGACAGGCGGTCCATTGCAGGCATTATTCTAACGGGTGGCAGAAATCCGGTTCCTCAGGTCTTGGATTTGGCCAGGAAGGCGGGGGTTCCCCTCATTCTCATAAAAGATGACACCTTTGCCGCCCTTGAGCGCCTGGAAAAGATCCCTTCACGCCTTTCGCCTGCGGATGAAACCAAGGTCGGCCATTTTTCTCGACTTATGGAAGCAAATGGGGTTTTCGACGATTTATTCAACTCCTTGGCACTCATGCGGTGATCAGTTGCCCGCACTACCAAGGCTTACGTATTACGTCAGCCTATGGTATCCGATACGATCCGAAGAAGCCTGTCGGGGGAGATCGGTTTCGAAAGAAAGAGGTTGGCCCCTGCCTCGATCCCCTGTGCCCTGTCTTTTTCTTGACTCTTGGCCGTCAGGAATACTATCGGCGTCTCACGACAGCCTTCCATCTCCCGGATCGTCTTGCAAAGTTCAAAGCCATTCATCTCAGGCATGATGACATCCAGGATCATGAGATCGAATTCGTTGTTGCCGAGTTTCTTCAAGGCCTCTGACCCACTGGAAACGGTATGGACCTCGTAGCCCTCCTGCCTCAAAAGCTCGTTGACGGCAATAAGGACCATTTCATCATCATCGACTATTAGGATACGTTTTGCCATCTATATTACTCCTTTCCCGATGATATAACTGGGACGAAGATCTTTGCCTCTGTTCCCTTACCAAGCGAACTCTCGAATTCAAGCTTTCCCCCATGGGCCTCAATGATGCCGAAACAAAGAGAAAGGCCCAGGCCCGTACCTTTCCCCACCGGTTTGGTACTGAAAAAGGGTTCGAGGATTTTGTCCAGGTTTTCCTCAGGTATTCCCTCTCCCGTATCCATTATGGACACTATCACCGAGGGCACGTCCTCGCCCTCACTCACATTTGAGCTGATGGTCAATTTCTTTGGGCCGGATACTGCATCCATGGCATCCCTGGCATTGGAAATCAGGTTGAGGAAGACCTGTTCGAGCTGATTGGTGTCGCCCTGAATCCTCGGCAGACCCTCAGAGAGCCTTTGGATGACTGATATGTTGTGGTTCAGGAGTTGCTGCCCCGTGATCATAAGGGCATTTTTTAAGGGGAGGTTTATGTCCAGCTCATGAAACTCGGGTTTGGTCTGCCTCGAAAACTCCCTCAAGTGATCAACAATTTTCTCAATTCGGTCATTGCATTTACGAATGAGCTCCAATCTCTCCCGTTCGGCTGAGTCTTTATCCAGGTTCTTCAATATCACATGCAGGATAGTCTGTGAGGCCATTAGTGGATTGTTTAGTTCGTGGGCGACTCCTGCAACGAGTTCCCCAAGGGCCCTCATCTTTGAGGCCTCAACGAGATGGGCCTGGGTGGCCTTTAGCTTGGCCTCCAAAAGTTTCTGTTCTGTAATGTCCTTAAAGATCCCAGCCGTACCGATGAGCTGGCTATCCTCATCCCGGAGCAGGAAGAGCGAGGTCATGATTGCCAGGTCTCCCCCGTCTTTCCTCCTTACCTCCAATTCATAGTTCTCGGCCCTCTCTACAACACGAAGGAGGCCCATGATATCCTTGGCCTGTTGGATGCCCCTGACGTACAATTGGGAAATGTGTTCCCCTAACACCTCGTCTCGCCGGTATTCAAGCATTTCCTCCATGGCGCGGTTCAGGTATGTAATCTTCCCCTTGAGATCCGTGGTTATAATCCCATCAACAGAACTCTGCATAATATTCTCAAGAAATTCTTTGGTCTCTCGCAATTCTCTTTCAAGAGTTTTTCTCCTGGTCAGATCACGAACTATTTCCACAAATCCTGTTGCCTCTCCAGAGGGATCCGTAATGGCCGTAATCGTGCTATAGGCCGGGAAGCGCTCGCCGTTTTTTCTCACACGAATCATTTCGAGTTCACAAAGGCCCTCGGCCCTGGTCTTTTTTGACATCTCTTTTTGAATGCCTTTATCTTTATCCTCGGGGAGGAGGGTAATACCGATATTCTCCTTGTTAAGAATTTCCTCCTTTTTCCATCCAAAAAGCCTCTCAGCACCCCTGTTGAATTCTATTATCTTTCCGTAAAAGTCCAGCGCCATAATGGCATATTCAGTGGCGCTATCAAGAATACTGTTCAGGAATCGGGAAAGATCACGATATTTTTCCCTTGACTCCTTCAATTCCCGCGTCCTAGCCTCGACAATCTTTTCCAGATTTGAGGTGTAATGATGTATCTGACCAATCATTCGGTTGAAGGAGAGTCCCAGCACTCCTATTTCATCTGAACTACGGACAGGGACTCTCTGCGAGAGGTCTCCACCGACCATCTTTTTCGTTATCTCTGTTAGTTCCTGAATAGGCCTGGTCAGGACCTTTGAAAAGGTGATGGTCAGGAAAAAAATCAGGCCCAGGCTGACTAGGACAACGACCAAGATAAATCGCTCAGTCTCGTACAGGGATTGATAGATCTCCTGTTCATAGGTACCCGCCGCTACTATCCAGTCCCATGGCCTGAAGTAGGTATACTTGGTGATCTTCTGCCTGGGACTTTTTTCTCCCAGCTCGCGATTAATCCAGGGGTAACGGATGGTGCCCACCTTACCGCCGCCGAGGGCCAAGGCATCCGTAATCATGTTGCGTATATATTTTACCCCTGACGAATCTTTCGAGTCTATGATATTTTCCCCTTCCTTGACCGGGTGGATCTTGAGTATGCCTTTGCTGTCTATGACATAAACATAGCCGGTATCTCCGACCTTGATTTTTTTTATCTCTTCCTTTAGTGAGTGGGCACCTGGATCCTTCACTCCCACGCTAAGTGCCCCAATGACGGTCCCGTTATGGTTCGTGATGGGCTCATAGGCCGTTATATACCAGTCATCCCCTACATAGGCCCGCCCTCTGTAGGAATGTCCGGCCAAAATGGCCTGTGTTACGGGGCTTTTTGCGGAGATGAATGTCCCAGTGGCCCTTTTACCCCTCTTCCCTATGACGTTGGTGGAGATGCGAACGAGACGATTTCCCTCAATTCTTTGAAAGATGGTACAGGTGCCCCCCACAAGTCTTTGGACCTCATCCACAAAATAATTGCCCGAGGTTAATGAAATATCTCCAACCCTCCAGGGAGTAACCAAAACCGGATGCTTCTCCTTGGTGACCTGGTCAACCGCATTAATGCGGAGCAATTCACCCGGCGCAATCTGGATTTCGCGACCGTGACGGTAAAGGAGTTCCTTGGCCACATTCAAGTCCGAGGTCAGCTGTATCTGGACCATTTTCTGCTGGACCTTGCACATGGAATAGATATTTTTGACGAGACGGTCCAGATCATCCTCTGCTGCACCTTTAAGTGCCTTCCCAAAGCGATCTATAGAGAGGTATGCCACACACAGGAGGGGAAGCAAGACCACAAAAAGGGTCACGCTAATAAGCTTTGCTCGGATAGACCAATCGCGGAAGAGAGGTAGGAACATTTCTTTGCTTCCAGATGAGATTAATACGGTGCCTTGTTCTGCAATTTTATTAGAGCACAGACCTCTCTTAGAAGTAAAGCCCAATTTCAATATATGAGTTGGGAGTCTTTGGAAAAGGATCAATAGACAGGATCGGGGAATGTGACCATTCCTCTGGGCCTTCCCACCATCCTGTACATCACGGGGGAAACCCAGCCTTCATCAAGTAGATCGTCATCTATCTCTGAGAGAATGCCGCTATGGATGGCCCAGCTACGCCCTCTCACGGTGTGTGCAAACTCGGGCCTGTAAAATGGCGTGCTTTCATCCAGCTTGTCAAAGAGTTTTCCTCCCGGCTGAAACAGTTCATGGATCCTTTTCATCTGGCGATACCATGTGAAATAACTGAAGCCGAGTCTCTCATATGTAATAGCGTTATGATAAAACAATGCCTCAAGACGTATGCTCTTGATATCCAGGATCTGGCAAAAAAACTCGAGTACATAGATTGCTTCACGAGTCAAACCCAGGCCCTTTCTCGCCTGGCCTGGGAAGAGCCCCGTCTCCATGGCCCTTTCCTCCTCGGCAATGTTCCTTGAGGCCCAGCCAAACAGGGTGTCTCTTCCCTCCTGATCAGTATGTGTGTCGAACTTTGGGGATGCGGGATCGTTAACTATGATAAAGTCCCAGTCGATTTGGGTCATGTCATTTGTATCTGAAAGCTGGATAGAATAGAGTGGGTCTTCCATGACCCCGAGCTTGATCTCGACCAGGCAGGTGCTGTCACCTCGTGGACAAAAGAATCGCACTACCCGGTTGTCTTTTTCGTCACACAAGGAAAGGGGGTTAATTCCAAAGCGATGGTAAAGGGAAGGGGGGATAAGAATCCGATAAAGACCCTCTTTTTCGAATCTTGAAAGGCGGCTAATTCTTTGGATCCAGGGCATGTGTCAGCGTCTCCTTATTTTCTTGTCATTAGACGATTTTCGCGAGGATGTCAAAAATAAAGGCCCAGGCCTTTTCCTTATATCTTCAATCGCGGGCCATCATAGAGGGTGAGATCTAACAAATTGGTATTTTTCGTTGACCGAATTTCCTCGTATTTGGTAGGCTTTGCCACAGGCAAGGACACATACCCACTGGGGGTGAGCCAAGACATGGATTCCGAAAAGGTGGCTTTAGGAAAAGGCAATCCTCAGGCCGAAGGGACAATCTTTATCTATTCAGATGAGATGGGGCGGTTCGATTTTGGTTCCGACCATCCGTTTAAGCCTGAAAGGGCTATTAAGACCTTCGACCTCTGCACACGCTACGGGATCATGAATTATCCCTGGATGACCGTCCTTGATCCCGAGCCCATTGACCCCCAGCTCCTTACCCTCTTTCATGACTCGACTTATCTTGCCCTCCTGGAGAAAGGGAGCAGAGGTGAAGGACAGGCTGAGATTCTCGATATGCTAGAGCGGGGCCTGGGCACCAAGGATAATCCTATTATTTCGGGGGTCTATGAGTGGTCTTTGCGGGCCGTGGGTGGAACGTATATGGCCATGCAACATATTATTAATGGTGATGCCTTGGTCGCGTTTAACCCTCTAGGCGGGTTTCACCATGCCATGCCCGACCATGCGGAGGGTTTCTGCTACCTAAACGACATAGTCATATCAATAATGGGTGCCTTGAATAGCACGCCTGGAACAAGGATCGCCTATATCGATATTGATGCCCACCACGGAAACGGGGTCCAAGAGGCCTTCTACCAAGACCCAAGGGTCCTCCTTATCTCTCTTCATGAAACCGGCAGGACCCTCTACCCATGGTCAGGCAAGGAGACAGAAATCGGAGAGGGGGAAGGCAGGGGCTTTACAATAAACGCGCCACTAGAGCCCGGAACCGATGATGAGGTCTATGGTTTTGTATTCGATGAGGTTGTTGTACCCTTGCTCCAGTCGTTTTCACCAGAACTGGTCGTGGCTGAGCTCGGGGCCGATACAATGGTTTCAGATCCACTTACAAACCTGAAGCTCACCAATAATGGTTATCAGAGGGCAGTGAAAGGAATCATGGGTATTTGCCCAAAGATCCTTGGCCTTGGCGGTGGGGGCTACGATCTCTACCGAACGGCTAGGTGCTGGACCCTGGCATGGTCTATACTGAATCATGTGGAGCCGACAGACGAATTTGCCGGCCTCGTAGGGGGTATGATGTTCGGGCCTGAGATGGAAGTCGGAAGTCTATATGATCATCCTTACGCCACTAAAGGGGAAATAAAAGACAAGGCCTTCTCGGAGGCCCGAAGGGTGGTGGACTACATCCGCAAGGAGGTCTTCCCAATCCATCATATATAATTTGTGACTTTTAGATCTAATCTCTTCCGGCCACCAGTTTATCCACCACCTGGGGATCGGCCAGGGTAGAGGTGTCTCCAAGCTGGTCAATCCGCCCCTCTGCGATTTTTCTCAAGATCCGGCGCATTATCTTCCCACTTCGAGTCTTTGGCAGGGCGTCTGCAAAATGTAGCCTATCCGGAGAGGCAATTGGACCGATTTCCTTTCTCACATGCTGAACAAGCGCCTTCTTTAGGTCATCCGTTGGCTCAAAGCCCTCCTTCAGGGTGACAAAGGCATAAATTCCCTGGCCTTTTATCTCATGAGGAAACCCGACCACGGCGGCTTCCGCCACGGCCTCATGGGCCACCAGGGCGCTCTCTACCTCGGCACTCCCCATGCGATGGCCTGACACATTTATCACATCGTCCACCCGGCCCATAAGCCAGAAATAACCGTCCTCATCCCTTCTGGCGCCGTCTCCGGCAAAATATAGACCCGGGTAGTCCTCAAAATAGGTCTTCTTAAACCGCTCCGGATCGCCGTAGACCGTTCGCATAAAGCCGGGCCAGGGCTTCCTGATGCATAAGTGTCCCCCCTCGTTCACCTCCGCCTCAGAGCCATCCTGACGCACCACAACAGGATCCACCCCAAAAAAAGGAAAGGCGGCCGAGCCCGGCTTCATGGGCATGGCCCCAGGGATGGAGGTAATCATGAAGCCGCCTGTCTCTGTCTGCCACCAGGTGTCTACAATGGGACAGCGCTCCTTTCCGATCACCTTATAATACCACATCCAGGCCTCGGGATTGATGGGCTCACCAACGCTCCCGAGGAGCCTGAGGCTGCTCAAGTCTCTCTTTTTCGGCCAATCGTCGCCACTTCTCATTATCGCTCGAATGGCCGTTGGTGCGGTGTAGAAGATATTGACGCCATATCTTTCCACCACCTCCCAGAAGCGATCCGGCTCGGGATAGTTTGGAACGCCCTCAAACATCAAAGATGTGGCGCCCAGGGCCAAAGGGCCATAAACAATGTAACTATGCCCCGTGACCCAGCCTATGTCGGCAGTGCACCACCATACGTCGTCATCCTTGTAATCAAAGGCATATTTTAGGGTCAGGGCAGTATAAAGCAGATATCCGGCCGTCGTATGCAGTACTCCCTTCGGTTTGCCGGTGCTGCCACTCGTATATAGTATAAACAGCGGATCCTCAGAATCCAGAGACTCAGGATCACTCTTGTGCGAGGCCTCTTTCATCAATTCGTGCAACCAGTAATCCCTGCCCTCTTTCATTTTGGTATCTTTGTCAATCCTGTTGACGACAATGCATCTCTTGACATCCGGACATTTCTCAAGGGCCATGTCTGCATTCTTTTTGATATCGAGTATTTTGCCTGAGCGGTACCCATAGTTGCAGGTAATGAGTGTTGCTGCCTTGCAGTCCAGGATCCTGTCCCTCAATGCCTCCGCACTAAAACCCCCAAAGACCACACTGTGAATGGCCCCGATCCGCGCGCAGGCCAGCATGGCGATGGGAAGCTCCGGGATCATTGGGAGATAGATGCTGACCCTGTCTCCTTTCTTCACGCCGGACTCTTTGAGCACATTGGCAAACTTACATACCTCCCGATGAAGCTCTTGATAGGTATAAGTCCTTGACTCCTCCAGGGGCTCTCCCTGCCAGATAAGGGCGGCCTTGTTTTTCCTCCACGTCTTCAGGTGGCGATCAAGACAGTTATAAGATACGTTCAGCTTGCCCCCCACAAAATAGCGGAGATAAATATCATCCCGGAAGCTGTATTCCTCCACCGCCCCGTCCCATTTCTTGAACCAGTCGAGATATTCCTCGGCCATCTCTCCCCAGAAACCCTGGGGGTCCTTAATAGATTTTTCATGAAGCCGTTGGTATTCTTCCATGTCCTTGATATAGGCCTTTTCCACGAACTCTTTGGGCGGATCAAAGACCCTCTTTTCCATATATACCGATTCAACTTGACTGGCCTTTTGTTCCATCAATACAACACCTCCTCTTATTTAAAACACACGGGACGGAGTTCCCTTTGCTCCCAATCTTCCCCAAATTCCTGCGTTCAAGAAATCCCCCCATGTGCACCTCTTTAAGGATTCCGACGATATCATAGCAGACATCCGGTAACAACAAAAAAACAAATGAGATACAAGGTCTCGGATGTGATCTCATTTCTCTTGAATGCCCTTGAAATTCCGCCTCAAGTTACTTTGCCGTCATTTCAAGGGCTGATCCGAATCCCTCGTTTTTCTTGACAGAATAAAATTGGTCTGGTATGGTTTGCTTGGTGAACGGTATAGCTTCAAGATTAAGTATCGGTTCCAGGTCCCCGTTCCGAAGCGTCAAATCTTGCCTTGTGCAGTAATGCGGATTATCCGTAGCGCTCTGACCTGCTTAAGCATACCGTTCACTGCATTTTCCCACCCAATAAAATCAAAAGCTCAGATCCCAACAATTCACAAGCTAAGGCCATGAAGTTGCCATCGAAGGTCTATCTGATTGAATGAAATCAAGCAAAAAGAACCATTAAAAAGGGAATAGAGAAGTTGTCTCCGCTGCAAAAACCTACGTCTGATTTGAAAATGGCGTCAGCTCGAGCTGGAAGGGCGGTAACGCTGGTCGGAGCATTAGTCAATGGCTTATTGATTCTGCTCAAGTTCTTGGCGGGTGTGTTCGGACAAAGCCAGGCCCTCATAGCGGATGCAGTCCACTCTGTTTCCGACCTTTTTACCGACGTTGTTGTCCTGTTTGGTCTCAGGATTGGTCGAAAGGCGCCTGATAAGGAACACCAATTCGGTCATGCTCGCATCGAAACCTGTGCTTCCGCCATCATAGGACTGGCCCTGATAGTTACTGCTTTGTATCTGGGGATTAAGGCTTCCTTGAACATCTACAATCATACTGTATGCCATCCCACAAGTTTGGCCCTTATTGGGGCAGCCGTTTCTATCGTCTTGAAAGAGGCTCTATATCATTACACGGTACATACCGGCAGGAAAATCAAAAGCCAGCTCGTTTTGGCCAATGCGTGGCATCATCGCTCGGATGCCCTTTCCTCTGTGGCCGTCTTGCTGGGTGTCACGGGAACGCTCATAAACCCTTCCTGGCACACACTCGACTCCTTCGCCGCCCTTTTAGTATCCTTATTTATAATAAAAGTCAGTCTAGATATCCTCGGGAGCAGTCTCCGTGAATTTACCGATACTGCTCCTAAGCCAGAGATTCTAGCCAAGATTCACGATTGTACTCTCAGTGTTGAAGGGGTATTCGATATCCATGATCTTAGGGTCCGAACTTCTGGGGGCCTTTACCAAATGGAAACTCATATCGTAGTGGATGGTCAACTGACCGTGGCTGAGGGGCACAAAATAGCAAAGGCAGTGGAGAATTGCCTGGCTGAAGAAATCGATGATCTCGACCGTGTAATTGTACATGTGGACCCGGCAATCGAGGAGAAAGAGACTTAATGGCGGCATAACAAAGGTTGAGCCGACTGAAGCATACTTCCATTTGCAAAAAATGGTTGATCCCAAAAATGAGTTGGTGCAGTCGCAAGATATAACGACACATAATGCCTAGAGGGTCAAGGGATGGGGGCCCTTTTTTGAGTGATTGGTGGAAGGCCTTCGTTATTTCATTCACCCTCAGGCCAGTCCAGCACGACCTCTTGAGGCGATATGACTACTTCAGGCAGGGGCTTGATAAAGTTCTGTCTCAGGCTGTAAGTATAAGCTCCCTGAGTGGGTATCAACAGGAGATCGCCCTGGCAGATGCTCGTTCCATAGTAAGAATAGCCCCATACATCATGTGGGGTGCATAAGGACCCAAGAATATTACAGGGATGTTCCTTAACTCCCGGGTGGGTCAGGTTGATGACCGGGAAATAGTCGTGTTCGAAGCGTTCCCAGCCGATAGTATTGGTGCCGGCATCCGTAATAGCCAGGTTGCCTGACTTGACGTCTACCACGGTCATAAGGAGGTGCATAGCCTCATGGCACAGCCACCGACCTGGTTCAAGGCAGACGCGGCAGTCCAGTGTCTTTGGTAATGCCGATTGCAGGGCCACGGCGATCTGGTGGGCAAAGACTTCAATGGGACGGCTTTTGAGCCAGAAACGTGACACCACGTCGGTACGGTTAGGAAAGAGGATTTTTTTCAGTTGGCCTAAAGGGGTGCCTGCCGCGCGCAGCCATTCTCCCTGTTCTGGCCAGAAGCCGCCGCCGATATCGAGAAATTTTATAGTGTCCTGCTGATTTGCAGGCAGGCCACTGAGGGCTGCTCCCAACTCGGAAATAAACGCAGTTTGTGCGTCCGGTGAAAGGTTCCAACTGGTATGGAACTGGAGCCCTTCGAATTTGACAAAAGGCGTGTTATGAGTCTCCCGCAAAAACTCTGCCAGCGATGAGAGGGGAATTCCAAACTTGCGCCACAAACCGTTAGGATTGGTCGTCAAACGCACGCCTGCTCGAAGCATGTGTCTGCGCTGTCTGGTCAGGCGGTCCAGGCTCCGTAGCTCACCAAAGCTATCCATCAAGATAGTTACGCGATCGGCATGGTCAATGGCCGAAGTCAATTCCGCTTCTGTCTTTCCCGGTCCGCTAAAAAAAATTTGGCTGGCGCCGATCTTACACGCAAGCGCCAATTCCATACCGCTAGAAACATCCAGCCCGACACATTCGTCGACCATAATACGGGAGATATCAGGCAGATTGTTGCTTTTCACGGCATAAAATACATCAATTGAACCCAGGTGTTTTTCGAAAGCCTCTCGAAGCCGTTTTACTCGCGATCGCAGCCGTTTTTCGTCAAGGACATAGAGTGGAGACCCCAGTTCGCTCTTTAGTCTGATAAAAACCTCCCTGTTCATAAGGCAGGATGCCACAAAAGAGTGCATACGACGTTCATCCATCTTTGGATATCGGGAGCGAAACAGGTGGCGTGTTTTCGTGAAAAGATCTTTCAATGACTCTCATCTCTCATATAATATCTACTTCCACGGCCTGATTAAGCCGCCGCACTTGATCCCGAATCGAGATGCCCGTTCTGGGTTTAAAGATGGCGTAGCCCAGCAGCCAGGAGTTATACTCTTTGGGTGGAAGCTCAATCCTATCTCCAGGGTGCCTCAGCCAAGCCACATCGCGTATGTTTCGTTTCCATTCGCCCCACAGCGGCCTTATCGCTTGTAGGAGTCCGGCATGGTGTGCGTGAAATCGCAATCCTACGAGGTGCTCCCAGGCACTGACTGGGGGAATTTTTGGGGATTTCCCTTCTGCAAAATCCAGCGTCAGGCCAATAATATCCAGCCCGCAGCTTTGACCGATCAGAGGGGGCAGGCAATCTCCACCCGGCCGGGGAGATAACTCCAGGAAATAAGGGCGACCGTCACGGCATATGAAATCGACCATGCAGAGACAGCGAGTCAAGCCAAGTGCCTTGGCAGCTTCCACCAGGCAGTGTTCGAAGAATGCTTTTTCCAGGCCCTCCGGGAGGGGGGCCTGAATCTCATAGGCCTGGGCCGTGCCTGTGGGCCCTTCCTCTCGAAGGTACTTTCTTGCCATGCGCAAGGCTTCTACTTCCTCCGCATCATAGTATATGTCGCAACTAAACTCCTCGCCAGAGACGAATTCTTCGCAAAGGACGTTTGAGCCGACGGATTTTCCTCCAAGGCAGTACATTCGATCTTTAGATCGAGCCGCCAGGCCTTCCACAATAATTCCGAAGGCATCGGCTGCAGCCTCGAGGCTGTCACATCTGAAAGTCAATTCACTGCCGCTGCCGGTCAGTGGTTTCAGAATTATCTCGGTGCCCACCTCCTCCATGAAGGAAATGATATCTTCCACACTGCGCGCGCTGCAAACCCTTGGACAGGGGACACCGCGGCTCGCCCACACTCTTTTGCTTATGTATTTGTTCCGGCAATAGTAGACGGACTGCCTGGTAGGAAACGGAAATCCCCATCTCTCAGCGATGGCGGCGGCTGTTGGCAATGATTCACAATCAAAGCAAGCCACACCTTTCAGTGCGACGTTTCTCTGCTCAAGGAAATTGCGGAGACTGTCTATCGCCGCTTGTTCGTCCCCAAGCGGACACACCAGTTCGTCATCGTCCGTAAAGGGGCCTCTCGTGCTATCGGTAATTGTATCCGGGTCGGTAACAAAGACGGCTCGTCCTGGCATGCGGTTCCGGATATGGTCGATGTAATCGCGGGTCGTCCCGACGACCAAGACGCGATTATCATGCTGCGACGAAGTCGGCTCTATCTTTTGGCGTCTCTGTAGAGAAGAACACATCCTGCATTGTCTTGTTTACTTGGTATAAGGGGCGGGGTTGGAGACGAAAGCGTGTTTTCCACCCAAAATCACCGGAAAGGAAATCTATCTGCTCAAAACGCTGCCGGCAACCCCACTTCAAATGGAATAGGTTGACCGCCTTTGCGATTCCTGGAAATCTGCTATCGGTCGCTCCGGCAAGAACCGTGTATCTATTCCGGTAAACGGCGCCCACGTCCACAGCTGCCCGTTCTCCCTTGATTCTCAGAGTTATCACCCGCAGCGTCCTCTGTTGGGCCGAGAAGGACAACATGGCCTCAAAACCCTTGAGGAACTTGGGGTCATGGAAATAGGATTGGTGGCCAAAATGGGCCAGATTCATCTCAAACATCCAGTCAATATCATCCCATTCATTTATGTGATGGCTGCACCCCATGGCCCTGAATTTTTTCAACTCATGCAGTATCCGCTTACGCGACTTCCCCGAAAACGTGTCCCAGTACGCATCAAAGCTGTAGGCAAACTCCGGTGGACGCAAGACATAGCCAACCTCGTCGATAGTTGCCTCCGCCAGTGTTGTGGCCACATCACTTGTCAGATACCTCAAAAGGGTATTGCTCGGTGCGGCCTCCCACAAATCCCGGCGGATTGCATGCGACATGGCAGGTATGCGGTTTTGCTCCATCCATGTCTTTCCTTGCCAGGTTTCACCTGGAAAACAACCATAGTAGGCCTCTTCGTCGATCCAGCTTAACGCCAGCAGCCCCACGGGACGGCTCAGGGTCTCGGCAACGACAAAATGTGGCGGACGCCCAAAGCTCTCCTGAAAACTCAGCCGGATCTGCCAGCTATCGAAAACATCCTGCTTGGGCCAGAGTCTTTGCCAGAGTCGCCTCCCCTCCTCCAGATCGGAGCAAATGCGCAGTTTCATGGCCTACCGCCGCATTGTCACATCGAGCACGCTGTATTTTCCGTCAAAAAAAGATTCTGCAAAGGTCTTGACTACTTCAGGATCATATGGCTTACAACTGAACACGTCCAGATACACCGCATTTGTCATGTTGGCAAAATGGGCCGATATAAGCGAGGTCTCAATCAGCTGAACCATGGAATAACCGGCAACCCGTTCATCTTTCCCGAAATGAACGATCTGAGTATCTCCGAATCGCTTCATTTCGATCAAATCGCACAATTCAATGACAAACCTGCGTATGGCATCGGCGTCCCGAATCTTTTCCGGCTTGCACTCGTAGATGTCTATACTTGCGGCAATTCCCCAAACGTCGAGCTCAATGGCCTTATCTTGAAAACAAACGTTTTCTCCTTTTCTCATTGGTTGGCTATCCCCCCTTCCAAAATCGAACAATAGTGTAATGATAGTAACCCTTGCGGAAGCCTCTAAACACCCGGGATCAACTAACCCGAGAAATCGTACTTCATACGTTCTTTTTCTCGTCTGGCTTTACGTCTTTGTCGCTCGCGCACGGATTTTCGTTCAGGGTCCCCACACGCAGTCCTTCCTGAACCCCGCTTACTGCGGCTCGATCCCGAGTTTACCCTGTCAAAGTCAAACTCGTGTTGTCCTTCATAGGTGAAAAAATCCGTGTGCTTGCCAATTGAACTATCCGCCATTTCAAACTGTCTCTAATATTCTGTTAAGTCAAGGCGTTTCTGGATCAACTATTCCGGAAGCCTCTCCGGAGTCAAAATGTGTGTAATATGAAAGTGCCCCTTTTATGGGGGCACTGAATGCTTTCAAAGCAGGAATACGTACAGGCTGAGACGTCTTCTGGAATTAGTCCAGGTCTTCATCATCTTCTTCTAGACGCTCCAGCTTTAGCTTAATGGGATCAAGGGAGACTATTTCATATCCCTGGTCACACTCCTCACAATAAACAATATCGCCTAGTTCAGTATACTCAGAAACTTCGATCTTCTCACGACATTCGGGACATTTGACAACTTCCATGGCAGTTTCTCCTCATCAATCTTTTTTCGGCTCTTGGGTCTGCTCTTCCTCATTTTGCTGCATCTGTTCTTGGGGCTGCGCTTCCTCTTCTTCCTGCATCTGCTCTTGGGTCTGCCCTTCCTCTTCTTCCTGCATCTGTTCTTGGGTCTGCCCTTCCTCTTCTTCCTGCATCTGCTCTTGGGGCTGCGCTTCCTCTTCTTGATAACCTTTGTTTTCTTTTTCGGATTCCTGAGCCACTAGAATCCTGTCTTTGATTTGCTCTGCTGACTGCGTCTGAGCCTGACTCGTTGAGACGCCTGCCACTAGAAAGAATACACCAATAATCAAGACTAATTTGCTTTTCATTTTGCCTCCTTAAATGATGCCCCTCTTTTGAGGGAGACGGATTGTGAAATAATCATTTTTTCTTTGTTTCTCTTTTGCTTACCCAAATCCATAGTTTTTGCATTTGCGATTTCCTTCTTGAGTTCTTATCTCGGGGCCCCTCTTTTTTTGTCACCTCCTTTTTTCATCGAAATGGCCTTCATCTGTGTATGTCCCCGCGATCTTTGTGTCTCAAGCACGGCCCCTGACCAAGGGTGCACGGAGTTTCCACATGGATTTCTTGTGTCTTGTGTGTCAGCAAGAACCAGGCCATTTCTTATTGTTTTTATAACTTCAATAATTTTTGCATGTTACATACCTGAGGCCTGGCCCCTTTTTCTGGCCTCCGGTAAATTAATGCCGAATTGCCAGATCTTCGGTAACGCTGTACATAATCTTGTTGACATTTCTGGTATTAGTGGTTTATTCAATACCGAAAATGGCAAAAGAAATCAATTAGGACGGGAGTAATAGCCTAAATTTTTGAAGAAAATTCCCATGAATGGGTGAAGAGCGGCAGTCATTATCAGTATTGTTTCGCTTATTTCAAGCCGAGGCTTGTCTTTAAGTAAGGAGGCCCATTATGCTGTTGCGCATGGTTCTGGTAATAAAGAATAGAGGGCTTGAAGCTTTTTTCAAGGAGCACTTTACCCAACCCAATGCGTGGGTTGAAAGTTTAGGGCACCTGAAAAATTCATTTCAGAAGGCCGTGCGAACCAATGGAGACATCTTTGTCGTTGACCTTGGGCTGATGCCGAAACCGATTGAATCCGCTATCGCGCTGCTTAACGATTTGCCCGAAAATCCCACCACCATCGTACTCCATGACAACGATTCTCCCAGGAAGCAAGCTGATCTGATCACTTTAGGAGCGGATGTCGTGTTGTATTCAGGTTTGCCCAAAAAGGCCCTAGCAGAGGCCATAGAAGCAACTATGGAGTCACGTTATCAGCTTACCGAGAAGCCCTGGCCGGGCAGACGAACCGTTTACCCGTCCAGAATCAGTGGCTTTATCTCCGAGTCCCCCAGCATGAAGATTTTCATGGACATGGTGCAAAAGGCCATTCCCTGCAACGTTCCAGTTCTGATTTTGGGGGAAACCGGGTCAGGTAAGGAGCACCTAGCAAAGCTCATGCATTCGGAAGGCCCACGAGCGGCAGGTCCCTTCATTGCCGTTAACTGTCCTGCCTTGCCAGAGTCGCTGCTTGAAAGCGAGCTTTTCGGCCATGAGGCTGGCGCCTTTACTGGAGCTGTTCGGGCTCGACGCGGAGCATTTGAGCTTGCCCACGGGGGGACAGTTTTTTTAGATGAAATCGGGGAGTTGTCGCCACATATGCAGGCCAAGCTTTTGCGGGTTTTGCAGGAATACGAAATCCGTCCTGTCGGCAGTGAAAAATCCGTCTGGGTGGACATTCGGGTGATTGCTGCGACCAACCGCGATATTGAGCAAGAAATCGAAAAAGGAGCTTTCCGCCGGGATCTTTACTACCGCCTGAGCGTTTTTACCTTGACGGTGCCTTCCCTTCGAGACAGGCGCGAGGATATTCCGAACATTGTGAATGAATACGTGGCCAATGTGTGCAAGAAATTGAACAAGGAGGCCAATCGGATTTCTGAAGACGCCCTTAAGGTATTGATGCAATATGAATGGCCGGGCAATGTGCGGGAATTGATCAACGTTATCGAGCGAGCGGTCATCCTATGCCACGGTGGTACGATCACATTGAAGGATTTGCCGCAAGGGATTTGTGAACGGAGAAATAACCACTCATTAATCAATTCCTTGATTGATCCCGTTTCGCCTGGATGGGGGTGCAAGAAGCTTGCAGAAATACGTGGAGAGGTCCTTGAAATTGTCGAGCGTTCCTATCTGCAGAGGGTGCTGACTGAAACCCGCGGCCAAGTGGGTGTTGCCGCACAAAGAGCGGGTATACACCCACGAGGCCTGTTCAACAAGATGAAGAAATACGGCTTTCGAAAGGAGGACTTCAAATCGGGATCAACGTTGCTTTCCTGAGCATATTTCTAGATAGTCGAATATCCTTATCCGTTTTCTGAATTGATGTGCAGTCTCTGCGTGTAGATCGTTCTCAATTTTAGATTAGACCGGAAAATCCTGTTTGGGTGGTAATTTCGGCCGGTATGGTAGTGACTGGAAGGGTCACGGTAAACGTGGTTCCCTGGCCTTCCCTGCTTGACACGCTTATATGTCCTCCATGTTTTGCCACAATACCCTGGGACACGCTGAGGCCCAACCCCGTGCCCCTTCCCTTGGGTTTGGTGGTGAAAAATGGGTCAAAGATGGAATGTAAGATGTGCTCGGGAATACCAGTGCCCCTATCAATGACCTTAACTGCCACATAGTTTGGATCATCGGCGGGGATTACCAGGACCTGTATCTTGCTTCCCTTTGAAGAGGCGTCTATTGCATTCAGAAGGAGGTTGAGGAAGACCTGCTCCAGTTGCTGAATGTCGCCGTGGATGCGGGGAAGGTTTTCTGTGGTCTGAAAATCGATCTTGATGCCAGAGAGCTTCAACTGGTTAGTGGCCAGGGCAACGGTGTCGCGAAGGATCTCCTCCAGGTGTAACGGCTCCATTTGAGAGGTGCTTTCCCGGGCAAAGTCGAGAAGGTTACTGATGATTTTTTTGGACCTGCCTGCCTCGTTCACTAAATCTTTGATCATATCCTTGCGTTCATCGTCGTCCAGGCTGTTATAGTCCTCCAAGAGCATATGGGCGGTCAGGGTGATATTATTCAGGGGGTTGTTCAACTCGTGGGCCACGCCAGCGGTAAGGGTGCCCACGGCGCGCATTTTGTGTGACTGAACCAGGACCGCCTCCCGGGTCTCCAGCTCAAGGATCATCTGATTAATGGCAATGGCTAAATCGGTGAATTCGTCCTGATACCTGCGGGCAGGGGTAATGGGAGTAAAATCTCCTGATGCGATGCGCTGGGCATAGTCCGAGAAACGGTCGATGTTGCCCAAGACACGGCTTCCAAGGAAATAGGCGTTGAGGGCAAGGAAGATTAACAGGATGATGAGGGAGAAGATATGGGTCTTGCGCGAGCGTGAAAGGATTCTCGCCAGGGACTCTCTCTCTTTTTTCATCAGGTCCTGGGCAAAGGTCACCATCTTTCCGCCGCTCTTTCTCAACTCTAGCTCAATCTCTTTTTTGTTATCGAGGTTATCCGGACTGAATACCTGGCTCTGGCGCATGGCCACAAGCTGCTCGAGGAGACGCTCGTAACGATTTATATTGGAAAGGATGATGCCCTGGACTTTCTCCCCCAACATCTTCCGGAGTTCTCCCTTATTTCGCTCAAAGATGTCCTTGGCATGGTAGACGTTTTCTAAGGCATCGTCCAGATTGGTACCATACAGGAAAAAGTTTTTTTCGAAGCGTCGGGCCTGGACGATCTCCAGCGTAAAGTCATTTGTGATCTCCAAAAAACGGAGCTTGCCATCCACCTGGATATTGATAATGATCAGGGCGGCGGCTATACCGGCGGCGAATAGAAAGACCAAAAAAAAGCTCAAATAGATCTGGAGCCGGAGAGGGAGTTGTTTCCTCGCCAAAAGTGCCTTGCGAGCCGACTCGACTGCGCGTATGCGGTCGTAGTGCCCTTCAAGGGTCTTAGGCCCCTCTGCCTGCCCGTTTGCGAGGTTCGGGACATCTGAGCTGCTCTTTTCTCTTGTAGATGGTTGTTCCATAGCGAGGTTTAGCCATTGTCGGTGGTGGGAGTATCAAAATCGATTGGGGAGCCCAAGGCCTCGGCCGCCCTTGCTATTACCTTCCTCAGGTCATCAGGCTTAAAGGGCTTTGCAATGAAGTCAAAGGCCCCTTTCTCCATTGCCTCTCGGGCCACCGCCATCATTGCGTAACCGGTAATCATGATGACCTTGGTTCGCCTTGATTTATTGACCACCTGTTCCAGGACCTGTATGCCGTCGATATCGTCCATTCTGATGTCCGTGACTACGATGTCGAATTCCTTCTGATCGATTCGCTCCAGGGCCTCTTTGGGATCTTGAAAGACCTCCACCTCACAACCAATCTTTGTCAGGGCCGGCTTCAGCCTCTTGCCTACGATGGCTTCGTCATCCAGAAGCAAGACCTTCAGCGGTTCAGACATGATACCCTCCTTAATTGTTATGAGAATTTGTAACTACCCAGCTATTTAGGTTGAAGACTGAAGTGCTTTTCAACCATCTCGTGCAATGACCTGTCTGCGCCGCAGTCACCGCAGGCATGCGCACAGACAGATGATCTCACATGATTTGTCCCTATTGGCCTTCCACCTTTAGTCTATCCACCTGAAGAGTTATGAGAATTTTTTAATATCATAATAGGGAAGAAAGCACATTTAAAGTATTAAAACTGCACCAGACATGTTTAACGATAGCTTTCTGCGGCCTGCCGAAAGATGTCGTTTATTACATGCACCTCCACATAGCCCACCCCCTTTATTTCTCCTGCCAGTCCCTTGATTGCCTCGATCCTCTTTCTCTTTTCACGTTTTAATGCCCGGGTTTCAACCACAACCGTACTACCGTCCGCCAGCACCTTGGCATCGGGAAATCTTTCCAGGAGTGCCACCCTTACTCTGCTGGCCAACTCCTTGTCTTGGAGGCATTTGATGGAATAGGTCATGGGCTTAAATTTGCGGTAGCCAACAGTATCTGTGATGGTCTTGACGGCCTCGTCAGGGTCGATCTGGCTTAGGCCGATAATAAGATCGTAATTCGCAGGATCGGTTTCATTTAAGTGGAAGGCATCAGTGGACCATCGTTTACTCTGTCTTTCTTGCTTTTTTATGAGTTTTTTCACCTTTTCTGGTGCAATATTCTTCTCTGATGTCATTTGGCGGGCCAGGTCTTCAGGGTCAGAGAGTACTCGCACCCTGAGGGCGTGAGATACACCAAGGACATACATATGGGCGGCAAGACCATGACAGACCACGTTATCTTCCAAGAGCTGGGCCAACGTGGCCTCCTGTATGTATGCGAGATATTGATTTCGAAGCCTGGATGATAGGCCCATGAAGGATGGGGGTTCGTCTAGGGCCCTCATTAGTTTGGCCTCGGGGGTACTATGCTTTTCGGCCACTGTTTCCAAGATTTCCCGGTCCACATAGTCATACCCCATGGCCTTTGCCACCCTTTCGGCAATCTGCCGACCCGTCTTGTAGGAATCCGAAGAGATGATTATAATAGACATGATGTTATCCTCTCTATTTGCGAGTTGGGTTCCATCCGCCTTTCATGTAATATATCACACGGCGTTGGGTGGGGAAGGAACACCGGCGTGGATCTCCAGGTTGTTGATGCCTTTGATGTCCATTCCTAATGCCTCAACCCTTTTTTTAAGTTTCAGGATTTGGCGATCGCTCAGCCTGGTGTAAAGCAGCACGTTTCCGTATTCGCTGGTCACCGCAACATCAAAGAAGGGGTCTACCAGGGCCGCCTTTATCTGGCAGGCTATGGCAAGGTCATCCATTTTTTGCTGGTAGGCCTTGGTGGTCTTAAACTGCTCCTTGCTGGAGGACTGGCAAATGAAATCGACGGCGTCAGATATCGTCAATTTGCTGATGTGGACCACAAGGTCATATAGAGAGCTATCCCAGGGGTCCACCCCATAGAGGCTTTGTGTCCATTTCCGCCGTTCCTGATCGTCCTTGATCAAAAGTGTACGCGCCTCCTCTTTGCCGATGCCATCGCGATGCATTTCGGCCTCAATGCGGTCGGCGAGATCAACAATGACCCTTACCTTGAGTACATGGGGCACGCCTTTAAGCAACAGGTGCCCTGCCAGGCCGTGATAGACCACATTGTCTTTTTTTACACGCTGGGTGAGGGCACTGCGAATGTAAGCGATGAAGATTTGCCTGCCGTGCTTGAAGCGATCAAGGATGGAAGGCGCATCATGGATGGCCCGCAAGAGCTTTACCTCCGGGATGTCAAAGCGGTCACTGGCGTCTAGCAGCACCTCCCGACTTATGCAGGCGTATCCCAGACGGGCGGCCACCTTTTCCGCCACTTCTTTTCCCTTGCTATAGGAGCCGCGTGATATGGTTATGATAGCCATCTATTTCACTCCTCGCTCGATCTTTCCCTTTAGACACCATAAATCAAGTAGATCATCCCAATCATGACCACAATAAAGATCACGCTCATTAAGAGACCTGCCTTCATAAAATCCACACTCCGGTAACGACCCGGGCCCATGTACAGGGCATTAACCTGGTGGGTAGGGAGCATAAAGGAATTGCTGGTGGCCAGCCCTACAACCAAGGCGGCCATACGTGGGTCGGCGTTGGCTGCGATAGCCATGTTTACCACAAGAGGGACCAGAAGCACTGTTGCCCCGACATTGGATATGACAAGGGTGAAGACGGTGGAGAGGAGGCCGATCACGGTGAGTAGCACGATTGGCTCCACAGTGCCGATGGCATGTAACACTGCATGCGCGATCCATGCGGCGGTACCGGTCTTTTCCGTGGCAATACCTAACGGTATAAGCCCCCCTAACAGGAAGATGGTACGCCAGTCCACCGCCCGATAGGCCTCGTCGATGCTAAGAACACGGGTGATAACCATTCCCAGGGCGCCGGTCATTAGACTGACCGAGAGCTGGATCTTAAAGAACATAATCATTGTTAAGGCCACCGCCAACCAGAAGCCCGCGAAGGCGGCCTTTTCCGGTCGCATCAATTCTACGTCCAGGTGTGTGGTGAAAAGAAGACTTGCTTCTTCTTGCAAGAGTTTGAGTCTTTTCCATGTGCCATGGATAAGGATGGCGTCTCCCACGGTCAGGATTAGATCACCTATCTCGGCCCTATATGTCTCCCCATGTCGATAGATGGCTAGGGGAGTGATACGGTAGCGGTCCTGTAAATTGATCTGATTAAGGGTCTTACCGTCAAACGGGGAGCGGGGGGCCACAACCGCCTCCACAGTGCCAGACCGGGTCTCTGAAACGTCATTTTTAAAAACTTCCAGATCGTCTTTGAGGACCATGCCTTCTTCATCTGCCATACGCCGTACGTCCTTTGCCCGGCCGTAGACCAATACCTCTATATCCGATCGTACCTCCATGTCGGCGGTTGGGGAGTGAACCTTAAAGTCCGGAGGTTCTGTTATGCCAACCACGTTGATGAGGTAGCGCCTCTTCAGGTCATCCACACGCACCGGCTCCCGGTAGTCCGTGAAGTCTTCAGGGGTATGGAGTTCGTATGGTTCCCCCAATTCCTCAAGGGCATGTTGCAGCTCGGGTTGTGTCCCTTCTTCTGGACCCTCGCTGCTACCACGGGGCAAGATTAAGCGACCAAAGAGGATAAAGCATGCAATACCACTCCCCACAAGGGCCAGGCCTATGGGCGTTACGTCAAACAGGTGAAATGGTTTGAGATTGAAGGGTTCAAGGAGGTCGTTTAAGAGAATGAGGGGGCTGCAACCGACCAGGGTAATGGTCCCGCCCAGAATGGCGGAAAAGCCGATGGGCATCAGGAGTCGGCCTAGGGGTATCTTGAGGGATTTGCTGACGCGTTGAATGGCAGGCAGAAAAAGGGCGGCCGCCCCGATGTTTTGCATAAAGCTGGAAATGGCGGCAACCGTAAGCGAGATAGCGATGATCACACGCGATTCACTATTTCCCGCAATGCGGATGACGGGGCGCACCAAGCGGTTGATAAGCCCTGTCTTATCCAGCCCGGCACCAATAATAATCACCGCGATGATTGATACCACCGCGTTGCTGCTTAGCCCTATAAAGGCCTCCTTTGGTGTGACCAGATGCAGGAGGGGCAACGATACCATCATAAGGATGGCCACCACGTCTACCCGAATCCACTCTGCGATAAAGAGAAATATGGCAATGCCGATCATGAGCATTACCAAAATCATTTCAAAGGTCAATGGCTCCATGAATCGATTTCCTCACAAAAATCCCGCCCTGGTGGAATCGCCCCCTTTTAGAACCGCCTGTTTCAAAACGAAAAAGAATTCTTCTACTCAACTACTTAACTACTTAACTACTTAACTACTTAACTATTCCTGTAGTTGTCTTTAATCGAGTGATAATAGGAAATATTGGGGTAAAGAGTCAAGGTTAAATGGCGCCGCGGATCTAGCCCTCTTTTTCACGAAGTTTATCTAAGGCGTCGTTAGGTCCCAGAAGCACCATAAAATCACTGTCTTTCACAATAAATTGGGCCGTAGGGATCAGGTTTAGGCGGTCGGGAATGATCTCTTTGATGGCGACGACCTGTACCCCAAAACGATTAATGAGGTCCAGATCCCGCAAGGTCTTCCCGATAAATTCTTTGGGTGGGGCCAATTGAATGATACTATAACCCTCAAGAAAAGGTAAGAAATCAAGCATATTGGGATTATGTAGACGTTCCGCCAGGGAGATAGCCGTGTCCTTTTCCGGAAACAACACCTCTTCCGCCCCGACCTTCTCCAGTATCCGGCCGTGTATGTCATTGACGGCCTTTGCCAACACACGTTCGACACCGATATCCTTCAGATTTAGGGTGGCGAGGATTGAGGCGCTCAGGACCGTCCCAATGCAGACCACTGCCGCGTCCACCTCCTTTACCCCAAGGGCCTCCATGGCCTTTTTGTCGGTGGCATCTGCGACCACCGCCCGACTTACAAGGTCTTTTATTCCCTGCACCAGATCCGGATTTTTGTCTATGGCCAGTACATCATATCCCTTTTTATAAAGGTGTGTGGAAAGATAGTGGCCGAAATTTCCCAGTCCTATGATAGCAAATTGTTTCATTTTTTCACCTCATCCGATCATAATACTTTCCTCGGCGTAATAGTAGCGGGGGGCCACATGACGGCTTACCGCCACGGCGATAACAAGGGGTCCAAGACGTCCTACAAACATTACAATGGTGAGGATCAGCTTCCCTCCCGCTGAGAGCCCCGTTGTGACCCCTGTTGAAAGGCCCACGGTACCAAAGGCGCTGACTACCTCAAAGAGCAGTTCCAGAAACTTCCCCCTGCCCAGGGGATGGGCCACTTCTCCCAGTTCAGTCATCAGGAGCGCCATGGTGGCAGGGACAATCACAAGGGTGCTGATCATCACGATGCTGATGGCCTTCCCCACGCTACTGTCCGAAATAGTGCGGCAGAACAACTGAGGCCGTTCTTTTCCTCGGAGGCGGGAAAACCCCAAGACAATTAAGGTCGCAAAGGTGCTGGTTTTGACACCGCCTCCACATGACCCTGGAGAGGCGCCGATAAACATCAATAGAATCATAAAGAAAAGGGTCTCATTTGCCATATTTCCAATAGGTAAGGTGTTGAATCCTGCGGTCCTGGTCGTTACGGCCTGGAAGAATCCCGCGAGGAAACGCCCGGGAATGGAGAGGTTTGAAAGGGTGTTGTGCCATTCCGTTGAGATGATGAACAGGGTGCTGATAATCAGCAAGATAGTGGTGGAGGACAGGACGAGCTTTGAGTGAAGGCTTAGGCGCGACCAGGTGCGGCGATCAAAAGGAAACTGGCGTTTGATTTCGGAGAGGACCAAGAAGCCTAGCCCACCACTGATTATCAAAAAACAGAGCACCAGGTTCATGACCCAGTCTCCTCGATAGGCAACAAAGCTGCTGGAAAAAAGCGAAAATCCTGCGTTACAAAATGCGCTGATGGCATGGAATATCGATAGGTAAAGGGCCTCGGCGGTTTCTCTTCCGGGAAGGAAACGGAAAAACATCATGGCCATGCCAAGGCCCTCGATTAGAAAGGTAAATATTATCACATCCCGGAGGATGGAATAAAGGTCCCTCTCCCCGCCTCGGGTAAAGGTGTCCTGTATAACAATTCTGCCTGCAAGTCCGGGCCTGCGGCCTGCAATCAAGAGAAACAGGGTGGACATGGTCATAATGCCGAGTCCACCGACCTGGATCAGACCGAGGAGAATGCCCTGGCCAAAGGGAGAGAGAGCAGTCCCTGTATCTACCACCACAAGACCGGTTACACAACTTGCTGATGTAGCTGTAAAAATGGCGTTTACGAAGCCTAAGGATTTCCCGTTTGTGGCGATGGGAAGCATCAGGAGGGCTGTTCCAAAGGAGATTAGTGTCCCAAACGCGAGGATAGATACGCGTGCGGGGGATTGAATGAGCGATCTGATGATCCGCATGATGGCTTTCCCCAACTCCGGGGTCGGGGACCCCCCCCTTTTTTTGGAGAAAAAACGTCAAATGCTGTTTGAATCACATAAACTATTTTACCGGGTGCGGCAAGGCAAAAAACACAGAAATTTTTTGGCTGGGCTACCTGTCTAGGGAACGCCCTTGACTATGCTTGCGAAAAAGACATGACTTAGTCCCGTTTTTATAGTAGATTTAAACCCTTTTATGCTAACCCTTTCCTCCGTGGGAAAAGTTCATCACTGCCTTTACAGGAGTTACCATAATGAAGACAATTAGAGGTAAGATAACGATATTTTTCATTGCCTGCCTGACGTTTGTTGCCGTACTAACTGCGCTATATTATAAGAACTCTTTTGATCTCAGGAAAAAAATAACAATTATAGAAAGCTTTGATGATCTACTTAACGATATCCTTGAATTAAGGCGCTACGAGAAAAATTTTATCTATTACGGGGATACGGACAGCCTCAACGAGAGTGTGTTCTACCTTTTCCGGGTAGAAAACGGGTGCATTAGCCATGCTGATGATATCACACGAGTAGTGGGTCGAGATGAGCGCATTAAATTCCAGGAGAATCTGGAGGCCTACAAGCACATACTGGAGGAAAACATGGCCCTGGTCAAGGGCGGCAAGGGCCAGTTCCAGGTAGAGAAGATCAGAGAAAAGGGAAAGGCCCTGGTTGACTTTGCCCAAGAGCTCATCCGATTTAAGCGACAGCGTATCGAGCACGCATTGAGCCGTACCCTGACGATGCCCATTGCCTTCCTTGGGAGCTTTGTCATATTGACTATAGTTGTATTCCAGTTAGTGAACAGGGGTATCCTGAAACCCCTGACCCTTGTTGAAAGGGCTACGGAGGAAGTGGCAAAAGAGACCTTTACGCCCATTTCATACCCGACAGAAAAGCGGGACGAAATTACGCGTCTGATTGCCGCATTTAACAGGATGGCCGGTGAACTGGAATCAAGGCAGGAGCAATTGTTGCAATCGCGCAAGATGGCCTCCATCGGCACCTTTACCTCGGGAATTGCCCATGAGCTAAACAACCCCCTCAACAATATTTCCCTGACCGCGGAGACCTTACAGCTGGGATACCAGGGCATGTCTGAAGAAGAGATGGATGAGATGATAGGCGACATTCTCAGTCAGGCGGACAGGGCCAGCCAGGTGGTGAAGAATCTCCTGGAATTTTCCCGGAAAGAACGCCCATATCTCAGAAATATGGACGTTAAAGATGTCATCGATAAGACCCTCAGGCTTATAAAGAACCAGATAATGGTGGGCGGGTTCCACCTTGAAAAGGAGATAGCCGACGACCTGCCGCCCATAAGAGGTAAACATCAGGATTTGGAACAGGCCTTTCTCAATATCTTAATGAACGGGATACAGGCTATGCCGGAAGCGGGGACCATAAGTGTTCGCGCGGGTCGCGGTCCCGAAGGCTACATAAGGGTGGATCTTTCGGATACAGGGAAAGGGATAAAACCGGCAGATATGGAGCACATCTTTGATCCCTTTTACACAACCAAAGAGGTGGGCAGGGGGACCGGCCTGGGTCTTTCTCTCGTGTATAGTATTATCCGTGCACACGGGGGCTATATTGAGGTCAAGAGCGAGATTGACAAGAGGACTACTTTTTCCATTTACCTGCCAGTGGCCAAAGAAAAGGAGCAAGGCGAGCAATATGAAACTTGAGGGGTGGCCGGCCGGCCCTTTTATATCACCGGGCCATTTAAGCTGGAAGAGATCCAGTTGCTTTAGCGGGGCGAATGGATGGTTGGTTGTTTGACAATTATCTTTTAATATGAAAAAAATAAGATATGGGGGCCTCTCCAAAAGAGCGGGTGAAACCCCAAGGGTTTTAGGGCCTAAAATGTTTAAACCCTTCTCTATTCCTTGATTCCTAAGCAATAGCAAAGTGTCAACAATAATACCCCATCCTTGCTACTAGGGCTCCCCTGGGGAGCGGCAGGTATCTCTGGCGAAATTTTGACATAGGATCAATTGCCGGATTGAAGTGGTTCATGAAAAACCTTTAGTGCCGAGTGGCAGCAGAAAAGGAGATGAGAATGTGGCACCTGTATCTACCGATAGCGGGAAATAGTGTTAACATCATTGTGATCTTTGCAATGGGGGGCTTTGTCGGTCTCCTTTCAGGGATCTTTGGAGTTGGGGGTGGCTTTTTGATGACGCCCCTCTTGATCATGGTGGGTATTCCTCCTACCGTGGCAGCGGCCTCTGATTCAAATCAGATCGTGGGGGCCTCTACATCCGGTACCCTGGCACATTATCGTTTAGGCAATGTGGATTTCAAGATGGGAATCCTGTTGCTTATTGGCGGGGTAGTGGGAGGTACCGTGGGGGTGCAGATCATTAAGGTCCTGCGACATATGGGCAATGCGGACTTTTTGATCCAGATAACCTACGTCCTGATGCTTGGTTTTGTGGGGACATATATGTTTATGGAAAGCCTCCAGGGCCTGAGGAAGACCAAGGTGGCCGAAATTACCTTTAAAAAGGAGTCAAGGTATGCCCTTATAGTAAAGAGGCTTCCATGGCAGACCTATTTTGAAAAATCGGGCGTAACGCTTTCGATCCTCATGCCTCTGATCCTGGGAGTCTTTGTGGGAATTCTCGCCGCTATCATGGGGGTTGGCGGTGGTTTTATCATGGTGCCTGTGATGGTGTACCTACTGAGAATGCCCATGCATGTAGTGGTCGGAACAAGCCTCTTTCAGATCCTTTTCACGTGCGTGGACGTCACAATAATGCAGGCGCACAGCAATCATACCGTGGACTTCGTCCTGGCGCTGATTCTCTTGATAGGGTCAACATTGGGGGCCCAGTTCGGGGCCAAGATCAGCAAGAAATTAAAAGGGGATCAATTGAAGATTATCCTGGCTTCGCTTGTTCTGGTCGTCATGGTCAAGATGTTGCTTGGCCTTTTGCTCAAGCCACATGTCTTGTTAGCTTACATAGGAGGGCACTAAGGTGTTAAAGAGATTTTTCGCGGGCATAATTGTGTGCTTGGTAGGACTTATGGGTCATCCGGAATTTGTAGATGCCATGATGCCGCTTGAGATAACGGTGGAGCCGAATCAGATTTTGATGGGTATCACTTACAACGGCCTAAAGATCTCTGTGTCCGGTGATATACCCGCAGATTCAGAGGCCTTGGTCAGGATGATCGGGAGGCTGGAAAGTCCAACCCTCAAGAAAAAGGGCCGGGCCTTGGGCGTTTTGTGGATGAACCTGGGTGCCGTGGTCTTTCATCGCGTCCCCAGCGTCTTTCTCCTTTACCCATCCAAGGCCATTACGGAATATTTACGTACTGAAAGAGAGAGGTGGCTGCGGTTGGGGCTTGGTTTTGAGGCGCTTAAGGAAGAGGCAGAAGTTACACCTGCCTCTGAGGACAAGGAGGCGCTGTTTCACGAATTTATCCGATTAAAGCAGAGAGCGGGTCTTTACGGCATGCCAGAAGATGCGGTATCCTATGGAAAAACAGAGGGGAATATGAAATCGTTTTCATCCACCGTGGCCCTGCCCTCTGATCTTCCTCAAGGCGATTACAAGATAGAGGCTTTCGCCATTAAAGACGGGTCCATTGTGGCAAGCGCCTCCGAACAGATCAAGGCCAAGGAGGTCGGCCTGCCGGCAATTTTATCTTCTCTTGCCTTCGATCATGGTGCCCTTTACGGGATTCTTGCGGTCCTGGTTGCTATTTTCGCAGGTATATTGACGGGTGCTATTTTCAGGGGAGGCAAGGGGGCACATTGACCAGGAACCTGATTTACATTCCTAATGTCTTGCGCGCCCCCGATAGCGGGATTTCGCAAGCTCAACTTGCATCTGGAACTTTTTACTGTGCCGTCTAATTAATGACTTTTTATGAGTTCATCACACTCGGGTCATGATGATAAAAGTTCTTGAATTGGCCAGAGACAGATTTGGCCTTGGCGCGAGAGCCAGGAAGAGGCTGCCCTTTAGTGCCCTCTTCGCCAACTTCCAGAAGATTCTGGAGCTAAACAACAAAATCTTGGATATGATGGCCGAGATGGGAGACATGCTGGGAGGAAATTATATCTTTGATCGGCAATATATACAAACGGCCTGCCAGAGGGGGTCAGACCTGGTTCAAAAGCTCATTTACAGTCTCAATACCATTGTCCCCAAAAAGTACCTGGTTCTAAATGACATCTTTAGAAACATAAATAATGAAATTGAAGAGGAATTGGCGGGGAGGCTGGTTATCCCGGAGACAGACTATGTAATGCCCTATGAATTTATCACCCGGGATTTTGCAGATGTAGTGGGGGCCAAAAATGCCAATGTCGCGGAGCTTACAAAGCAGCTTGTTCTTGCAGTGCCGGAGGGTTTTGCTATTACCACCCGGGCCTTTAGGTCTTTTTTTGATCACAATGACTTAGTCAATAAGGTGGATGCAGCAACGGCCGCCTGGGAAGAGGGCAGGTTGACGACCGAGGATGCATCAAGGGATATTCGTGCGTTGATCATGGCGGGGTCGATACCCCCTAAGCTAAATAAGGCCGTTATAGGGGCCTTGGCGCATCTACAAGAGGTTAGCGGGGTCAAGGATCTCTTTCTCGCTGTTCGCAGCAGCGCCCGTGGTGAGGACAGCGAACTTACCTTTGCCGGACAGTATCTAAGCCTTCTTAACGAACCGCAAGCAAATCTCCTGAAGTGTTACAGGGACGTGCTGGCCAGCACCTACGCGGCCTCTGCCATGGAATACAGGAGACAAAAGGGATTTTCCGAGCACGAGGTGGCCATGGCCGTGGCCTGTCAGCGCATGATAGACGCCAAGATCAGTGGCGTTATCTATACCATGGACCCCTCGTCTTCGAACAGTGAGGCCATGGTTATAACCGCTACGTGGGGTCTGGGGGCTCCCATCGTAGCGGGAGAAGTGAAGGCGGACCGATTCATGGTTTCCAGGGAGGCCCCCTATGGTGTTCTTGGCCTTGACATTGTGAGAAAGACAGAAGGCCTGATGCCCAGGGAGGGAGGTGGATGTGAGTTCAGGCCTATTGAGGAAGGCTTGCAGACCATGACCTCTCTTACAGATGAACAGGTGAGACGCATTGCCGAGGCAGGTCTTATGATCGAGAAATATTTTAAAAGGCCCCAGGACATTGAATGGGCCATAGATCATGATGGCGAACTTGTTATTTTGCAGGCGAGGCCCCTCAATATCAAGTCCCAGGTAGCGCAGATGGTTTGTGATATCTCTTCTATCGTGGAAAACTATCCTGTGGTGTTTGCAAACAAGGGCGTAATTGCACAAAACGGCATTGCCACGGGCAAGGTCTTTTTTGTCAATAGTGATGAAGATCTGGATCATTTTCCCCAAGGTGCCATCCTTGTATCAAAACAGACCTCCCCCAGGTTTGCAAAGGTGGTCAAAAAGGCGAATGGGATTATCACGGATATTGGCTCCGCCACCGGGCACATGGCCACCATCGCCAGGGAATTCCGTGTGCCCGCCATCCTGGGTACGGAGGTAGCCACAAGGCTATTGACCCCAGACCAAGAGATTACAATGGATGCAGAGGATAATGTGGTATATGAAGGCACGGTCAAAGAACTCTGCTATTACGCCTTTACGAAAGAGCTATTTGAGGAGACATATGAATACAGACTCCTCCGGCGGGTCCTTAAAAGAATCTCACCTTTAAACCTGCTAGATCCCCACGACAAAAATTTTGTCCCTTCGGGTTGTAAGACCTTCCATGATATTACCCGCTTTATCCATGAAAAGGCTGTGGAGGCATTGATTGATATGAATTACCTCCATCATCATGATATGGATGCGCCGGCAAGGAGGCTTAAGTCTGACCTCCCCTTAGATCTTGTGCTTATTGATATTGGAGGGGGTTTCAGTGAGGAGGTGAATTCACGCACCGTGCCTCCCGAGGAGATCATCTCACTTCCCATGCGGGCCTTTTTGCAAGGTCTGGGCGTCCCCGGCGCATGGAGTTCCGCCCCTGTGTCTGTTGATTTCGGGAGCTTCATGTCCAGCCTGACCAGAACATTTTCTTCAACCCTTGCCAGCCCAAGATACCTAGGCCAGAATCTGGCAGTCATATCTAAAGAGTATGCCAATATAAGCTTGCGACTCGGCTACCATTTCAATATGATTGATGCCTACCTCAGCAAAAACATCAATGACAACTATGCCTATTTTCGTTTCCTTGGGGGCGTCACAGATCCCGCCCGCAGGTCCCGGAGGGCAAGGTTTATCTCAGAGATCCTAGGAAGGAACGATTTCCGTGTGGATTTGCGCGGGGACCTGGTGGTAGCCCGGATAAAAAAGCTTGGTCCAGAATTGATGGAAAGGAAGGTCTGTCTCCTTGGACAGCTTGTTGCGTTTACACGTCAACTAGATGTGCTGATGAGCAGCGACCAACAGATTGAGAAATTTGTACAAAAATTTGATCAGTTGACAAAAAACAATGAATCTTAGACGGCCTGGAGGGAGGACACCATGAGCAATGAAGAGAAGACAAGTATCCTCATCTTGGATGACGAGGCGATTGTGCTCAAGAGGTTGGAACCGGCACTTGAAAAGGCAGGCTATGAGGTGGAGGTATTTTCTCGAAGCCTGGATGCATCCAATAGAGTCATGGAAAGAGATTTTGATATCGTCATCACGGATCTCAAGATGGAAGGGCTGGATGGTATGCAGTTCCTAACTCAGGTGAAGGAGCGATCTCCTGTTACAGAGGTCATCGTCATCACTGGATTTGCCACAATGGAGACCGCAAAGGAGTCTTTTCAGAAAGGGGTCTTTGATTTTTTGGCAAAGCCCTTCAAATTGGGTGAGATTTTAGAGACCGTGAGAAAGGCGGAGGCCAAGGTGAAAAAGAGCAGGTCCGGCTAAGCCGGTAAATTTAAGGCGCTGCAAGGCCTTAGGGTAGCAAGCCAAAAAAGGAGAATAATAATGGTAAAGGCACTTGTTTCCTTGAACGCGGATCTGGCATCCAGTATCGCGCTCAGGTATGCATGTCAATTAGCAAACATGATCAGTATGGATCTCCAGACCATCCACGTGGAGGAGGCCGATCATGAAGGCCACCCACCTGGGACCGGATGGGTTCGAAGGACCTGGGAGAAGGGTCTGCTGGAGACGGCACAGGAGGAGATATCACAGCTTATCAACGCTGAGAGGGCATCCTGTCCTGGTCTGACCTCCCCTAAAATGTTTGTTGGTGAGCGCGAGACAGAGGTCTTGAGAGAACTTGAAGAAGAACCTTATGACCTGTTCGTGGAAGGTGTTTTGTACTCCTTTAGTTCATCAAATTTTTATAAGAAGATTCGTTCGAAGCTTTACAGGCAGGCCCCTTGTCCCATCATTTTGGTAAAAAACCTGGTGAGTCTAAAACGTGTGGTTTTATTATTAGAGGATGGCACAGACCTGGGTCTTCGAGTTACGACATTCTCGAAAATTTTTGAAGGGGCAGACGTGGAGGTAGATCTGTTTCATCTTAAATTCCAGGCCGCTGGGAGATTGAGTTTTAGGAAAAGAGAGGAGGCCACCTCAATTTCTCGCCAGGAGGATTCGGACGATGTCTTAAAGGCCGCAAAAGAGATGCTTTTGGCCAGTGGGCAGACTCCCAGAGGGAGCAGGATGGTCCATGACACACCAGTAAAGATCGCGGATTCCTTGCGTGACTATGGCCTGGTCGTGTCATATATTAGTCATTCCATGGGCAAGAAGAGCCCCTTGCTGGAATTGTTGAGCCGAGTGCCGTCAGCTATTCTCCTGTGCTGGCAATAATAGTCTACTAATCGGCGGAGGTTAACATGAAAATCCTTGTGGCGGTGGATCAAAACCCATACAGCGCACATGCTGTTGGCGAGGTGGCCAAACTGGCCGCAAACACATGGGCAAATGTCACCCTTTTGGGTGTGCGACCCAAAAAGGCCTTTAAAGCAGACCGCGCCGGCGGTCTGCCTATGAGGTGGGGGGCTGATGACACGTTACTAAAAGCACTAAGAGACTACCGGGAGCTCTTTCTCACTAATTTCACGGAAGAAGATTGTCCATATATTCAACGGGAGTTCGGGTACGAATTGATCGAGGTGAGGAAGGGTGTATGGGAGGAATTATACGTGTCCAAGAGTGCCAAAAAGGACCTCAGGACACGCATGAGATTGGGGAACCCGGTCAAGGGGATATTGGCCGAGTCCCAGGAAGAGGAAAGCGATCTAATCGTACTCGGTTGTAACAATTTAAAGGGCTGTGGGTGGGAGGACGGCACTATTGTGCCCCAAAAAGTGGTAAATGAGGCCCTCTGTTCGGTGCTCGTAGTCAAAGAAGAGAAAAAGGTCAACAGGATCGTTTGTTGCCTGGATCATGACAAGGTCAGCCAGCAATCCCTGGAGATGATCAATCAACTGGTCACCCTGTACCAGGGTGAACTTGAGATTGTTGGGTTGACCGAGGGTGAGGAATTGAAGGTCGAGGTCGAGAAGAAAATGGATGCCATCCTTAGATATTATACGGCCAGGCAGATCAAGCCATTGATAGAGGTCGTACAGGTCTCCGCCCTTGATTCATTCATCTCGCAGGAGGCCCAGTGGGGCCTCATGGCCTTGTGGATGGGAAAAAAATCGATCCTGGAAAAGGTCTTCCCCAAGGGGAAAGTGAACAAGCTTGTCAAGGGAAGCGAGTCTTCTGTGCTGATCTTAAGATAGGAGGAAACAAGGCTGCTTTTCCAGATTTTGCCTCACAGGCCTCAATTCCCCGCCCTCATAACTTTGCCATTCGGCTTCTTCTCCCTTTCACGGGTTCAGAGGTTCTGCCAATGCTGACCAAAATCTTTCCCTTTCTCGGCTGGTTTAAGGGCTATGGCCTAGATGATCTGAGAGTAGACGCCATCTCCGGCCTTACCGTGGCCCTTGTGCTTATCCCACAGTCCATGGCCTATGCCCAGTTGGCTGGCCTGCCTGCCTATTATGGCCTTTATGCCTCCTTCCTGCCGCCCATGATCGCCGCCCTCTTTGGTTCGAGCCGCCAGTTGGCAACCGGTCCCGTGGCCGTGGTATCACTCATGACCTCTGCGTCTCTTGAACCGCTCGCCACGGCGGGGAGTGAGGGGTATATAGCCTATGCCATCCTGCTGGCCCTTATGGTGGGCGTCTTCCAATTTTCCCTCGGCGTCTTGAGGCTCGGTCTGGTGGTCAATTTCCTGTCCCACCCGGTGGTGAACGGTTTTACCAACGCCGCTGCCATCATTATTGCCTCTTCCCAGCTCTCAAAGATGTTCGGCGTACACGTGGACAAGGCCGATCACCACTATGAGACCATCATCCGGGTGATCCAGGCGGCGTTTCATTATACGCACTGGCCCACGCTGTTTATGGGGGCACTGGCCTTCGCCATTATGTACTGCCTGAAACGTATTTCACCGAGAATCCCTAACGTGCTGGTGGCCGTGGCGGTGACGACAATCATCTCCTGGGCCACTGGGTTCGATTACAACGCTGAGATTCGCATCTCAGCAATTCAGTCAGGCAAGGCCAGAGATGCCATTAAAGGCTTTAATAAGGCAGTAAGAGGCCTGCCCCCTTTGGCAGAGAAACGGACTGAGGCGGGACAAATCCTGGACAAGGCTCGAAGATCTGGTGATACTATCTTCAAGCTTAAGGCTCAGCATGACCTGGACGTTATTGCCATTAAGATGGGGAGGCTAAAATATGAGGCGCATGTTTACAGAAAAAAACTCAGAGACTTTCTCTTTATGCGCGTAAGACAGGAGGACGGCTCCCTCAATTTTTATCCGTATCATGAGATGCCTGCCGGGGCCAGAGACGACGGCCGCACATGGCGCATCAGGGTGGAAAATAGGCCGCTTAACACAGATAAACTCAAGATGGTGGGAGGCGGTGCGGTGGTTGGCGTTGTCCCCCAGGGTCTGCCTGCTCTGACAGCGCCCAGGATCAACTTGGGTATTTTTCTCTATCTATTTCCTTTTGCGGCCATTATCTCCCTTTTGGGCTTTATGGAGGCCATCTCCATTGCCAAGGCCATGGCGGCCAAGACCGGGCAGAGACTGGACCCCAACCAGGAACTAATCGGCCAGGGGCTGGCAAATATCCTGGGGGGTTTTGGCAAGAGCTACCCGGTTTCCGGGTCTTTTTCCAGATCAGCGGTAAACTTGCAGTCAGGGGCGGTATCCGGGTTTTCCAGTGTGTTTACCAGTCTCATGGTGGTCATCGTGCTCCTCTTTTTTACTCCCCTTCTTTACCACCTGCCCCAATCGGTGCTGGCCGCGGTCATTATGATGGCCGTGATTGGCCTTGTGAACGTCTCCGGTTTCATGCATGCGTGGGAGGCCCAGTGGTATGACGGGGCCATTGCTATTATATCATTTCTTTTGACCCTTGTCTTTGCGCCCCACCTGGAAAAGGGTATCGAGGCCGGTGTTGTCCTCTCTCTTTTGGTCTTCCTATACAAGAGCATGAGGCCTAAGGTGGCGACTCTGTCCAGGTGTGAAGACAATTCCCTGCGGGATAGCATTTCCAGGGGGCTTAGGCAGTGTGAGTACATGGCAATGGTTCGCTTTGACGGCCCACTTTTTTTTGCCAATGCCAGCTATCTGGAAGATCAGATCACGGAGATTATGCTTGCCAAGCATAACCTGAAACATATCATAATCGTTTCCAACGGGATAAACGATATGGACGCATCGGGCGAAGAGGCCTTGTCATTACTCATAGACAGGGTCAGGAGCGCCGGGGTGGACATCTCCATGAGCGGCGTGAATGAGACCGTCATGAAGGTTCTCAAGCGCACCCATTTTATTGGAAAGATAGGAGAGGAGCACCTCTATCCGACCATGGAAAGCGCTATCGATGCAAACTACGCACAGACACACAGCGAAAGCCAGGAGGAGAAGTGCCCTCTCCTGACCGTCTGTCATCTAGCGTAAGGCCTGTGATGGGGGACTTTAAAATTACGTCTCCAGGGGCACCAGCCTGATCTGGCCTTGTAACGTCAAAATACTATGGGAGAAACAAAATGCCTGTCATTACTCTGTTTAGCGGAAACTTTTGCAAGAAAGAGGCGGTCATACAGAAATTGGTTTCCCGCACTGGGTACAAACTAATCTCTGACGAGCACATAGTTAGTGAGGCGAGTAACTTCTCCGGCATTGCGGAAAAGAAAATAGAACGTGCTTTCTCGGCCATGACTTCTGTGTTCAACAAATTTACTCACGAAAAAGAAAGGGCCATTGCCTTTCTGAGGCTTGCCCTGGCACAAAGGCTTCTCCACGACAACTTGATTGTCACCGGATTTTCTGCCTTGCTCATCCCAAATGCGATAGGCCATGTACTTCAGGTTTGTCTCATTGCTAATATGAAGTTCAGGGCCTCACTGGCGGGAAAAGCAAGGGGCTTTTCTCAAAAGGAGGCGGTCAAATTCATACACAGACAAGATGAAGATCGGGCTGCCTGGGTAAACAATCTGTTTGGCCTGAAAGATCCCTGGGACACGAGCCTTTATGACATAGTCGTTCCGATGGATAAAACAGGTGTGGAAGAGGCTGTGGCTATTGTTGAGGAAAATCTTTCCAAAGACGTTATCAAACCCACAGATACATCAAAAGAGGCGGTGAGGGATTTTATTCTTGCAGCCACTGTCGAAGTGGCCCTGGCCAAGGAGGGGCACAATGTGGATGTAAGCGCGAAAGACGGGTGCGTTAAAATTACTATTAACAAGCACGTTTTTGTACTAAGCAGGCTTGAGGAGGAACTCAAAGGCATCGCGTCAAAGTTGCCAGGAGTCAACTCTGTAGAGACCAAGGTCGGCAAGGGCTATTATAAGGCAGATATATACCGGAAGTATGATTTTGATGTGCCTTCAAAGGTCTTGCTTGTGGATGACGAGAGGGAATTTGTCCAAACCCTTTCCGAGCGGCTCATTATGCGTGACATGGGTTCGGTTGTGGCCTATGACGGGGAGTCGGCACTTGAACTGGTAAACACCGACGAGCCGGAAGTCATGATCCTTGACCTTCGGATGCCCGGAATCGACGGCATAGAGGTTTTAAGAAGGGTAAAGGAATCCCGTCCCGATATAGAAGTAATCATTCTCACCGGGCACGGCTCAGAGAAAGACAGGAAGGTGTGTATGGAACTGGGTGCCTTTGCATATTTGCAAAAACCGGTGGATATTGATGTTCTCAGCGAGACGCTCAAGAAGGCCAATGACAAGATTCGGCAAAAAAAGAGGGTTGAGGGTTAGAAGCCTTTATTATTTATGACATGTCTTTTCTAAAAAAGGTAAAACCAAAATTTTGGGATTATCAGGACGTGGCTGCGGGGCCGCACGAGAAGCAGTTCAATTTCCGCCGTATGTGGAAATTGACCGTCTTCTTTACCGCGGGGGTAGCGCTTATTCCCCTGGTTTTCCTTACCATAGTAAACTACCACGTGACGCAGAGATCTATTGAGTCCGAAAACCTCTTGCGTACGGCCCGCCTTGTCTCCAATACACGCCGCAGCATTTTTTTCTTTTTCGCCGAACGAAGGGCCGCACTTGATTTCATTGCTAGGCAAGACAACTTTGCAGCCTTAAACGAACCGGGAGCCCTGGAGCAGATACTCAAAAACCTCAAGCACAGTTTTGGTGGCTTCACGGACCTGGGGCTTATAGACCCGCTCGGCAACCAGAGGAATTACACTGGGCCATTCAAGCTCCTCGGCAAAAACTACAGCGAACAAGACTGGTACAGAGAGGTTTGCAAGCGGGAAGTCTATATCAGTGATGTGTTCCTGGGTTTTAGAGAAGTTCCCCACATAGTCATTGCGGTGAAACGCAAACTGCCAAACGGCTCCTTTTATATCATCAGGGCAACCCTTGATACGAAGAAATTTGACGACCTTCTGTCAGGGCTCGAAATGGGCGGACAGGGTGATGCCTTCATTATCAACCGGGAAGGCACACTTCAAACGCCTTCTCTCTATCATGGCAAGGTCCTCGAAAAGCTATCCCTGCCTGTCCCGGAATACGCCCCAAAAACCAGGGTATTTGAAGAAATAAATTCGAATGGCGTTCCGCTTATCATTGGATATAGATATATAACCGAGACACCATTCATCCTCATGGTGGTCAAGCACAAACAGGAGCTCATGAAATCCTGGTACGAGACAAAAATAGAACTACTGTTCTTCCTGGGCATAAGCATTATAGTCATCCTTGGCGTGGTCATCTGGATGGCCACCTACCTTGTAAACAAGATCTTTCTGGCGGACCAGACCCGAATTGCTACCCTTCACCATGTGGAATACGCCAACAAAATGGCCTCCATAGGCCGCTTGGCCGCCGGTGTGGCCCACGAGGTCAACAACCCCCTTGCCATCATCAACGAGAAAGCCGGGCTGATCAAGGACCTTTTCACCTTCAAAAAGGAGCATACCGGTGACGAAAAACTCATAGGCCTTGTCGACGCCATCCTTTCGTCCGTGAGAAGGGCGGGAGCCATCACTAAAAGACTCCTGAGCTTTTCGCGGCATATGGATGTAAACATTCAGACCATGGATGTGGGAGAGGTTATAAAGGAGGTTCTGGGATTTTTGGTTAAGGAGGCGGAGTACAGATCTATTACGGTATCAGTGGAGGCACCCGATGCAGTCCCTCAAATTGAAAGCGATCGGGGAAAACTCCAGGAAATCCTTCTCAATTTGATCAACAACGCATTTTCGGCCATGGAGGACGGGGGTCATTTGGAAGTTACGGTCAGGTGTACGCATCAGGACAGTGTTTCGGTTACAGTTACTGACGATGGGTGTGGGATCCCGGAGGCAGACCTCAAACGGGTGTATGAGCCCTTTTTTTCCACCAAGACGAAAAAGGGGGGAACAGGCCTTGGCCTCTCGATTACATATGGTCTTGTTCAGGAGATTGGAGGCACTATCAGCGTTAAAAGCAAGGTAGGAAAGGGGACAAGTTTCACCGTCACTCTACCGCTTAAGGTGGGGAACAGGAGGGGATGAGCAAATGCGTGTGTTGTTGGTGGACGATGAAGAGGAATTGGTGGCCACTTTGGCAGAGAGATTGTCCTTCAGGGGGATCGATGCAGATTGGGCGACAAGTGGGGAAGATGCGCTCAGAAAAGTAGAGACGCAGACTTACGACCTGGCAATCTTGGATGTCAGGATTCCCAAAATGAGTGGGCTTAAACTGAAAAAAATATTAGAACGGAAATGTCCTGCTATGAAGTTTATTTTCATGACCGGACATGGCTCGGAAGAGGATTTTAAGACCGGTTCCGCAGAGGCCGGGGCCAAATATTATTTGGTGAAGCCGATCGATATCGAGGAGCTTATCAAGAAAATGAACGAGATCATCCAGGGGTAAAGGAGTAATGTCATGACTCGTCAGTGGAAAGTCATAAATAATGCGTGCCTGCAATTCTTTGGAAAAATGAATGCGTCCATATCTCATGAGGTCAAGAATGTTCTTGCCATCATTAATGAAAATGCCGGGCTCCTGGAGGATTTCACCCTCATGGTGGAAAAGGGCATGGCCATTGATCCGGAAAGGCTCAAGGCCATGGCAGGGAAGATCCGGCATCAGGTCCAGCGCGCGGACAGGATCATAAGGAATATGAATGAGTTCGCCCACAGTGTCGATGAGACGAGGAGAAAGGTGGACTTGGGTGAGGTCGTGGCGTTTATGGCGGCTCTTTCCGAAAGACTGGCCACTATGAAAGGGGTAGCACTTGAAGTGACGCCTCCTTCAAGGCCGATTGCAATCACAACAAATCCTTTTCTTATCGAGAACATCATCTGGCGCTGCCTGGATTTTGCCATGGCCGTGGCCGGCCCTGGAAAAACCGTGGTGTTGACGGCAGACAGCGGTGATCAAGGAGCCAGCATCATATTTTCGCAACTCAAGGGATTGTCCGATGTGTCGCCTCGACTCCAGTTTCCAGAGAATGTGGAAAATGCCCTGGTGGAGTTGCTGGGGGCACAAATCGTCATAAATGAGGGCATGGGCGAGATTGTGCTTGGCCTGCCCGAAGCTATTGAGTGAAGGAGGGATTCGCTTTGTCCGGCAGGAAGGTCTTGTCCGTTGCGCTTTACAAAGTGTAAAAATATCTGACACCACATCTTCGAAGTTCTGAGAGCCTTTTCCTCCGCGTGTTATTTTCTCGCTGCATTTACAAGATGTTAGGCTATTATATCATGATGTTGAATCCAGGCATATTCCTTGCGTTGGCTAAGAATTCTACCTTGTTGTTCTTTTAAGGCCTTTTGCCATGTTCAGTTTGCTGTCTCTAAGAATTGGCGCATAGAGAACCTAAAGGAGGACCGTGGATGGAAGACGACAGAACAGAAAAGGGAGGGTTGCTTTCCAACAAACTGCTCTGGATTATCGTTGGGGCATCAATTTTTGTGGTCATAGGGTTCCTGATTCCGACACCCCAAAGTATGATAGACCTTGTTGAGAAAAATGGTTTTGGCAAAAAGATGATAGAATGGCATGTGGCCGCCGACATGAACCAGGCCGCGTGGAAGGCGAAGCTGGTTCTTGGGATGATTCCCATGGCCATCATATATTTCGCTACAGAGGCATTGCCTATTGGGCTGGTCGGTATCTTGATGCCTGCCTTTGCATATTTCTTCGATCTACTGCCGCGAAAGATGATAGGAAAGACCTTTGCGGGTGATGCCCCACTATTTCTCCTGGGTGTCCTTGCAATGGGGGTTACCGTCATCGATGTGGGATTGCACAAAAGACTCGCCACATGGATACTTGGCTGGACAAAGGGGTTTGTTCAGCCGATTCTTGTCTTGTGTATCTCGATGTCCGTTCTAGGATCGTTTATATCTGCCCATGCTATGGCCGCATTTATGGCGCCTGTAATGGCCGCAGTGTATATGGGTGCTGTCTCTGCCAACAGCCGAAATGGAACAATCCAGCATGACCCGCAGCTGGCCAAGCTCCTCCTTTTTTCTCTTTGTTTTGCGCTGAACGTCGGCGGAGTGGGTTCCCCTGCGGCGGGAGGACGAAATGTGATTATGATGGGATTCTGGTCTGACTATAACGTCCCCATGAGCTTTGGCCGATGGATGATGTATGGCCTTCCTCTAACCCCGGTACTGGGCCTGGCAGTAGCTCTTTACATGTTATTTGTGTTCAAGGGGGTCAAGACAAAGGACCTGACACCCGGTCTTGCGGCCATAAAGGAAGAGACAGCCAGGATGGGTCCCATGAGCTATGCCGAAAAGGTGGCCTTTGGTATGATGGTTTTGATACTCTTTCTCTGGATATTTGGCGGACATGATCTGGGCCTTGGCGGACCCGCGCTGCTCGCGTTACTCATTCCTGTTGTTTTCCGAATCACCGAATGGAAAAGGATTTTGAATGGGATATCCTGGGACGCATGGTTTATGTACTGTGGGGCCCTGACTCTTGGAGCGCTCCTGAAGGAATCAGGTGCGGCCCTCTGGCTGGCCCAGATATTTCTGGAAACTCTGAATAAATTGGACATTGGAAGGGGGGTCGGGCTATGGATCGGCATGAGCACCTTTTCAGGCCTTATGACCAATTTTATGTCCGATGCAGGGACCACGGCCCTCCTAGGACCTATTGCCATTCCCATGGGGATTATGAGTGGAGTGCAAGGAGAGCCTTGGGCGATAGGTCTGGCTACAGCCTTTGCTACCTCCTTTGCCCACTTCCTCATAGTGGGCACCCCGAATAATGCAATCGTTTATGGTCTCGGTACCTATCCTGATACAGGCAAAAGGATGATTAATCCATTCGATTTTGTCAAATACGGTCTTATCCTGTGGTTTATTTCACTGGCAATCACATGGGTATTAGGTTTTATGATATTATATAATGTAATAGGGTTCCCAGAAGGAGTGACCGAAACAGCAAAGGCCGTGCTCTTGGCCAATACCCAATAATAAGGAACAGGGGGATAAGGGCATGAAAAAAAGGATACTTTTGGTAGATGATGAGAAGGATTTTGTAGAGGCGCTTGCCGAGCGTCTCAGAAATCGAGACCTGGACATCACGGAAGCCTTTAGCGGTGAAGAGGCCATAGAAAAGCTAAAGGAATATAATTTTGATGTGGCAATCGTAGATGTCCAGATGCCGGGCATTGACGGTATAGAGGCGTTAAGGGAAATCAAGAAATTGAAACCCTTAACCGAGGTGCTAATGCTAACTGGTCACGCAACGGTTGAAATAGCCATTGAGGGCATGAAGCTCGGCGCCCATGATTTCCTTATGAAGCCGTGCGAAATGGGCATCTTGCTGGACAAAATAAATAGTGCCTACGAAAATAAAGCGAGTCATGAAGAAAGGATTAGGAGGGCACTGGCTGACGAACTTTCAACCTCACCTATGAGCATTCTCAAGTGAGGTTTCCATCATTTGGACAGGAGGAAAGACGCAAATGATTATCCCATTAGTTTTGCTGGTAGATGATGAAGTCCCTTTTGTGGAAACCATGACAAAACGTCTGACTAAAAGAAACCTCAGGGTGATCACTGCCTTTAGCGGGGAGGAGGCCTTGAAGACCTTGGACAAGAACCGTAATACGGACGTCGTTATCCTGGATGTGAAGATGCCTGGTATGGACGGACTTGAAACACTGGAGAAAATAAGGAAGTCCTTTCCTTTGACCGAAGTCGTCATGCTCACTGGCCATGCCACAATCGAGTCGGCTATCGAAGGCATGAAGTTGGGGGCCTTCGATTACCTGATGAAGCCGTGTGAAATAGAACAGCTCATGGAAAAAGTCCAGGAAGCTACTCAAAAAAAACGGGGCCATGAAGAAAAAATTAGGGAAGCCAGAGTCAGGGAGGCCTTGTCGGCGCACGGTCTGGAATGACTCGCCATTCTCCAGCAAAGAGTTGACTTTTTAACCTTGGGGGTCCTGGAAACATTGAAAAGGCCAAGTCTGCGAGCCAGGATATTTTTGACCCTGATCGCCCTGGTGATAATCACGTTGATTGGCGGCCTGGTTATGGTCTGGTATACATATCGGATGGAGGGCCTGCTGACCAAGATTATTGATCAGAATGTTGCGGCCCTTCAGGCGGCTGAGTCTTTGGACATAGCCTTGGCGGGCCAGAAGGGGTTCGTCTCTTACTATTTCATGGATGGAGACCCCAACTGGTTGAAACAATTGCAGCTATACAGCGATATTGTTGCGTCTCGCCTCAACGATGCACAGGCACTTGCCCAAACAGAGAAAGAAAAAAAGGCCCTTGACCTCATCAAATCCAAGTACAATGAGTATGTGACCTCGCGGGACCAGGTTGTTGACTATTATATGTCTGGAGACCGCAGGAAGGGTACCCAGCTCCATGAAAAGGTACGGGGATATTTTTTTAATATCCTCGATCTGTCCGCACAATACAAGTATCTTTTGAGGGCAAAGGTTCAAGAGGTCGAAGAAAAAAGCTTCTTGGAAGCAAGAAACCTTAGGATTATCGCGGGCACGGCAGTCCTGACTGCACTCATTTTGGGAATTTTACTGGGCTTTTTTCTGGTGCGCGATATCCTGCAACCGATACGCAGATTGGCACTGGAAACGAATCGAGGTGGTAAATCAAAGGGGTCAAGGGATGAGGTGCGGGCCCTACGTCAAAGTGTCCATGGCCTGATTGAGGAATATGATCACACCCATTTTGAACTGCAAAAAAGTCGCTCGCATCTTCTACAAGCAGAAAAGATGGCCTTGGTGGGAAAACTGGCGGCCGGCACGGCACACAGTATCCGCAACCCCCTTACCTCCGTAAAGATGCGCCTGTTTTCTTTGAGCAGGGGCCTCGACCTTTCCGGACCACAAAGGGAAGATTTCGATGTTATTTCCGAAGAAATACGCCACATTGACAAGATTGTGCAGAATTTTCTTGAATTTTCCCGACCTCCCAGGCTCAGGATGCAGGAAATCAGCCCATCCGATGTTGTGGATCAGACAGTGCAGTTGCTGCGGCATCGTTTGGAATCATATGGCGTCGATGTCAAGATGGACCGCCTGGGCCCCCTTCAGGAGATCCTGGGCGACCCGGAGCAGCTAAAGGAGGTCTTGGCCAATCTTGTGATCAACTCCTGTGAGGCCATGCAAGGCGGAGGGACAATTACCATTGAGGAAAAAGAGGGCCATGAAGATGTGTTGGGTGACGTGGTTTTTATCAGGGTGAAGGACAACGGCCCCGGAATACCACCATCGGAAAGGCAAAGGGTCTTTGATCCCTTTTTCACGACAAAAGAAGAGGGAACCGGACTGGGCCTCAGCATCGCAGTTCGCATTGTGGAAAACCACGGGGGCAGTCTGGACCTTGTTTCAAAGGAAGGTGAAGGCGCTGTTTTTGTGATTACCTTGCCGATTAGGGGGCAGGACATTGAGCACAATTCTAATCATTGATGATGATGACCAGCTCAGAAAGAGCTTCAAGAAACTCCTAAATGAAGAAGACTACGCCGTTTTAGGGGCCGCCTCAGGAGAGGCGGGGCTCGAGGCTGTCAAGTCACAGATCCCGGACCTGGTGATCCTGGATATGCGTCTGCCTGGGATGAATGGATTTGACACCTTTAAGGCCATCCATGAAATCGAGCCCAAGCTACCCGTGATCATAATGACGGCGTACGGTACCACTGAGACCGCCATAGAAGCGACCAAGATGGGTGCCTTTGATTATATCCTTAAGCCCTTTGAGGTTCCGGACATGCTCTCCGTGATCAGGCAGGCACTTGATGCCGGTCGTTTTATGCGCTCACCGGTGGACATGGATGCCGCACCAGCAAAGGCCTCGAAGGAGGCCCTTATAGGCCGCGCTACACCCATGCAAGAGGTATATAAAGCTATCGGCCGCGTTTCTCCCACTGATGCCACGGTACTCATTCGTGGAGAATCGGGTACCGGGAAGGAATTGGTCGCCCGTGCAGTTTACCAGCATAGCCTCAGGTCCGAGAAGCCTTTTCTGGTGATTAACTGTGTGGCGATCCCTGAGACGCTCCTGGAAAGCGAACTGTTCGGTTATGAAAGGGGTGCCTTTACAGGAGCAGCGCACCGGCGGGTGGGGAAAATCGAGCAGGCCAACCGGGGGACAGTATTTTTAGATGAAATTGGAGACATGCCCTCTAGCATACAGGCGAAGATACTGAGACTCCTTCAAGAGAAAAGCATTGAACGCCTCGGGGGAAAAGATGCCATTCCTGTGGATGTGCGGATTATTGCAGCAACGAATCGGGACCTGGAATCCGCCATTTCAGAAGGTCGATTCCGCGAAGACCTGTACTACCGTTTGAAGGTGGTCACAATATGGCTCCCCCCCTTGCGTGATAGGCATGGGGATATGTCTCTTCTGACAGAGTATTTTCTGACCCGATTTTCGGCGGAAATGGGCATGGACAATCCCGGTATTACTGAACAGGCAAAGGCAGTGCTCAGTCATTATCCCTGGCCGGGAAACATCAGGGAGCTTGCAAACACCGTTCAGAAAACCCTGATATTTAATCGTGGAGGGGCCATCGATGCAGAGCAAATTTCCCAGGCGATTACCGGGAAAGTGCCTTCCAACGGAAAAGCCACCGATGGTGAAGAAGAGGCCTTAGTGAAATGGATTCGGAAATCACTCACGTCAAAGGCAGACGTGGAGCGCTTTGATTCCTGTATGGAGCGCTTTGGAAGACTTATTGTCGCTGAGGCACTCAGTGTTACGGGCGGAAACAGGTCCCAGGCCGCCCGACTCCTGGGTCTTTCCAGACCAACCCTTTATTCCAAGATCGAAAAATATGGACTGAAATTCAAGACGTCTGTAACCGAAGACTAATTGCTATCATACCAGAAGAGTGCAGAATGTATAGGCCCTCATTTACAACATGTAAAAAAAATCGACAAAGCCCGCCTTTTTTTTTAAGATATTTTTTTGAGCCAGGACGACATTTCAAGTGATTTCAATATATTATATCCATTCCTGAAGTTCCCCCCCCTTTGGCCCACCAATTGCTCTATTAGAAATACGACGTATTTAACACTTTCGAAAAGGAGTTTATCAAACCTTCAACCATCTTGAGATGATTAACACGGTGCAGCAGATTATTGTCATAGCAAGGGAGTACGAAGTACCTGTGTGGTTTCTGAGAGTCCTTAATGATCTCTTTCCAGAATGCAGGATTAATATCTTGTCCGATGAAGTTGGCGAAGAAGGGAGGTCAGCATGGCATCCAAATTCAGAATCTTGATACACCCGAACGGCAGTAACCTCCATATGAAACTCATGGGGGATTTTGATGGCTCCTCAGCCTATCAAGTTCTCAACCAGCTCCAAAGGCATTGCTCGAAGTTTTCCACAATTTTTGTCCATACGGACTCATTGAAACAGGTTATTCCCTTTGGCGCAGGTGTGTTTCAGCGCAATCTTAAAGAGCTGAGAAAAGGATCTGCCCATTTGATTTTCACAGGTCACAATGCGGAACAACTTTCATCGTGAAATTGCATGTCAATAGTAAATTGCATAAAGAGGTATCATGAAAGAGAAAGGCACAAATAAATACATCAGGGCGTTGATCAAAAGGTTAAAAGATAAGTGTATGGCCCTGGAGGTCATTCCCCCTTTTGTCGGTTCCCTGGCCAGGGCGATTTCTGTATGTCCACGAACAGACCTGGAAGAGGTGAACAAATTTTTACTAAGCCGTGGCTGGGCTGGGTTCGAAATGGATGAGGAGAGGGGAGGAGGTGAATATCATGTTAGTAAAAAATTGGATGAGCACAAAGGTTATCACCGTCAATGTTAGAGATTGTATGCTGGATGCCTTGAAGTTGTTGAAAAACCATGACATACGCCGGTTGCCTGTTCTCAAAAAGGATAACCTGGTGGGTATCGTCACCGACCGGGACCTTAAGAGGGCAAATGCCTCCGATGCCACCGCCTTGGAGATCCATGAGCTTGTATATCTCCTTTCGGAGATTGAGGTGAAAGAGATCATGACGAAAGATCCTATCACTGTTCCTTTCGATTACACCGTGGAAGAAGCCGCCGCAGTGTTTTTTGCGAACAAGATCTCCGGGGCCCCTGTTGTGGACCACGCAGACCAGATGGTGGGGATAATCACCCAAACGGATTTGTTCAGGGTCTTGACCCGCTTGACCGGAGTAGGGAAAAGGGGAATCCAGTTCGCTTTTCAGGTTGAAGACCGTCCAGGGTCTATAAAAGATCTAGCCGACATTATCCGGGCATACGACGGCCGCATGGTAAGCATCCTGAGCACATATGCTGACATGCCCGAGGGATATCGGAAGGTCTATATTCGCATGTACGGGATTAACCGGCTCAAACTCACAGACCTTGAAGGAGAGCTACAAAAAAAGGCCACATTGCTATACATGGTGGATCATAGAGAAAACATCAGGAAAATCTATTAATAGTTTCTAGCAGATGGAGGGTTTGTAATGTACGAATTCATTTATTATCAGGTAAGGGACGTTATGCAGCCAGATCCAATAACGGTTGGTCCTGAGGTCAGTCTGGCGCTTGTGGCGGCCGCCTTTGAAAAATATGATTTCAACGGAATACCGGTTGTTGACAGGGAACAGCGGCTGCTCGGTATGATCACAAAGCTTGATCTTTTGAAGGCCTTCGTCTTTAGGGGGGATCAAAAGGTTCCTCCCTATGAAACCATCATGACCCAAGAGGTGTCAGAGGTTATGACTAGAGATCCCCAGGTATTTTTTCCTGAAAGTCCCTTAACCAGGGTTCTCCAAAAAATGGTCCAAACGTGGCACAAGAGCTTTCCCGTAGTCGTGGCTAATCTGCTTGTCGGGATCGTTACAAGGGAAGATATCTTAAGGGCCTTACAGCGGGCAGCACGCTGTGAGCTGCCCTCACACAAGCTACTATCCGATCTGGAAGATCCTTTATTTGCAAAGAGCAATTGATATGGATGCCATGCGAGCACCTAAAAAAATAGGGGGTGTTAAAGATGGAAAATAGGAAAAGACCCATGATTTTTGATGCCTTACTTCCTCCTCAGATGGCGACCCGAGCCTTGGAGGTTGGAGTAAACAAGGTCCACCTGAATTCCGGCAGCGTGTTTGCGTTGGCAATTTTGGCCGGGGCTTTCATTGCTCTGGGAGCAATTTTCTCCACTGTCACCGTAACCGGAGGAGCTGGATCTTATGGAGTTACAAAGCTCTTAGGGGGGCTGGCATTTTGCCTCGGCTTGATACTCGTGGTGGTGGCTGGCGCGGAACTCTTCACTGGCAACAACATGATCATAATGGCCTTGGTGGCAAAAAAAATTACAATTTCAGACCTATTACGTAACTGGATAATTGTATATCTGGGAAACTTTGTGGGATCGATAGCCACTGCTGTAATCATGTTTTACACCACACAGTATGCGGAACCTGGCGGCCACGGGGCGGTTGGGATCACCGCGTTAACTATAGCATCGGGAAAATGCTCCCTGCCCTGGCTGACCGCCTTTGCGCGGGGTATCTATTGCAATGCCTTGGTATGTCTGGCTGTGTGGCTATGCTACTCATCCAGGAGCACCACAGACAAGATATTGAGCATCATATTCCCGATCAGCGCATTTGTTGCCTGTGGGTTTGAGCACTGTGTGGCCAACATGTATTTCATTCCTATCGGTCTAATCATCAAAACCGACACCGGCTTTATAAACCAGGTGGCATCGCAAATTCCTAAATTGGGGAATCTGACATTATATGATTTTCTGGTTAGCAATCTAATTCCAGTCACATTGGGAAATATCATTGGTGGCGGCCTCATGGTGGGCTTTGCCTACTGGTGGATCTTCTTACGTCCACAAGAGGTTGTTCCTGGTGCCTCCTAATTTCCAGAAGAAGACAAAAATCTTAACAGAAGAATTGTGTGAGGAGGATGAATGATTATGGCTACTTTCAGTTACAAAGATCAAACATACGAAGTTGATTCAAAGGGTTTTTTGTCGGACTTTAGGCATTGGGATCCAAATTTTGCCCAGGGGATGGCAGTACCACTCGGAATTTCAAAGGCATTAACAAGAGAGCACTGGGATGCCATCAATTATATCCACAATACCTTTGAGGAAACAGGCAGGTGCCCCCTGATCTATGAGACCTGCAGGGCGATCGGTTTGCGCATTTCAGAACTGAGGAGACTCTTTCCCACAGGGTATCTGAGGGGAGTTTGCAAGTTGGCGGGAATGGGCTCCAGGGCGGGTCATCTCGCTTCAAAATATCACCCTTCCAGTTTCCCGGGAACTATGGATTTCATGGAATGCTACAATAAGACCTACGGGGTTGATGTGCGGGGATTTCTGGTCAACCCCGATGAATGGGATGAGTATTATGCCGTTTACAAGGCCTATGACATGAAAGTAAATGGTGGAAAGTTGACCGACAAGCACTGGCAGATCATTAGATTCCTCCGTGAAAGCTATCAAAGGAATAAAGATGTCCCAACCGTTTATGAGACATGTCAAGCAAATCAGATTGATGTTGAGGTGCTTGAGCGGTTATTTCCGGATGGGTATCATCGAGGCGCGGTCAAAATCGCGGGCCTTCGCGTCAGATAAATAAACCCTTGATGTGTCAGTGGGCGCGGAAACCGATGAATATCATCTGACTTCGAAATTTGAGGCGGAAAGATGCTAAGGGATACCAAAAAAATATCCATCCAGTTTAGCAAGGCCAAACTAAAGGAGAGGAATACGGCCTTGGCCTCCCTGTATGATATGGGCAACTTCTTGGCCTCCTCAGTAGACCTTGAGGACCTTCTGCAGGGTGCCTTATCCAGGGTCCGGGAATACTTTAATCTGGAAGCCGGGAGAATTTATCTTATGGAGGATGGGGGAGAGAACCTTTACCTGGCGGCCTATCAAGGGATGGAAGCATCGGGGCTGGAACAGATGACTATCAAGGATGGGTTTTCTGGCATGGCTGTTAGATCCAGATCTTTCATCGCCCAATATGTTTCACAACTTGAAGATCAGAAAAGGGTATTATTGCTCAAGAGTAAAGGATTTGAAATCATCATATGCGTCCCCTTGATCACAATCAACAGGGTGTGCGGCGTTATGAATTTTGCGACAGGCCGCCACATTGAGCTGGATCATGATACAGTGGATCTTCTTATGGCCCTTGGCAACCAGATAGCCTTAGGTGTAAACAATGCTAAGGTCTATATGGATTTGAGGGCTGAGGTTGAAACAGTCAAAGAAAAAGAAAAAATGATAAAGTTTTTTGCATACTCTGTTTCCCATGATCTTAAGGGCCCAGCCATAGGCATCTGTGGCCTTACCAAACGCCTTAAAGATAAATACGCAGGCGTCTTGGATGAAAAGGGAAAGGAATATTGCCGTCAAATCACGAAGGCGGCCGGGCTCATCGTCAGCCTTGTGGAAGAGACTAATGCATATATTAGCGCAAAAGAGGCCCCCTTGAATTTTATAAAGGTAAAAATCAAGGAGATCTCGGAGGCGGTCAGGTGTGAATTCTCCTCCGAACTGAGGAAACGACAAATAGGGTGGTCAGAGCCCGAAATCCTACCGGAAATTGTGGCAGACCGACTGGCGCTCTTAAGGGCCTTTCAAAACCTTGTGGAGAATGCCATAAAATACGGCGGTGAGGGCATGACCAGAATCGAGGTAGGCTACAAGGATGGTAAGGCATTTCATATACTTTCACTCACTGACGATGGGGCTGGCATAAAAGGTGGTGATAAAGATGAGGTTTTCGGGATGTTCAGGCGGGGTAAAACATCTGGAGATGTGGCCGGTTCAGGCCTGGGCCTTGCCATTGTAAAGGAAATTGCAGAGAGGCATCAAGGACGGGCCTGGATAGATTGTGGTCCAAAAAGTGGTACCACTGTTTATTTATCTATTTCGAAGGAGTTGAGACTTGCTGATTGTTGAGAATTTATCTGTTGTGTCTTTCAGGTTGGTTGTTCTCGGAGTGGGGTGCGCGGGTAGACCCGCTTAACGTTTGGCAAAAATGTATTGGGATAGGAGGTATTCATCATGCCGGAGTTTAAGAAGATTTTGTTCCCTGTGGATCTTTCAAAGGTTTCTCCCAAGATTGCACCTTGGGTGTCGGCTCTTGCGAAAAAGTTTGGTGCGGAAGTTCATCTGCTCTTTGTTGCCCGCAGGCTTGAACATCTGTCAGGCTTTTTTGTCACTTCCGCAACCGTTACGGATTTTCAGAATGAGGTTATGGAAGGTGGAAAATCCCATCTGCAGGAGTTTGTGGACACATATTTTGAGGGGTGTGGCTCTTGCAAAACCAGCGTCCTGCTTGGGGACGCAGCAGAAGAGATCCTTGGCTACGTGGAATCTAACGACATCGACCTGGTAATAATGGGAACGCATGGACGAAAAGGGCTTGAAAAGGTCCTTTTTGGAAGCGTGGTAGAGAGGGTGGTCAAGATCTCTTCGGCCCCCGTTTTGACTATCAATCCTTACAGGATCAAGGGCGCTTAAAATGGATCGTTTTTTGTTATCCGTGGTCCTTGTCCGGTTCACAATTGGGCAAGGGCCAGGTCTCAGAAATAATTTCTTCTGTCCCTACCTTAACACATTGTAAAAAACCCTGACATTTATGCCCTTGAATATTTCGCAACCCATTTTCCTCATACCTCATAATAACAATAAAGTCCAAATAGTTAACCGGCTTGTCTGCTATTTTCTTATCTGGCATGGGCCTTGCCTTTATAGGAAGTCATGAAGTCGACGGCACAGTAAAAAGTTCCAGATGCAAGCCGGGCGAATCTTTAGAAATGAGGCGTACTTATGGGTAGGTCCGAATGACTAAAGATGAGGCGCAACGCCACAGATGGACTCTTTACGAAGCTGTCAAGAATCGATCAGCTAAGTTTCTTTAAATAAATTGCCACCACTTTTGAGGTGGACAGTGGCTTTTCAACCGCTTTGAACGGCTCACGTATTCAAGGCTCCTGCAATGCCGGGAGGATTTTATTTTCCATCCCGCCGGAGCTTTGCAAAAAAACCGACTACATTTAATGCTCACAACGGGCCGAGAAATCTCTTTCCAAAAAATTAATAATAGTGTTTTCAATATATTGCCAAATGTTATGCTGACTTATCTTCCATGGCACGCCTCTTGCCAACTTAGAAAGCTGAGGGTAGCCTCCATGAATCCTACGGCATCCTGGAGGCCGAGATGGGAGAAAGTCAATACAGTCTCATCCAGACGGTATGGTGGAGTGAAAGGCATAATCTTGTGAACTGAGTATCGAAAGGAGGGCTGAACTTATGGAAACAAAAGCGAGTCATGTTGAATCGGTCTATGCGGAAAAGAGGGTCTTTGAACCGCTCCAAGAGTTCGTGGAAAAGGCCCACATAAAGAGCATGGATGAATACAGCCGGCTCCATAAGAGGTCGATCAAGGACCCTCAGGGTTTCTGGGCCGAGATGGCCGATGAACACCTCGGCTGGTTTAAGAAATGGGATGGAGCGGTGGAGGAATACAGTTTTAAGGACGATATCTTCCTGCGCTACTTCGTTGGAGGAAAACTCAATGTCTCTTACAACTGTCTCGATCGTCATCTGAAAACGTGGAGAAAAAACAAGGCCGCCCTTATCTGGCAGGGGGAGCCTACCGAGGAATCAAGGACTTACACCTATCAGGAACTTCACCGAGAAGTATGTAAATTCGCCAATGTCCTCAAGAAACTCGGGGTAAAAAAGGGAGATCGGGTCACCATCTACCTCCCGATGATTCCAGAACTCCCCATTGCCATGCTGGCCTGTGCAAGGATCGGCGCTGTTCACAGTGTCGTATTCGGAGGCTTTAGTCCGGATGCCTTGAAGGACAGGATCCTGGACTGCAAGTCGGATGTCCTCATTACTTGCAACTTCGGGTACCGCTCGGGCCGGATATTGGAGAGCAAGAAAAATGCGGATGCCGCCTTGAAGTCCTGCCCTGATGTGAAGGCATGTTTTGTGGTCAACAGGATGGATCGGGAGACCAATATGATCGAGGGCCGGGACCACTGGTGGCATGAATTAATGAAAGACGCCTCTCCCAACTGCGACGCCGAGCCGATGGATTCAGAAGACCCCCTGTTCATATTGTATACCAGCGGCAGCACGGGAAAGCCGAAAGGCGTTCTTCATACGACGGCGGGATACCTTCTTTTCACTGCTGTAACCCTAACATACTGCTTTGATATGAGGGATGAGGATGTCTGGTGGTGCACGGCCGACATTGGCTGGGTCACGGGTCACAGCTATATTGTTTACGGCCCTCTGGCCTTGGGAGCCACATCTCTTATGTTTGAGGGTGTTCCAAATTACCCCGAACCCGATCGTTTCTGGGAAGTGGTGGAAAAATATGGCGTTAACATTTTTTATACGGCGCCAACGGCTATTCGAGCCATCATGAGGAACGGGGATGACTGGCCCAACAAGAGGGACTTGAGCAGCCTGAGACTCCTTGGAACCGTAGGGGAGCCGATCAACCCCGAGGCCTGGATCTGGTATTACACGGTGATCGGAAAGGAGCGCTGTCCCATTGTAGATACCTGGTGGCAGACGGAAACAGGCGGCTTCTTGCTCACTCCCATTCCCGGGGCCATGCCCATGAAACCGGGATCGGCTGCCCTTCCTTTTTTCGGAGTAGATCCGGTGGTGGTCCGGGTAGACGGGACAGAGGCGGAAGTAAACGAAGGGGGATATTTGTGTATCAGAAAACCCTGGCCCGGTTTTATGCGGACGGTTTATGGCGACCCGGAGCGATTCAAGACACAGTATTTTATCCAGTATCCGGGCCTCTATTTCACAGGCGACGGTGCCAGAAAGGATGAAGATGGTTACTATTTCCTGATGGGACGGGTGGACGACGTCCTCAATGTCTCAGGTCACCGGTTAGGGACAGCGGAGGTGGAGAGCGCCCTCGTGGCTCATGAAGCGGTAGCCGAGGCGGCAGTGGTGGGTTTCCCCCATGAGGTGAAAGGCCAGGGGATCTATGCCTTTGTGACCCTGAAGGGAGATTTCGAGCCTACAGATGAACTCAAGAAGGAACTCATTCAGCATGTCCGAAAGGAAATCGGCCCAATCGCCTCTCCGGACAAACTGCATTTTGCCAACGCCCTGCCTAAGACACGGAGCGGAAAAATCATGCGGAGGATACTGAGGAAGATCGCGGAAGGTCAGATTGATGAGCTTGGAGATATATCCACCTTAGACGATTCCGGTGTGGTGAAAAAACTGGTGGCGGACAGACTGTAATCCGCTAAATGACCTCCGGCAAACCCGGAGGTCATCTTCTTTGAGCTTTCGCCATGAGTCTTTTTTTGGATTTCTGTTTTTCAAAAGGGAACGATATTATGCGGCGACCCGCCGCTATAACTGATGCAGGAGGGATGGGATATGAGTCAGACAAAGTTAGGTAATCCAGCGGTTGTAGGTCTCGGTGGATTTGGAATGACGACGTTGATTCTTCAATGTCATAATTTGGGCTGGTGTGGTATTGGGCCAGTTTTGTGGATCGGGCTGGTTTTTGGGGGCACTGCACAACTGATAGCCGGTATGCTGGAGTTCAAGACAGGCAACAATTTCGGTTTCTGTGCCTTCTCCGGGTACGGAGCCTTCTGGATCGCCCTATGCTTTTATGTCATATTTGGCAAAAATACAGAATTGGTTAAAATGTATCCCTTTTTTAAGGTTACGGCCAAAGATCTGGGTTTTTTCCTGCTAATGTGGACTTTTTTTACGGGCATCTTGTTTTTAGCATCCTTGAAGCATCATACAGGTCTTATTATGATTTTTCTGACATTGTTCCTTGGATTTTTGGGCCTGACTATTAAAGAACTTGCAGGAAATCAAGTCATTGGTACGGTGGCGGCTTGGATTCTGATCGTGTGCGCTTTCTCGGCCTGGTATAATATGGCTCATGTTATATTTGCGGATGTGAATATCAAATTGCCGGTTGGTGGACCTTGGATAAAATCAAAATAGACGATGCGGTTCCATGGATTAATAGTATCAACGATGTTAATTTCCAACCCAAAAGATGGAGCATAAACAGTTTTTCTTCCCCCTTATCGAAGATGCCGTGTTTAGATGGGAAGGGGGAGAAGAAGGGAGGAGGCAGACCCATGTCCGCTTTTTTATCAAAAGGATTTACGTTATGGTTCACCGGGCTTTCCGGTTCAGGTAAAAGTACGCTCGCCCAGATGATTAGCAGAAAACTTACTGAACACGGGATCAAGCATGAAGTCCTTGACGGTGATGTGGTTCGCACTAACCTTAGCAAAGGATTGGGGTTCAGCAAGGAGGACCGGGATATAAATATCAGGAGAATCGGATTTGTCTGTAATTTGCTCACACGGAATGGTGTTGTAGCCATCGCCGCTGCAATCTCTCCATACCGGTCTATAAGAGACGAAAACCGGAAAAACATCGGGGACTTCGTTGAGGTTTATGTCAAATGCGCCTTGGAGATATGTGAGCAAAGGGATACAAAGGGCCTTTACAAAAAAGCACGGGCTGGAGAGATTCCAACCTTTACTGGCATATCCGACCCCTACGAGTCGCCCTTGAATCCGGAAGTAATCTGCGAAACAGACAGGGAAACGCCGGATGAAAGCGTCATGAAGATAATGCACAAACTCAATGACATGGGGTATGTTGAATTATAAAGCACCGTGGTTTTCAGAATGAGGTTATGGAAGGTGGAAAATCCCATTTAAAGGAGTTTGTGGACACATATTTTTAGGGGTGTGGCTCTTGCAAAACCAGCGTCCTGCTTGGGGATGCAGCAGAAGAGATCCTTGCCTACGTGGAATCTAACGACATCGACCTGGTAATAATGGGAACGCATGGACGAAAAGGGCTTGAAAAGGTCCTTTCTGGAAGCGTGGCAGAGAGGGTGGTCAAGATGTCTTCGGCCCCCGTCTTGACTATCAATCCTTACAGGGTCAGGGGCGCTTAAAGTGGATCGTCTCAGAAATAATTTTTTCTGTCCCTCTCTTAACACATTGTAAAAAACCCTGACATTTATCCCCTTGAATATTTCGCGACCCATTTTCCTCATACCTCATAATAACAATAAAGTCCAAATAGTTAACCGGCTTGTCTGCTATTTTTTTATCTGGCATAGCCCTTGCCTTTATAAAGGGTAAATCTCTCGAAAGGAAAGGCTGTGAAAGAAGAGTTCACACTTTTGATAGCTGACCGCAATCCTCATGTTCGGAATTTTTTGGGGCGTGAGATAAGGGCCGAGGGGTATCGGGTTCGGCTGGCAAAAAATGGTCGAGAGGTATTGAAATGGGCTTACCACCATGAGCCGATTGACCTGATCATCCTGGATTCGGATTTGCCGGACGCAAAAGACCTGGATTTACTCAACAGGCTGGAAGACCGTATCCCCACACTGCCGTTGGTTATTCATGGCTTCCCTTCTGATTATACAGAGTGTGAGACGGTCTTGGGCACAGCGGTCTTTGTGGAAAAGGGAGGAAGCAGCATCGAAACCCTGAAAAAAATCATCTTTGAGCTATTGAGGAAATCTCATCCAAAGACATCAAAGGCCTCCGGAGCCCCCAAGCCCCTCGTAGGAGCACCCTGATATGGGTCGAATTGGTCGCAAAAATAACGGTTATTACAGATTGCTGACCCGAAACATGCTCTTGATCATTATCATTGTATCCTTCACGCCTATGATCCTGGTCAGTGCCATGCTCCTCAGGCAGTTCAGCAATTCCTATCATGAAAAGGTTCGGGCCCATCTTGAAGAGCTGGCCCAGAAGCATAAACAGAATATCGATAGTTTCTTAAAGGAAAAACTGGCTGATATCTGCTTTTTGGCTGAGACCTTCGGGTTCGGAGAGCTGAGCAGTGAATCATTTCTCAGGGATAGGCTGGAGACCTTGCAGAGAGACTATGGCTCGGTCTTTGTAGACCTGGGGGTCGTGAATGCCCAGGGCCTGCAGGTAGCCTATGCAGGACCTTTTAAACTTGAAAAGGCCCTCTATTATGACGCGGATTGGTTCAAGAAAGCCATGAAGACACGCTATTTCATCAGTGATGTATTTCTTGGTCTCAGGGGACTGCCTCATTTTATTGTGGCCGTGCGAGACAATTGGAAAGGGGACCCATGGATCTTGAGGGCCACCATTGATTTTGTGGCCTTTAATACCCTTGTAGAGAACATCCGTATCGGCAAGACAGGCTTCGCCTTCATCCTGAACAGAAAAGGGGAATTTCAGACAAAACCATTTCTCGACGTTGTTTCCAGCAAGGGGGCTTATATGGACTTTCTGAGGGATAGCAAGAAGACCAAAGAATACATAGATTTTGTTGAGAGACCTGATGATTCCGGGAAAAAGAAGATCTATGTGATGAGTTCCCTCAAGGACGGTGACTGGATGCTGGTCTATCAACAGGATGCCTCAGATGCCTTTTCGGATCTCAATAAGGCCATTGGGTTCACCCTTGTAATACTTTTTTTGGGTGCCCTTGGGATAGTTCTTGCGGCCATGTTCCTTTCAAAAAGGATGGTAAATCGCATTGCCAGGGCGGATAGCGAAAAGGAAATGATGAATGAGCAGGTTGTCAAGACAGGCAAACTGGCATCCGTTGGCGAGCTGGCTGCCGGCATTGCCCACGAAATCAATAATCCCGTGGCCATTATGGTAGAGGAAGCGGGCTGGATTGGAGACCTGTTGGAGGAGGAATTTCAAGAGGGGGAAAACCTTGACGAGTTTAGAAGGGCATTAAAGCAGATTCGAACACAGGGAAAGCGCTGTAAGGAAATTACGCACAAATTGCTTAGTTTTGCAAGGAAGACAGACTCGAGAGTTCAGGATGTCCAGATCAATGACGTCATAGAGGAGATTGTGGCGCTTTCGGCCCAAAGGGCAAAATACAGCAAGATCACGATTGATATGAGTCTGGAAAAAGATCTGCCCCCTTTACAGTTTTCCCAATCGGAGTTCCAGCAGGTCCTTTTGAATCTGATCAATAATGCGGTTGATGCCATGGAAAAGCCAGGTGGAAGCCTGACCATAAACAGCACGTTGGATGGAGATTCCGTAGTGATTGAGGTGGCTGATGATGGTCCAGGTATTCCAGAGGCCAATTTAAGTCGAATATTTGATCCGTTTTTTACGACCAAGCCGGTTGGAAAAGGGACCGGCCTGGGACTGTCGATCTGCTATGGCATCATCAAGAAAATGGGGGGAGAGATAGAGGTGAGGAGCACGATGGGTGTGGGAACCACGTTTCGCATCCGAATTCCTGCGCAAGGCGCCCCGGAGGGCAAAGTTGAGGCCCAGGCCAAAAACCCGGCCCATCAAGACGGACCTTCGGGCCACATCATTCCTTAATCTGTGTCACGGAGTTATCATGTCTGAAAACAAAAAGGAACAGCTTGAACATATTAAACTGCTTCTTGTGGATGATGAAAAAGGCTTTGTAGAGGTCATTTCCAAGAGGATGTCTAAGAGAAATGTCGAGGTCACAAAGGCCTTTAGCGGCTCCGAGGCGATTCAGGCCCTCCGTGGGCAGGACTTTGATGTGGCGGTCCTTGACCTCAAGATGGAAGAAATGGATGGCATTGAGGTCCTCAAGATTTTCAAAAAAATGGATCCAAAGATGCCGGTTCTTATGCTGACCGGTCATGGCTCGGAACAGGCTGCAAGAGAAGGTATCGAGTTTGGGGCCTTTGATTACCTGACAAAGCCCTGTGATCTGGAAGAGCTTATCCGCAAGATTCATGAAGCCGTGCATAAAGGGAGGTGATGCATGTGGATGCCTTTAAAGTCCTCTTTGTGGACGATGAAATCGATTTTCTGGAAACTTTGATGAAGCGCATGAAAAAGCGCGAGGCGGGTGTTGTGGGAGTAGGAAGCGGCGAGGAGGCGTTGAGATTTTTAAACGAGCAACCTGTAGACGTGGTAGTCCTAGACGTAAAGATGCCGGGAATGGATGGCATCCAGACCCTGAGAGAGATTAAGGGTAGATATCCCTTGATCGAGGTCATCATGCTTACGGGCCATGCAAATGTGGAGGTGGCGATTGAAGGAATGGAGCTTGGGGCGTTTGACTATTTGATGAAGCCCATGGATATCGATGAATTGCTTTTCAAGATTCAAGACGCCTACAAAAAGAAATCTGTTCAGGAAGATAGAATAAGGAAAAAGGAGGAAATGTAGTGAAAGGCGCAAATAGGGTTTTTCATGTGTTGCTGGCTGCATCGACTGCACATGCAAAATGGGAGTATGAAACATCCATGAATATAGTTAGGAGCAAAAAAAGGCTCTTGATCCTGGGCTTGCTGTGCCTGCCCTGCATACTCTTTGCCGTGGCCTTTGCCTCGGACCAGCTTCCTTCAATCCTGGGCGGCCATAAGGCTTACAGCCCGGCCTATTCCACGTCGGGACTATTATGGATATCCACGGTAATAGGCCTTATGGCGGGCCTCATAACCGGCTGCATTGGCGCCGGAGGTGGGTTCATAATAACCCCTGCGCTCATGAGCGTGGGCGTCAAGGGCATTCTGTCAGTTGGTACGGACCTCTTCCATATCTTTGCCAAGGCCATTATGGGCACCACAATACACAAAAAGCTGGGCAATGTCTCCGTCGGGTTGGCCATCGCATTTCTGGTGGGTTCCCTTACAGGTGTCAGTTGCGGCGGCGTGCTCAACCGGGCCATCTACGAGATCAGTCCCGTGCTCAGCGACTTCTTTATTACGCTTATCTATGTATTTTTATTGGGTTTCCTGGGTATTTATGCGCTTCTCGATTTCCTGAAAAACCGCAAAGCCGGGGCAGAAGTGGGTGCCTATGCAGGAGAGAGCCCCAAAGGAATGGAGGCCGCAAGCGGCAAGAAAGGTCTTCCCGCAAGATTGCAGTCTTTTAACATCCCGCCCTCAATAATTTTTGACAGGGACCTGGTGCCCGGGGGCAAGAAGATCTCCGCCTGGTTCGTCGCTATCTGCGGCTTTTTTGTGGGAATGGTAGCTGCCATTATGGGTGTGGGCGGCGGATTTCTCACCTTTCCCATGTTTGTCTATATCCTTGGAGTATCCTCCTTCACCACCGTGGGCACTGATATATTCCAAATCATCTTCACGGCTGGATATGCCTCCATAGGCCAGTACGCCTTCTATGGCTTCATCTTCTACTCCCTGGCCATGGGCCTGCTTGTGGGTTCCCTCATCGGTATCCAGGTAGGGGCGCTGGTAACGAAAGTCGTCAAAGGCATATACATCCGCGGTTTCTATGCCACGGCTATCCTGGCCGGTTTTCTGAATCGTCTTTTCGCCCTTCCCGGGAAACTGGGAGAAATGCATATCATCAGTATCTCCAGGCCCCTCGCCCATACCCTGGATCAGATTGGAATGTGGGTCTTCTTTATCGTAATCGGGATTTTTGCCATCTGGGTAATCTCCACATTCTTCAAAAACATAAAACGACTCAGGGAGGTATAAACCATGTTGATTAGAGATAAAAAACATTTTATCATAGGGCTGGCAATGCTAATTGTATTTGTTGTCGTCTTGATAGTTATGTCCCTTCCCATTTTTGGGGGTAAAAACGCCTTTGAGTCGGCGGACAATCTTTACAACTCCATTGCCAAGGGGTCGAGCTACAAGATACCTCAGCTTGAAAAACAAGCTCAAGGTTTTGCAGGGACTTTCTTAGATTGCGCCATTGATGTGAAGGGTATTTCCAACATGGATCTTGCAAGGAAAATGGCTGACATGGCGGGAATCCAACTCTCCCGGTCAGAGGGCAAGCTCAAGTTGCAAGGTGACCTGGGCAAAATCGCCACGGCTGCGCTGAAGGATGCGGAAATTATGTATTTTGACAGAGGAGTCGAGATTTCCGAGAAATATGGGAGTTCCGGCAAGCAGGTCCTCTTTACGTGGTGGAAGCTACTGAAGGGAACAAAAGATACGCTTAAACGAAAAAAATTGGTCAAGCAGGCCTCTTTCCTGGATGAAGTCGTGAAAAAAGGCATAGAAGTGGGCTACAATTTCTATGGCATTGCACCTGAAAAGGCATCCTCCAAGGCGGGTACTCTCACTCTTTCCCTCGTATTCTATGTCCTTTACACGATCTGGTGGGGGTTTTCCATATTCTTCCTCTTTGAGGGTTTCGGCCTCGCCATGGAGGCAGGCAGGAAGGAAGAGATGTAACGAATCAGGTTCGAAAGTTCAGGGTTCGAGGCTTCGGGGGCCCAAAACCTTGAACCTTGAACCGGGAACTCGGAACCCTGAACCTGTTAAGGCCTATGAAAATTGGCAACTGGATCAAAAGGCTTTTTCATAAAGGCACCCCGGGGGAAAGGCTGTCTCCCGATGATATAGAATCCCTCCGGACGGCCTTCAAGGCCCGTTATCACAACTTCAAGCTCCTTCTGAACGCCAACAACAAGGCATTAGAGATCATGTCGGAGGTACAGGAGGCCTTGCGTGGGGCCACGCCTTTTGGAATGACCTTTGTTCGATCGCGCTGCACCAGTATTACCACCAACGTCTTTCAGATTATCAAACACTTGAATGAGCTGGCTCCGAAAAGATATGAGCTTCTCCTTGGGCGATTCGAAGAGATCCGGAAACGGATCAGTCCGTTCCTTGAGCCGGGTGAATTCCCAAAAGACGGTCCCCTTGTCCTTTCCCTTAGAGAGGTGGGCAAAGACCTCGCGGATCAAGTCGGTGCAAAGGCCGCAAATCTTGGAGAAGTTAGCACCCGTCTTCATCTAAATATCCCCAATGGCTTTGTCGTCACCGCCGCAGCCTACCAGCGGTTTATGGAACATAATGACCTTCAGACCGAGATTGATCGACGTATCCAGACCAGCGAGGTGGAGCGCCTGGACCGGCTTCACGAGCTCAGCGCCCAAATCCAGCAGTTGATCATTCGGGCCTCTCTTCCAGCAGACTTGGAAGAGGGCATCCTAGAGCACTATCGCTCCCTTGAGATGGATGAGGGCAAAGGGGTTGCCTTGGCCATGCGTAGCAGCGCCCTGGGTGAGGACCTGCAGGGCATATCTTTCGCAGGGCAGTACCGTTCAGAGCTGAATGTGAGCAGTGAAAATATTGTTCGGGCCTACAAAGAAATTCTTGCCAGTAAATACAGCCTTCAGGCCATAACATATCGGCTGAACCGGGGTATACGTGATGAAGACGTAGCCATGTGTGTGGCATGTATGACCATGGTGGATCCTGTCTCCGGGGGAGTGACCTATTCAAGAAATCCCCTGAATATTAGGGATGATTCCATCGTGGTCAACTCTGTCTGGGGACTTCCCAAGTCGGTTGTGGATGGCTCAGCGCCTTCAGATCTTTTTGTCGTGTCTCGCGGTGAGCCTATGGCGATACTCCAAAAGACAATTCCCAGTAAAGACCACAAATTTGTCTGTTACCCACGGGAGGGCGTATGCCGCCTGGACATGACTGGTGACGAAATGCGGTTGCCTTCACTGAGTGATGAGCAGGCGCTGGAAATTGCTCTGCTGGCCATACGGATAGAGGAATACTGCAAGGCCCCCCAGGATATCGAGTGGGCAGTGCGAAGGGACGGCACCATCATCCTGCTCCAGTGTCGGCCCCTGCAACAGATGGACGTTTTAGATAAGGCGCAGAGTAGAATTTATGTAGAAAGGGAAATTGGTCGGGTCGTCTTGCGCGGAGGGGCGGCGGCGAGTCCGGGTGTGGGGGCCGGCCCGGTCTTTGTGGCGAAAAAGGATATGGATGCCCTTCGATTCCCTGATGGGGCTGTTCTGGTGGCGGCTCAGGCCTCGCCACGCTGGGCATCCCTCCTTAATAAGGCTTCAGCGGTAATAACTGAGCAGGGAGGGATTGCCGGGCACCTGGCCAATGTGGCCAGGGAATTTGGCGTTCCCGCTCTTCTGGGTGTGAAGGGGGCCATGCAAAGGTTAAGCGCCGGGCAGATGGTCACAGTGGATGCAGATGGACATAGCGTTTATGATGGCCATATAGACGCCCTGTTGAAGGCCAAAGAACCGCCGAAGAATCTTATGCAAGGCAGCCCCGTTTATGAGTCCCTTAAAGGCTCCATAAGGCACATTACTCCCCTTAACTTACTGGACCCCGATTCACCGGAATTTAAGCCGCATTCGTGTAAGACATTTCATGACATCACGCGCTTTTGCCATGAGAAGGCCGTCCTCGAGATGTTCAGCTTCGGAAAAAACCATCACTTTCCCGAGCGATCCAGCAAGCAGCTTTACTGTGATGGCCCCATGCAGTTCTGGGTCATCAACCTGGACGACGGCTTCAGTGAGGAGGTCACCGACCGATGGATTCTTCTTGAAAATATCTGCTCTGTTCCCATGCTCTCCCTCTGGCAGGGGATGATCGCCGTCCCCTGGAAAGGCCCGCCGCCGTTAGATTCTCGGGGCTTTATGTCTGTGCTCTTTGAGGCTACAGTTAACCCGGCCCTGGATCCATCCACAGGCGCTTCATACGGCATGCGCAACTACTTCATGATTTCACGAAATTTTTGCAGTCTTCAATCCAGGTTCGGCTTCCATTTCTCCATCGTGGAAGCGCTTGTCGGAAAAAGGGCTATCGAAAACTACATCAGCTTCCAGTTCAAGGGTGGCGCGGCAGATCTCCAACGGAGGATCTTTCGGGCACGATTCCTAATAGAAATCCTTGATCAGTACGATTTTCGAACCGAAATCAGAGAGGACGCCGCGTTTGCCAGGCTGGAAGGATATGAGCAGTCCTTAATGGAGGAACGCCTCCGCGTACTGGGTTACCTCATAATCCATACCCGGCAGTTAGACATGATTATGGCAAATAGCGCCGCCATGAGTCGCCAGCGACAGAAAATCCTGAAAGACCTCCGCGACGTGGTCGTCTCCAATCACCCTTCCTTTGCATAGAAGTGGATATCGAAATGAGACCAAAACAGAAGCGATTGCCCGGGATGGATAATCCAGGGAGAACAGCCTTGTGATTTATCATCCTTCAACCATGCCTTCCCTAAAAGATGTTCTAAACGAAATAAGCGCTATTATCATTGGAGGTTAAACGCTTGCTCCAAAAATGATATTAACGCATTCCAGGATAGACGCCTGGTTTCCGCAATAACCGATCACCAATCAACAACCCTTTCTTTACAACCTGCAAAAAACTCTGACATTTTCCGTTTCCATCTTTCACAGGATAGAAGTGGCCAAAACCAATATTATTTTGGTATGTCAACTGGTTAGCATGAAGCATTTCTGGCAATCCGCCTGGCACGATCCTTGCCGATATTAATTTACAATACTTCCCTCCGCTGTCTATCCTTGAAGGCATATCGCAAAACAAGGTCCCCCGAGGACGACGGAGGGAAACCCTGTTGAAAGGGAAAACGGTGCGTAGCCAGTATGGTAGGGCTACCAAGGAGGAAACTGTGACACATCATTCACTTGCTGAGGCCGGCCACGAATCGAGAGGCATCTGGGCCAGCAAACCGGGATTCAAGCCCATCCTGTTATTGATTGCCGGGCTTTTTTTTATAGGACTCGTTGTCACTCCGCCTCCCCAGAGCATGGTCAACCTGGTAAGCAGTATCCATCCTGCCGGATACAAGCTGGGATCAAAATGCAAGACCATAACAGAGACCGTCAACAAGAAGCTTCGTCCAAAGGGCACCCCTCTGCTTACAGACAGAGAGGTCGCACAAATGGCAAAGATCATGATGGGTATCCTATTTGTAGCGGCCTTCATGTGGGGGACAGAGGCGCTGCCTCTTGGAGGAACGGACATCTTAGTAGGTGCGTTGATGTATCTCTTCTTCATTCTTCCCGTCAATGAGATTGCCAAGGCCTACATGAAAGATGCCGTTTTTTTTATCTTCGGGATCCTGGCAGTGGCCGTCGGTGTTGCCAAGACGGGTCTTGACAAGCGTATCGGGCTCATACTCTTGAGCCGGATCAAGAGCGCCAAGGGGTTTGCCTTTATTTTTCTACCCGCGCTTGCTGTTTGTGCCGGTTTCCTCTCCGAACATGCCCTGGTGGCACTCCTTATTCCTGTCCTCATGGGTGTATATAAGGTGACCTGCAAGATGTACGGGGTGGAAAAGGACAGGGCCCTGGCCGTTTTTCTTTTGCTGGGTGTGTGCTTCGCCGCTAATCACGGCGGCCCGGGGTCACCCGCTGCCGGCGGCCGAAATGCCATCATGGTTGGGTACCTGATGGAGTATGGGGCCCCGATCTCTTTTGTGCAATGGTTAAAATTCGGGATGCCCTTTGTCCCCCTGATGGCTGTGGTCATAGGGGCCTACATGTATATACGTTGCAAACCCCAGTTCAAGGTGAAAAATGTCAATCCGAGCGAGGTCGTAAAGGCAGAGGTGGCCAGGATGCCCAAATTCGGGGGGAAAGAGGCGGCAATGGCGGCTATTCTGATCCTGCTGGTCGCGGGCTGGATTGTCCTGGGGAAACAGTACGGTCTGGGAGGCATCACACTCTTTGCCGTTGTTGCCATGTTCCTGTGCCGCATAGCGGATTGGGACGATATCCAGAGCGGTGTCGCCTTTGACGTGGTCGGGCTTTACGCGGCCGCATGTGCTATGGGCGTCGGACTCAAATTTACGGGCGGTGCCCTCTGGCTGGCCAACACCTTCGTTGCCCTGTTGCCGGACTCCATGGCCCGTGGCGATATGCTCACCGTAGGCGTCAGCCTCCTGACAGGAACCATGACCAACTTTATGAGCGACGGTGCAACGGTTGCGGCGTTAGGGCCCATTATCCTGCCAATGGCATCTCTGGCCCATGTGCATGTGTGGAAAGTAGCCCTTGCCTGTGCGTTCTCTTCATCCTTTGCCAATTTCCTGGTGGTCGGCACCCCCAACAACGCCATCGCATTCGGAATGGGTAGAGACCCTGAAACCGGTGAAAGGTTACTGAGTGTCTTCGATTTTGTAAAATACGGCCTCCCTGTGACCATCCTGGCATGGCTGGTCCTCTGGTTCTGGACTGTCTTTGGATACTGGCAATTCATGACCTGGCCTATGCTTCATTGATTGAGAGGAAACGACAGAACGGATATGAAAACGTCACTTTACACAGGACTCCAGAGAAAGATCATCCTTATCACGCTACTGGTCTCTCTGGCCCCCCTGATTGTTCTCGGGGCAACCATCTACTGCCAGTTTGCACGCATGTATGGCGACAAGATCACTCAGCAGATAACATACCGATCAAGGGGCCTGTCGGAAGCCGTGGAGCTGTTCCTGAAGGAGAGGATCGCTATCCTCTGTTCCATGGCCGATACGCATCATTTCAACGAAATAATCAATGAAACCAATCTCTCGCGCATATTTGAAATCATGAATTCCAGGGCCGGGGCCTTTGTGGACCTGGGTGTCATTGATAGTAATGGCCAGCACCTGGCATATATCGGTCCCTATGACCTCAAAGGCCTGAACTATTACCAGCAACCATGGTTTGGAGAAGTCCTGACCAAGGGAGTGTACATCAGCGATGTCTATATGGGTTACCGCAAATTGCCCCACTTCATCATAGCGGTTCGCCGCCAGGAAAAGGACCATATCTGGATATTGAGGGCAACGATCGATTCAGGGGTCTTTGAAGGGATCGTAAAGGCGGCCCAGGTGGGGAAGACAGGGGATGCTTTTATTGTTGACAAAAATGGAGCATATCAGACACAGCCGCGTTTTGAAGGCAAGATATTGACGAAATCAAATTTGGAAACAAACTCGTTTGGAGGCGGCACAACGGTTGTTGAAAAGAAGAGCGGTCAAGGAAAGCAAGTGCTTTTCGCAGGGACCTGGATAAACCACGGGAAATGGCTCCTGGTTATCAGGCAGGGTGTTACCGAGGAGATGACTGGACTTTTCTCAACAAGGGATATGGAAATTGCAATCATCCTTTCCGGCATTCTGGCGATTATTCTTATGACCGTATTTACCACACGCATGACGATCAGTCGTCTGAGAGATGCCGACCTGAAGGCTGCTGAACTGAACGCTCAGCTCATGCAATCGGATAAGCTGGCGGCACTGGGAAAGATGGCGGCAGGGATCGCCCATGAAATCAACAATCCCTTGCAAATCATCATCCAAAAAACCGGATGGATGGAAGACCTACTGGACGAGGAAGAGTTCCGGAAAAGCGCAAACTTGGATGAATTCAGGGATTCCATCAAGAAGATAGAAGGGCATGTCGAGCGAGCAAGAAAAGTAGTCCATGGCATGCTCGGATTCGCCCGCAAGATGGAGCCGCACCTGGAAGACGTGGACGTGAATGCAATCATAAACCAGGCACTAGATCTCCTGGGGAATTATGCCAGGATCAATAACATTACAATCAAGCCCGACCTTTCTCCGGAACTGCCGATTATTGCCGCGGATGGCTCGCAATTACAACAGGTGTTTATGAATCTCATATCTAATGCCATAGACGCGATTGGCAGTGACGGAGTGATCGAGGTAAATAGCCTCAGGGTGGGACCGCAAATCCATATCGAAGTATCTGATAACGGCCCGGGGATCTCCGAAGAAAAACAGAAGAAAATCTTTGATCCGTTTTTTACGACCAAGGAGACCGGAAAGGGTACCGGCCTCGGTTTGTGGGTTACGCACAATATCCTGGAAAAGATGGGCGGTTCCATCAATATAAGGAGTCAGGAGGGGAAGGGAACCACGTTTACGGTCCAAATTCCCATCCTGATTCCGGAGAAGAAATGAATGAACCAGAAGCTAAAGGCATAAGACTCAAGGCCTAAGGAAAATACCCTGGGCCCTGCGCCTTGCGCCCTATGCCGCAATGAAGGAGGCCACTATGAACTATTTCAGAGTGCTGGTCGTAGACGACGAGGAAGATTTTCTGGAGACCATTGTGAAGCGCCTTGGCAAAAGAGGAATTGATGCCGCAGGATCAGCCAGCGGCGAAAAAGCCCTGGAATTGATGAGAGAGAAACTCTTTGACGTGGTCCTGCTGGATATCAAGATGCCCGGGGGGATGGACGGGATAGAGGCCCTGCGTGAAATGAAAAAAATTGCGCCCCTTACCGAGGTGATTTTACTGACGGGGCATGCCTCGGTGGAAAGCAGCATAGAGGGCATGAAGCTGGGGGCCTTTGATTACCTGTTAAAACCCATCAATCTGGAAGATCTCCTCACAAAACTGGCGCAGGCCTTTGAAAAAAAGGACGGCCAGGACCAGAAGATCCGAAGTGCAAAAATCAAGGAGCTGATGAGATTTCCCGCAAGGGTATTCCAACAGGAAAAAGATGAGGAAAAATAGGCCGAACAGCTACAAGTCCTCGAATGGAAAGGGGTGTGTCCTATGGAGGGTGAGCACTATGCCGTGATGAGAAGGATTGTCCTGACCTGCATGATAGGACTTCCTCTCGTCTTGCTGATTATCGTCTTATCTATCAGTTACTATTTCTTTACCCATTCCATTGAGGCCAGCACTACTTCAAGCATTGTGCGAATTGTTGAGGACCATCGGGATATGATCGATACCTTTCTCAGTGAGCGAAAGGCCGATCTCGCATTCATCCTCCGTTCATACACATTCAAAGACATCTCTGACTCTAAGAAACTCAACACTGTTTTTGAGCGCCTTCAAGAAAAATCGAATACTTTTGTAGACCTGGGAGTTTTTAACGAGGCGGGCATCCATGTAGCGTACCACGGCCCATACAAACTTACAGGCAAGATCTATAAGCAGGCTAAGTGGTTTAAGGAAGTCATGAAAAACGGGTATTACATCAGTGATATCTTCCTGGGTTATCGCCGTCTACCCCATTTCATTATTGCGATTGGCAAACACGAAGCAGGGAAAAATTGGGTTATTCGCGCTACCATCGATACGTATATGTTCAATGATATTGTCGAGGGAGTACACATTGGCAAGACCGGGGAAGCCTACCTCCTCAACGCCCAAGGTGTCTTTCAGACACAACGCCGCTCCGGGGGCAACCTGATGGCAAGAGACCCGGAGGCCCTGGAACTCCCTGAGTCGCATAGCAGTACCAGAACATTCATGCAGAAAGATTCGAGAGGGGAAAAACATCTCTACGCCACAACATGGCTTAAGGAGAAAAACTGGCTCCTGGTCGTCAGGCAGGAAAAATCAGATGCATTCAAGGCCCTCCACACAGCGACATACCTGGTCCTCTTCGTTAGCCTGCTTGGAGGCACCGCCATTATATTAGTAGCCTTTTTCCTTACCGGACGTATTGTCAGCCGGATGATACGTGCAGATACAGAGAAAAAGAGCCTGGGCGAGCAGTTAATCAGGGCGAGCCGTCTTGCAGAGCTGGGTGAAATGGCCGCGGGCTTTGCCCATGAAATCAACAACCCCCTCCAGATTATAAGGTCCGAGCAGGCGCTCATAGAAGCAATCCTTTCAGATTTAGGGGAAGTCGGCGAGCTCAAACAATCAAAGGAGCTGACGGAACTTGAAGACTCCCTCGGTCAGATACGCCTGCAAATAGACCGTTGTGCAAAGATTACCCAGTCGATCCTCAGGTTCGGGAGACAGAGTGAACCTGTTTTTGAAGACATAGACCTCCGGGCCTATATCCCGCAAGTTACGGCGATGATCTCCAAGAAAGCCAGTGTACACGGTATCAACGTGACACAGGATATCTCTGAAGACACCCCTTTGGTGAACGCTGATCCCGGACAGTTGCAACAGGTGCTCATCAATCTTCTTAATAATGCCTTTGATGCGACCGTTTCAAGACATGGATCCGAGGGAGGCGAATTGACCATCGGGGCCGCCCGAAAAGGGGAGAAAGTGGGAATATGGGTAAAAGATAACGGCTCCGGAATCAGCCCCGAGAACCTCAAGAGAATCTTCAGCCCGTTCTTTACCACCAAGTCGGTCGGCAAGGGGACAGGCCTGGGGCTCTCCGTATGTTACGGAATCATAGACAGCATGGGAGGGATCATAGAGGTCAGCAGCGAAAAGGGGGTCGGGACGACCTTTACCATAACCCTGCCGGCAGCAGGTTAATCCATGTTGAATCTTCAATGGAACCAAATGGGAGGCAACAGATGAAAGAGATGACGATGATGCTGGTGGACGATGAGGAACGATTTCTCTCCACCACAAAAAAATTGCTTGCAAGAAAGGGCCATGATGTCTTTACGGCAACAAGCGGTCCAGAGGCACTGGACTTGCTGAGGGAGCACAACATCCATGTGGTCATCCTGGATGTCAAGATGCCCGGCATGGACGGCATTGCCACCCTTAAGCAGATAAAGAGGCAATACCCCATGGTGCAGGTGATCATGCTGACCGGGCATGCCACCGCCGAGTCTGCCGTGGAAGGCCTGAAGTCAGGCGCCACTGATTATCTGATGAAACCCACAGATGTCGGTGAACTTCTCAGCAAGGCGGAAGAGGCCTTTGAAAAACGCAAGAGGCTGGAAGAAAAGATCCGTGTGGCCCGGATGCGTTCATTATCATCGTCCCCAAGGGATATTATCAGAGAGACAGAAGGGCCTTGATTTTTTGAAATTGGTGTTTTGGCAAAAGGAGGTCAATGATGCCGGAAAAGATAAAGGTACTCATGGTTGATGATGAAGAGCAGTTTCGCAGCACCACCTCAAAGATACTCTCCAGGAGGGGATATGAGACAAGTGTGGCTGGGAGTGGAGAGGAGGCAATAGAGGTTCTGGAAAAATCTCCACAGGATGTGGTTATCCTGGACATCAGGATGCCGGGCATGGACGGTCACGAGGCCCTGGCCCGGATAAAGAAGATAGCGCCCGATGTGCAGGTCATCATGCTGACCGGTCACGGAGAAGTAGGGTCTGCCAGGGAATCCCTAAAACACGGGGCCTTTGACTACCTCAACAAGCCCTGTGAGCTTGATCTCCTTGCATCAAGAATCAAAGATGCCTATCTGGCGCGGCATGGAGAAACAAGGGAGGAGAAAAACGCCGGAGATATCATGATCCCAATTGAGGATTACACCACGCTCGGCCCGGACAGCACGGTCAAGGACGGGATTGATCGGCTGAAGGAATCCTTTAAGAGCTCCATTTCCACAAGCCGGATCATGGAGACAGGACACCGATCCATTGTCGTGTTTAACAAAAAAGGGGAGATGCTAGGAATCCTGAGCATCTGTGATTTGATTGCGGGGGCTCGCCCTGCCTACCTCTCAGCGCCCAAGCCCTCCATGGCAGACAGCATGGTTTATTCGCCCATGTTCTGGACAGGGCTCTTTACCACACAGGTGAAGGCCTTGGCCCAAAAGAAGATACACGAGGTGATGTCCGATGCTCCTCCGGCAGTGGAGGAGGATACCAACCTGATGGAGTTGGCCGACCTTATGCACAGGGAAGGCGTCAGACGTATGGCGGTTACACGGAAAGGCAAGGTGGTGGGTGTAGTGAGAGAGCAAGAGATATTCTTTGAAATGGAAAGGATCATCTCAGGAGCCTGATCAATGAATCTGTTTTCTGATCATACCGTTTGACGGAGTGTCGAGCAAAACGAAAGAAGGAGGCATAAAATGGCTGCAGCCAAAAAAAGGGCGACCGGCTATGACAAATATGTGGACTGGAAGCTCTTCATTATACCGGTGGTCCTGTTTTTTCTTATCCTGGTATTGCCCATACCTTCGGGGATGAAGGATGTAGGGACAGAATACAATGTGGGGCCAAAGGCCGTCGTGAATTCTATCACCTCCGACCTTTTTGGCCAAGGAAGCGTGGATGTTCCTCAATGGCAGCTCCTCACGGCACAGATGATGGAAAGAAATATGAGGATGGGCGCGCTTTCAAAAGACCGGTTTCTAAAACGCGGCCTCAAGTGGTGCAAGAAATACAAGATACATGCGGATGCCGTAAATTTCAGCAAGGCCCACAACTATATCAAGGATAATGTGAGTGACAAGGACTTCAAGGGAATTATGGCCAAGGTCCTGCAACTCAGGAAGGACGGCCTCAAATATGAGGACCTGTCTAAAAAGGACAGGAGTGCGGCGGACAAAGGGGCCTGGCATATCAAGGTGGCCGTTGCAATGATGGCCTTTGTGGTCATCTGTTTCGTGACCGAATGCATTCCGCTGCCGGGTGTTGCCTTCTGTATCGGCCTTATTCTCGTATTCACCGGTGTTGTCACCAGGGAACAGGTGGCCATGCTGTACTGGTCGGACGCATGCTGGTTTATCATGGGCAGTCTCATGTTTGCGGCCGCCTTTGTCAAGACGGGGGTTGACAAGCGCATGTGCATGATGATGTTTAAAAAGCTGGCCGTGCCCAATGCCAGATGGATAACCCTGATCTTCTTCCTCATCATCACCCCTCTCGCGGCCTTTATCTCCGATCATGCCCTCGCGGCCATGTTCCTCCCCATTGGCATGCTCCTTTACCAGAACAGCCTGACACAAGAGATACCAGAAGACCCTGAGCTGGGCAAGATGCTCATGATCGCCATTGCCATGGCCTGCAACATCGGAGGACCCGGGGCCCCGTCCGGAGGCGCCAGAAACGTCATCATGATGACCTACCTCAATGACATGTTCGGTTTTGATATCGGCTACTTCCAGTGGGTCACCTATTGTTTTCCATTTCTCCTCGTAATGATCCCGATCACCTGGTTTGTGGTGAACTGGAGGTTCAAACCCCGGATAACGTCTCTTGCCCCCGCCATGAAACAGCTCAAGGCGGAGATTGACAGGATGGGCAAATGGAACAGCAAACAGATATGGGCGCTCATCATCTTCCTCGTCATGGTCTATGGGTGGTTCACGGAAAAGGTTTTTTATAATCTCGGCATCTACCCGGTGCGCCTCGGGATCGGCGTAATCGCCGTTGCAGGTGCGGTGGCCTATATCCTGGCCGGCGTGGTCAACTGGCGGGACTACCAGGAGAAGGTGGATTGGGGTGTAGTATGGCTTTATGCGGGTGCTATTATCTTCGGCAGGACCCTGGACCAGACCGGCGCCGCCTACTGGCTCGCAAGAACGGTCATTGACCTGCTTGCGCCCCTTGGGATGTCTTCAGGCCTCCCGCTCATGGCCACTGCAAACGGGCTCACGGCTTGCCTCACGAACCTCATGGCGGACGGACCCGCGGCCGCGGCGGTGGGCCCCATTACCCTGAACATGGCAGGCCTTGTCCATCCGGGCACCACGTTTTTGCCCTTCATAGCCATGTCCACGGCAATAGCCTCATCCTTTGCATATTGCCTGATCATAGGGACGCCGCCAAACGCCATTGTATATGCAAGCGGATACCTGGAGCCCAAGGACTATCTAAGGGTCGGAATTCCCCTATGGTTTATCGCCAACGTGGTCATTGTTTTGCTCACCGCGGTGTATTGGTCTCTCAGGGGATTTGGGGGACTGCCCGGATTTTAGACAATGTCTAGCAAGATTCCCCTCCCTTTCGTAGAGGGAGGGTCGGGGTGAATGAGGACGGTTAACCATGGAAAACATAAATGAGGGCAAAGAAACCAGGTCGAAAAAGTCTCTGTTTCATTCAAAGGGAATTACCTATTTCGACAAAAGAACGGAACGGACCTTTTTTTTTATCCTGACGATGGTCATGCTCCTCTGGGGTATTCTTACGAAGCTTGGGATCCTGTAGCCTATACGAGGGCGTCATGACGGAGTCGATTGAGACGGCAAGTAGGGACAAGTTCAGTCTTGGGTTCTATGTTCATGCTCTGACCGGGATGCTGGGGTCACCAAGCCGATTTTTCAAGGAACTCCCCGGCGAGATCGGCTACAGGCAGCCTTTCGGTTTCCTCCTGATGTCCAGCCTGTTTCTCACAGGGGCAAGCCTTACCCTGATCCGTGAGAGGCCCTTCCTCATGGCTGGAATATTGATGGCGAATGCCATAGGCATGACGTTCATCACAGCAGGCATTAGCTTTGTGGTCGTCACCATGAGCATGGGGAAAAGGATGACTTTTTCGAGGCTATTCGCCGTGTATGCCTTTTCCTCAGGTGTCACCATGCTTGCATCCTGGATCCCTCTATTTGTTTGGATCACCGAGCCTTGGAAGTGGATACTGGTTGCCATAGGGATGGTTAAGGGGTGCGGGTTGAACCGGAAACAGGCGGTCTTGATTATTATACTTTCTATGTTTATTGTAATTTTGTTTTTCTCGTTACTTGGGCCGGTGAGCTTATCTTTGATTATATCGTAAACGCCGCAGATGATGTCCCCGGAGATCAGGACACCGCCTATTATCTCGGCTTCACACCGGGAAAAACAAATCACAAAGGAGACTGGTCATTTGCCTATAAATACGCCCGTATTGAGAAGGATTCGGTCATTGGCTCGATGAACGACCAGGACTTTTACGGCGCAAACAGAAAAGGGCACAAGGTGAAATTCAGGTATATGTTCTTAGATCGAGTTCAGTTTGCCACGGCCTTTTTCTATACCGATCCGGTTACACAGTGGGCCCCAACATCTGTCACCTTTGACAAGAACAAGTCCCGGGAACATGGGGAACGCCTCCAGGTGGACTTCGTCCTCAAGTTTTAGTTGTTGATCTGTGGATATTTTTTTTGTAAGTTTCCATTCTCGCACGCGTAATTACTTGGCCATCAGGTTGCATATTCCAATTGATAGGGGATGTCTTTTCTTTCTGAGCACCAGCAAGTCTATTAATAAGAAACTGAAGTTGCCTACAAAGGACAGGAGAGGAAATATGAGAAAGGGACGTCGGTTTTGTAGCGAATGTGCAGGTGATATTGAACAACTTGGGATTGATGGGCATATTCGTGACTATTGTCCCCGGTGTGAAACCATATTCTATGACAATCCACTGCCAGTAGTTTCAGCCTTGGTTGTAAATTCAGATAGAAAGATTTTGCTGGTCTTGCGTGACCGTGAGCCAAAGGAAGGGATGTGGGCACTCCCCTCTGGATTTGTGGAACTGGGTGAAACTATTGAAGAAGCAGTGTTAAGGGAACTTAAGGAGGAAACTGGCATCACCGGCGAAGTGGTGCGTTTGCTGGACACGGAATCGCACTTTGAGGAGTTTTATGGTGATCTAATCTGGGTTACATTTGAGGTGAAATGGTCGTCCGGGGAAATCTCCCCCGGGGATGACGCCCGACAGGCCCGTTTTTTCTCGGTATTCGATTTACCGGCACTTGCTTTTTCAACCAACCAAAGCGCCATTGACCTTTACCTTAAAACCTAACCTGGATAAACCGGCCCTGTCCTATTCACCCTCGGTGATTAATCCCTATTTATTGAGCTAATACACCTATATTCAGACGCTGAAAATGTGTCTTTTTATATTTTGAAAAGCAGAATATCGAAATACCTCGCCTTGCCCGATGATCGGACCCACCTCCAAACCTACCTCTTTTCCCGAAGAAGATGGGTTTCTTTTTCCCAGGGCAATTCGCCAATTTTGTGGACCTGATATTTTCTCCCTTTTTCAAAACCTTTGACCTTTTCATTGATGAAGGCAACAGTGGTCATATTTTGACTTATTCAAAATTGAGGACGAATGTTCCTCCTATATTAATGCGTTGAGCTAGGTGTTATCTGCCTCTACCCCAATTCAGGGGTGCGAAACTTGAGGAGATATTTCGAAGGAGTTGAGACTTGCTGTTTGTTGAGAATTTATCTATTGTGTATTCCAGGTTACTTGTTCTCGGAGCGGAATGCGCGGGTGGACCCGCTTAACGTTTAGTAAAAATGTATTCTGAAAGGAGGTATTCATCATGACGGAGTTTAGAAAGATTTTGTTCCCATTGGATCTTTCCGGGGTCTCTCCCAAGATTGCACCCTGGGTCCTAACTTTAGCGAAGAGATTTAATGCGGAGATTCATCTGCTCTTTGTTGCCCGCAGGCTTGAACATCTGTCAGGCCTCTTTGTCACGGCCTCAACCATCACAAACTTTCAGGATGAGATTATTGAAGGTGCCCAATCGCGAATAAAAGAGTTTGCAAGTATATATTGCGAGAATTACAGTGCATGCAAAACAAGTGTCGTGCTTGGGGACGCAGCAGAAGAGATCCTTAGATACGTGGAATCTAACGACATCGATATGGTCATAATGGGAACTCATGGGCGAAAGGGGCTTGAAAGGGTCCTTTTTGGGAGCGTGGCCGAAAGGGTGGTCAAGATGTCATCAGCTCCCGTTTTGACTATCAATCCTTACAGGATCAAGGCCACGTGATACCCATACACAAGGACAAAGACGGGAGAGATAAGGTGAAAAAGACTAAGGGTAGAGGTAATCTGAGGTTTTGGTCTTTAGCTATGAGTATTCCGGAGCTGAGCATTCTTATCATGTTGATTACCGGGGGCTACATCGTGATGGCAGTGTTTTCAAAGGTGCAAGGAACCGATGTCCTCAGTCCTTTATCCATGTGGCTTATAATAATTGGGTCTTTCCTTTTAAGTACCGCCATAGCGATTATAGCGGTTATCGCCGGCATTGGGGGCGGGGTCATATTTACGCCTATCATGTTGGGTTTTACCTCCATGGACAGCTTAGTAATAAGGGCTACTGGCCTGGTGGTAGCCATGTTCGGGGGGTTGATTTCTTCAGGACCTTTCATGAGGGCCAGATTGGCTAATTTAAAGGTTGTCTTTTATTGTGGTGTCCCCATCACTATCGGGGCCCTAGGTGGGAGCGTATGTGCAATATACTTACACGACGCCATGGGAGCTGTAGGCGATGGGATTGTTCGCCTGTCACTTGGGATACTTATGCTTGTTATCGCCTGGTTTTTATTTACCGGTGGAGGCAAAACAGAGTATCCTGAACCGGGACATATTGATTCGCTCTCCCTTCGACTAGGACTGAACGGTTCATATTGGGAACAATCACTCGGTAAGGTGGTTCATTACCAGATGGTAAGGGCCTTCCTGGGAGGACTTATTTTTATCTTTCTTGGTTTCGTTGGCGGCTTTTTCGGTATGGGGGGAGGGGCGTTCCTCACCGCCACCCTTAACCTTATCATGATGGCACCGGTTAAGATTGCGGCGGCATGCAGCGGGGTCTTGCTAGCCATAAGCGATGCAACTGCCATCTGGACATACATAACCTATGGTGCACTCATTGCCATTATTGGGGCCCCATGGATGCTGGGCCATGTTGTTGGCGGAATTCTAGGGGCGCACCTCTTGATCCGGATCAGGGCCGGTTTTGTGAGGAAAATCTTGATTTTTATTCTGCTAATTTCATCAACTAAGCTGATAGCACGCGGGATAGAGGGGGCATTTGGGATAGATATCCCTGTTTTATAGGAGGCATTTATGAAAGAAGACAAACCAAAGCCGCCACTTGCTGGTTTGATATATGGAGGGATTATTTACTGGGGAGTTTTAGGGGGCTCTCTCATTGTAATTACAGGCTCAGTGCTATCCTTTCTTGGAGATAATTTTGTACCTGTCTCTTATTGGCTATCTTCGATATGGAGCGGTGAATCCCCCTCTCAAATCTGGCAGGGCGCTACCGGTTCCCTGCCCATGGGTCACTGGTATCTTTCCCATCTGGCAACTGGTGATGGTTTGACTGCTATGGGGATTTCATTGGCTGTTTTTTCAGTGGTACCGGCGCTCTTTCTTGCTGCTGCAGTCCTTCTCAGAGAGCGGGATTGGCTATATGGATCGTTGGCCTTGATTTGTGGGTTAATAGTTTTGACAGGGGTGCTGGGCCTAATTCCCATAGGATAGTGAAATACTCACGGTCCAAGATATCGAAGGTTTGTTTCGGCCTTTCATTTTTTTGGGATTTTGAGTGAGGGGGTTGATCATGTCTATCATCACGATTTCCAGAGGTTCTTTTAGTCATGGCAAGGAGGTCGCCGAAAGAGTGGCTCGAGAGTTGAATTATGAGTGCATTTCCAGAGAAGTTCTCCTTGCCGCATCTGAACAATTTAATATTCCGGAAATTGCTCTCTTGCGAGCCATTAAGAATCCGCCTTCGTTTATTGGGCGGTTCACACATGGAAAGGAGAAATATGTCTCTGAGATCCGGTCGGTGCTTTTGGAATATGCGGCAAGGGATAATGTGGTCTATCATGGTTTTGCGGGCCATTTTTTGCTTGAGGGGATCCCGAATGTGCTTAAAGTGAGGATCTGTGCAGACAGGGAGGAGAGAGTCAGAATTTTAATGGGAAGTGAAAATGTACCCCGAGAGCAGGCGCTGAAAATGTTAGAGGATATTGATAATGGTCGGAAAAAATGGGCGATCCATTTCTATGGCAAGGACCCTTGGGATCTTAACCTCTATGATCTTGGCCTGGTAATTTCTACATTATCGATGGCCGATGCAGTCAACAATATCTTATTTACTGTGAGACTCCCTGCATTTCAAACTACCCCTGAATCTCGTAAAATTGTCGAGAATTTGGCCCTGGCGGCAAGGGTTAAGGCAAAGGTGATGAACTATTTTCCTGATGCGGATGTCTCCGTGGAGGATCATACGATTATTGTCCATATAAAGCGGAGTTTGATGCAAGAAGAAGCGTTGACAGAGGACCTCCGGGCGATAGTAATGGAAATGCCGGGCGTAGAAGATGTGCGTGTGGATGTCATACCCTTTTACTAAATGACAGTAACTACTCAGGTGGATAGACTGAAGATGGAAGGCTAATAGGGACAAATCATGCGTGATCGGTTGCCGTATCTAATGGCACAAGGGAGGTAAGTATGTCTGTCATCGCCATAGCCAGGGCTTCTTATAGTCATGGCAAGATGATCGCGGAAAGGGTGGCAGGAGAGCTGAACTATGAATGTATCTCTGAAGAGGTTATAAGTCTTGCCTCACAGCAATTTGGCATTCCGGAAAATTGGCTGCGACGGGCGATCGAAAACGCCCCAACGCTCATTGATCGATTCAGCTATGGAAAAAAGAAATACGTTGCCTATCTCCGCTCTTCTTTATTGGAATATGCGGCGAAGGATAATGTGGTGTATCATGGGCTAGCGGGGCATTTTTTACTTGAAGGTATCCCAAATGTCCTGAGGGTTATGATTTCTGCCACCGCCGAGGAACGAGTGAAGGTAGTAATGAAAAGAGAAAATGTCTCGAAAACGGAGGCACGAAAAACAATAGAGAAGTTTGATAAGGAACGGAGAAAATGGGCGATGTATTTCCATGGCAAGGACCCCTGGGATATCAGTATGTATGATTTGGGCTTGGTTATCGGTAGACTCACAATAGACGATGCTATTGATAAGATTCTAACTACTGTGAAGCTCCCCTCTTTTCAAACTACCGCTGAGGCTCGGCAAATTCTTTTGAACGAGAGTCTGGCCGCGAAAGTAAAATCAGATTTGATGAACTTTTACGCCGACGTAGAGGTCTCTGTTGAGAACCATACGGTTGTTGTGCACATAAAACGTAGTTTGAAGCAGGAAGAAGCTCTGACGGAGGATATACAGGCGATCCTAAAGGAAATGCCAGGTGTAAAGGATGTGCGTGTGGATGTCATACCCGTTTACTAGATACGATGGAAATAAACAATCATCGGTTGAAGGCGAGCCTGCCTACCGCAGGCAGGGGTTTTTAAAGTGGATAATTTTCCTTGGCCGAGGTTGAATAATCATGAAGCTGGTACATAAGATCATACTTGGCAATTTTCTTGGCATTGTCTCTATTGTTTTGATATCTGCGTTTTCTTATCATGAATTTGATCTTATTCTCACTAAATTGCGCTTTGTGGAAATAGCTGACAACCTTAATGCCTCTTTTCTAAAGATGAGACTCTCAGAAAAGAATTACTTTCTATATAAGGATCCCTTGGCCCTTTCATTGATAAAAAAGCAGCTACAAGAAAGTTATCTTACTATTGAAGATCTGAGCCCAGAGATAGTCAAGGCCGTTGGCGCCGAAAACTTCAAAAGACTTACATTCCTTGTTAGGAAATATGAAGAGAAAGTTGAACAGATAGGGGAGGACAATAAAAATTCTCCAGATATGGAAATGAGCATCCGGGGGGCCGGACAAAAGTTAAGAATTTTTTCAGAAAGCATAATAGGCCTTGAGAGAAAAGGGGTAAATGAAATTATCTTAGCTTCAAGAAAGACATTATTGGTTTTTTTCTGCCTGGTTATTTTTGTCGCCATAACTAGCACTTATTTCTTTTTTTCAAGGATGTTCAAGAATCTTAGACGAATAGAAAAAACTGCAAATTCCATATCTGAAGGAATCTTTGTGAAGATCAAAGGGAAGATACCGAAAAATGAATTGGGTTCTGCCATGGGGGCTATCAATTCAATGTGTGAAGAGCTGGAGACCCGGCACGAGCAACTCATCCAAGCCAAGAAGCTGGCATCTTTGGGTATTCTCACGGCTGGCGTAGCCCACGAGCTGGGCAATCCCCTCAATAACATATCAATGGTTGCCCAGACATATTTAGAGCTTTATGATCGCCTCCACGAGGGAGACAGGTTGGATTATATGAAAACAGTGCTGGAAGAAAGTGAGAGGATAAGAAAGATTGTTCAGAACCTTTTGGATTTTTCGAGACCCAAGAAAAGGGATTTTACAGTTGCTGATATCAATAGCGTCATAAGGAATTCCTTTAAACTGGTCCAAAATATGCTTGATATTTCGCGAATCGAGAGTAAATTAGAACTCCAGGAAGGCCTTCCCCCCGTTTTCGTTGATGAAGATAGGATCCGGGAAGTACTGGTCAATCTACTAAACAATGCGGCTCATGCCATGTCTGCGGGGGGGACTGTTTCTGTTAGGACCAATCTTGCGAAAAGCCAAAATCATATCATAATAGAAGTCGAGGATACCGGTAAAGGAATTCCTTCTGAGTTTTTGGCTCATATCTTTGATCCCTTTTTCAGTACCAAGGGTACGCAGGGCACTGGGTTGGGGTTATCTATCAGTTATGGTATCATAAAAAGACATAAAGGGAAAATAGATGTGAGAAGCAAAGTGGGAGTTGGAACAACTTTTGTTATAGAATTACCCGTGTATAAGACAGAGGAGGGCAGAGATGAAGGGCTATAGAATCATGGCAATTGATGATGAAAACATCGTCGGTAAGATGATAAAAACTGTTTTTGAACAGGAAGGTTATATTGTGGAGACCTTCTTGAACGCGGGACCGGCGCTTGAAAGGTTAAAGGAAGAAAAATTTGACGTGGTCATTACCGATCTAAAAATGAAGGATATCGATGGCATGGAGGTCCTGAAAAGGATAAAAAATGAGTCACCGGAAATCAAGGTAATAATGATTACCGCCTTTGCAAGTATGGATTCCTCCATCGAAGCGTTTCGAGAACATGCGGATGATTTTTTTGCAAAGCCGATAAAGATCGCTGATCTCAAGGTCTCCGTTAAGAAACTGCTAAATAAGTGAAAATTTGAAGTTTCTTTCTTGAATAACCCCGGAGCGTAGCCCCGGGGTCAGTTGCTAAACTTTTACCCCGACCGCAGAAGGCCACGGCTCTAGTCCCGACTTTTGCGGTCGGGATGTCGAACCACTAAGTCCCGCCGTTCGCGAAGCGAATCGGCGAAACTAAGTGGTGCCATGGGCTTGCCCGTGGTGCTCCACAGTCGCGGAGTTAACCTGAACTAGAATAGAAATACGTCGCCTTGCCCGGTGATCGGACCCATCTCCAAACCTACCTGTTTTCCTGGAGAAGAGGAGCCTCTTTCTCCCAGGGCAATTCGCCAATCTTGTGGACCTGATATTTTCTCCCTTTTTCAAAACCCTTAACCTTTTCATTAATAAAGGCAACAGTGGTCATATCACCCTTGTCGTCGAGAGTCATGGCATCGATTGCATCAGGGAGAAAGAAAAAGACCTTCTGCAAGAATCCCATAAACCCTCTTTTTTCTCCACCAATTCCAGTTATTTCCATAAAGCCAACATGATCTTTGCTGTATGTCATAATGCCTTTGATAAGGTAACCGGTCCACACGTCTTTATCGCCACTAAAAATATCCACAAAAGGCGCCGTATCCCCTGTCCCTATCTTTAGATTGGCAGGCAGAACTTCGTTACGAAATTTGTGTTTGTATTGCTTGTCGTAAACCGCTAGTATATTACATTGAAACTCTTCATCCTTTTTTGCACGTTCAGCATCAGGAATGAACGCAAAAAGCCTGATATTGGCAATTGGCAGGGCAAGCCCGGGACTCAGGTTCAGTTCCTCCATCGCCTTCCTTACATCTTTACCATCCATGTAGATCAGCGTATCTGTTTTTTTCACGAATGAGGCGACCAGAGACATTGTCCGGAGCATTGTAAGGCCATCGTCTGAGCAGGCCTGAAAATAGTCCTTTAAATCCTCAAGGCTGGATTGCGATGCCCATTGGCCATTACCTCCGATGAGCTTGGCAACACGCTCATCAACATCGAGACGATGCCTTTTGTGATTAATTATACTGATCATATGTCTAAGAAAGTTTGGGTGATTTTTCACATCCGGGTCGTTTGAAAATTCTTTAATTAGTTTCTGGCGTGTCAATTCCGGCAAAAATATGAGGGCCTTGTTGCTATCCTCAGCAAAACTTGCACCAACGAACACCACCAGAAGTAAAACCACAAACATCACACACAATTTTTTCATAAGACATCCCCCCTTATCTATATATATGGATCAAGAGTTCCCTAGATGATTTTGTGGATATTAGAGGAAAGAAGAGGATAAGTAAAGGCGGAAATGTTACGCAATTATAGCTCCCGGAATATCTTCAACCCTTGAATACTGGTTTTCTGCCTTCAAGGAATGCGTTTATCCCTTCCCTTGCATCGGGGGCAGTAATATTTTCTTTAAACGCCTGCCGTTCTGTGGTCAAACCATTTTCAAGCCCTTTATATAATCCCGAATTCACACACTGCTTGATTTTTGCAATGGCCCCAGTGGCTTGGCGCGCAAGTCTTTTTGCATAATCAAGGGATTTCTCATAGAGTTCTGTCTTTGGGAAGACGTTATTGATCAAACCGATCTGTTTTGCCTCCTCAGGCGTTAGCTGAAGCCCCTTAAACATCATCTCGATCGCTTTTGCCTTCCCGACCGCAATTGGAAGGCGCTGGGTACCCCCCAGAGAGGGAATCAGACCCAGCCTGACCTCCGGCAAACCGATTCGCCCGGAGTCCTGCGCCATAAAGCGAAAGTCACATACCAAGGCCAGTTCAAGCCCGCCCCCTAATGCATGGCCGTTTATGGCAGCGACCGTTGGAATGGGCAATGCCTCCAGTTCATTCAACATGGCATGTGCCCTTGGCAACGTGTTTATGAGTTCCTCATCTATTTCCTTAAGTGAAGACAAGTCGTCTCCGGCCGAGAAAAACCCCGGGCATGCACTGGTAATAATGATTGCCCGGGCCTCCCTGGTATTTTTCATCCGACCCAGAACCGCTTGGAAGTCTTCTAGGAAGGGGACACCCAGGGCATTTGCCGGAGGGAAGTTCATCGTAATTATTGCAACGTTGTCTTTGACTTCATAGTCGAGTACCGTATAATCCATTTGCTTCTCCTTTTATAACACGCCAATTGAGCGAAAGCGCTCAATCAATTGTTAGTTGCGGTTTGTCAGTTGTCAGTTGGCAAAAAACGGAATTAATCAGATTTTAAAACACCAGGGTAAGGGACATTTTTTTACTGAAACAAGCCATCCCAATAATACTGCAATTCCAAGGTTAGTCAATATATTTGTCGACAAAATCATAGCCTCCAATAGAATATACAACATTTTTTAGATTAATAATATAATATATAGCCAATTTTCTAGTCTATAGCAAGTTTTTTCTTGACATGAGGGGTTCCTTTTGTTATCGTCCCGCTCGGGCAATAGGAGAAAAGCCATCGGCTTCAGGCGAAGACTTCAGGTCGACTTTTTGTAACACTTTAGATGTCTTAAAAATGATTGGGTGAGGCACATTTTTTCCCACGCCAAAAAATGAGGGGATCGGCAGAAACCGGGGCGCACAAAACGGCGCAGTTATGGAGCATGCTATATCCACCCAGACATTTGTATGTCTTGATGCGGGCGTGTGTCGTGCGCTTGGGTTTTGGCAACCTACCCCTTAAAATTATAATAAGCACAGTACGCGAAGCATTTTGGCGTGTCGAAAAACACCCCTCCCCCACCTTAGAAATGCGTCTGTTTCAAGGTGCTAAACAATTACGACTTTTTTATCCGCAGGGGTTCAAGGTTCGAGTTATCCAAGGTTTATGGATGCAGAGATTTGATCACTTGGCCCCTTGACCCCTTGAATCCTTGAACCCTCAAGCCATCGGTTTCAGCCGATGGTTGTTGATTTGGTGTCTAGGCCATGGCGAGAAAATCCAAAAAGGAGACTGGGGATAAATGAATAAGAAAGAGCGCAATAACCATGGCGCCAAGAAAGAAAAGAAAAAGAATATTCAAAAAGAGATAAATATCCTTGAGGGTGCCCTGAAGGTATTCGGAGAGAAAGGTTTTGAGGCAACCACTATTTCCGCCATATGCAAGGCCGCTAACATCTCTGATGCCACACTCTATGAGTACTTTGATTCCAAGGAGGATGTCCTTTTCTCAATACCTGAGGTGTATACGCGTCGAGAGCTGGAGAGGATAAAAGAGATCTCTCATTACATCCACGGTGCCCGGGAAAAAATGCGAGTGATTATCCAGGCCTACCTGGAGTTTTACGAAAGGAATCGTTTATACACATCAGTTGCCCTTCTTACACTAAAGGGGAACAGGAACTTCATGAATTCAGCGGCCTATGCAGTCGTAAGAGAGGCATCGAGGAGCATTGTGGATGCCTTCAACGAGGGGGTGAAAGAGGGTGTATTCCGTGATGATATTGACGGTTATCTTGTTCGCAACATGGTGCTGGGTTTTATCGAACACCTGACTATTCAGTGGCTCCTTGTTGGTCGCCCCAAATGTATATGCGAGTATCGAGATACCATCTTCGATATGGTGATGAGGGCCATAGAAAAGGAAAAGGACGAAGATTACATCGAGATGAGGCTGAAGGCCGAAGGACTCAGAATTGTGGGGGATGAGACGAAAGCCCAATAAAAGTCCTGCGTTAGGTTTTCCCCCTTGTTAGAAATACACGCTTCAAGGCGCAATAGTATTGCCATTTGACGAGGAGGCTGTGATGGAAGGCATTACAGCGGTGAACAACACGGTCTTGGATGTTGATTTAACAACAGGACGGATAGACAGGATCAACATATCAAATGCGGACAGAAGGCTTTACCTCGGAGGAAAGGGCCTTGCAGTCAAGCTCCTGTATGACCACATGAAGCCCGGTATCGATCCCCTGTCACCGTACAGTATCCTGATTATGATGAGCGGACCGACCGCGGGCACAGCGGCCCCAGCCGGCGGCAGGTTTGCCGTGGTCGGCAAATCTCCCCTAACCGGAATTTTCGCATCGTCGTTCGCGGGCGGGCGGTTTGGTCTCAGCCTTAAGAGGGCGGGCTATGATGGAATCATGGTCAGGGGTCGGTCGGACGGGCCTGTGTATATCAGAGTAAACGGTGATGACGTCGCAATCAGTGAGGCATCCGATTCATGGGAGATGGACACCTATGATTTTCAGGAGGCCCATAAGGATGAGGGGGACTGGGTGGTCATCGGCCCGGCAGGTGAGAACCTTGTGCGGTTTGCCGTTATCGCCTCAGGCCGGCGGGTTGCCGGCCGATGTGGGCTGGGGGCGGTAATGGGGTCGAAAAACCTGAAAGGGATAGTGGCCAAGGGCGATCGCAAGGTGGTAGCTGCTGATCCCGAAGGATTTAAAAAGGCGCTGAAAATTGCCCAGAAAAAGGTGCTCGCCCATGAAAATACGGGCAGGAACCTTCGCGAGCTGGGGACCCCCCAGAACGTCAGGATCTTTGGCACGACCGGTATAATGCCGGTGCGAAATTTCAGCAGATCCTCCTTTGACAGGATGGAAGAGATAAGCGCGGAAGAGATTCGCGACCACCATAAGGTCAAGAACCACGGCTGCACCGGATGTCCCATCAGATGCGGCCGAACTGGAAGATATAAGAATAGGGAGATGGTCTCTCCCGAGTATGAGACCATCGCCCTGATGGGATCTAATCTATTGATCAGTGATATATCGGAAATTGCCGTCTGGAATGAAAAATTGAATCGTCTGGGCATGGACTCCATCAGTACAGGTAATACCATCGGCTTTGCAATGGAACTAACGGAAAAGGGGGTTCTTGATACCAAGCTGTCTTTTGGTAATCCGGATGGTATCGAAGGAATGATAGAAGACATTGCCTATCGCCGCGGACTGGGGAATGATATGGCCGAGGGAGTAAAACGGCTTTCCAAAAAATACGGCGGAGAAGATTTTGCAATTCATGTAAAAGGCCTTGAGATGCCCGCGTACGATCCAAGGGGCTGTACGGGGCAGGGCCTTGGATATGCAACTGCAAACAGCGGCGCAACGCACCTCTCCGGAAGCACCCATGCCATTGAAGCGGGGTCCTATCTGAGTCAGCACGGCACAAAGGGCAAGGCCCACTTCGTGAAGTTTATGCAGGACATCACAGATGTCGTGAATTCCTCAATTTTCTGTATCCAGACAGAGTATCCCTTTCTGGAGGAAAATTTTGCCTATAAGTATACCCCGAATCCTATTTTACGTCTTTTTATGCGAAACCTCCCTTCCCTTGCCGTGGCCACCTCAGATCTCTCAGACTATTGTGGCCTTTTGTCAGGACTACTGGGATATGAGATCAAACGCAGAGAGCTCTATGAAATCGGAGAGCGCATATTCAATCTTGAACGGCATATGAACTGCCGTGAGGGCATAACCAGGGCAGATGATACACTTCCGCGCCGTATCCTCAAGGAGGTGCGCGAAGACGGCTGGCCACCTGTTGAACTCGAGAAAATGCTGGACAAGTATTACAGATTGAGAGGCTGGGATGAAGAAGGGATTCCCAGGCCCGATACCCTGGGGAGACTAGGGATTACGCAATAGGAGATAGGCAATAGTTTACATATTTGAAAAAGGCAGGGTGGGGGACATTTTTTGGCGTGTCGAAAAACATCCCTCACCCCACCTTATGAATATGTCTGTTTCAAAGGGCAAAACTGTTACGGAGATAGGAGATGTCAGATAAAGGCAGGGGTCTTGTATTGGTCACGGGTGCAGCGGGTTTCACCGGACATCACATGGTGATGGAGGCAGTAAAGGCGGGCTTTAGGGTAAGGGCAACGGATGTATCCAGCCGTTACTATGGCGCCATGTTTGACGCCCTGGGGGTTGAGTTTGTCGCCTCGGATTTGACAAAAAGTGATGGGCTTGATCGCCTCCTTGAAGGGGTTGAGGGGGTCTTCCATGTCGCCGGCATTCACGACTATTCGACACCGGATAAGGTCATCTTTGCTATCAATGTGGGTGGGGTGGACAATATTTGTAATGCGGCGGTAAAGGCGGGTGCAAATCGTTTCATCCACTGGTCGTCTGTCGGGGTCTATGGATATGACTGGCATTCAAGAATTGGTGTTAAAGAAGATGACCGGAAACTAACCCCACCCTTGAATAATTATAACATCAGCAAGTGGAAAGGGGAAAAGATTGTTACAAGATGCCATAAGGAAGATGGACTGCGTACCACCATATTGAGACCTGCGGCCATCTATGGAAAGCGATGCGAGTATGGCCTCTACAATGCCTTTAAGCAGGTGTACAAGGATCGCAAAAAGAAAAAGATGCTTATGGTGGGCAAGGGAGAAAAGATTGAGGCATTCCTTCATGTGGAAGATATGTGCCGCTCCGCGATTCATGCATATGACAACGAATCCATGATCGGTGAGGCATATAATGTGAGCGATGATTCCCGCATTACAACCGTTGAGTTTTTCCGGATGATCTGCCGGGAGCTCCTTGGTGAGGAAAAGGATTTTTCGCATATACCTCTCAGGTTCCTGGTTCCTGTCGCTTGCGTATCGCAGTTTGTTGCAAGGGTTCTGGGAACCAAGTCCCTGCTCGAAAGGGCGACATTATATTATCTTTCCTGTGACAGGATATGGGACAGCACAAAACTCAAAGAGACAGGTTTTACATTTAAATACCCAACAGTAGAAAAGGGGATGAAAGAGACCCTTCAATGGTATAGGGACAATGGCTGGTTTAGGCTGTAAGAGGCTAGAAGGCGGAGCCCGCAGGGCTCCGGCAACCGCTAACGATAATTTGTAACTACCCAGCTATTTAGGTTGAAGGCTGAAGGTTGAAGTGTTTTTCAGCCATGTCGTGCAATGACCTGTCTGCGCCGCAGTCACGGCAGGCATGCGCATAGATAGATGATCTCACATGATTTGTTCCTATTGGCCTTCCACCTTCAGTCTATCAACCTGAATAGTTACAGATAAGGAGGTAAAGATAGAATGGAAAGAACTGTTACCACAACAAGAGAGCTTGTCAATCTAAACGCCTCAGAGTATCCGGATACCCCTTTCCTTAATTTTTACGATGAAATTGTTACTTACGCCCATCTGGACGAGAGGACAAATGCATTTGCGAATTTTCTGCTGGAGAGAGGCATAAAGAAGGGGGATATCGTCTCCTTTATGATGGGGAATAGCCCTCAATTTTTTTATACGCTTCTTGGTACCCAGAAGATTGGGGCAATAGCCGGGCCGATCAGTTGCTGGTGGCAGGCCGCAGAAGTGGAATTTCTGGTAAATGATTCCATGCCAAAGGTGCTGGTCATGGATCCGGAGTACGCACAGATTGTATCTACGATAAAGGACAAGATCCCGTCTGTGAAGACTGTTGTTATTAACTCAACTTCCAAAATGGACCTGGATTTTCCTCATGAATATCTGTCCAAGATCATTGAAGGCTATTCCACCAAAATGGATCACAATGATGCGCTGGTCGGGGGAGACACGGCAGAGGTGATGTATACTTCAGGTACGACAGGCAGGCCCAAGGGTGTTCTCTTGACACACAGGGGCGTGACATTCGGGGCCCGGATAAAAACCATACACATTCCAATCTATCATGCCGAGAGGATACTGTGTGTCCTGCCTCTCTTTCACTCCGGTGGGCTGAATGACCTTGCCTTTCCATGCCTGTACAGGGCAGCAACAATCGTTTTGAGGCGAAACTTCTCTGCCACGGAGTTCTGGGAATGTGTTGAACGGTACAAGGTGAACGGTTTTTATATAGTTCCTACCATGTGGAACATACTCTTGAGGGTGCCGGAAGCGAGCAGTGTCGACACCTCTTCACTTCGGCTTGGAGTTTCAGGGGCTGCGCCGATCCCTCCGGAACAACTAAGAGAATGTGAGGAGCGATTTCATGTTCCCATTCTGGAGGCATACGGCGCGACCGAAAATTCAGGTGGAATTACCGGCAATATGCAGGACAAAAGAAAATTTGCCTCCGTGGGAACGGCATTTTCCGGAATTGAAGTGAGAATTTTTGATGAAAATGATGAAGAACTCCCGGCAGGACATGTCGGCGAGATCGTGGTAAGAGGCGATACCGTCATGAAGGGGTATTTCAACAAGCCGGATGCGACATCGGAGACAATCAAGAACGGATGGCTCTTTACCGGTGATGTTGGTTACCTCGATGATGAGGGGTTCCTTTTTATTGTTGACCGCAAGAAGGACATGATAATTCGAGGGGGCGTGAATATCTATCCTCAAGAATTGGAAAATGTGATAGCGACGCATCCTCTGGTCGATTCGGCTGCGGTAATACCCGAATCGCATGACAAATACGGACAGGTTGCAAAGGCCTGTATTGTGGTTAAGCGGGGAGAGACCCTGAAAGAAGAAGATATCCGCAAGTTCTGCGAAGAGAATATGGCCAGTTACAAGGTGCCTGAATATTTTGTCTTTCGCGAGAGCCTTCCCATAAATGCGGTGGGCAAGGTCGTAAAAAAAGACCTGATCAATCAACTCGAAGAGGAAAAGACTGCCGAGGCGGTGCCTGTTGGGCATTTTTTTGAAGATATGCCGGGGAGATTCATTCCGGAAAAGGCGGTGGGAGTGGAGGCCACTGTCAGCTACAATATCACCGGCAAGGGTGGCGGCAAATGGACCATCACAATAAAGGACGGGAAAATGGAGTTGACAGAAGGGATACTCAAGTCACCGAGGGTATACATCGTGGCGCGGGACTCCGACTATCATGACATCGTCACAGGTAAACTCGATGGCATCACCGCCGTGGTTACCGGCAAGTTGCAGATTGAAGGGGATGTGAACTTTATGGCCGAATTTCGTGAGATGATGAAACCGATGTAAAGGGTGTATTGAGATAACAAATCCAAGGAGGCACATTATTATGGCACTTCGCACTGCGGAACAATACAGACAGGGTCTTAGGGATAATAGAAACGTATTCATCATGGGAAAGAAGGTCCCTGATGTAACAGAAGACCCATTTATCAAGGTAGGTGTAGAGACTGCGGCATTTGACTTTCTTATGGGGCACGACCCGGAGATGAGAGAGATTGCCGTTATGAAAGATCCCGAGACAGGTGAGGATATCAGTTCCTATTTTGAAGTACCGGATACCCCGGAATGTGTGGCCAGGCGGCATAACCTGGTCAAGGAGTCCTGTTATTTCGCCCACAATGCACTTCCATTTGTAAAAGACGTGGGCACCGATATTATGAATGGCATTACGGCCGTGGCGAGAATCATGGGCAATAAGACCTATGAGCAAAGGATAAACGATTATCGTTGGCATTGCGCCAGAAATGACCTTTCCATGTCAGGTGCGGTTACAGATGTCAAGGGTGATAGAAGCAAAGGACCCTCGGAGCAAGATACGCCGGACTATTACCTTAGGGTCGTAGATGAGACAGAAGATGAGATCGTGGTCTCGGGCGCCAAGGCGCACATAACGGCATCTTCTTATACAGATGAGATACTGGTCATACCGACACGAAATATGTCTGAGGACGAGGCCGATTATGCCGTGGCCTTCGCGATTCCGATAAATACCGATGGTATCATTCAGATATGCAGGCCCAGTTTCAGCTTTGAGGACAAGTATCACTTTCCTACCCCTCAGCCCAAAGAGGGTCATGTTGAGGCCCTTGTCATCTTTGATAATGTGCGTGTCCCTAAAGAGCGGGTCTTTTTGCTCCGCGAGTGGCAGTTCGCCCAGTATCTGGCATACGCATTTTCTGCCTTTCACAGATTCACAGCCGTTACATACAAGATCCCTATCCTCGAATTTATGACAGGTATGGGCATGCTTGCTGCCGAGGCAAACGGCGTTGAGAAGGCATCACACATTCGTGAGCATTTTATTAACATGATAAGATATACAGAAACAACCAAGGCCCTGGCAAAGGCCGCGCTTATGGAACCGGAAAATTTTGGTGGTTCAGGACTATATGCGGCAAACTGCCTGACATCGAACATGGCAAAGCTGTACTTTGCATCAAATTTTCATGAATTCATTCGAGAGATCCAGGACATAGCCGGAGGGCTGGTGGTTACACAGCCGACATACCAGGACTGGCAACATGGTGAATTGAGGCCCTACCTTGAACGTTATATGGGCGGGGCCGGGGACTATGGTGCTGAAGAACGATTGAAGCTTATGAGCATGCTGCATCACCTGGTTGGGAGCGGTTTCGCTGGATGGCATGAGGTGTGTACCATTCATGCAGAAGGTTCTTTTGCGGCCCAGAAGATGATGCTCGGCATTGAGGCACCAACAGGTATATACAAGGACAAGGCAAGGGAATTGATCGGATTGTAATACCCTAACCCGGATGAACCGGAAAAGTGACCAAATTGAACTAAAGCCCGAAGTGACTAAAGTTAAGGTGTCGCTTTGCTCCGTATACCATATCTAACGGGAACAGTGACAATTTAAACAAAATTTTTTGCCCGTTTTGAACACAAATCTGTTTATAAGGTACTAATTGAGCCGATGCTCAATTAGAGGGCTGTCAGGGGCCACGACGCAGGGATTAGCAGGTGTTGCAAAAATCTGATTAATTCCGTTTCCTGCCAACTGACAACTGGCAACCGGCAACTATCAATTGCGCTAATACATCTGACAGGAGAAATGGAAAATGTTCAAGACAGAAATCTGTGAGTTATTTGGAATCGAATACCCGATCATCCTTGGCGGCATGGTCTGGGTCGGGAAGTCGGACCTTGTCGCGGCTGTGTCAGAGGCAGGTGGGCTTGGACTTTTAGGCGCTGGCGGCATGAGTATAGAGGAAATCGGAGCCGAACTTGGAAAGGTAAGGCAAAAGACAGAGAAACCATTTGGGGTCAATATCCCCATTTTGAGGCCAGATGCGGGGGAGATGATAGATGCATCAATCAAGAATGGCGCCTCTGTTATTACGACCGGGTCGGGCAGTCCCAAACGATTTACGGGAATGATAAAAGATCGTGGATGCAAGGTGATGCATGTGGTTTCTTCTGTCTCATTTGCTGAAAAATGTGTCGATGTTGGAGTAGACGTGGTCATTGCAGAAGGATTTGAGGCCGGAGGGCACAATGGTTTTGATGAGATAACCACGATGGCACTTGTCCCGCAAATTGTGAAAGCGGTTGATGTTCCGGTGGTTGCTGCCGGCGGCATTTCTGATGGCAGGGGTTTTGTTGCCGCGCTTGCCCTGGGAGCAAAAGGTGTACAGATGGGCACGAGATTCTTGGCCACCCATGAATCGGCCGCTCACCCCAATATCAAGGAGGCCATAATAAATCTGAAGGACAATGGTACCTGTATAACCGGCAGGACGACGGTAGGCCCCACGCGCACTATAAGAAATCAGTTTACTGATTCAATCATAGAGGCAGAGAAAAGGGGCGCAAAACCCGAAGAAATCCTTGAAATGATAGGCGGGGAAAGATCTGTGAAGGCCTTTGTAGAAGGAGATTGTGTAGAGGGGTCCGCATACTGTGGGCAGATCGGCGGGGGCATCCGGAGACTCAAAGGCGCCGGGGAAGTTATTGATGATTTGATAAAAGAAGCCACAGGTGTCGTTGAATCCCTCCATGGGCTCATTGGCATATAAGAGGAGCGGCGTATATTCTCTTTATTGCTAGTTAAACTCCCACTATGCGGGTGCCAGAAAAATTAGGCTATGGTGTACCGGAAATCAAGGTCATGAAGTGATCTACAGTGTAAAGTGAATCGCGCCCGGCGGGACTAAAGTTAATGTGGAGCTTCGCTTTTTTATTCGATAAAATGGCATAAAATTCCTTAACTTTAGGCACTTTGGGCATTTTAGATCACTTTAGTCACTCTGCCTGTTCCCACTTTCCGTGTCAAAGTCGAAGGTGTCAAAAATCTTCCTGTAATCTGAAAGGATTTGTTCGCGTGTAAGCCCGAACTCCTTCAGTGAATAAACATGATTGCTTTTATGATGGCGTTGCCCCTTGGCTTCCTCATGTAGAATCTGCTGAAACCGGGGAGACATCTTGATTTTGAATCGTGTGTAGATGTTGAGCACAGTCTGTTCAGGGTCTTCTACCATATTATCATACTTCAAAACCGCCGTACGATCATGCGGCCGGCCTTCCAACTGTTCCAGGGGATAAATGTAACAGGGGGAGGTCCATTCCAGGATCTGAGGCGTCCAGCCGGGCCCGTCAGAGGCTCCACCCGCCGTGCATGCAACGAATGACATGAAACTGATAGCGGAAGGTATTGCCTCTAGCGGGTTCCGAACCAAACAGATGATCTTTGCCTCTGGGAATAGTTTGTACAGGGTCTTTATTTTAGTGGTGAAAGCGGGATTCTTGGAAAGGAACAGCTTGTCCTTGCCGAAGACATAAAGGTGGCGCTGAACACATCGTTTGTAAAAGCCCATTACCCGTTCGCATTTTTCCGGGCTCAGCGCGAGTTCAAACCAGAGGATAGGGCGTATTTCTTTAAAAGGGAACATATGGAATAGGTGGGCCCCAAAGAAAATATGAAACAGAATCTGGTCATCCTCCTCTGCCTGGAAAAGGCCAAGCTCGTGCATTTCGTGGGGTTTTTTTAGCTTTTTCTTTTCAGTGGCGATGATATAATTGTAAACGCGGCTTCCATGCCGTTGGTCTATCCTCCCCACTGCTCTCCAGAACTTCTTTTGCGTAATCGACGGTGCGAACAGGATTTCCCAAAACTTCATGTACGTGAATTGTTCCTCATCCCTAGCAAGCAGACGTTGCAAAAAGGTCGTACCGCTTCGTGGAAAGGCTATAATAAACACGGGACTTTTTACCTCAATGTCTCTGTAATCGCGGAAGAAGATCTCATCCAGCAAGAAGCCGATACGGTTAGGAATCTCAATGAGTATGTAAACGACAAGGAAGAAAAGCAAGATGGTGAATCGTTTCGGTGTGAGGGGTGCGAGGGTCCCCCTGCTTGCAAACAAGGACTTATAAAACAAACGACACATAAGCCTAAAATTAAAATTCATCGCTATTCCACTTCTTTTAGCCCGTGTTTTTCCAGGATGCCATTTGGCACAAATCCGGGTTAGATGCCCCTAATATCTTGCTTTTATACTGTTTTGTCAACCTGTTAATAACAATATCTTGAATCTTCCCTTGTATTTTCTTATTGTAATCGCCATGAGAAATTACTCTTGTCCAAAAACGGTTTTTGTTGGACAGCATTTTGCGTTAGGGTTTGCCTGAACAATAGCAGGGTAAGGGACATTTTTTGGCGTGTCTAAAAATGTCCCTTACCCCACCTTAGGAATCCGTCCGTGTCAAAGGGCCAAACCAATGTCCTTAGCCATTGAACAACACCTTGGGTTTATAGATAACCTAAATTTGTGCAACCCGATTGTATTCTGTGAAATCGGCAACTAACTCTGAACCCTGAACTGTGGACCATACAACCTGAGCAGTTACACATTTGAATTTATTTTGGACAAGAATGATGAGAAATCTATCCTTGTGCCCTGAAACTTCAATATGTAAGGCAAGTAGTGAGAAGATTAAACTTTGTGCAGGAAAGGAGCAATGACGATGAATGAGTCTAAGAAAGATCTTGTTAGCATGTGTGGCAAATGTTCCAAAGAGATCTGTTTTCCGATCATAAAGTCGAATGAGGCCCTGCCGCCGATAGATGGGGCACCGGTTTTTTGTCCCATGCGTCGTTTTAGAGGCCTTATGAAAAAGGTCGAATCTGAATATGAAAGGCCCGATATCAGGGAGTTCGCCCGTCTTGCCTCGGTGCAAGAATTCGAGTGCTACGAGAACACACCCGATGGCCTGAGGACCAAATTCCCTCGTCTTGAGGAAACCATACAGTTTGCTGAAAAGTGCAATTACAAGAAAATCGGCATTGCGTTTTGCATAGGCCTTAAAGAGGAAATGCGCATGGTTTCAGATATTCTGGAGTCAAAAGGCCTTGATGTAATTTCAGTCAACTGCAAGGTTGGAAGGGTTCAAAAAGAGTCGATCGGGTTAAAAGAGGAGGAAAAGATATTGGGGCCGGGAATAACGGAGACCATGTGCAATCCAATTGCTCAGGCTGAGGTTTTGAACGCAGAGGACGTTGATCTTGCCATAATGTTGGGCCTTTGTGTCGGGCACGATACATTGTTTCTCAAATATATCCTGGTTCCATGCACGGTGCTCGCCGTCAAGGATAGGGTTCTGGGGCACAACCCCCTTGCAGCGGCCTATCTATCAAAAGGGCCTTATTATGGTAGGTTGAGGATGAATATCGATAAAGCCGGTAAGGGGAAAAAAGTGACCCTCCCTGAAGACGTTAGGGCAAGATAAGTTCACCCATCCAGGACTCGACGGATGGTTCTCGCGAGTTTCTTGACTAAGATAGGTTTCATGACAAACTCCCGGATACCAACAGCTTTTGCCTTTTGCTCGGTGATCGTCTCGCTGAATCCCGTGCAGAGTATGATAGGAATATCCGGCCTTATGTTGACAAGCTCCATGGCCAGGTCTTCACCTGTCATATTGGGCATTGTCTGGTCGGTTACAACGATATCAAACCTATCCGGCATGGCACGGAATGCCTCCAGTGCCTCAACACTGCTGGTTCGAAATGTCACATGATAGCCGAAGCGCTCCAACATCGGTGCTATCATGCGGACGATCTGCTCTTCATCATCGACCAGCAGGACGTTTTCCTTTCCATGCGGAACCTCTTCGGTGGGCATGGCCTCGGGTGCCATGGCCTCTCTCTCGATCACAGGAAGATACACATCAAACTTGCTTCCCTTGCCGGGGTCACTGTCGACGGTGATACGGCCCCCATAGCTCTTGACAATCCCATGGACCATCGAAAGTCCCAGGCCCGTCCCCTCTCCAGGGGGCTTTGAGGTAAAAAACGGGTCAAAGATCCTCTCCATGATTTGACTGTCCATGCCATGGCCCGTATCGCTCACGGTGAGCCTCAGGCATGGTCCTGTTTCCGGGTCGTGATGGGAGGCCAGGGTTAAATACATTTTTCCTCCCTTCTCTCGCATGGCATGAAAGGCATTGGTGCACAGGTTCATTATTATCTGGTGGACCTGGGAGGGGTCGCCCAGGATGGGGCCACATTCCATATCTATGTCCTGGCGGATCTCAATGGTGGTAGGCAATGAGGACCTCAGGAATTGGAGGGCCTCTTTTAAGATAGGTTGAACCTTGAGGGGCCTTCTTTCCCGTTCGCTGGGTTTGCTGAAGGCCAGGATCTGCTGGACAAGATCCCTGGCGCGATTTGCGGCCTTTAGTATTTCATTTAAACCGGCCCTTGCAGGACTGTCTTCGGGTACATCGTCGATAGTCATCTCGGTATTCCCCATGATGGCATAGAGGATGTTATTGAAGTCATGGGCTATGCCACCGGCCAGGGTGCCGATGCTCTCTATCCTCTGCGCCTGACGGAGCTGGAATTCGAGGTCTTTCCTTTCTTTCTCCTCTCTATCCCTTTGCAATCTTGCATGAAGGACAGGGGCAATGTATTCGGAGAGGGCTTCCAGGAATTCCTTGTCTTCCTCGGTATACCCTGTTTCCTTGTTGCCGACGAGGAGGTTCCCAATGAGTTCTCCTCGATGGATGATCGGCACATCCAGGGCCCCATGTATCGCAATATGTCCCTCAGGCACTTGAAAAGCCTCGTTAGAATAGAGGGGCGTTTTTTCCAAGAGGGCCTTTCCCCACATGCCTGCCCAGGTATCTCGCGGGAATTTGATATCCTTGCCGGGCATCTGGCACTGGTCCCAGATATCCCTTGTCAGTGAAGGGCAGACCCAGGTGCCATCCTCGTCTATGTACCCGAAGATCCCGTACCTGCTTTTTATGGCCTCCAAGACAACTTCTAAGACCTCTTCGAACATCTTTTCATCCGGAACGGTAAGGAAGATGTTGGCGATCTTGTTTTTGATTGCCAATTTTTGCTCAGAGTCGCGAAGCGCATCTTCGATACGCCTCCGCTCGGTGATCTCGCGTGTTATTGCTTGAATCTCAACAGGCCTGCCATCGTTATCCCGCAAGAATGTGGCACTTATTTCCACCCACACAGTAGATCCATCCTTGCGGACGTGCTCAATTTCAAACATCCGCGCCCTGGTTGGATCATATTCCTTCCCGCTTTGTTCCAGGCCTAATTCTTCGGAAAGGATATTCATAGCCGACTCATAAGAACTGGGAGTGAGAATTTCTTCTATCGGCTTGGTCATCAGTTCCTCAGCACTATAACCTATTATGCGCTTACAAGAGGGGCTCATATAGGTAAAGGCCAAATTCATGTCCATGGTCCAGATTACGTCATGGGAGTTTTCAGCCAACAGTCGATATTTTTTCTCACTCTCACGCAGCTTCTCCTCCATGTGTTTGCGGTCGCTGATGTCGCGAAATATTGCTTGTAAGAAGGTCCTTTCACCTATATGCAAAAGGTTGGATTTAATGGCGACCTCCTTGATTTCGCCTGTGCTGGTAATGACTTGCGTTTCCAGGACCTGTCCGTCGTATTCCTCGAGATGCTTTTCGAAGGTCTCGGAAAAGTCTCCATTGATTTCCCGGGGAGGATGAAGGATCTTCTGATGTTGCCCGATCAATTCAGATCTGTCCCTGCCGACGAGCCTGGCGCCTGCAGGGTTGCAGTCAACAAGTATCCCCGTTTTTGCGTCGCCAAGGAATATGCCATCTTGGGCCTCTTCGAATACCTTCTTATGCCTTTCTTCGCTCTCCCGAAGCGTTTCATAGGCCCGCTTGGACTTAGAGGTTTCTTCCTCCAGTTCCTTGACCCGCTGTTTCAGTTCTTCAAGGGTTGGTTTTTTGGGCATCAGAATAATCTCCGCTTGTCAAATCTTTATCGCTATTGATTTACCTCTGCCTTTGTCATCAGCAAAATCGTTTCGGATGTCAGAGGCGCGAAGGGCCTCATCGGCTCGCCTATCATCTCAAAGCATATGAGCGGGGACATACACCCTGACGGATGGTTCGATACTGCCCTTGAGGCTAAAGTTTTCCAGGCGTTGCCGAAGGACATCATTGACCTCTTGTCCTTTTGTAACCACCAGCACGTCTTCCCTGGTACGGACCTCTTCTGCCAGGACCATTCCATTTCGCAGATCTCTAATCTTTAAAAGCCTGATTGTCTTTTCAAAGGTGGGTACGTCGACTTCCTTTAAGGCAGCCAGGACCGAGGGGTTATATGACCCAGCTTTTTTTCCGAGGGTTTCAAGGGCATCGTGGGGTGTGGCACCACTCACCAGCAAGGTGTCGAAATCCATGCCCGCCTTGAGGAGAGCGGCCCCCATGAGCGCTGGATCATCATCCGGTTTGTTGGAGGATTCTTTCAGTTCATCAAAAGGGCGATCCTGGGAGGCAATCATCTCAGATACGAGCTCAAGGCGGGGAATTTTTGCAATAAAATTCTTTGCCACCTCGGACTGCCTGCCCATCATTTCCTGCTCAGATTCAGAGAGGTCTTCTCCAACCAGTGACTTTTCAAGGGTCTCCGGTGGCACGGTTACATAACCGATCTGTGACAACATGGCGGCAACTTCATAGCGCCATCTATCCGCCAGATTAAGAAGGTCGGCAACCTGGACCACATAATCTTTAACACGCATGGCGCGGCTGAATGCCATCGGATTCGTAAGGCCCAGTATGTCTACAAGCACCTTTATGCTCCCCTTCAATGTGTTTTCCAGAAGTTCCCTCTCCGCCAAAATCAGGTGATATTGTGCAAGGCAGGACCCTATTATATTTATGAGGATGTCGGCAGGACAGGGCTTGGTGATGAATCTGAAAACATTGCCCTCGTTTACCGCAGATATGGCCGTGCCCATGTCGGCGTTTCCGGTGAGCATTGCGCGGACCGATTCGGGCCATCGCTCACGGACTATGGAGAGAAATTGTATCCCGTCCATTCCAGGCATCCGCATGTCTGAAACCACAACGGCAAAGGGACCATTATTTTCCAGTATGGTTAGGGCATCCTCAGGGCTTATGGCGGTTTCAATACTGAATGACTTCCTAAGGTTCCTTTTTACCGCGTCAAGCACGCTTTGCTCATCGTCCACGAACAGGACTTTATCTTGTTTTGCCTTCATCTGGTTGTTCCCTTCCTTTTAATCATCTTCATCCTTGCAGAGTTCTTCCAATTCCTGGACCTGATCATCCAGTCCCAGCCTGGTGACGTATTCACTGTCCGGTTCAGACATGCCGCTACCCTTATCAGCGGGAGTAGACCTGTGCTGAAAGACATCTGCCAGGTGCACCGCTGTCAATATCCCGAACGATTGGTTGATGCAACGTGAGGGCTCATGGTGAAACGCGGTTGCTTCAACAATGTTGTCGGATAGCCCCCATAGACCGAGCAGGTAGGCGCCAAGCTCGGCATGGGTGATGCCAAGGGTTTCCTGCTCCACCTGGTACAGAGGTATGTGTTCTGACTTGTGGCGCCTATAGACCTCTCGCCATGCCTCATTTTTGCTGTTTACCATTGCAAGCTTGCCCATATCATGGGTCATACCGGCAAGCATCGCCTCTTCGGCAATCTTGTGGTCATCCAGCTTTTTCTTGATAATTCTGGCGCTGTATGCCCCTACGACGACTGAATGATGATACAATTCCCTGATCTTAAACTCCCTGACGTCTTTTTCTTCAAATTTGTCGAAGACACCCTCTGTCAGAACGATACTGCTGATGGTTTCAAGCCCCAGGAGGGTCACTGCCTGGGTGATATTTTCGATGTGTCTCACAATTCCGAAGAAGGCGGAGTTCACGAGCTGAAGGATCCTGGCGGTCATGGCAACGTCTGAAGAGACAATCTCAGCAACGTCTCCCATGGATGAATCGGGCGAGTTCAACACTTCGTACAGCCTCTGGTAGAGCTCAGGGAGTGTTGGCAGGGAGGTATCCTTTACAAGCCCGATGATTTTCTCCCCTTGAAAAAGCTCCCTCAGCTTGACTGCCCTTGAGACGGCACTCTTGAGGGTCTCTGAATCACAGGGTTTTGAGAGAAACTGATGAGTGGGACCCACAGACCTTATGATCATCCCCTTGTCTGCGTGGCCGGAGAGGATAAATCGAACCGTGCTCGGGTAAAGCCCCTTTACCTTGTTCAGAAGTTGGACCCCGTCCATACCCGGCATGCGAATATCCGAGACGATAATATCAAAGGGCCGTTCTTTCATTATAGCCAGTGCCTCGTCGCCGCTACCAACGAATTCCATGTCCCACTCGTTCCTCTCGGAGCGGAGCATACGCCTTAGGCCCTGTAACACATTTTGTTCGTCATCTACGAAGAGCAGACTTTTCTTGATCGGGTCTTGTGTCATTTTTTTTGTCCATCGTTATCTGCCACAAGCGGCAACCGTATAATAAAGGTCGTTCCCGTTCCTTCCTCTGTCTCTAATGACAGCGTGCCATGGTGCTTATCTACAATAACGTTATATGCCATGGCCAGGCCCTGGCCGGTCCCTTTGCCCACCTCCTTGGTAGTAAAGAATGGATCAAAGACTTTGTCCCTGTTTTGCTTTGGAATGCCTGTGCCTGTATCACCGACCCTAACCTCCGCCCAGTTTTCATTACGGGCCGTGCTGATAGTAATCGTGCCCATCTCGTTTCCGCTTTCTCCAACCACGTCCTTAATTGCATGTGCCGCATTGATGACGAGGTTAAGGATTACCTGGTTGAATTCACTCACGAGGCAGGGCACCTCGGGGAGATTTGCATCAAAGTGTGTCTTCATCTCGGCCACGTATTTCCATTCGTTTCGTGCCACCGTGATGGTGGTCTCAATGGCCTCATTGATATCGGCCACTGTCATATTGTTTGCGCCGGGATGCGAGAATTCCTTCATGGCCCGGACTATCTTGGATACGCGCGCCACACCGTCAAGGGACTGGTCAACGGCCTTTGGAATTTCCTCTTTGAGGTATTCCACATCGGCCTCTTCCAGGGCACTCTCAACCGCGTTTATGATCTCATTAGTCACGCTTCCTGTCTTTGCCGCCTCAAGTAAAAGCCCCTGTTTCTCCTGGAGCGCAAATATGTCCTCTGTTGCCTCTTTTAAGAATGTAATATTGTCGCCCACGAATTGTGTCGGTGTGTTGATCTCGTGGGCAATACCGGCGGCCAGTTGACCTACCGACTCCAATTTACGGGCCTGGATGAGCTCTAGTTCCATTTTTCTTCGTTCGGAGATGTCTCTCGAAACGCCCCGAAAGCCTACAGGTTTTCCTTTGGAATCCCTTATTAAAGATACGGAAAGTTCAATAGTTGTCCTGGCCCCGTCTTTTCTTATGAACTCATATTCAAATCCTTTTGAAGAGACCCCGGTTGTGTATACCTTGTTAAATGTCTGATAGACGCTTTTAGCAGTCTCTTGATCCATATAGTTGCGGTTATTCATACCGATCAATTCTTTTTTGGGATAGCCAAGGCGTTTGCAGGTAGAATTGTTTACAAAGGTAAAGTTGCCTGCAAGGTCTACCTCGTAATAGCCCTCTTCAATATTTTCAAGTATGTTACGATATTTTTCCTCGCTCTCTCTGAGTTCATTTTCAACACCTTCTCGAGTCTTGACCTCCTGTTTCAGGTCCGCAAGGGCCTTTATCGCCTCTTCCCGCGATTCTTTCAATTCCTGCACCTGCTTGAAAAGGGCCTGTTGCATTTTGACGACACGTTCGCCCACCTTGATTCGGGCCTTGAGTTCCTCGCGCTCGAAGGGCTTGGTCATGTAGTCATCTGCCCCCGCATCCAGTCCCGTTACTATGTCCTGTTTGCCGTCTTTACTGGTAAGGAGTATGATATACGGTGGGGTACGAGATTCGATTTCGCGCACCTTACGGCAGACTTCGATGCCTAACATTTCAGGCATGAACCAGTCCAATATGGCTATCCTGGGGCTATCTGCTCCTTTGAGGGCTTCAAAGGCCTCCTGGCCATCTTTTTTGGAGATCACCTCATAGCCCGATTTGGCCAGAACCGCCTCTAGGATCTTCCGGGAGATGTTATCATCATCTGCAACTAGAATCCTCATTGATCTACACTCCTAATTCTATATTTTTCTTGATTCTATATCGGCATTTCATACCTTTGACTTTAATTTGATTGGCCTCGCACCCCGGTCCCCTGGCTGGTCAAAAATTCCACCACGCGATTAGAAGCAACTGCAAAAACTAAGGCATGGTTATGCCTCAGAGGCACACGCATTTTCGAGAGATGGAACGGCAGGGGCAATAAATTTTTATGCGGCTTTATGGGTCTGCCGCCTGGCGAAACGATAAAGTGAAAGTCTCAGGAAAACGGGGTAAGTATCGGATGCCATATAGAGGCCTACTTCGTCAAGGACGACATCCCGGGCTGTAGGATTTTTCCTATCTTTTGTTTCAAAATTTCGGAATCTACAGGTTTTTCAATAAAATCGGCTATTTTATGAAATCGCATGCTTTGATCCTCTCTCATACCTTGATATCCGGAACAAATTACGATTGGCACCTCTTTGTGTTTTTCCCTGATTCTGGAGATCAACTCTATGCCGTGAACCTGGGGCATCTTAATATCCGTCACAACAAGGTCTATCTCTTCCTTTTGTAAGATTTCAAGGGCATCTTCAGCGCTCGTGGTGGTAACAACCTTCCAGGGCGTTTTGCGCAATATACGGGTATAAGAATCCAAGATATTCTTGTCATCATCGACAAACAGGACGGTCTTTTCAGGCGCTTGCTTTTCGCTGATCATTGTCTCTACTATGTCACCCAATTTGCCTCTTATTATTGTTTTTACTATGTCGTTCAGTTTATCTTTCAAAACTCCCACACCGCCAACAAGAAAGACCAGATCATCATCGGGTAGCGTCTGAAAGTCCTTTTCAATGCCCAGGTCGGGAGAATAGAGAATAATAGGGAGATTCGGATGTTGCTCCTTCATTTTTATGACTACATCGAGCCATACCCATTGCGACATACTGGGCTTTAGTAACAGGATATCGAGATCGTTTTCGCTGATTTGCAGGGTCTCCCTCGTCTCCTCAAGGAATGAGGCCTCATAGTCTGTACTCTGGAGCGCTTTTTTGACGAGCCCTGCTTCATAGTTGCCGTCTATCAGAATGTGAAAAACTATGTCCGGTTTTTCCATGGCTCCCCTCACAGAAAAGAGTTAATAACCAGTTTGACCTTACTTCTATTAAATACCAGATTCAACCCCTATCTCTCGGACCTTTTTTGGCGCCAAAGCTAATATCGCGGGGAAAACCCTGGTCCTGGAGGGCTGCAAGAAATAACTTCCCGGTCTTCATTCCACGGGGGAGGCCAACGATGGCCACGGATTTAGGATTGTAGATGCTATCGAGATGGGCTGTTAGGTCCTGTCTTTTTTCGGTTCTATCACTGGACTTCAATTTTCAGCCATGCCTCGCAGAGAAAACGGAAGAGATCGCTGAGGTAAACTACGCCCACAATCTTGTTGTCTTTTACGACCGGAAGGCGGCGGGCCTTTTTCTTGACCATGCGGTCAATGGCCAACATCAGCGGATCTTCAGGTGAGACGGTCATAACCGGTGTGCTCATTATCTGTTCAACTGTCAGGTCTTTGACCTGCTCTATGTAAGGCTCAAGTTCTCCTTCCCAAACAGGGAGGCTGTCCAGTTCGTAATTCAAAAAGGGCGGCCTCAAATGGTAGAGCACATCGAACATGGAGACAAGACCTACGAGTTGGTCCAGGTCATCGGTTACCAGAATACTGATTGTCTTGTACCCGCTCTTTCTTGCCCTGGCTTTTGCGATCAAAAGGACCACTTCCCTTATGGAGGCGCCCGGCCGGACGGTGTCGAAGTTTTGAGACATGACGTCTTTGACAAGTATTTCTCTCATGTTATTCCCTCTACCCGGATAAACGGGAAAAGTGCCTGGAATGGCCAATTCTAACCACAGAAACGATATTTCTATGTCGCATGAAGCCAAAAATACGGCATGTCCCCTCATTTTGTCAACTAGTTGTATGAGTCCTACGAAATTGATTTTTTGTCTGTTTTACAAAGCACACAGTATATGATATCGGTATGCCCCTGTAGCGCATGGTTTAGGGAGCAGATTTGGAAGGTCTCATGGTGGAGAATCGAAAGGACTGCTTTGGCATATTGAATAATGTCTTTCCAGTGGGAAAAGATGGATTGAGAGAGACAGTCCCAGAGTGCTTTGATTGCCCCGATAAGAAGGAGTGCATGCAGGCCGCTCTGGCTACTAAAGAGGGGCTTTCATTTAGGGGCGAACTGGTTGATCGTGCCGCTGCCGGTGGACTTTTAGGACGAATCAGGCGGTGGTCGGAGAAAAAAACGCTCGGCCGGCTCATGAAACAAAAGGGTAACTGCTCAGGTAGATAGGCTGTAGGCAATTAGGGGAGATCATGCGGAATCATACGAAGCTCAGAGCGTTTGAACTGGCTGACGAAGTGGTGCTTTTGAATATATGGGTTGACTTCCCAAATGAGAAGAGCGGCGGTTTCAGTTCCATCAAACATCGTTGAAGGATGCGCAAAAACTAACGTAACTACCCAGGTGGATAGACTGAAGGTCCCGCGGGACGCGGGATTAGGAAAAATGGGAATACTGCACACTTTGAATCCATGTTTGATGCAAAAATCTGCTGTTTCTTCGCCAAAGCGCCACAATCGCGCTCTTCTGACCCCTTCAGCCTTCAGCCTAAACAGCTTCAGCCTGACTACGTGAGTAGTCACAAACTAACAGCCTTTAGCCTACAGCCTAACTACCATGAATAGTTACACAAAAGGAAGGGTTGACAAAATGACAGTTGAGCTGATTTGTCCTTTTTGCCATTTTTCCAAACAGGTGCCAAAGGAAAAGATCCCGGCGGGGACCAAACGGGCCACATGCCCACGGTGTGGTCAGGGCTTTGAGTTTTCTTTATCAAGACAGGACATGGGCCATGTTGCGGAAGGATCCGGGTCGAGTGTCAAAGACGAGGGTGATATATACATTGAGGGGTCTTCACGCATGGGGGCCCCCTGGGAGAGACGAGCCGATCTGGGTCTCTGGCCTGGAATCTATCTCACCTTTAAGGCCGTGCTTTTTTCACCTCAAGACCTTTTCGGTTCCTTGAGTTTCAAGGACGGGATCGGTGAGCCTCTTGCCTTTGGCCTTCTGGTGGGCTCTTTGGGCAGTATGTTTGGTTTTTTTTGGCAATTCCTGGCATTATCCAGTGGACTTTCCTTTTTCGGTCAATTTGTCTTTGGCCATTTGACTGTGGGCCTCCTTTTCTTGATCATCATGGTCATCATCCCGGCGGTTGTGACAATAGGGATGCTGATATACAGCAGTATCCTTCACCTGTGTCTCCTCATTGTCAGGGGAGGGAGAAATGGATTCGAGGCCACCTTCAGGGTGGTATGTTATTCCCAGGCGGCTCAGGCATGGGGCCTTATACCCGTTGTCGGGGGATGGGTCGGGGGTATCTGGCAGCTCACTGTCCAGATCATCGGCCTGCGCGAGATCCATGAGACCTCCGGTTTCAGGGTGTTTTGCGCGTTTTTGATCCCTGTCGTCATTGTCTTGTCATTGGTGATTGTGGTCCTGATTTCTCTATTCACGTATCTTAATCAGCAGTTGTTTGGTCAAGTATGATCCTCAACGTCCTTCTCCTCTGCCTCGGGCTTGCCCTGCTTTGTTCAGGCTCCGAATGGATGGTCAGAGGGGCGGCACGCCTTGCCCTTTCTGCCTCAATCCGCCCGATTATCGTTGGCCTGACAGTCGTGGCCTTTGCCACTTCAGCGCCCGAACTCCTTGTAAGCCTGATCGCGGCGGTGAGGGGGTCGGTAGGTGTTTCACTAGGAAATATCCTTGGCAGCAATGTGGCCAACATAGGCCTTGTGCTCGGTGCAAGCGCATTGGTAAGGCCTTTGAAAGTCGACAAAAAACTGCTGCGCCGGGAGATGCCTTTTATGGTAGGGGCGTCCGGATTGTTTTGGCTGATATGCCTTGATGGTCGAATAGGAAGACTAGATGGTCTTATCCTGCTGGCCGGCTTGGCATTTTTCCTGGTATTGAGCATCGTGAAGGCAAAGGAGAAAAAAGGGACAAGTGAGACGATTCCAGTAGGAAAAGGGAAGAATATCCTTTGGGACATCTTCCTCGTCCTGATCGGAATGGCCGGGCTTGTTTGGGGCGCCCATTTCATTGTCAACTCGGCCATCTTCATTGCCAGGCAATTTGGTTTTAGTGAAGTCTTCATTGGCCTTTCCATAGTCGCAGTGGGCACCTCTCTGCCTGAGCTGGCCACGTCGGTTGTGGCCGGGGCCAAAGGGGAGCACGACATATCCATTGGCAATGTCGTGGGCAGCAATGTATTTAACATATGTATGGTCATAGGGACTGTGGGGCTGTTCAATCCCATGAGTTTGGATATTGGGGGTATGCAATTTGAGTTTTCGGCCATGTTCCTCATATCCGTGATCCTTTTCATTTGTTGCAGGACCGGATTCATTATTAGCAGGCTGGAAGGGCTGTTTTTTGTGCTATGCTATTTTTTGTTTGTTGGACTGTCATATCTGCTTGCGTAAATGGTAAGTGTTCAAAGGTTCGGGGTTCAGCGCCGCCTCTGACCGCCGAAGCGGCCAGTTTGATCGAAAAAGACACTACAGCGTTGCGGAGTCACATACGAGGAGTTCAGGAGTTGGGGATAACTAGGGTAGGAGACGGTCAAGGCCTGCAGTGCGGCCTTTTTTCGGCCTTCTATTCTGTCTGAGGCATTTACAGGGGCGGCGTCTGGGTATAGAATCTTAGGCTCGTAGCGTGGTTCCAATATAGACTTTGTTGTGAGAGAATTCCAAGCGCATATCGCCGCGCGATGATATTGATGACAGTGGGCAATATCGGAACGTCAGGCCTGGTTTTTGGCCTCAAAAAGGTCCCACTGCCAGCCCTGCCCTATTCACCCTCTGGTGATTAACCCTGAACGTTGAACGGTGAACGGTAAACCTTTGAACCTGTGAACGCATACGAAAGGAGACAGGGGATTGTCAAAAGAGATCGACTATGAAAATGTCCTGAACCTTACGCAGATGGAGGCGGTTATGACCCTTGAGGGTCCTGTCTTGGCCATCGCAGGG